>JBJMGP010000023.1:0-11072 GCA_045807865.1 Pyrinomonadaceae bacterium
ACCGCGCCCCACCGAGAGGCGCGAGCCTTTGAGCCAAACTTAACTGCTAAATCAGGGGATAATATCGCGAAGCCGCGTCGGGTTTGTCAAGAAAGGGGAAAATGGATGTTGGGTGTTGGGTGCTGGGTTTTGGGTAAAAACAGCACGTCTTTAACCAGAACCTGAAACCCAACACCCAACACTCTTTCCTTAGGTCTGCATCGAGGCGAGGAAGTCGCTGTTGTTCTTGGTCTTGCCGAGGCGCTCCAGAACCACTTCCATCTGCTCGACGGGCGAGAGGGGGTTCAGGACGCGGCGCATGACCCAGATGCGGTTGAGGTCTTCCTTCGAGATGAGCAGCTCCTCCTTGCGCGTGCCCGACCGCTGGAGGTCGATGGCGGGGAAGAGGCGCTTGTCGGAGAGGCGCCGGTCGAGATGAATCTCGGAGTTGCCGGTGCCCTTGAACTCTTCGAAGATCACGTCGTCCATGCGCGAGCCGGTGTCGATGAGCGCCGTCGCGATGATGGTGAGCGAGCCGCCCTCTTCGATGTTGCGCGCCGCGCCGAAGAAGCGCTTCGGGCGCTGGAGGGCGTTGGCGTCGATACCGCCCGAGAGAATCTTGCCCGAGGGCGGGACGACGGCGTTGTGCGCGCGCGCGAGGCGCGTCAGAGAGTCGAGCAGGATGACCACGTCGCGCTTGTGCTCGACGAGGCGCTTGGCCTTCTCGATGACCATGTCGGCGACCTGCACGTGGCGGGTCGGCGGCTCGTCGAAGGTCGAGGAGATGACCTCGCCCTGCACCGAGCGCTGCATGTCGGTGACCTCCTCGGGACGCTCGTCGATGAGCAGCACGATGAGCGTGACCTCGGGGTGGTTGTTCGAGATCGAGTTGGCGATGGCCTGGAGCATCATCGTCTTGCCCGTGCGGGGCGGGGCGACGATGAGGCCGCGCTGCCCCTTGCCGAGCGGCGTGACTAAATCGACGACGCGGCCGACGATGTTCTCGCCCGCCGTCTCCATCCGCAACTGCTCGTCCGGGTAGAGCGGCGTCAGGTTGTCGAAGAAGACCTTGTCGCGCGACTCGCCGGGCGCCTCGAAGTTGATGGCTTCGACCTTGATGAGCGCGAAGTAGCGCTCGCCCTCCTTGGGCGGCCGAATCTGGCCCGAGACGGTGTCGCCGGTGCGCAGGTCGAACTTGCGAATCTGCGACGGCGAGACGTAGATGTCGTCGGGGCCGGGCAGGTAGTTGTACTCGGGCGCGCGCAGGAAGCCGAAGCCGTCGGGCAGGGTTTCCAAGACGCCCTCGGAGAAGATGAGGCCGCTCTTCTCGGTCTGCGCGGCGAGGACTTTGAAGATCAGCTCCTGCTTGCGCATGCCGGTGGCGCCGGGCACGTCGAGGTCTTTGGCGATCTGCGTCAGCTTGGAGATGGACATCTCCTTGAGCGTGGCGAGGTTGAAGGTGCCGCCCTCGCCGCTGAAGCTCATGGCCTCCTCGGCGTTCTCGTCCACCTCGGGCAGGTCGATATCGGGCATCGGCTCGACGGCGGCGGCCGACTTGTTGCCGCCGTCCCGGTCGGACGCGCCGTTGGCGCTGACCCTGCTGCTTGTGCGTGTGCGTGTTGTGCGTTCTCGTGACATCTCGATTGTTCTCTTCGTCGCGCTTTACTTTTTGCAAGTCCGGCGCGCTCTAATCGTCGGGTACGCCCGCGTTGCGAGTAAGCGGGCCGGCGACGTTGCCTTTAGAATCTGGTCAAAATTATTGCCGATTGTATGTCGAGAATGATGCCTTATCGGTGCCCCCCGCGGGGGCGCGCTTGAGGTGCGCGGCCTCAGCCTTCCAGTTGGGTTAGCGGGATTTCCGTGCGCCTGTTGGATGCCCGGCCGCCCCGCGCGGTTGCGCTAAATCCTCCGTCGGTTCCGAGACTCAAATGGGGGATTGTTGTGAGGCGGCCAATGCCTCTTCGATGGCGCGCCAGACGCGTTCGCGTCCGTGCCCGGTGGTGGAGGAGTACGCGATCAACTCCCCGCCTGTGCCACGTCCCACGGCGTCCAGCACTTTGCGAGCGCGCGCGAGGTTTTTCTGCGACTCGTTGTGCGAAAGCTTATCGGATTTGGTGGCGACCGTCAGGAACGGCTTCCCGTTCGCGAGTAGCCATTCGCGGAGCTGCAAATCCAATGTCGTGGGTTCGTGGCGCGAGTCTACGATGTGAATTGATAGCACAAGCGAGTCGCGCTTGGCAAGGTAATCGGCGACCAACTGCCCCCAGGACTCGCGCACGTCGCGCGGGACGCGGGCGAAACCGTAGCCCGGCAAATCCACGAAATAGAAACGTTCATTGATCTGGAAGAAGTTCAAAGCCTGCGTCCGCCCCGGCGTCGAGGAGGTGCGCGCCAGACCTTTGACCCCGAGCATCGAGTTAATCATGCTCGACTTGCCGACGTTCGAGCGCCCCATGAAGGCCACCTCCGGCCGACGGTCGCGCGGCCACTGCGACTCCTCGAACGCGCTCTTGACGAACGTGGTACTCGTTACTTTCATAAAACGCGTAGACCGTGAACCGTCAACCGTGACAGGATTAAAACCTCGGGCCGTGACCTGTGACTCAATCTCGTCACGGTTGACGGTTCACGGTTGACGGCTCTTAGGCGTTCGCGGCGTCGGCCTCCGTCTGCTCGGCCGCGGCGGCGGCGCGGGCCTCGGCGAGGCGCTTGGCCATCTCGCGGACGCGGGCGAGCCGCTCCTCGGCGTGCGGTATGGCCAGAACGGCGCGCTCAAGATGCTGCATGTAGGTCGGGTTCGCCGTCGCGCGGAGCTGTTCGAGGAACGGCTGAAGCTTGGCGTAGACGAAGACCTGCTCGCCGGTCGCGTCGTTGAACATCTCGGCGTCGATGGCGCCGTGGTTGACGAACGAGCAGGCCATGTCCCAGTAGGTCGTCACCATCCGGAAGTGGCCGCCGTGCTCGCCCGTCGAGACGCGCAAAATCTCCTCAGCCGACTCGGGGTTGAAGGTGAAGAACCAGTTGCGCGCCTCGCGCATGACCGCCTCGCGGCGCAGGTCGTAGAGCTTGAGTATCAGCTCGGCACTCTTGGCTTTGTCCGTCATAAAGAATTTGTCTCCTCGGGAAGAGTTGGAAGTACGGCGAAAGCTTCTGGCGAGTCTAAAGCGCGGAGCGGCAGAGGTGCGCGAGGGGGCGTGACTCCTGACTGCCTTCGATGCTACCTGCTGAATTGAGACTCCGGGAAGGCGAACTGTACAAGCGGCGGGCGCGGGCTGTCAACCGCGGGGGAAGGGTGGAGGGGCGGGGCTCGTTCCCGCCCCCTCCAGAATTGCCTCGGGCTCGTGCCCGCTAGTCGGCGAGCGTCTGCGCGCCACCGGCCGAGGGCTGCTCGGTCGTCCAGACGGGGGGCGCCGTGTCGGTCGCGCCGGCGTCGGTCGGGCAGGCGTCTTCGAGCGCGAGCGAGAGCACCTCGTCGATGGTCTCGACGAACTGAATCGTCATGTCGGCGCGCACCTCCTCGGGCACCTCCTCCAAGTCCTTCTCGTTGTCCTTCGGGATGAGCACCGTCGAGACGCCGACGCGGTGCGCCGCGAGCAGCTTCTCCTTGACGCCGCCGACGGGGAGGACTTTACCGCGCAGGGTGATCTCGCCCGTCATCGCCACGTCCCTGCGGACGGGGACGCGCGCGAGCGCCGAGGCCATCGCCGTCGCCAGGGTGACGCCGGCCGAGGGGCCGTCCTTCGGGATGGCGCCCTCGGGGATGTGGACGTGCAGGTCGCGCTTGCGGATGAATTCGAGGTTCATCCCCAGGCGTTCCGCCCGCGACTTGACGCAGGTGAGCGCGGCCTGCGCCGACTCCTGCATCACCTCGCCGAGCTTGCCGGTGAGGGTCACGTTGCCGCGGCCGTTGGTGAGCGTCGCTTCGATCTGAAGGACTTCGCCGCCGACCTCCGTCCACGCCAGGCCCAGAGCCAGCCCGACCTCCGACACGGCGGCCATGTCGGCCTGACGGAAGCGGATCGGGCCGAGCATCTCGCGGACCGACTCGGGCGTGATGGTCATCTTGAACTCTTCGCCCTTCGACTCGGCGACGAGCTTGCGCGCGACCTTGCGGCAGCAGGAGCCGATCTCGCGCTCCAGGTTGCGGACGCCCGCCTCCCGCGTGTAGTGGCGGATGATTTCGAGGATGCCCTCGTCGGTGAAGGCGACCTGCTCGGAGCGCAGGCCCGAGCCCTCGGCCTGCTTCTTGACGAGGTGCAGCTTGGCGATCTCAAGCTTCTCGCGCTCGGTGTAGCCCGACAGGCGCAGAATCTCCAGACGGTCTTGCAGCGGCGGCGGGATGGTGTGGAGGACGTTCGCCGTCGCGATGAAGAAGACCTTCGAGAGGTCGTACTCGACATCCAGGTAGTGATCCTGGAAGGTCGAGTTCTGCTCCGGGTCTAAGACTTCGAGCAGCGCCGCCGACGGGTCGCCGCGGAAGTCGGCGCCGAGCTTGTCCACCTCGTCGAGGAGGATGCAGGGGTTGACCGTCCCCGCCTTCTTCATCATCTGGATGATCTGGCCGGGCAGCGCGCCGATGTACGTGCGGCGGTGACCGCGTACCTCCGCCTCGTCGCGCACGCCGCCCAGCGAGAGCCGCACGAACTTTCTTCCGGTCGCGCGCGCGATGGACTTTCCTAGAGAAGTCTTGCCGACGCCCGGCGGGCCGACGAAGCAGAGGATGGAGCCCTTCGGGCTCTTCACCAGCTGGCGGACGGCGAGGTGTTCGAGGATGCGGTCTTTAATCTTCTCCAGGCCGTAGTGGTCGTCGTTCAGGACCTCTTCGGCCTTCGTGATGTCGCGGATCTCCTTCGACTTCTGCTTCCACGGCACGCTCAGCAGCCAGTCGATGTAGGTGCGCGAGACGGTGCCTTCGGCCGACATCGGCGGCATGGCTTCGAGGCGGTGCAGCTCTTGCAGAGCCTTCTCCTTCGCCTCCTCGGTCATGCCGGCCTCTTCGATGCGCTTGCGCAGCTCCTCCATCTCGGCCTTCTCGTCCTTGCGGCCGAGCTCCTTGTGGATGGCCTTGATCTGCTCGTTGAGGTAGTACTCCTTCTGCGCCTTCTCCATCTGCCGCTTGACGCGCGCCTGGATGGTGCGGTCGAGCTGGCGCTTGTCCACCTCGACTTCGAGCAGCTCGACGAGGCGCTGCAAGCGCCCGTGCGTCGAGAAGATTTCGAGGAGGCCCTGCTTGTCCTCGACCGAGATTTTAATCTGCGAAGCCAGCGCGTCCGCGAGGTGCGAAGGGTCCGTGTTGCGCAGGGCGGTCTGCAGGGCGTCGGTCTGCATCTCGGGCGCGAGGCGGACGTGCTGCTCGACGAGCTGGCCGACCCGCTGCATCAGCGCGTCGATGCGCGGCCCCGACTCGGGCGCGGCCGGCGCGCGGCGGACGGTGGCGGTGAACGCCCCGTTGTCGTTCTCGACGCGGATGGTCGTGGCGCGCTCGCGCCCCTCGACGACGACCTTGGTCTGCCCGTTCTCCTGGCGCTGCGCCTGGAGGATGCGGGCGACGGTGCCGACCGTGTAGATCTGGTCGGGGTTGGGCTCGTCGATGGAGGCGTCGTGCTGGGTGGCGAGGAAGATTGTGCGGTCGGTGGCGAGCGCGTCTTCGAGCGCGCGCACCGAGCCGGGCCGGCCGATCTTGAAGGCGACCTTGGTGAAAGGGAAGATCACGACATCGCGGATGGGCACCATCGGCAGCCGCACGATGTCTGCTGGTGTGCGATCAGAATATTCTTCCATAAATCAAAAAAGCTTCCGCCGAACCTTAGAGGGCACAAGGGGCGAGCCTCACGAGTCCGCTCGCCCCACTCCTTAAGGAAGGATTTTAGAACATTTCGCGCGGCGCTGCCACTGGGCTGGAAAAAAAGCGGAAGCCCGACCGTGAGGGAGGGCGTACCGTTGACAAAATGAAGGCGGGATGATGACAGACCCGCTGTCCTGCATCATCCCGCCTTCAACGCGGTGCGGCCCGGTTACTGCTGGCCGAACCTCTGTCTGTACTCGGTGGACGAGATGAAGGCCTTGACCATCTCGGCCCGGCGGAAGTCGCCGCCGAACTGGTTCAGCTTATCGAGCCAGAACTGGAAGCCCGACTCGTCCGGGTCGCGCCGCAGGTAGCCGAAGTACTGGATCAGCACGAAGGCCCGGTTGAACTCGCTAGCGACGAAGGTCGCGTCCTCGGCCACCGAGCGGAGCGCCTGCGCCCGCGTCACCGTCCCGCCGTTCAGCGCCGCGACCAGCGCGTCACGTTCGGCGGGCGAGAGCGCGCCCCCGGTGTTGGCGTTCAGGGCGTCCACGTACTGAGCGTTCGAGAGCGCGCCGTAGAGCGAGGCGAACTGCGGGCGCGCGACGATTTCGTCGAAGTAGTCCCGCTTGTTCGCTTCGAGCACGGCCTCGAAGCCCGGCGCGCCGACCACGACGCCGCGCCCGATCTCCTGCGAGTCGGGGAGGAACTCGCCGAGCAGCACGCGCCGGTTGAAGGCCGCCCGGTAAGCGCGCTCGACGAGAAAGCCGGTCTGCTGGAACTCGATGGAGAGGAAGAAGGCCGCCGAAGTGTCCACGCGCTTCGCCTCGCGGCAGCCCGCGTCCGCGCCGCACGACTCGATGCCGCCCGTCCAGAAGGCCAGCCCCTCGGCGTCCGCCTGGCGGTTGAGGAAGTCGTGGTAGTGCTGGCCGACGAAGGTCTCGGTGACGTCTATCGCGTTCGTCGCCGGCTCCGACGGGTCGTCGATGATGACGACGGTGGTCGAAGCCTGGCCGCCGAGCCCGCCGCCGCCCGTCGGGTTCGCGAGCTTGACCGTCAGCGTCTCCGTGCCTTCGACGCGCGAGTCCTCGTTGATGAGGATGGGGATGGTCTTGCTCGTCTCGCCGGGGGCGAACTCCAGCGTGCCCGACGCGGAGGTGTAGTCGGAGTGGTCCGAGGCCGTGCCGTTCGCGGTCGCGTAGGCGACCGTCATCGCGCCCGACGTGTCGCCCGTGCGGTTGACCGTCACGAGGACCTGCGTGCAGTCCTCGGTGCCGGCGTAGCTCGCGGCGCCGAAGGCGAAGGCCGCCGTCGGCGGCAAGTCGTCGTCGTTGATCGTGGCCTGCCCCTGGGCGTCGGCGATGACGGCGCCGACCGGGTTCGAGAGGTTGACGAAGAACGTCTCGTCGGCTTCCGGCGCGTCGTCGCCGTTGACCGGGACGCTGATCGTGCGGCTCGTCACGCCCGGCCCGAACGTGACCGTGCCGGAGACGGTCTCGTAGTCGGCGCCGGCGTTGGCCGTGCCACTGGAGGTGATGTACTGCGCGCTGATGGTGAAGTTCCTGGCCGCCGAGAGCGTCACGGTGAAGACGGCGAGCGTCCCCGTGTGGCCTTCGACCACAGTCACGTCGCCGACCGAGAGCGCCGCCGCGCCCGGCGGGATCGTGGTGTCGTTATCGTTGATGAAGACGGTGGCCGTGCTGGGCGTCCCCAGCGCGGCCCCGCCCACCGGCCCGCTCAGGATGACGTTGAACTGCTCGCCGGATTCGACCAGGGCGTCCTCAAGGATCGGGACGTTGAAGGTCTTCGTGGTCTCGCCGGGGCCGAAGGTGAGCGTCCCGGCGACGGGCGTGTAGTCCTGGCCGGGCGCGGCGTTGAAGGAGGTCGAGGTGGAGTAGTTGACCATGACGGTTCCGGCGCTGCCGCCCGTGCGGTTGACCGTCACCGTGAGCGAGCCGGCGCCCTCGTCTACGGTGTAGCTGGACGCGTCCAGTTGCAGGACGCCGACGTTGCCGGGCGCCACGGCGATGTCGCGCACCACGTCGGGGAAGCCGATGCTTGAGCCGCAGCACGGGAACGAGCCGTTGCTCAGGCTGAGTCGGAAGAAGCTGTTCGAGCCGCCCTGCGGGGTGTGCGAGACGTAGGCCGAGTTGTCCGGCGCGATGTCGAAGCCGACTCGCTGACTGAGGTTGGTGTTCAGCGGGGCGACGGTGTTGAGAGTGCCGTTGTTCGGCGGGTCCTGGGTGACGAGCATGTCCTGGCCCACTTCGAGGACGTACAGGGTGGTCCCGGTCGCCGGGTCGTTGTCCGGGTTGGTGTAGGCCGCGGCGACGGCGCTCGGGTCACGCCCGGCGTTCGGGTCGCCGGCGGCGTAAGCTATCGGCGCGTCGGTGATGACGAGGCCGGTGTCGGGGTTGATGCGTAGGTTCTGCTCCGCGTCCGAAACGACGCGGATGCGGTCGGCCACCGGGTTGAAGTCAAACCCGAACTCCGAACCCGAGAGTCCGGCGAACGGGTCGGTCGAATCGGAGGGGTCGGCCGCGAGCGTGGCGACGAAGGTGGCGGCGCCGGTGACGGTGTCGAGCGTGTAGAGCCGGCCGGCGTTGCCCAGCGCATAGAGCTGCCCCGTGGCGGGCCGCACGTCTATGTTGAGGACGCTCTCGCCGGGCTGCAACCCTGTGATCGGCACCGAGTAGTCTATGGTTCCGGGGTTGGTGCTTCTGAAGGAGAAGAGCCGGTTGCTGAGGCTCACGCCGAAGACGGTCACGGTCGCCGGAGTCGGGGTGGGCGTCGGCGAGCCCTCGGTGATCGTGACGGTCGCCGTCCGCGGCGTGTCGAGGGCGGTCGGCTCAGTGCTGCTCGGGTTGGTGAGCGACACGGTGAAGGTCTCGGTCTCCTCAGGGACCGGGTTGTTCACGATGGAGAGCGTCACCAGGTTCACCGTCTCCCCCGGGTCGAAGAAGACGCTCTGGTTGCTCTGGTTGTAGTCGAAAGGCGCGACGGCCGTCCCGTCGCTCGTGGTGACGGTGACCGAGGCGGAGGCCGAGGTGTCGCCGAAGCGGAAGATCGAGAGCGTGACCGTGCCCGCCGTCTCGTCCACGACGTAGTTGGCGGCGCTGAGGCGGAAGAAGCTGTTGGCCGCGACGGCGATGTCCCGCACGCGGCTGCCACCGCCGATGGTGTTCGGGGTGGCGGTCGGGCTGGCGCCGCAGCAACCCAAGGAGACTGAGGCGAGGAGGGACGCGGACGGGTTGGCGGAGTTGGTGTAGGCCAGGTAGCCGATGCCGTTGCCGGGGCCGACGTCGAACCCCACGACCGCGTCGATGTTGCCGAGGCCGAGGGAACTGGACGTGGTCAGCGTCCCCGCGCTCGGGTTCTGGATCACCAGGATGTCGTTGAAAGTGTCGATGCCGTAGAGGGTGGTCGTGGTGGCGCCGGGGAAGTTACTGTTGTACGCGGCGGCGGTGACGGAGGGGTTGTCCCCGGCGTTCGAGTCGCCCGCCGCGAAGGCCAGCGCCGCGTCGGTGATGACGAGGCCGGTGTCGGGGTTGATCCGGAGGTTCTGCTCCGCGTCCGAGACGACGCGGATGCGGTCGGCCACCGGGTCGAAGTCGAGGCCGAACTCGGCGCCGGAGAGGCCGGCGAACGGGGCGGAGGCGTCCGAGGGGTCGGCGGAGAGTGTGGCGACGAAGGTGGCGGCGCCGGTGACGGTGTCGAGCGTGTAGAGCCGGCCGGCGCTCCCCAGCGCGTAGAGCTGGCGGTTGGCCGGGCGGAAGTCGATGCCCAGGACGTTCTCGCCGGGTTGCAGCCCGGTGACCGCCACTTGCAAGTCGAGGACGCCGGGGGCGTTACTCTTAAACCGAATCAACTGGTTCGCGGTATTCACCCCGTAGAGGGTTGCGGCTGAGGCTTCGGCCGCGCACACGAACAGCAGGGTACACAGGAGAAGTAGATTTCGTTTCATGGGGCTTCCTTTTCGTTCGATTTACTGAGGCGGCAGACACACTCATTCGCCGGCGCGCTGGCGTGAAGGCGAGCACGAGCGTGGGCCAGGCCCAAGTGTGGGGAGAACCTACGGCCGACAGTCTTGATGTTTAGAGCGTGAAGTGTGTGTTACGTATGGCTAATGAGGCGACGGTCGGGTGTCGCGGGATTATCGAGTTGACGAACGGCCCATATTAACCCTTCGCGCCGCAGGCGTCCAAACGCCGCGCGGCGCGCGCCGGGAGGGGCAAGCACCCTCTGCTCCGCGCCGGGGCCGTCTCAGGCGGCCTCGTCCACGCCGGTGAGTATCTCGCCGGGGACGGCGCGGCGGCGCTCGACCATCTCGCGCGTGATGGCGAACTCCTTGACGCGCTTCTGCGACGGCAGGGTGTACATGGCGTCGAGCAGCAACTCCTCCATGATCATCATCAGGCCGCGCGCGCCGACCTTGCGCTCGACCGCCTGGTGCGCGATGGCCTTCAGCGCGTCGTCGGTGAAGCGGAGCTTGACGTTGTCGTACTCGAACTTCTTCTGGTACTGCTTAATGAGCGCGTTCTTCGGCTCGGTCAGGATGCGCATGAGCGCCGCCTCGTCCAGCTCGTGCAGCACGCCCGTCACGGGCAGGCGGCCGACGAACTCGGGGATGAGCCCGTACTTGACGAGGTCTTCGGGCTGCACCGACGAGAACGCCTCGGAGTAGCGGCTCCCGGCCGACTTGATCTGCGCCTGGAAGCCGAGCGACTTGTTCCGCATCCGCCGCTCGACGACCTTCTCAAGGCCGACGAAGGCGCCGCCGCAGATGAAGAGGATGTTCGTCGTATCGACGGGGAAGAACTCCTGATGCGGGTGCTTGCGCCCGCCCTGCGGCGGGACGTTGGCGACCGTGCCTTCGAGAATCTTGAGGAGCGCCTGCTGGACGCCCTCGCCCGACACGTCGCGCGTGATCGAAGGGTTCTCGTCCTTGCGGCAGATCTTATCGACCTCGTCGATGTAGATGATGCCCTGCTGCGCGCGCTCCACGTCGCCGTTGGCGGCCTGCAGGAGCTTGAGGATGATGTTCTCGACATCCTCGCCGACGTAGCCCGCCTCGGTGAGCGTCGTCGCGTCCACGATGGTGAAGGGGACGGAGAGCATCCGCGCGAGCGTCTGCGCGAGCAGGGTCTTGCCCGTGCCCGTCGGCCCGATGAGCAGGATGTTCGACTTCTGGATCTCGACGTCACTCCGCCGGCGCGCCAACTCGATGCGCTTGTAGTGCTGGTAGACGGCGACGGCCAGACGCTTCTTCGTCTCCTCCTGCCCGATGACGTACTCGTCGAGGAAGGAC
>JBJMGP010000024.1:0-15653 GCA_045807865.1 Pyrinomonadaceae bacterium
TCCGCCGCGGAGCGGCGTGGTGAGTGTAGCCCGGCCTTTCAAGGCGGGGTAACGATTGGTTAAATCATCGCGGCGTCGCGTCAGCGACGCCTGAGCCGTGCAGGCGTCGCTGACGCGACGCACACCTTGTTAACGTTCGGCGTCCCCGGCCTTGAAAGGCCGGGCTAATCTCAAGCGCCGCTCCGCGGCGGCTGCCTACTGCCTGCTGAGTTTCATATGAGCACAGCCACCGTCGTCGAAAATCCCCTGCGCGTCGGGATGCGGCTGGGGCGCGCGGCCGAGCCGTGCGCGGTCGTCATCTTCGGCGCGTCCGGCGACCTCGCCAAGCGCAAGTTGATCCCGGCACTCTACCGGCTGGTGCAGGAGAGACTCTTGCCGGCCGAGTTCGCCGTCATCGGCCTGGGCCGCACGCCGATGACCGACGAAGAGTACCGCGACAAGATGAAGGAGTCCGTCGCCGAGTTCTCCGAGTCGAAGACGGTTGACGAAGAGGTCTGGCGCTCGTTCGCCGCGGGACTCCACTACCTCCCTTCGAACATCGACAACCCGGAGAGTTACAGAGAGCTCGGGCAGAAGCTGGAAGAGGTGGACGGCGCGCGCGGCACGGCGGGCAACCGGCTCTTCTACCTTTCGGTCGCGCCGGAGTTCTACGCCGAGGCCGTCAAGCAGTTGGGCGAGGCCGAGCTGGTCAGGCAGGACAGGGGCTGGGCGCGCGTCATCATCGAGAAGCCGTTCGGGACGAGCCTTGAGAGCGCGCGCGAGCTGAACGAGCAGATACTCCGCCACCTCGAAGAGTCGCAGGTCTACCGCATCGACCACTACCTCGGCAAGGAGACCGTCCAGAACCTCCTGGTCTTCCGCTTCGCCAACGGCATCTTCGAGCCCCTCTGGAACCGGCAGTACGTAGACCACGTCCAGATCACCAACGCCGAGACCGTGGGCGTCGAGGGGCGCGGCGGCTACTACGAGAAGTCGGGCGTGGTGCGCGACATGATTCAGAACCACGTCTTCCAGGTGCTCTCGCTCGTGGCGATGGAGCCGCCCGCCTCGCTCTCGGCCGAGGACGTGCGCGACGAGAAGATCAAGGCCATGCACTCGGCGCGCGAGTTCACGCCCGAGCGCGTCCGCCTGGAGTGCATTCGTGGGCAGTACGGGGCGGGGAGCATCGGCGGCGCGGCCGTACCCGGCTACCGCGAGGAGAAGGGCGTCGCGCCGGACTCCGCCACCGAGACCTACGCGATGGTGACGATGTGGTTCGACAACTGGCGCTGGTCGGGCGTGCCCTTCTACATCCGCTCGGGCAAGCGGCTCGCCAAGCGCGTCACCGAGATCGCCATCCAGTTCCGCGCCGCGCCGCACGCGCTCTTCGGCCGCGCGATGGACGAGGTGGCGCCCAACCAGCTCGTCATCCGCATCCAGCCCGACGAGGGCATCACGCTGCGCGTCGCGGCGAAGGTGCCGGGGCAGGTCACGCGCATCCGCGACGTGAACATGGACTTCCGCTACGGCGCCTCCTTCGGCGTCCAGCTCGCCGAGGCTTACGAGCGCCTGATTCTCGACTGCGTCCTCGGCGACTCCACGCTCTACGCGCGCAAGGACATGACCGAGCGCGGCTGGGAGCTGGTCATGCCCATCCTCGAAGAGTGGGGCGCGAGCAAGGCCGGGGCGGACTTCCCCAACTACGAGGCCGGCTCGTGGGGGCCGGACGCATCTTTTAAATTACTCGAACAGCACGCGCGCCGCTGGCGCCGCCCTTAAAGCCCGATGGAAACTCAGGCGAGCACGACACAGGTCTCTCTGGCGAGAGGCATCGACGCCGCGAAGCTCGAACGCGAACTGAACGCGATGTGGGCGGAGATGTCCGCGCCAGAAGGGGAGGGCGGCGCCGCGGGCGTCGTGCGCGCGTGCGTCCTGAACCTCGTGGTCTACGCCGAGGGGGCGGAGGAGCGCGCGCAGGTGGACGACCTGCTGGCCGAGGTCGTCGAGCGTCACCCCTGCCGCGCCATCGTGTTGAATGCGGAGCGCGGGGCAGAAGAGTCGAGGCTTGAAGCGTTCGTCTCGACGCGCTGCCAGCTCTCCTCGCGCGGGTCGAAGCGCATCTGCGGCGAGCAGATCAGCATCGAGGCCGCGGGCTCGGCCGTGGACACGGCCTCTTCGGCGGTCGCGCCGCTGCTCGTGCCGGACGTGCCGGTCTTCCTCTGGTGGAAGGACATCCCGCACTACGAAGACAAGCTCTTCACGCGCCTGACGGGGATGGCCGACCGCGTCGTCATCGACTCGGCCTCGTTCGACCGCCCGCACGAAGACCTGCGGCGCCTGGCGATTATGCTCGAAGGCGGGCGGATGCGCCTGAGCGATTTAAACTGGGGGCGTCTGACCTCCTGGCGCGCGCTCGTCGCGGGCTTCTGGGACGTGGCCGACTACCGCGACTCGCTCGCGCGGGTCGCGAAGGTGGTCATCGAGTACGACCCGCCCGACCGCTCGCACGAAGAGATCGCGCCGAAGGCCCTGCTCGCGCTCGGCTGGATGGCCTCGTGCCTCGGCTGGGAGGTGTCAGAGGAGGGCGCGACTTTTGAGAAGGGCCGCGCGCGCTTCATCCTGAGGGACGGGGGCAGGGAGATCGAGGCCGTGCTCGCGGCGACCGACGACGTGGCGGGGCGCGACAGCTGGCTCACCTCGCTCACGATCTCGACGGCCGCGGGCGACGAGTTCTTCGTCGAGCTGCTCCTGGAAGAACGCAGACTGCGGACGGGCGCGCGCCTGCGCGGGGCGGGGCATGCGTGCGAGCGCGTGCTCGGCTACGAGGCGCGCACGGAAGGCGGGCGCTTCAGCGCGGAACTCGACATCCTTTCGCGGGACGAGGTATACGAGGGCGCCGTCGGCGCGGCGGCGCGGCTGCTGGCGGCCCTCGGGGCTTGAGTCTTAGACACCAATTCGGGCGGGGGGAGCTTCTCGGAAAGAGATGATAATCGCGGGTGACATCGGCGGGACGAAGACGAACGTCGCACTCTTCGAGGTCGGGGGGGGCAAGGTCGGGCCGCCTCTGGCGCAGGACAGTTATCCGAGCGCGCGTTACGACTCGCTCGAAGACATCCTCCGGGAGTTTGTCCGGCAGCACCGGCCGGAGAGACTCACGCACGCGTGCTTCGGCGTCGCCGGCCCCGTCGTGCGCGGCCACATCGACGCGACGAACCTCGCGTGGAAGGTGCACGACGTAAAACTCGCGGAGGCCATCGGCGTCCCCGCAGTCCGCCTCATCAACGACCTCGAAGCCACCGCCTTCGGCATCGGCGAGCTTGGCCCCGAGCAGCTCCACACCCTGAACGAAGGCGAGGGCGAGCGCATGGGGCATCGCGCGCTCATCGCCGCCGGCACGGGGCTGGGGATGGCCGCCATCTACTTCGACGGCTCCGCGTTCCACCCGATGCCCTCCGAGGGCGGGCACATCGACTTCGCGCCGCGCAACGAGCGCGAGTTCGAGATGCTCAACTACCTGCGCGAGCAGCTCGGCGGCCGCGTCTCCTACGAGCGCGTGCTCTCCGGGATGGGCATCCACAACATCTACTCGTTCCTGCGCGACCGCGGCTACGGCGAGGAGCCCGCGTGGCTGGCCGAAGAGCTGAGGACGGGCGACCCGTCCGCGGCCGTCTCGCGCGCCGCGCTCGCGGGCAAGAGCGAAATGGCGGCGACCGCGCTGGAAATCTTCGTCGAGGTCTACGGGGCGATGGCCGGCAACCTCGCGCTGCTCTTAAAGTCGGTCGGCGGACTCTACATCGGCGGCGGCATCGCGCCGAAGATCATGCCCAAGCTGACGGACGGCACCTTCATGCGCAACTACGGCGACAAGGGGCGCATGTCGGGGCTGGTCATGTCGATCCCCGTCCGCGTCATCCTCGACGACAAGACTGCGCTCTACGGCGCCGCGCGCGCCGCGCTGATGGGAGGAGTGTAGACACTTTGAGTGCAGCCGACCCAGAACCGAACGTGTCTGTCTACGACGACGCCGAGTCGCTCGCGCGCGCGGCCGCCGCACGCATCGCCGAGCTTGCGCGCGAGTCGATTAGGGCGCGCGGACTCTACACCCTCGCGCTCTCGGGCGGGTCTACGCCGCGCAGGGTCTACGAGCTGCTCGCGGGGGAAGAGTTCAGGGACGGCATCGACTGGCCGAACGTCCACGTCTTCTTCGGCGACGAGCGAATGGTTCCGCCCGACCACGCCGAGAGCAACTACCGCATGGCGAGTGAAGCCCTGCTCTCGAAAGTCGGTATCCCGCCCGAGAACGTCCACCGCATCGACGGCGTCGGCGACGCGGCCGCCAACGCGAGCGCATACGAGTCGGAGATGCGCGGCCTCTTCGGTGACGTGGAGCGGCCGCGGCTCGACCAGGTGCTTTTGGGCATGGGCGACGACGGCCACACGGCGTCGCTCTTCCCTGGCACCGAAGTTTTAAAAGAGCAGCGCCTGTGGGTCGCGCCGAACTGGGTCGAGAAGCTCGGCGCGTGGCGCGTCACGATGACCGCGCCGCTCATCAACGCCGCGCGGTGTGTGACCTTCCTCGTCACCGGCACCGACAAGGCCGCGCGCCTGCGCGAAGTCCTGAAGGGCGAGCGCGACCCCTCGCGGCTGCCCGCGCAGCTCATCCGCCCGACAGACGGCACCCTCGAATGGTACGTAGACCGCGCCGCCGCGGCGAGACTGGAAACAAGTTCTGAGACAGCTTGAGACCGCTCGCACGTCTCGTTTGCACACCCGCCGATGCCTAACAGCGAACAGGAAAGACTCAAAGAGGGAGTTGACGCGCCCGTGCGACCCTGGCGGAAGTGGGGGCCGTACGTGTCGGAGCGCGCCTGGGGCACCGTGCGCGAGGACTACTCGGCGCACGGCAACGCCTGGGAGTATTTCCCGCACGACCACGCCCGTTCGCGTGCCTACCGCTGGGGCGAGGACGGGCTGGCGGGGATTTGCGACCGGTATCAAGTGCTCTGCTTCGCGCTCGCGCTCTGGAACGGGCGCGACCCGATCTTAAAGGAGCGCATGTTCGGCTGCGTCGCCTCCGAGGCGAACCACGGCGAGGACGTGAAGGAGTACTACTTCTACCTCGACGCGACGCCGACCTATTCCTACTCGAAGTTCCTCTACAAGTACCCGCAGGCCGCCTACCCTTACGAAAGACTGATTCAGGAGAACCGCTCGCGCGGCCCGCAGCAGCCGGAGTACGAGCTACTCGACACGGGCGTCTTCGACGAAGACCGCTACTTCGACCTGTTCGTCGAGTACGCGAAGGCTGCGCCCGAGGACCTGGTCGTCAGGATCGAGGTCTTCAACCGCGGGCCGGAGGACGCCACCTTCCACCTGCTCCCACAGCTCTGGTTCCGCAACACATGGGCCTGGTACCCCGAGGCGCGGCCCGAGCCTGCCATCACCCTCGGCCCAGACGGCCCCGGCTACTCCAGCCTCAAGGCGAACCACGCCGAGCCGGTGCCCGGCCTCGCCTTCGAGTACCGACTCGGCACGCGCTACCTCTACGCCGAAGGCGGCGGCCGGCCGCTCTTCACCTTCAACGAGACGAACGGCCCGCGCATCTGGGGCGCCGAGAGCCGCCGGCCTTACGTCAAAGACGCCTTCCATCGTTACGTCGTCAATGGCGAGCAAGGGGCGGTCAACCCGGAGCCCTTCGGGACGAAGACCTGCTTCCATTACGCGGACTTGAACGTCCCGGCCGGCGGCTCGGTCGTCGTGCGTTTGCGCCTGACGGACGAAGTTTTAAGCGAGCCACTGCGCGACGTTGACGAGATCGTGGCGGTACGCCGTCGCGAGGCGGACGAGTTTTACGAAGGGGTGCACCCGCCGAAGGCGAGCGAGGACGAGCGTCGGATACAGAGGCAGGCGCTGGCGGGGATGCTCTGGACGAAGCAGATTTATCTGTACGACGTGAACGTCTGGCTCGACGGAGACAACCCCGCGTGCCCGCCGCCCGAATCGCACAAGCGGGTTCGCAACGTCCACTGGAAGCACCTCAACTCGATGCGCGTCATCTCGATGCCGGACAAGTGGGAGTACCCCTGGTTCGCCGCGTGGGATTTGGCCTTCCACTGCGTCCCGCTCGCGCTGGTGGACGCGGAGTTCGCGAAGGAGCAGCTCTGGATGCTCCTCTTCGAGCAGTTCCAGCACCCGAACGGGCAACTGCCCGCGTACGAGTGGGAGTTCTCGGACTTGAACCCGCCCGTCCACGCCTGGGCCGTCTGGCGCGTCTACAACATGGATCGGGTGAGGTCGGGCGAGGCCGACCGCGAGTTCCTCGAAAAGTGCTTCCACAAGCTCCTCATCAACTTCGCCTGGTGGGTGAACAAGGTGGACGCGCAGGGCAACAACGTCTTCGAGGGCGGCTTCCTCGGGCTCGACAACATCACGGTCTTAGACCGCAGCCACGCGCTCCCGGAGGGCGCGACGCTCGAACAGTCGGACGCGACGGGCTGGATGGGCATGTTCTGCCTCAACCTCATGCGGATCGCCCTGGAGCTGGCGAAGGAGAACAGCGTCTACGAGGCGCTGGCGACGAAGTTCTTCCAGCACTACGCCTACATCGGCGCGGCGATGCAGCAGATGGGCGAGGACGATGTCGAGGTCTGGGACGAGCAGGACAAGTTCTTCTACGACGTGCTCACGCGCGCCGACGGCAGCCACCAGAAGTTCCGCGTCCGCTCGCTCGTCGGCCTCATCCCGCTCTATGCCATCGAACGTCTCGAAGAGGATTGGATCGAACCCTTCAAGAGCTTCGGCGAGAGCCTCCACTGGTTCCTTGAGAACCGGCAGGACATCGTGCAGCGCTGCGTGACCACGGTCGAGCATGACGGCAAGCTCGTCCACGTCCTCGCCATCCTCACCCTGGAGCAGATGCGCGGGCTGCTTGAGCGCGTCTGGGACCCGCAGGAGTTCCGCTCCGCCTACGGGCTGCGCAGCCTCTCGAAGGCACACGAGGGACAACCCTTCGTCTTCGGCGACGCGCAGGTCGGCTACGAGCCGGCCGAGAGTCAGGAGATGCTCAAGGGCGGCAACTCCAACTGGCGCGGCCCCGTCTGGTTCCCGACGACCTTCATGATGATCGAGTCGTTGCGCAAGCTCGGCAAAGCCTACGGCCACCAGCTCGCCATCGAGAGCCCCGTCCCCGGCGAGCCGCCCGTCAAGCTCGACGAGATGGCGCGCGGCTTCGCCGAACGGCTCATCAGCCTCTTCACACGCGGGCCGGACGGCCGACGCCCCGCACACGGCTGGTACGAAAAGTTCCAGACCGACCCGCACTGGCGCGACTACCTGCTCTTCTACGAATACTTCCACGGCGACACGGGGATGGGGCTCGGCGCCTCGCACCAGACCGGCTGGTCGGGCCTCGTCGCCTCCCTGATTGACGAGTGGAGAAGTTGAGCGTTGCCGAATTCCGATTTTCCTTCTCGGAGCAGGAACTTTCCTTCTCCGAGAAGGAAAATCCCTCCTTGTAGAAGGAAATTTTTTTCGTCGAGGAGGAACATTCCTTCTCAAACAAAGAAATTTCCTCCTCGGAGAAAGAATTTTCCTTCTCAAACAAGGAAATTTCCTGCTCCGGAGAGAACCTTCCCTTCATTTTTAAGCAACGTTCCATCTTTCCATCTAAATTCTCACTCTCGGATGAGTAACGTTGCTTACGAGTGAGGGATCGACCCTCCTTTGTGTGCCTCCGTTCCTGTTCTATAGCGATTTGCACTTGGATGCGACTGGTGCGGAGGGCGGCAAGTCAGTACCGCCTGCGGTAGCGGGCGGGTCTCGTGCGCGCTACCCGCCCGCTACCGCAGGCGATACTGACTCATCCGCGGTCGCACTCAACCGCAAGCCGCTATAAATCACAAACACTCAACAGTTTAGCGGTGCAATTCTGGCGGGCGTGGGAACATTCGACTAATCTTGACAAAAAAGTCAGGTATGTCTAGTATGGGGCAGCGTCAACTAACGGGCGGCGAAAGTTCGGGTGTTTTATGAAGGTCTCGGCACAGGAAGAGTACGGTCTGCGGTGCCTTTTGCAGCTCGCGCGTTTGTCGGGCGGGGAGTTTCTGACGCTCGGGCAGATCGCCGAGCGCGAGGGCATCTCGCAGGCCAACGCCGGCAAGGTTCTGTGGCTGCTGAACAAGGCCGGGCTGGTCAGCTCGACCCGCGGGACGAAGGGCGGCTACACCTTGGCGCGGCCCGCCCCGGAGATTCGCCTGAGCGAGATCATCAAGGTCCTGGACGAGGGCGAGGTGGACGGCCACTGCAAGACCTACCCCGGCGTGCTCGACTCGTGCGTGCACACGGGCGACTGCGGCATCCGCTCGGTCATCGTCAACGTCCACGAGGCGGTCGAACGCGCGCTGTCGGCCATCACGCTCGCGCAGCTGATCGGCAGCGAGCAGAGCGTCGACACGATGCTCCACCAGATTCAGGGCTCGCGGCCTGCGGCGACGGTCACGGCCGAGGGCGCGCGGTAAGTTTTCATAAGTCTTTGTAGGGAAGCGATCAACAGATGAGCACAATCGAGCTGTTAGCCAATCAGGAATACAAGTACGGCTTCGTCACCGACATCGAGTCGGACGTGATCCCGAAGGGTCTGAGCGAGGATACCGTCCGCCTCATCTCCGAGAAGAAGGGCGAGCCCGAGTGGATGCTTGAGTTCCGCCTCAAGGCGTACCGGCAGTGGTTGAAGATGTCCGAGCCGAAGCACTGGCCGAACCTCAAATACCCCGAACTCGATTACCAGGACATCATCTATTACAGCGCGCCGAAGCAGAAGGCGACGAAGGCGAGCCTCGACGAGGTTGACCCCGAGCTGCTCCGCACGTTCGAGAAGCTGGGCATCCCCCTCAACGAGCAGAAGCAGCTCGCGAACGTCGCCGTGGACGCCGTCTTCGATTCGGTCTCGGTGGCGACGACCTACAAGGAGAAGCTCAAGAAGCACGGCGTCGTCTTCTGCTCCTTCACCGACGCCATCCGCGACTACCCCGAACTCATCAAGAAGTACCTCGGCTCGGTCGTCCCCGTCGGCGACAACTACTTCGCGGCGCTCAACAGCGCGGTCTTCTCCGACGGCTCGTTCGTCTTCGTCCCGAAGGGCGTGCGCTGCCCGATGGAGCTTTCGACCTACTTCCGCATCAACAACCAGGAGTCGGGCCAGTTCGAGCGCACGCTCATCATCGCGGAGGAGGGCGCACACGTCTCCTACCTCGAAGGCTGCACCGCGCCCAAGTTCGACAAGAACCAGTTGCACGCGGCGGTGGTCGAGCTGGTCGCGCTGGACGACGCCGAGATCAAATACTCGACGGTGCAGAACTGGTACGCGGGCGACGAGGAGGGCAAGGGGGGCATTTACAACTTCGTCACGAAGCGCGGCGCCTGCCGCGGCCGCAACTCCAAGATCTCGTGGACGCAGGTCGAGACCGGCTCGGCGATTACCTGGAAGTATCCTTCGTGCATCTTGCAGGGCGACAACTCCATCGGCGAGTTCTACTCGGTGGCGTTGACGAACCACGCGCAGCAGGCCGACACCGGCACGAAGATGATCCACATCGGCAAGAACACGCGCTCGACCATCATCTCGAAGGGCATTTCGGCCGGCAAGTCGAACAACTCGTACCGCGGCCTCGTCAAGGTTCTGCCCGGTGCGGAGGGCGCGCGCAACTACACGCAGTGCGACTCGATGCTCATCGGCGGCCGCTCGGGCGCGAACACGTTCCCGTACATCGAGGTCATGAACAACACCGCGCGCGTCGAGCACGAGGCGACGACTTCGCGCATCAGCGAGGAGCAGTTGTTCTACCTCCAGCAGCGCGGCATCTCGCAGGAGGACGCCGTCTCGCTCATCATCAACGGCTTCTGCAAGGACGTGTTCAGAGAATTGCCGATGGAGTTCGCCGTCGAGGCGCAGCGCCTCCTCGGCATGAAGCTTGAGAACAGCGTCGGCTAAAGGAGGACGCGTCTGCAATGCAAATGCGACTGACCATCATTTACGAGCAGGCGGGAGAGTTGGTACAGGCTTCGGTCGTGGAACTGCCCGGCGCGATCTCCCTCGGGAAGACGCGGGAGGAGGCGAGGGCGAATTTGGAGGAGGCGATTGAGATGGTTCTGGAAGGGAATCGCCTCCTAGCGGAGGGCGCTGCGGGCGAGCGCGAAGAGGTCGAGTTTCAGGCGGTATGAAGCGGCGCGACCTCATCCGGCATCTTGAAGCCCACGGCTGCGAGTTCGTCCGCGAAGGTAAGGAGCACACGCTTTACATTAACCGGCAAGCGAAGAAGGCCACCGCCGTGCCCGTCATCGTGAGATACCGCCGGGGACGGCACGCGCCATCTGTCGCGCGCTCGGTGTTCCAGACCCTTCATAAACACAGATAGTCGAGGAGTAATTACCGGTGTTAGAGATTCGAGACTTGCACGCGACGGTTGACGGTAAGGAGATACTGCGCGGCATTAACCTGACGATCAAGAAGGGCGAGATTCACGCCATCATGGGGCCGAACGGGTCGGGGAAGTCCACGCTGGCGAAGGTCCTCGCCGGCCACCCGGCCTACGAGGTGACGAAGGGCGAGGTCCTCTTCGAGGGCCGGAACCTGCTCGAACTCGCGCCGGACGAGCGCGCGCGCGCGGGCGTCTTCCTGGCGTTCCAGTACCCGGTCGAAGTCCCGGGGGTCTCGAACGCGCAGTTCCTCCGCCTCGCCTACAACGAGAAGCGCAAGCACC
This sequence comes from Pyrinomonadaceae bacterium, assembly GCA_045807865.1. Lineage (GTDB taxonomy): Bacteria > Acidobacteriota > Blastocatellia > Pyrinomonadales > Pyrinomonadaceae > QHXN01. The sequence goes on from JBJMGP010000024.1 coordinate 10,737, forward strand.
TGGGCGAAGAGGAGCTTGACCCCCTGGAGTTCAAAGACCTCCTCGCCGAACGCGCGAAGGTCGTCGAGATGGACGCCGGCCTGATGTCGCGCTCGGTCAACGAGGGCTTCTCCGGCGGCGAGAAGAAGCGCAACGAGATTTTGCAGATGGCGGTGCTGGAGCCGAAGCTCGCCGTGCTCGACGAGACCGACTCGGGGCTCGACATCGACGCGCTGCGCATCGTCTCCGAGGGCGTCAACAAGCTGCGCACGCCCGAGAACGCCGTCGTCCTCGTCACGCACTACCAGAGGCTCCTCAACTACATCGTCCCCGACCACGTCCACGTTCTCTACAAGGGTCGCATCGTGCGCACGGGCGGTAAGGAGCTGGCGCTCGAACTCGAAGAGAAGGGTTACGACTGGATCAGGGAAGCCGTCGCCAGCGCGTGAGCTAAGAGTCAAATTTAATGTCACAGGCAGTTAAAGAGCAGAGCATATACGCGGACGCGTTCCGCGAGTTCGCGGGCGCCCGTGCGGGCGAGCCCTCTTGGTTGGAGAGGCTGCGCGCGGGCGCGTTCGGGCGCTTCGAGGAACTGGGCTTCCCTTCGACGGACGAGGAGGACTGGAAGTACACGAACGTCGCGCCCATCGCGCGGAAGGCGTTCGTCCCTGCGTCGCCTGAGAAGGTCGAGCTTGAGAGCGCCGCGGTCGAGGCGCTCGTCTCGGCGGAGGCGCGCCGGAGCCGCCTCGTCTTCGTCAACGGCGTCTACAGTCCCGAGCACTCTTCGCTCGCAGCGATTCCTGAGCAGGTCTCGGTTGTCGAACTCGGGGCGGCGCTCGCCGCAGGGCACGCCGAACTGCTCTGGGAACACCTCGGCCGCCTGTCGGGCGAAGGCGGCGACGCCTTCGACGCGCTCAACACGGCTTTCCACGGGGGCGGCGCACTCCTGCGCGTCCCCGCCGGCGTGACGGTCGAAGCGCCCGTGCAGTTGCTCTTCCTGACCGCGCCGGGCGAGAAAGAATCCGTCACCTTCCCGCGCGTGCTCATCGTCACGGGGCGTGACAGCCGGCTCGACATCATCGAGACGCACGCGGCCCTGCGCGACGCGGAGTATTTCACGGACGCGGTCGTCGAGGTCTTCGTCGGCGAGGGCGCGCGCGTGACGCACTACAAGGTGCAGGACGAGGCCGACGGCGCCTACCACGTCGCTTCGACCCGCGCCGAGGTCTCGAAGGACGGCGCGTACGACCTGACGACCGTGACGCTGGGCGCGCGCCTGTCGCGCCACGAGATCGAGGTGACGCTCACGAGCCCGGGCGCCGAGTGCCACGTGGACGGGCTCTACATCGTCGGCGACGGGCAGCACACGGACACGCACTCGCTCATCGACCACCGCGAGCCGAACTGCGCCAGCCGGCAGACCTACAAGGGCATCCTCGACGGCAAGTCGCGCGCGGTCTTCAACGGCCGCGTCTACGTCCACGAGGGTGCGCGCGGAACGGACGCCCAGCAGAGCAACAAGAACCTTCTGCTCTCGACGGACGCGCGGGTGGACACGAAGCCGCAGCTCGAAATCTACAACGACGACGTGAAGTGCGCGCACGGCGCGACCGTCGGCCAGCTCGAAGAGGATGAGCTGTTCTACCTTTTGAGTCGCGGGCTCCACCCCGACCTCGCGCGCAACCTCCTCACCTACGGCTTCGCCGAAGAGATCGTGGCCAGCATCAAGTTCGAGTCGATCCGCGCGCAACTCGACGAGGCCATCCTCAACCGCCTGCACGCGCGTCTGGAAGCATAGAGGTGAAGGGTCGGCTTATGCAGGGGCGTTAATTTGAGAAAGGAGTCTTGCGATGAAAAAGGTTTGCCTCCTCGCTTTGTTCCTGTCTTTAACGTTTCCAGCCCAAACCTGGGCGCAAAGCCCGAGCGTGTCGGAGGTGACGCTCTATTCTCCGATTAAGTACGGCCCCGACTTCGGGAAAGGGCTCTTTAACTTTCAGATCGGAAGCATCACGCCGGCGTGCTGTCGCTGGGACCTCGCCTACGGGACGCTTTCCGTGGGAGAGGAGCACGACTGGCTCCAAGTCGCGGCGAGCAATACGACCCGGACGGCCATCAAGGACTTGGGGGCGCTCAACTGGAACGACTCTTTCCAGGTCCCCGTCGTCGAGCCGTTCCCACAGCTCAAAGCAGGGGAGCAGCGTTTGATCGTGGTGAACGCGGACGGCCCCAATAGGCCGGCGAGACCAACTTTCCCAAAGCCGCTGCCCGGCCCTGAGGTCAACAGCGAAGCCCTCTTGAGGGGGTCGCCGATCAGGTTTGGGTACTCTCCGTTCATCATTCCAGACGTGCCCGGCCCGGTGGTCGGCATAGAAGGCCCCTCGCTTCCGCGTAAACCGACCCCCCCGCAGCCCCCGCCCGCACCGTCGCGGCCCCCGTCTCCGCCGACCACTCCGATATTTGCCAAGGCGGTCGTAGGTCACATTTACGTAGTGCACGTCGTTGAAGAGGACGCGGACTATTACGCGTTGTTCCGTGTGGAGTCGTTGGAGAGGGGAGACCATTGCACCATCTCCTGGAAACTGATTCCGCCGCCCGAAAACAAAGACCCTAATCGAGCGAAGTGAGAGATAGAGACATGTCTTTAGTCGCAGACAGAGTACAGGCTGAGAAGACGAATGTCGGGTGGGATGTCGAACGTATCCGCGAAGACTTCCCGGTGTTGAGCCAGACCGTGAACGGGAAGCCGCTCGTCTACCTCGACAACGCCGCTTCGGCGCAGGTGCCGCGCATCGTCATCGAGCGCGGCTCGAAGTACCTGCGCGAGGAGCACTCGAACATCCACCGCGGCGTCCACTACCTCAGTCAGAAGGCGACCTCCGCTTACGAGGGCGCGCGCGAGAAGGTCAAACGCTTTATCAACGCGCGCGAGGCGCGCGAGTGCATCTTCGTGCGCGGCGTGACGGAGGGCATCAACCTCGTCATGCACGGCTACGGCCGCAAGTTCGTGAAGGAGGGCGACGAGATCGTCGTCTCCGAGATGGAGCACCACTCGAACCTCGTCCCGTGGCAGATGCTCTGCGAGGAGAAGGGCGCGCGCCTGCGCGTCATCCCGATGAACGACGCCGGGGAACTCATCCTCGAAGAGTTCGACGCGCTGCTGAACGAGCGGACGAAGCTCGTCTGCGTCGGCCACGTCTCGAACTCGCTCGGCACCGTCAACCCGGTCAAAGAGATCGTGGCGCGCGCGCACAAGGTGGGCGTGCCCGTGCTCGTGGACGGGGCGCAGGGCGCGCCGCACCTCAAGGTTGACGTGCAGGATTTGGACTGCGACTTCTACGCCGTCTCGGGCCACAAGATGTTCGCGCCGACGGGCAGCGGCGTCCTCTACGGCAAGGCCGAGTGGCTGGAGAAGATGAACCCGTTCCTCGGCGGCGGCTCGATGATCCGCACGGTCACCTTCGAGCGGAGCACCTACGCGGCCATCCCCGACAAGTTCGAGGCCGGCACGCCCGCCATCGCCTCGGCCATCGGACTCGGCGCGGCCATCGACTATCTGAACGGCATCGACCGCGAGGCCGCGCACGCGCACGAGGAGGAACTGCTGCGCTACGCGACGGAAAAACTCTCGGCCATCGAAGGCGTGCGCATCATCGGCACGGCGCGCGAGAAGGCGAGCGTGCTGGCCTTCGTTATCGACGAGGTGCACCCGCACGACGTGGGCACCATTCTCGACCAGGAGGGCATCGCCATCCGCGCCGGCCACCACTGCGCGCAGCCCGTCATGCAGCACTTCGGCGTCCCGGCCACCGCCCGCGCCTCCTTCGCCTTCTACAACACGAAGGGGGAGGTCGAACGGCTCGCCGCCGCCGTCCAGAAAGTCATCGAGGTGTTCGCGTAGATGTCGGAACTGAGTGAGCTTTACCAGCAGGTCATCCTCGACCACAACAAGAAGCCGCGGAACTTTCAGAAGTTGGAAGGGGCGAACCGCATGTCGGAGGGCTTCAACCCCCTGTGCGGCGACCAGCTCACCGTCTACATGTTGATGGACGAGGGCGTGGTGCGGGACCTGAGCTTCGTCGGGACGGGCTGTGCCATCTCGAAGGCCGCGGCGAGCATGATGACGCAGGCCGTCAAGGGCAAGACGCGCGAGGAGGCGCAAGTCCTCTTCGACGAGTTCCACCGGATGGTGACGGGCGAGCTGGACGAAGAGGCGGAGGCGAACCACCTCGGCCGCCTGACGATCTTCGCCGGCGTGCGCGACTACCCGGCGCGCGTCAAGTGCGCCAGCCTCCCCTGGCACACCATGCACGCGGCGCTCGAAGGCGAGGAGACGGCGACGACCGAGAACCTCGGCCCCGACCTCACCGAAGCCGCCGTCGCCGAGTAACAGAATTAACAAGGATAGACGGGACGGGCAGGACAAAGATTTAAATTCTTATCCTGCCCGTCCCGTCTGTCCTTGTTGATTGTTCTTAACTACCGCCGGCCGTTCGGTTTTGCTAATCTTAGGCCACATGAACATCCGCACCATCCAGCTCCGCGAGATACGCCTGCGCCTCGTACATTTCTTCGAGACCAGCTTCGGTCGCACCACGGAGCGGCGCATCATGCTCGTCCGCGTCGTGGACGCGGACGGCGCCGAAGGGTGGGGCGAGTGCACGGCGGGCGAGGGGCCTTTCTACAGCGAGGAGTGGATCGACTCGGCCTGGGAGGTGACGCGCCTCTTCCTCGCGCCGATGGTGCTGGGGCAGGAGGTCGAAGGCGCGGCCGGCGTCGGCCATCTCATGCGGCGGCCGCGGGGCAACCGGATGGCGAAGGCTTCGGTCGAGACGGCCTGCTGGGATTTGGAGTCGAAGCGCCTGCGCGTCCCGCTCTGGCGTCACCTCGGCGGCGTGCGGCCCGAGATTCCCTGCGGCGTCTCCATCGGCATCCAGGACA
>JBJMGP010000025.1:0-27114 GCA_045807865.1 Pyrinomonadaceae bacterium
CCACCAGACGGGCGGCGGCACGGGCTTCACCTTCGAGAAGCTCAGGCCCGCGGGCGCGATGGTGCGCTCGACGCACGGCGTGGCCTCCGGCCCCGTGTCGTTCATGAACATCTTCAACACGACGACCGACACGGTGAAGCAGGGCGGCGTCCGCCGCGGCGCGAACATGGGCATCATGCGGGTCGATCACCCGGACGTGCTCCGCTTCATCCACGCGAAGAACGACCAGCACTCCCTGACGAACTTCAACATCTCGGTGACGGTCACGGACAAGTTCTTCGAGGCCGTGGACGGCAAGCGGTGGTACCAGCTCTCCTTCGACGGCGAGCCCTGGAACGAGGCCGTCTACGACGCGGTGCAGGAGGACGCTTACGCCATCTACCGCCTGTCGGACGGCGACACCGTCACGTTCCGCGACCGCGCGGCCTTCCTGGAGGCGAAGGAGTCGGGACTCCTCGACCAGTGCAAGCGCGAGGAGCCGCCGGCGCCGGGGATGGTCTACGCGCCGGACATCTGGAACCGCATCGTCGCCAGCGCGCACCGCTACGCGGAGCCGGGCGTCATCTTCATCGACGAGGTCAACCGCAACAACCACATGATGGAGTCGATGGGGCCGATCTACGCGACGAACCCGTGCGCGGAGCAGGCGCTCCACTTCAACAACTCGTGCAACCTCGGCTCGATTGATCTCGCCAAGTTCTACGACCCGGAGACGCGGCTCGACTGGGAGCGCCTCGCCGACGCCGTCCACTGGTGCGTGCGCTTCCTCGACAACGTCATCGACACCTGCGCGTGGCCGCTCCCGGAGATCGACGACGTGGTCAAGCGCACGCGCCCCGTGGGCTTAGGGATCATGGGCTTCGCGGACTTGTGCATGAAGCTCAAGGTCAAGTACGGCTCGAACACTTCGATTGACTTGATGGACGAGGCGATGGGCTTCGTGCGGCGCGAGGCCTGGATCGAGTCGTGCCGTCTGGGCGCGGAGAAGGGGGTCTTCCCCGAGTACAGGCCGAACAAGGCCGCCTACGACAAGTTCCTGCGCGAAGAGATCGGCATCCCCGAGGAGGTCGAGCTGACGCCGCGCAACTATGAGACGACGACGATTGCGCCGACGGGCACCATCTCGCTCGTCGCGGAGACTTCGTCAGGCGTCGAGCCGAACTTCTCGTGGGCCTACGTCCGGCAGGACACGCTCGGCAAGCGCACCTACGTCCACACGCTCGCCGCCGAGGCGCTCGGCATCACGGTTGACCAGACCGATCAGGCGTCCATCGACGCCGCGGCCGAGCACGTCTGTGCGCACGAGGCGGAACTGCCCGACTACTTCATCTCGGCGATGTCGATCACGGCCGAGCAGCACGTCTACGTCCTCGCCGCCGCGCAGCGCAACGTCGATAACGGCGTGTCGAAGACCTGCAACGGCTCGCGCGACGACACGCTCGAATCGGTCGACAGGCTCTACCGCCTCGCGCGCGAGCTGGGCTGCAAGGCCGTCAGCTACTACCGCGACGGGAGCCGCGACTCGCAGGTGCTCTCGGCCGTGAAGGGGTCGGCCGAGACCCCGAGCGAGGTCGCCTGCGACCCGGCCGTCGTGACGGAGGCCGCCAGGACCGAGACGGCGGCCGAGCCCGCGCCGGTCGCGCCTGTTATGCCCGCGGCGCCCGCGCCGGCCGTGCGCCGGACGGAGTCGGGCGACGTGGTGCGCATGGAGCGTCCGCGCGAGCTGGTCGGCGCGACGTGGCAGATTCCGTTCGACGGGCAGAACCTCTACGTCACGGTCAACCACGACGGCCTGGACATCCTCGAAGTCTTCGCCACCGGCCCCATCTCGGGCGGCGTCGGTCTGCTCGCCTCGAAGATGCTGCGCGGCGGCTTCGACGCGCGCGAGGTGGCGCGCTCGCTCAACAAGGTGACGGGCACGCACTCGGTCTGGTTCAACGAGCGCCTGCTGACTTCGCCCGAGCAGGCCGTCGCCGAGTGCATCATGCTCACGAGCCGCCGGCTCCAGAGCCAGCCCGACTCGGCGCGCGCCTACGCCTACCAGCAGGCGGCACAGCAGCAGCAGCCGAAGGTACAGGCCGTCGCTCCCGACAGCGTCGAGACGAGCCGCAACTACTCGCTCATCAGCGAGTGCCCCGAATGTCACGGCCAGTTGGAGCACGCCTCGGGCTGCGACTTCTGCCGCGACTGCGGCTACTCGAAGTGCAAGTAAGTAGGTCGCGGCGGTGTTGCTGAACAAGCACCGGGAGACGGGTTAAGTTTCCCTACAGGCCCCGAGTCCGACACGGACTCGGGGCCTTCTTGCTTGAGGCAGGGTTGGCCGGCCAAACTTTTTGCGATGGCAGGTGTCAAATGTTATGTTCGTCGCAGACCCGAAGTGTCTTGAAGTATTCCCGCTCCGCACACACGCGTAGACCCGCAAGTAGGGCCGAAGGCCGACGTTCTTCCGTGGGGCAAGTTCGCTCTCCCAGCCCCGGAGGCATGTGACAACAGACGAGAGAGCCGCGAGGCCGCAAAAGATGCGCCTGAAAAATATTCCCGCATTCATCCTACTCTTCCAACTCCTGCTCAACCCCTTCGCCCCGCTCGCCGCGCGGGCGGATACGAACGCCATGAGAGAGACGAGCGTCGATGCGTCCGAGCCGGCCGAAGAGGCGGGCGCGGCCGAGAAGAAGGGCTTGCGCTTCCGACTGAGCGAGGGCGCCGAGGCGGGCGAGAAGCCCGAGGCGCGGCCGCCGGCGCCGAAGGCCGAGAAACTCTCGGAGGCGGAGGCGGCGCGCGTGCTCGCGCGCCTGCCGGCGCTCAAGTCTGAGGAAGGGGACGCGCAGGAGTTCGCGCTGCGCGAGCGGTCTCTGCCGGCCCCGCGCGCGGGCGCGACCGTGTTGAAGACGTTCCCGGCGCCCGAGCCGGGTGAGGCGCCCGACGCGAACGCGGCCGGCGACGCGAAGGTCTTGCGCCATTCGCCGGAGGGCGAAGTGCCTCTGGCCCCGCAGGTCTCTCTGACCTTCTCGCGGCCGATGGTGGCGGTCACGTCGCAGGACGAAGCCGCGCGCAACGTCCCCGCTCAGATGAGTCCGCAGCCTGCGGGGCGCTGGCGCTGGCTGGGCACGAAGACGCTCATCTTCGACCCGGAAGGCGAGCGGCTGCCGATGGCGACCGAGTTCACGGTGACGGTGTCCGGCCGCGCGGGTGTCGCCCCCTCCGCGTGGAAGTTCGCGACGCCCGCGCCGAAGCTCGTGCAGAAGTATCCGGAGGACGTTTCGGCGCGGCGCGACGCGCTCGTCTTCATGGAGTTCGACCAGAGGATCGAGCCCGCGGCCGTCCTGCGCAACTTGAAGTTGCAGGCGGGCGCGGGCGCGCCGCTCCAATTGAGGCTGGCGACCGAAGATGAGATCCGCCGGGACGAAAGCGTCAAGCGGCTCGCCGCCAACGCCACGCAGGGGCGCTGGCTCGCGGTGCGCGCGGCGGAGACGTTGCCATCCGACTCGCCGGTCTCGGTCACGGTCGGCGCGGGCACGCCCTCGGCCGAGGGGCCGCGGACGACGACGGCGGCGCAGGGCTTTGCGTTCCGCACCTACGGCCCTTTGCGCGTGACCGAGCACCGCTGCGGCTGGCAGAAGCGCTGCACGCCTTACGACCAGTGGTACGTCACCTTCAGCAACAGGCTCGACAGCGAAGCCTTCGACCCGGCGCAGGTGAAGGTCGAGCCCGAGGTGCCCGGCCTGGGCGTCTCCGTCTCCGGCAACAACGTCTACATGCAGGGCCGGAAGCGCGGCCGCACGAACTACAGGGTGACGCTCGGCGCCTCCCTGCGCGACGAGTTCGGGCAGACTTTGGGCGCGCCGGCCGTCGTCGAGTTCAACGTCGGCCCCGCGCCGCCGGGCCTCTTCGGCGCCGGCGACAGCTTCGTCGTGCTCGACCCCGCGGGCGGGCCGAACCTCTCGGTCTACAGCGTCAACCAGCCGTCGCTCAAGGTGAGCCTCTACGCCGTCACGCCCGAAGAGTTCGGCGCCTACGTCGCGCACATGCGCTGGGTGGCGGGCTACTACGACCAGAAGCGGCTGAAGCAGCCGCCCCCGCCGGGCAGGCTCGTCTCCACGAAGAGCGTCCCCGTGAAGGGGCAGCCGGACGAGATGACGTTGACGCGGCTCGACCTCTCGCCCGCGCTCAAGGAAGGGCGGGGCAACGTCTTCGTCGTCGTCGAGCCGTCGGTCAGCCCCGAGCCGCAGAACCGCGGGCGCAACGCGCTGCGCACGTGGGTGCAGATGACGAGCATCGGGCTCGACGCCTTCGTAGACCGCGACGAGCTGGTCGGCTGGGCGACTTCGCTGGCCGACGGCCGCCCGCTCGAAGGCGCCGAGCTGACTCTGGTGCCGGGCGACGTGCGCGCGACGACGGGGGGCGACGGCGTCGTACGCCTCGGCCTGTCTGGGAAGCCGAACGACGTGCGCGGGATGCTCGTCGCGCGCCGCGGCGGCGAGACGGCCTTCCTGCCCGAGTTCAGCGACTGGTGGAACGAGACCACCTCCTGGGTGCGGCGCCCTTCGGTCGATGAGCTGCGCTGGTTCGTCTTCGACGACCGGAAGATGTATCGCCCCGGCGAGGAGGTGAGTCTGAAGGGCTGGCTCCGGCGTGTGGGCGCGGGCAAGACGGGCGACGTAGGCGCGCTCACGGGCGCGGCCGAGTCGGTCAGTTACGCGCTGCGCGACTCGCGCGGCAACGAGGTTCTGAAGGGCTCGGCGCGCCTCAACGCGCTCGGCGGCTTCGACACGAAGTTCAAGCTCCCGCCGACGATGAACCTCGGCTACGGGCAGGTGCAGTTCCAGGCCGTCGGCGGCCTGTCGAACACGCCCGAGGCGCCGCCCGGGCGCGAGCACTACCACCAGCTACAGGTGCAGGAGTTTCGCCGCCCGGAGTTCCAGGTGAGCGCGCAGGCTGACGAGGGGCCGCACTTCGTCGGCGGCCACGCGCAGGCGACCGTGCAGGCGAGCTACTACGCCGGCGGCGGCCTGCCCGACTCCGAGGTCAACTGGCGCGTGACGGCCACGCCGACCAGCTACACGCCGCCCAACCGCGGCGAATACACCTTCGGCCGCTGGACGCCCTGGTGGGAGACGTACAACTCTTACAACCGCGGCGGCGGCGACGACGTGCAGACCTTCAAGGGCAAGACCGACGCCGCGGGCAAGCACACGCTCAGGATCGACTTCGACTCGGTGAGCCCGCCGCAGCCTTCCAGCGTCAACGCGCAGGCCACCGTGACGGACGTGAACCGTCAGGCGTGGACTTCCAACACGACGCTGCTCGTCCACCCCTCAGACCTCTACGTGGGGCTGCGCAGCGAGCGCCTCTTCGTGCAGAAGGGCGAGCCGCTCGTCGTCAGCTCCGTCGTCTCCGACCTCGACGGCCGGCTCGTCCCGGGTCGAGAGGTGCGCATGCGCGCCGCGCTGCTCGAATGGAAGCAGTTGAAGGGGCAGTGGCAGCAGGTCGAGTCGAAGAGTCCGGAGGAGTGCACGGTCAAGTCAGCCGAAGACGCCGTCCGCTGCACCTTCCGCCCGAAGGCCGGCGGCACGTACCGCGTGACGGCGCGCGTCTACGACGACCGCGAGCGGCCGAACGAGAGCGAGCTGACGCTGTGGGTCGCGGGCGGCACGAACCCGCCGCGGCGTGACGTGGCGCAGGAGAAGGTCGAGCTGATTCCCGACCGCAAGGAGTACCGCGCGGGCGACACGGCCGAGATACTCGTGCAGTCGCCGTTCACGCCGGCCGAAGGCATCATGACCCTGCGCCGCTCGGGGCTCGTCCGCACCGAGCGCTTCCGCATGGACGGGCCTTCGTACACTCTGCGCGTGCCCGTCGAGGAAGGCTACACGCCGAACGTCTACGTCCAGGTCGATCTGGTCGGGGCGGCGGCGCGCGCCGACGACAAGGGGCAGGCGGACGAGAAGCTTCCCAAGCGGCCCGCCTTTGCCTCGGGCTCGATCAGCCTCTCGGTGCCGCCGCTCGCGCGCAAGCTTTTGGTGACGGCGACGCCGCGCGACAAGGCGCTGGAGCCGGGCGGCGAGACGGCCGTCTCGGTCGAGGTCAAGGACGCCGCGGGCCACGCGGTCGTGGGCGGCGAGGTGGCCGTCGTCGTCGTGGACGAGTCGGTGCTCGCGCTGACGAACTACAAACTCGAAGACCCGCTCGCGGTCTTCTACGCGCAGCGCGGCGCTGACGTGGCCGACTACCATCTGCGCAAGGACGTGCAACTCGCCGACCCCGGCCAACTGGTGACCGCGCAGGCCAGCGGCGGGCGCCTCGCTAATCTGGCGGGCGGCATCGTGGACTCACTCTCCATCGAGTCTGAGAACGCCCCGAAGGCGAGGGTCGCCAGGATGAATACGCAGTCGATGAAAGAAGGCGCGCCGCCCCCGCCACCGCCCGCCCCGCAGCCCTCGGGCTTGCCATTGAAGGCGGAATACGACGACGCGGCACAGGAGGCCATCCGCCTGCGCGAGAACTTCAACGCGCTCGCCGTCTTCGCCCCGGCGGTGCCGACCGACGCGAACGGGCGCGCGGAGGTGAAGGTCAAGGTGCCCGACAACCTGACGCGCTACCGCGTGATGGCCGTCTCGGTCGCGGGCGGCAAGCAGTTCGGCTCGGGCGAGTCGGCCATCACGGCGCGCCAGCCCTTGATGGTGCGCCCCTCCGCGCCGCGCTTCCTCAACTTCGGCGACCGCTTCGAGCTGCCCGTCGTCTTGCAGAACCAGACGGACGCGCCGGCCGAAGTTGAAGTGGCCGTGCGTGCCGCCAACGCGGAGCTGACCGACGGGAGCGGGCGCCGCGTCAGGGTGCCCGCCAACGACCGCGTCGAAGTGCGTTTCCCCGTGGCGGCCTCTTCGGCCGGCACGGCGCGCTTCCAGGTGGCGGCCAGCTCGGGCCGCCACGCCGACGCCTCGCAGTTCGAGCTGCCCGTCTGGACGCCGGCCACGACCGAGGCGTTCGCGACCTACGGCGAGCTTGACCAGAGCGGCGCCGTCGTCCAGCCGGTCAAGGCCCCGCCCGACGTGTACAGACAGTTCGGCGGGCTCGAAGTCCAGACCTCTTCGACGCAGTTGCAGGCGTTGACGGACGCCGTGCTCTACCTCGTCGCGTACCCCTTCGAGTGCTCCGAGCAGCTCTCTTCGCGCGTGCTCGCGGTCGCGGCGCTACGTGACGTGCTGACGGCCTTCAAGGCCAAAGGCATGCCGCCGCCCGAGGAGATGAACCGCGCGGTGGCGCGCGACCTCAAGCGGCTTCAGGGGATGCAGAACGACGACGGCGGCTTCGGCTTCTGGCGGCGCGGCGAAGAGTCCTGGCCCTACGTGAGCATCCACGTCGCGCACGCCCTGGCGCGCGCGAAGGAGAAGGGCTACGACGTGCCGCAGTCGATGCTCGACAAGTCGCGCGAATACCTGCGGGGCGTCGAGTCGCGCATCCCGAAGCGTTACGGCCGCGACGCGCGCAACTCGCTCATCGCCTACGCGCTCTACACGCGCGCGCTGTCGGGCGACCGCGACGCGGCGCGCGCGCGCCGGCTCATCGCGGAGAACGGTTTGGAGAAGCTACAGCTCGAAGCTACGGGGTGGCTTCTGACCGTGCTCTCGGGCGACAAGGCTTCGACGGCGGAGGTCGCGGCCATCCGCCGCCTGCTCGACAACCGCGCGGAGGAGACGGCCGGCACGGCGCACTTCACGACCTCTTACGCGGACGACGACTACCTTTTGCTGCGCTCCGACCGTCGCGCCGACGGCGTCATCCTCGAAGCGCTCATCCGCGACCAGCCGGAGAGCGACCTCATCCCGAAGGTCGCGCGCGGCCTGCTCGCGCACCGCAAGCAGGGGCGCTGGGAGAACACGCAGGAGAACGCCTTCGTGCTCCTCGCGCTCGACCGTTACTTCCGCACGTACGAGAAGGCCACGCCGGACTTCGTCGCGCGCGCGTGGCTCGGCGACGCCTACGCGGGCGAGCAGCAGTTCAAGGGTCGCTCGACCGACCGGCAGCAGTTCGAGGTGCCGATGCGCTACCTCGCGGAGAAGGGGAGCGGCGAGCAGCGGCTCGTCTTGCAGAAGGAGGGGGCGGGCCGTCTCTACTACCGCGTCGGGATGAGCTACGCGCCCTCGAACCTGAAGCTGACGGCGGCCGACTACGGCTTTGCCGTCGAGCGCGTCTACGAGGCGACCGGCGACGCCTCGGACGTGCGGCGCGACGCCGAAGGGACGTGGCACATCAAGGCCGGTGCGACCGTGCGCGTGAAGCTGACGGTGGTCGCGCCCACGCGCCGCTACCACGTCGCGCTGGTAGACCCTCTGCCCGCGGGGCTCGAAGCGTTGAACCCGGCGCTCGCCGTCACGGGGACGATCCCGCAGGAGCAGCAGGAGCAGGGGGCGCAGGGCTTCGGCTGGTGGTGGTGGCGCAGCAGCCGTTGGTTCGAGCACCAGAACCTGCGCGACGACCGCGCCGAGGCGTTCACCTCTTTGATGTGGGAGGGCGTCTACAACTACTCCTACACCGCGCGCGCGACGACCCCCGGCACCTTCGTCGTCCCCCCCGCCAAGGCCGAAGAGATGTACGCCCCCGAGACCTTCGGCCGCGGCCAGAGCGACAAGGTCGTAGTCGAGTAGCCGCGGCGCGCGGGTCTTACAAAGGGGCGCGGGCCGCACGCCCGCGCCCCTTTGCGTTGCGCTATTTCGCCTTGACGGTCGTGTGCGCGCGGGCGTATAAGTCAGCCGTCGGAAGTATCGCCCCACACCTCAAAGTTTCGGTCTTCATGGGCTCCGCCAAGCTCACCGCCCTCTTGAAAGGGGAGACGCCATGAGCGCTCACGGCCTGCGCTTAATGTCCGACCGCCGGAACCTCGCTCCCTTCACGATCTTCTTCTTGCTCGCAGTTACCGTCGTTTGCGGGTTCATAGCCAGTACCGGACGGTCGTCCGCTGAAGCGAGCGTTGGTAACGGGCGTGCCAACCAGATCCCCCCTGAGTTTAACCCGAACCCCGACAAAGAGTTCAACGACGACGACCTGAAGGTGAAAGGGCAGAAGAAACCGGGCGGCGCGTGGAACCTCAGTATCGCATTAGACAAGGAGCAGTTCGACGACGACTCGGTGCCGGTGGCCGTCAGCACAGTTCAAACAATGTCTGGGAAAGGGAAATATGCGGGGGTGGTGAAAATCAAAAGGCTGGAGATCACGAACAGGCGTGCCAAGGCCGTCAACTCCGTGCAGTTCAGGTGGAGGATAACCAAACTCGATGACCCGTCGAAGGTCTTGTTGGAAGGCACCACCGCCTACGTCAACTTCTGGGCCGAAGCCAACAGCACCAAGGTCGTGGAGATCCCGACCATCTACCCCGTCTACCTCTTCAACCCTCTGGCGAAGAATGGCGAACTCAACGGCCAGTTCATGTTAATGATAGGGGTGCAGGAGGCGCGATTCGCCGACGGCTCCTTCTGGAGGCGGGAGGAACCCGTCGCTTACTTTGAAACTGCTGTCGATAACTGTTGACACTTCGCCGCGGCGGCCGTAAAGTCGGCCGTCGGAAGTATCGCCCCACACCTCAAAGTTTTGGTCTTCATGGGCTCCGCCAAGCTCACCGCCCTCTTGAAAGGGGAGACGCCATGAGCGCTCACGGCCTGCGCTTAATGTCCGACCGCCGGAACCTCGCTCCCTTCACGATCCTCTTCTTTCTCATCCTTGTTGCAGGCTTCGGGCTCACGGCCGGCGTAGAGCAATCTTCCGCCACAGCGAGCGGCGGAAGCGGCCACGGCGCCCAAAAACCTCCGTTTTCACCTAGTGAAGACATAGCGAAAGAGTTTAACGATGATGACATAAAGGTGAAGGGTGATCAGCCTGGCGGTGATTGGAAATACTCAACACTGCTTGATTCTAATCGGAATGACCCTTCAGTGCCGGCTTATGTAAGTGGTATCCAATTGCTATCCGGGGGAGGTAAGTATGAGGGGATAACGAAGATTAAGAGGGTAGAGGTCAGAAATAGAAGTGCCCAAACCATTGTTTCAGTACAAGTGAAGTTTGAGGTGGTCTATTTCGATGAGCGCGACAAGATTTTATTGGAGGATATGTTCCCGTTAGTCAACGTCGTCATCGCCCCAGGCGTCTCTCAGGTCGTCGAACTCAAACCTCTATACCCTGCCAAGATGTTGAAGGCGCTAGCTAAGAACGGCAAGCTATACGGGAACTTTGGACTCAGACTAGGCGTGCAGGAAATCCGATTCGCGGACGGGGCTTTCTGGAGACGGCCGGAGCCGATAGCCTTGCTAGACTCTTCCTACCTCGATCAGCCTCCAGGTTTCAGGTTCCCGACTCTCGCCTCTTTGGCAACTCACGTTTTGACCCCGCCCTTCCGAAATCCAGATACTAAACGGGCCACCATAACACAATGCCCTCTGGAGCCGAGGTTAGTTGCCTCGGCTTTCTTGTATGCTCCATTTCAGAGTACCACTTGTCACGATAACGCCGGCCCCAGTGTGGATTCGATAGGGAGGAAGAGCTGTGGCGCTGAGGCCACCTCAACCTGTTATCAAACTTGTAGCGCGGCGGGCTTTTGCGAAACTGCACAAGGGGAAGCTTCCTGTGATCCACGGCAATCGGTTCCGCTACCGCGCGAAGGTGGACGACGCGAAGGGCGCGAAAGTGAACCGCTGGGCGTGGGACGTGTTCCTCGCCCCCGGCCGGTAGGAAATTCGGGGTCGGCGAAGTCGTAGTGGGAGGACGCTGCGGGGCTGCGGGATGTTGCTGCGGCCGTGCGGCGGGGGTTTGCGGGCGGGCAAAACGGATTTGCCGGTGGGCGGCATCGGTTTGCAGCCCGGTGGAATCAATTTGCCGGGTGGCAGGGCGGTTTTGCAGGCGGGCGGCCACCCGCCCCCCGCCTGCGGGGCCGTTCTGCCGGGCGGCGCAGTCGTTTTGCACGGGCGGAATCGTTTTGCAGGCGGGCAGAATCGTTTTGCACGCCGGCAGAATCGTTTTGTGGGCGGGCGGAACGGGTTTGCGGGCGGGCGGAGTCGTTCCGCGCGGGCGGAATGATTTTGCAGGCGGGCGGAATGGTTTTGCCGCCCGGCAGGGTGAGTCCGCCCGGCGGCAAAACGGTTCTGTTTGGGGGTGAGGAGAGAGAAAAACGTTGTCAAGGGGCGGCGGACGTGTGTAGAATCCGGGCGCACTCCGGAAAGGCCGCCCTCACGACCGCAACGGCAGCCCCGCCGGGTGCCTCGAACCTGCTGGCGCACTCTCACGGGCGTCGCCACCTCGCCGCCGCCTACACTCACAACCCTTCCACAAGAAAGGAACCGCACCGATGAAACTCCCACGCACGGACACCGAGCTGGCGCTCTGGCTCAACAACTTCTCAACCTCTTTCGCCGCCTACGCCACCGCGCTCGGCTTCACCGAGGCGGACGTGAACGCCGTCAAGGCCGACGCCGCGATGCTCAACTACATCGTCGGCGACCTCGTGCCCACTTACAAGTCCGCGCTCCAGTCGCGCACCTCCTTCAAGAATCTGGTGGTGTCAGGCCCGGCGGGTGTCGCGGGCGTCGCACTGCCTCTGCCTCCCGCGACCGGGACTGCGCCGGCGGTCGTCCCGGCCGGCATCGTCCCGCGCCTGCGCAACCTTATCCAGCGCATACAACTCTCGCCCGGCTATACCGATGAGATCGGCCTCGACCTCGGCATCGACGAGCCGGCGGGCGGCGGCCCGTCTGCCCCGGACACGACCCCGAAGCCGAGCGTGAAGGCCCGCTCGAACGGGCCGGGCACGGTGCAGGTAGATTTCAGCAAGGAGAAGTTCGACGGCGTGCTGGTGGAGAGCCTGCGCGAAGGCGACGACGGCTGGCAGTCACTCGGGCTCGACAGCTACAGCCCCTACATCGACGACCGCCCGCCGAAGGTGGCGGGCAAGCCCGAGACGAGGCAGTACCGCGTCCGCTACATGCTCCGCGACCAGGCCACCGGCGAGTGGTCGGACATCGTCACCACCACCTTCGTCCCGTAGTCGCGGCGGCGCCGCGTCAGCGGCGGTCTGAGTTTAGCCCGGCCTTTCAAGGCCGGGTCAACGTTGAGACAAACGGCATCGCGACGCGCGAGCTGAACCGTTCAGTCGTCGCTCGCGCGACGCGGCATCTTGTTAACGTTCGGCTTCCCCGGCCTTGAAAGGCCGGGCTCAATTCAAGCGCCGCTGACCCGGCGTTTTACGTCCACGCTTCAGATTATTTGGTCAAAAAAAGGGCGGGCAGCCGGTGAACGACTGCCCGCCCTTTTGATCTACTCCGAAGAGTCTTAGCGCGCGCGCACGCTCTCGTTGCGGAGGTTGTTCGTCACGGAGAAGACCCCGGGGACGGAGTTGGCCAGCATGTAGGCCAGCCGCCGGTCGCCCTCGTTCGAGACGACGCCTTCGAGCGTCACGTGCCCGCCGTTGACGACGATGTGGATCGAAGGGTTCACCCCGCGCCCGTAGCGGAAGAGCGGGCTGTTCCAGCCGAGGAGCGCGCGGTAAGTGTTCGCGCGGATCGAGTCGTCGAAGCCCGAGAGCGGCAGCACCTCGATGTTGTTGACCACGCGCTCGACGCCCGCGAGCTTGCGCACGCGGCGCTCCGCGTCCTTCCGCGTCGAGGGCTGCACGACCTGGCCCGAAAGCGTCACGGTCGCGCCGTCGATCTCATACGCGAGGTTGTCGAAGACGCCGTACCACGGGAGCGTCACCAACTCCTTGCGCACCTTCTTCGCCAGTTGCTCGTAGGCGACGGGCTGGCCCGGCTGTTCGGCCGGGGCCGCCACCGCCGCCGAAGCCGCGACGACGAGCGCGGCGACGAGTGCGATAACTCTATTCACGATTGCTTTCATCTTCATCTCACCCCTTGTTTATGACAGTTAATTATTCATGAACTTAGATGTGTCGAGCCCCGCGCCAGTTGCAGCGGTGGTGGCCCCCGAGAAGGCCGAAATAGCAGTCAGTACCACCCGCGGTAGCGGGTGGGTCGGTCGCATGCTCTGCGGGCCGTGTGAGCAACATGCACCCACCCGCTACCGCAGGTGGTACTGACCCGGTCGCCCTCTGATACTCTATCCCCGGACTCATTTCATCTTCGATTTCGAGGGGCCATCTTTCACTTGAGCACACCCGACAACTCGACGCCGGCGGAGCTTGCCGGGGCGGAAGCGGCCGGACGGCGCACGGCCTTTGCGGCGCTGCGCCACAGGGACTTCCGCCTGCTGTGGGCCGGGCAGTTCTTCTCCATCACCGGCTCGCAGATGCAGCTCGTGACGATCAACTGGCACATCTATGTCCTGACGCGCCCCTACGGCGAGAAGACGGCGGCCGCGGCGCTCAGCCTCGTCGGGCTTGTGCGCGTGCTGCCCATCGTGCTCTGCTCACTCGTCGGCGGGGTCGTCGCCGACGCCGTTGACCGCAAGCGCCTCATCCTCGTGACGCAGACCGTGATGCTCGTCTGCGCCGCGGTGCTGGCCGTCGTCACCGCCACCGGTCTCACACAAATCTGGCCCATCTACGCGCTCACGGCACTCTCGTCCGCCGCCATCGCCTTCGACAACCCCGCGCGGCAGGCGTTGCTGCCCGCGCTCGTGCCCGCGCGCGACTTCCCGAACGCGGTGAGCCTGGGCTTCGTCTCGTTCCAGATCGCGTTGGTCCTCGGGCCTCTGCTCGGCGGCGTGGTGATGGCACGTTACGGGCTGGCGGTCGTCTACGGCTTCAACGCCGTGTCGTTCCTCTCGGTCATCGCGGCCGTGCTGCTGATGCGCGCCTCGGGGAAGGGGAAGGCGGAGGAACTGGCGCGTGTGAGTCTCGAATCCCTGAAGGAGGGCTTGAGGTTCGTCTGGCGGACGCCGATCATGGTGCAGACGATGTCCCTCGACTTCGTGGCGACCTTCTTCGCTTCGGCGACGGCGCTGCTGCCCATCTTCGCGCGCGACGTGCTGGGCGTGGGGGAGCACGGCTACGGCGTGCTCGCGGCGGCGGCGGCGTTCGGCGCGGTGCTGACGGGGCTCCTGCTGGCGCGCCGCGGCTCGGAGTGGCGTAGGCCGGGGCTCGCGGTGCTCGTCTCGGTCGCCGTCTACGGCGCGGCGACCGTGGCCTTCGGCCTCTCGCGCACGTACTGGCTCTCGCTCGTCATGCTCGCGGTGACGGGCGCGGCCGACACCGTGAGCACCGTCATCCGGCAGACCATCCGGCAGCTCATCACGCCCGACCGCCTGCGCGGACGCATGACCTCCGTGAACATGATCTTCTTCATGGGCGGGCCGCAGCTCGGCGAGCTGGAGGCGGGACTGGTCGCGGCCGCGGCGGGCGCGCCCTTCTCGGTCGTGCTCGGCGGCGTCTGCTGCCTCGCGGCGGTCGGCGTCACGGCGCTGCGCGCCCGCGAGCTGCTGCGTTACCGCTTCGCCGCACACGACTGAGCTTGCAGACGCGCGTGGTTCGGGCCTACCATCGGCTCAATCCAGAAACACTTGAGGAGGAGAAACAGCAGTGGGTGACTCGCCCGAAACAAACGGCGGCGAAACGCTCGCGGACGCCGCACGCGACGAGCGCGAGGTGGCGGCCGAACGCCTCCGCAGCGAACTGGGCCGCGACCCGTCCGACGAACAGATCGACGAATGGCTGCGCGAACAGACGGAAGGATACTGAGGCGGTAGACGGTAGACAGGAGCCAGGAGCCAGTAGAAAAGAGAGGCGGCGCGCTTCAGCCTTCAGGCCGGGCGCGCCGCTTTGTCTTCCTACTGTCTACTATTCCCCTTACGGTGTGCCGGCACTGACGACGATCTTGTTGTCCACGCCGAGGACGCCTTTGACGGCGTAGGCGAGGCGCTCGGCGCGCTGCTTGACGGCGTCGGAGTTGACCGTGCCGGAGAGGCGGACGCGGCCGTTGACGACCGTCGCGTCGATGACTGCCGTCGAGACGGCCGGGTCGTCCGCGAACGCCTTGTCGATCTTCGTTTGCAGCGACGCGTCGTCGTGCGCCGGGGGCGCCGTGGATGCCGGCGGCGCGGTCGTGGTCGGTGGCACAGCCGTGGTGGCGTCGGTCGGCGGCGCCTGGACGATGATAGGCGCGGGCACGGTCTGCGGCGCCTGCTGGATGATGATGGGCGTCGGCTGCGGCAACGGCGTCTGGACGAGGACGGGAGCCTGCGCGAAGGGCGTCGGCTGTGTGGCGGCCGCTGTGCGCGCGTTGACGTTGACCTCGGTCGCGGAGTCTTCGCGCGAGTTCGTGATAAAGAGGAAGATGAGGGCCGTGGCCGCGATGGCGAGGAGCGCCACCGTGGCGACCACACCCGTCGAATACCCGCGGCGCTCGGGCGGGTAGCCCGGCGGCGCTTGGCGAACCGTCCGCTGCTCGACCACCTCGCGCCGCGCCGTCGGCGTCTCGATCACGACCCGACTACGCTTCTGCTGCTCTTCGTCGTAAGACATAAAGCTTCTGCTCCTTGGTTCCTGGAGTATGTGAACCTTGCGCGAGGGTAGTTTGTTGTAAAGCACCGGGCGCGTGCAAGCGCCCGAGAAAGGGGAGCGTGGTACCAGGCTGGCCCCACGCTCCCCACGCGATTTGCATCGCCCGTCCGCCTTTAGTAGCGGCGGGGAAGGCGTCTCTTATGACGGCGGTAGAGATAGCCGCCCGTGCCGCCGACGATGGCGCCCGCCGCCGCCCCGCGCCTGCCGCCGGCCACCGCGCCGACACCGGAGCCGAGCGACGCGCCGCTGGCCGTCGCGCCGATGGTGCGCGTGCGCGAGCTGAAGTGGCGTCTCGCGGCCTTACGGTTGAAAGCGTATGTGCCCGCGCCGCCCGCGCCGATGGCCGCGCCCTTCTTGCCGCCGATGAGCCCGCCGACCGCCGCGCCGCCCGCGATCATCGCCGCCGTCCGCGCCTTACGCCCGAAGCGCGAGCGCCTTCTCGTCTGTGCCGACGCGTCGAGCGACAGACTCGTTATCAGGAACAACAAGCAGAGTAGACTGACCGAAACCTTTCGCATGTTCAAACTCCTTCCGCTGCTTCTCTCAAACACGGATTAGAACGGGAGAGCCCGATCACGCGCTTACTTCTGCAAACACTATTCCCCTTCGGACGCACGGCTTAAGTTAAAGAAAATCGCCCCCATAAAAGCGCGTGCGACTCCGACTCCGTCCGCCTTCGAACGGTAAGCCGGGCAGCGGCGTACCGAATCAATGCTCTCGGTCAGACTGTGGTTTGACCTCGCACAGACCCTCGCACATAATCGGCCGCATGACGACGGCCATCATACATCATCCCGTCTTCGAGCAGCATGACACGGGCCCCGGCCACCCCGAGAGCCCGGAGCGCTACGCGGTCGTGATGCAGGCGCTGCGCGGCGACGAGGAACTCTGGCCACGCCTGTTGGAAGTTCAGGCCGAGCCCGCCCCGCGCGGCGACGTGCAGGCCGTGCACACGCCGCAGCACTTCAAGCACGTCGAGCGCGCCGTGAGCGAAGGCATCGGCTACCTCGACGCCGACACGGCCGTCTCGATGCGCTCGCTCGAAGCCGCGCTGCGTGCGTCGGGCGGCGCGTGCAGGGCCGTGGACATGGTCTTGAAGGGCGAAGCGCAGAACGCCTTCCTGCCCGTCCGCCCGCCCGGCCACCACGCCACCTCCGACCGCGCGATGGGCTTCTGCCTCTTCAACACCGCGGCGGTCGCGGCGCGCTACGCGCAGCGCCATCACAGAGAGGTCGAGCGCGTGGCCGTCATCGACTGGGACGTGCACCACGGCAACGGCACGCAGGGCATCTTCTACGACGACCCCTCGGTCTTCTTCTTCTCCGCGCACCAGTATCCATGGTACCCCGGCACGGGCACGCGCGCCGAGACGGGCGTCGGACGCGGCCGCGGTTACACCTTGAACCTGCCGCTGCGCGCACGCACCCCCGCCGCCGAACACCGGCGCGCCTTCGAGACCGCGCTCGAAGAGATCGGCGCGAAGTTCAAGCCCGACCTCGTCATCATCTCGGCCGGCTTCGACTCGCACGCGGGCGACCCTCTGGGGCAACTCATGCTGACGGACGACGACTTCGTCGCGCTGACGCGCGTGGCGAAGGCGTGGGCGCGCGAGGCGTGCGCGGGCCGACTCGTCTCCTGCCTCGAAGGCGGCTACAACCTTCTGACTCTCGGGACGACGGTCGCCGCGCACGTCCGCGCTCTAGCCGAAGATTAATGAAAGTCGTGGTGAAACACCGTCCTTCCCGTCGGCGTAAGAGATGACGCTGTCTTGGCTGAGAGTAATGGTCGCAATTTCAACACAGAGACACAGCTTCAAGACCTATTGCTTCAAGCCCTGTCTCCGTGTCTCTGTCTTTAATCTTTCCTGATTCGGAAGGGGAGCGTTGATGGCCGGAGGTTCGGGAGCGTCGAGGCGTTTGGGCGTGCGGCTTGCGCGCGCGCGCGAGTCGTTCCGGCGCGCGATGCCGCACGTGGCGCTGGCGGCGTTGACGCTCTTCCTGCTGCGCTTGTTCGTGCGCGACACCTCGCTCTATCAGAACACGCCAGTCGGACTGCTCGGCCCCGTCACCTTTGTCGTGGGCGCGGCCGTCGTCCTCTACTTCGGCCTCAAGCTCGCGGTGCGGCTCAAGCGGATGCTTCTGTGGAAGGTGCGGCGGCGTCTGGTCGTGACCTACCTTTTCGTCGGGCTGACGCCGGTCGTGCTGCTGCTCGCGCTCGGCGCGCTGGCGGCGACGGGCGGCTCGTCGCAGGCGATGGTGCGCGTCGTGACGGTCGAGATCGAGGCGACCGAGCGGCACGCGCTCGAAGGCGCGCGGGCGCTCGCCGAAGGGCTGGCGCGACTCCCCGCGGACGCCTCCGAGCGCGAGGCGCAGGCGTGGCTCGACGAGCGCGCGTCTCTGCTGCGTGCGGCTCTGCCCGGTGCGCGCGTCGCGGCCTGGCGCGCACGGCCCGGCCAGGACGGGCGCGCGCTCGGCGAGGCGTCGCCGGCGCAACTCATCAGCCTCGACGTGCGGCCCGAGGCGCGCGGCGTCGGCCCCGACGCGGAGGCGGACGGGCGCGAGCCGCTCCCGGGTTGGCTCGGCGGGCGCGAGGGTTGGAGCGGCTTTGCTTACACGCGCCCCTCCGACGATTCTCGGGATGTCTACGGCACGCCTTCGGTGCGCGCGCTGTCGCGCGGCGTCGCGCAGGGGGGGCGCGGCGCCGTCGCCGTGCTCGTGACCGTCCCCGTCAGCCGCGCATTAGTCGACCGCTACCGCGAGACGACGGGCGTCAGCCTGCACCCCTTCTTCCTCCCGCTGACGCGCGAAGAGGCGCGCCGCCGCGGCTGGAACATCAGCTTCAACTTCGGCCAGCCCGAGGTCGAGCGCGACGCGCAGGCGACGCGCCCCGCGTCGGGCGAGAAGGTGGTTGATCTCTCGCACGACCAGTTCGGCGGGAGCATCACGCAACTCGACGGGTTCGAGTTCCCGTACCCGGTCTTCCTCGACTCGACCGAGTGGCGCGAAGGCAAGACCGCGCCGCGCTTCGCATTTCTGGTGGACTGGTCATGGGCCGCGGGCGGGCGGCAATTCTGGAGCGACGCGGTGCTGGGGCAGCGCTGGTGGCAGATGCTCTACGCCGTCGCGTTCACGTTTGTCTTCCTCGAACTCCTCGCGCTCTTCTCGGCCGCGTGGATGACGCGCGCCGTGACGGGCACCGTCCATAAGCTCTACCGCGCGACGGAGTCGGTCAAGCGCGGCGACTTCTCGCACCGCATCCGCACGCGCTCGCGTGACCAGCTGGGGGAGCTGGCGCTCGCCTTCAACGACATGTCGGCGAACATCGAGACGCTTCTGGCCGAGCGCGTCGGGCACGAGCGTTTGAAGCGCGAGGTCGAGATCGCGCACGAGGTGCAGGCGCAGCTCTTCCCGCGCAGCACGCCCGCGCTCCGCTCGGCCGACATCGCGGGCGAGTGCCGCGCGGCCCTGGGCGTGGCGGGCGATTACTACGACTTCATCGAGGTCGCGCCGGGACTGGTCGCGCTGACGCTCGGCGACGTGTCGGGCAAGGGGCTGTCGGCCTCGCTCGTGATGTCGAACTTGCAGGCGACGTTGCGCGCGCAGGTCTCGATCATCGCGGAGCGTCTGCGTGTCGCGACGCCGGCGCACGCACAGACGGCGGGCGTCGGCGGTGACGGCGCGCAAACGTTCGAGATGCCTTGCGGCGTGGCGGGCACGGACGACGGGTGTTTGGTTTCGAGGATGGCCGAGCGCATCAACGAACAGCTCTGCCGCTCGACCGACGCCGACCGCTTCGCCACGCTCTTCCTCGCGCTCTACGACGACCGCGCGCGCGCGCTGCGCTACACGAACGCAGGGCATAACGCGCCGCTGCTCGTGCGCGCCGGCGGGACGGTCGAACGTCTGTGGACGGGCGGCACCGTGCTCGGCGCCTTCGACGGCGTGCCGTTCGAGGAGGGGCAGGTGGAGCTTTCCGACGGCGACCTGCTCGTCATCTACTCCGACGGCCTCACCGAGGCACAGGCCGCCGACGGTGAGGAGTTCGGCGAGCAACGCCTCGCAGACCTCGCCGCCGCGCGCCGCGCCGAGACGGTCGAGAACATCCGCCAGGACATCTTCAACGAGATCGACCGCTGGACGGGCCAGGCCGACCGCGGCGACGACCAGACGCTCGTGATCCTTAAAGCCGTGAACCGTTAACGGCCGTGAACCGTAAACCGTGAACCGTGACAAGAAGGAACTGCCTTCCTCTGGTCACGGTTCACGGTTCACGGTTCACGCGCTTTTAAGCCGTGACGATGACGGCGCGGGCGCCGGTCAGTTCGGTGAAGTCTTTGGTGTAGACGGTGCCGACGCGGCGGAGGCGGCCGATGGCCTCGATGAGTTCTTCGGTCGGGAGGTAGCCGTCGTCCACGTGCGAGACGGCCCAGGCCGGGAGATGTGAGGCGGCGTCGAGCAACTCTTCGACGTGGCGGAGGTACTGCCGGCGCGCTTCGGCGCGAGCCCCGAGACGGCCCTCACGAGCCTGCTCGAACTCGTCCCAGAACTCTTCTTCGCCGCGCACCCAGACCTCGCGCCAGGCCCAGGCCGTATCGCGTGCGGCGCGGCGCGAGGGGCGTGGGAGCCGCAGGAAGAGCAGTTCCGCCTGCTCGCGGCCGACGAAGTCGCGCGCGTCGCGGTTCGAGGCCGTGTTCTTCTGCCTGTTGTCGAAGGGTGCGGGCGCCGCGTCCCAGAGGCGTTTGAAGGCGCGACTTAAAGGCTGGCGCAACTCGCGCGTGTCGTCGTCGAAGGCGAGTACGTAGTCGCCGACCGCCATGCCGAGGTCGAGCGCGAGCGAGCGCTTCGAGGGTTCGAGCTTCTCTGCATTGGCGCGGACGTTGTCGAACCACCACGCATCGGTCTCGCCGAACCAGCGACGCAGCGCGGGGTTGTAGAGCCGGTGGCGCGGGACGTAAGCGTCTTCGAGCACGGCCTCTAGGTCCGACTCGCTCAAGGTCTCTGAGTTGGTCTCGACGCGCGCGCGCGCTCGCTCAAGCGCCCAGCGCGCCGAGTCGTTGGCGGCGACGCGCGCGCCCCAGCGCTTAAGATAGGCGAGCGTCGCGGCTTCGCCCGCGTACGGGTCGATGACCGAGCGGAATTGCAGGCGGCGCAGCACGCCCAGCTCGAACGCGAGCCAGCCTTCGGGGAGTGAGTCGGAGAAGTTGCTTGGCATAAGTCGGCCGGCGGCCTCTTCTATTCCTTTGAGACAGGTTCACTGCCCGCGTCCCAGGGGTATGGCGCGGGCGCCTCGACGGCGTGGACGACCTCCTCGCGCTTGTCGTCGCCGCCGACTGCGTCATCGAACGGGCGTCTGATCGTGGGCGCCTGCTGCACGGCCGCGGGCTCCTCCGCCTTGCGCTCGGCTCGGGCGAAGGAGCGCAGCTCCGGCAGACCTTCGAGCGAGAGGAAGGCGAGGACGACCGCGGGGTCGAACTCGATGCCGGCCCAGAGGCCGAGGTGCTTGCGCGCCTCCGATTCGGTGCCGGCCGGTCGCCAGGGGCGCGCGTCGGTGAGCGCGGCGTAGGCGTCTGCGACGCGGAGGATGCGCGCGCCCAAAGGTATCTGCTCGCCGCGCAGAGCGTCCGGGTAGCCGCCGCCGCCGAACCACTCGTGATGCCAGCGCACGAGGAGTTGGACGGCGCGGTCGGCGCCCGCGCGCGCGGCCTCCTGCTCGCCGATGACGGGGTGGCGCGCGAGGTCGAGCCGCTCGGCCTCGTTGAGCGGCCCGTCACGCTTGATGTAGTCGCGCTGCATCGTCAACTCGCCGAAGTCGTGGAGCAGGGCGGCGAAGACGATGGAGGTGCGGTCGGCGCGCGACAGGCGGAAGAGTTCGGCGAGCGCCTCGGCCAGCCGTGCCACGCGCGTGGCGTGCGGGTGCGCGTAGCCCTCGAACTCGTCCACGCCCGCCGCCAGACGCAGATACGCCTCACCGGCCGCGCGGTCGCTCTCAGCAAACTCGATGCCCATAGAGGTTAGAGTGTACGTTTCAAATTCGGGAAGAACAAGTAGTAAGTAGGCAGATGGCAGCGGGCAGTTAAAATCCGTTTCAGGCGCCCCGACCGGGCACAGAACTGCCTACTGCCATCTGCCTACTGCCTACTATGTCTTCTTCGCCTGCTTGAGATCGTAAGCGGCGCGGAGGGCCGTGTCCTTCAGCACATCGTACGCCTGCGCGATGCGGGCGAAGGCGGCGTCGATGCGCTGGCGCGTCTCCTCGTCGGCGTCGCGGCGGAAGCGGTCGGGGTGGAGGCGGCGCGCGTGCGAGTAGTATGCGCGCTTGACCTCTTCGGTCGGGGCCGAGCGCGCGACGCCGAGCACCTCGTAGTGCGTCGCCCCGCGCGCGCGCGCCAGCAACTCTTCGATTGTGCCCTGCCTGTCCGGCTCGGGCTCGACCGCGGGAGGACGTTCGACGGTCGGGAGTGTTGGCTCTGTCGCCCGCGCTTCGGCGGCGGCGCGTTGCTGTGCCGCAAGCTTCAGCGCCTCAGAGGGCAGTATGCGCGAGCCGCCCGTGCGCGTGAGCAGACCGCCGAGCGCGAGCACGTAGACGGCGCGGCGGGTCTCCGCCTCGGGCAGCCCGCTGACGGCCACGACCTCACCTAGGGGCGTCGGCGCGTAGACGCGCGACATGACGAAAGCCTCCGCGGGCAGAAGCCGGAGGCCGGCACTCATCTTCTCTTCGAAGCCTTCGGCGGGGGCGACGGTCTGCTCGTCGTCGCGCATCCTCGCGGCGATCAACTCCGGCGGGAGGTTGCGCGCGGACTCGGACAGAAGCCCTGACACCTCGGGCCGCGCCGCGTGCGCGCCTGCCAGCCGCACGCGCGGGTCGAAGCTCCAGAAGCCGTCAGTCCAGCGCAGCACCTCGCCGAGCACCTCCTTCGCCTGCCGCTCCTGAAGACGTTTGAGACCCGACTCGTCGAGCAGTCCCGCGTTCAGGAGAGCGGCGCCGGTCTGCTCGTCCGACATCCTTTCGCCGACGGCTAAGTAGATGCGCGAAGCGTCCACGGCCCCGCTGCGGCGTAGCACCTCGGCGAGCCGCAGCGCACGCGCATTCGAGACCGCGGCCGCGACCTCGCCGCCGTCGAAGTAGACCACGGCCTTCGCGCGCTCGCGCTCCAGGCGCAGCGCGCCCGAGAGACGTGCGTCCGAGATTTCGCGTACGAGTTCGGCTAGAGGGTAGTCTGACAGTCGGCCGTTCATCGAGGAGTAGGGGCATCCCTTCAGAAACCCCGCGACAATCATAGCCTAGAGAGAGGTCGGAGGCCAGAGGTCAGAGGTCAGAGGTCAGAGGTTCGTCGGTTGAGCGACTTGAGCGGAAACGAACACGACGACGCGGAGGCAAACTAACCCATGAGTCCGGCCTCTAAACTCTGCCTCTGCTGCCAGTCTCTCCGAGAAGTTTTGAGATAAAAAACGGAAGATTTTCTGTCAGGCTGCGTACACTCTCAAACGGGTAGTTCACGCCGAGTGTGATGGTGCAAAAGTCGAAAACAGTTTCCGGCGTCCGCGCTCAGACAGGTGGAGAAGAGACGGCCGTGTCCGGCGCGCGTGAGTGCGGCGGCGCGGAGGTCTCGCAGGGCCATTTGCAGGGGATGGTCTCCGAGGTCGTCAGCCTGCTCAACGAGCAGGCGTTCGCGCAGGGGCGCGCCTGCACCGAGCAGGAGGTGTGCGAGTCGTTCGCCGAGATACTGCTGCGCCACTGCAACCTCTGTTGCGTGAAGGTCTACATGCTCGAAGAAGGGGGCCGGCTCGCCATGTGCGGGGCCTTCTCACACACGCACGTCGGCGCAGAGGCGGCGCGAGCCGTAGGCCAGGCGATGGCCGAAGAGGTCTCGCGCACAGGGCAGGAGCTTCTGCTCGGGTTGGGTGAGAACGGCGACGGGGGTGTGGACGCCATCGGGGCTAAGGCTCTGCTGGAACGTGCGGGGCTTGAGGCCGGCGTCGCCGTGCCCATCAGCGCGAGCGGCGCGCTGGCGGGCGTGCTGGTGGCGGCGTCGCGCGACGCCGCCGGCGTGCGCGTGGCGCTCGGCGGCGTGAGGTGCGTGGGACAGTCGGTCGTCATCGCGCTCGGCAACGCGCGCCGCAGCGCCGCGATGAACGAGCAGCACGGCCGCATCGAGTCTTTAGTCGAAGAGCTGCGCAGCCGCACGGCCGAGCTGGAAAGCGCGAAC
The DNA here is from genome assembly GCA_045807865.1 of Pyrinomonadaceae bacterium. GTDB lineage: Bacteria > Acidobacteriota > Blastocatellia > Pyrinomonadales > Pyrinomonadaceae > QHXN01. Next base: position 23,703 of record JBJMGP010000025.1, read on the forward strand.
CTTGAGTTGCAACGCGTCGGCCGCTACCGCTCGCTCTTCCTCGCGCGCATGTCGCACGAGCTGCGGACGCCGCTCACCTCCATCCTCGGCTTCGCAGAGATACTGCTCGACCAGGAGGACTTGAGCGAGACGCAGCGGCGCTTCTGCGGCAAGATTCAATCCTCCGGCTTCCAGTTGCAGGCGAGTCTCAACCAGCTCGTAGACCTCTCGCGGTTGGAGGCGGGGCACACCGAGCTGTTCCTCCACGAGTTCTCGCTGCGCGAGACTTTGCGCGAGTCGTGCGCGGCCGTCTCGCGCCTGGCGCAGAAGCAGTCGGTGACGCTCGACTGCACGACGGCGCCGGGGGTGGGCGGCATCGTCTCGGACGAGGGGAAGCTCCGGCAGGTGCTCTACAACTTCCTCGCCTTCGCCATCGGTCGCAGCCCCGCGGGCGGCGCCGTCCACGTCACCCCCGTCAGCGCGGAGGGCGGCGGGCTCCGCATCGAGATTACCGACTCGGGCGCCCCGCTCGAAGACCCGGCGCGACTCTTCGAGCCCGTAGACATCGACGCCCCCAACGAGCGCGGCACCAACATGAACGAGCTGGGCCTCGTCATCGCCCACCGCCTGCTCGACGTGCTCGGCGGCTCCGTCACACTCCACGACCTCGAACCCACCGGCCTCTCCGTCCATCTCAACCTCCCCGCCTGCCCGACGGAGAAGTAATTTACGGTTCATGTCTGTCCTCAGTCCTGCTCAACTCATCCAGGTAGTTGTGGTAGGCGGTTCGGGCCTCTTCGGACATCGAGGTGATGCGCAGGCCGATGAGGTAGGTCGGCTGCTCGGCCCCCGAGTCGAGGCGGATGTAGTGTGCGCAGGTGGCCTCCATCTCGATCCCGCCGGCGGGGAGGGCGAGGCGGACCTGGAGCGTGCGCCCCTCGTCCACGACGCAGGTATAGACGACGTAGATCGAGCCGGCGACGACGCCGACGCCCGACTCACTCAGGTCGCGCGTGCGGCATTCGAGCCTGTCGTCCGGTGAGAGGAGGTGGTCGTCGCCGGGCGACAGGTCGCACGGCAGTTCCGCGTTGAACCTCGGCTCAAGGCGGCGTTCCTTACCTGACTTCTCTTTCACGAGACAGATTCCCCGGCCGCGCGCGCGTCGGGTGCGCCCGCGCGGAGGCTTGTTGCTGAAGAGCTGTTGAGGAGGAGGGGCTTGTCGCTTTAAGAGTTTGGCAAATGCAGAGCGCCCGCGTCAATCAGGCGGCCTCGTAGAAGCTCAGGGCCGAGTCGCCCTGCTTGAGCACGCGCCAGCGGCGCAAGGCCCCGAGTGTCTCGGGCAAAGGATTCTTGTGGTGGTGTTCGACGACGAGGACGCCGCCCTCGCGCAGCAGCGCCGCGGTGTGCGCGCCCAACTCGCGCAGGACAGGGAGGTAGTCCGACGAGTAGGGCGGGTCGAAATAGAGAACGTCCCAGGGCTCTGTGCCGGCGCGCCACTCCTGCCCCTCGTTGCGCCCCGTGCGGCGCAGGTACTCGGCCGCGTCGCTCTTGACGACCTCGGTCATCTCCTCGGGCACGCCGAGCAGGTCGAGGTTCTCTTCGACGAGCCCGCACATCTTGTGCACGCGGTCAACGAAGGTGACGAAGGCGGCGCCGCGCGAGAGGGCTTCGATGCCGATGGCGCCCGTGCCGGCGCAGAGGTCGAGGAAGCGTGAGTCCGGGAGCCTCGGCGCGAGGACGTTGAAGAGCGTCTCGCGCAGTCGGTCTGAGGTCGGGCGGGTTTGCAAGCCCTGCGGGTTCTTCAGCACACGCCCGCGGTACTGTCCGGCGATCACGCGCATGAACTCAATCTAGCACACACGGGAAGGGCAGTTTGCAATTTCAGATTTGAATTCTAAATCTCTTGACTACTTCCCGACGGTGAACTTCCAGACGGCCGTGCGCGCGACGACGAGCAGCTCGTTCTGGTCGTTGAAGACCATGCCGGAGGCGGCGCCCTTGACCTTGATGAGGTCGAGGTAGCGGCCGTTCGGGTCGAAGACCTGGACGCCCTTGAAGTCGGCGACGTAGACGCGCCCCTGGTTATCGACGGCGATGGCGCCGGGCGCGCGGAAGAGTCCCGGCTCGTCGCCGTCGCCGCCGAAGCGGGTCTGGTAGCGGCCGTCCGGAGAGAACTTGAAGACGGCGTCGTTAAACTCGCCGAGCGCGTAGACGTTGCCCGTGCCGTCGGCCGCGACGCGGATGCTCAACTCGCTGCGGTCGGTCTGGCCGCTGACGGCCGCCGGGATGGTCTGTTTGACCTGGCCCGACGCGTCGATCTTCACCACGTCGTCGCGCGTCTGCCGCGCGAAGGCGATGAGTCCGCCGTCGGGCGTCGCCCACACGTCGTCGTAGCGCCCGCCGCCGCCGCCCACCGTGCCGAGGGGCTTGCCCGTCGTCCCCTCGTACTTGTTGATCTCGCCCTTCTGCACGACGTAGACGTTGCCGCGGCGGTCGGCCGTCATCCCGCGCAGAGGCATCTTCGCGTCTACCGTCCACTGCGTCACGAACTTCCCCTCGGTGTCGAAGACCTGTATGCGCCCGCCCGTGTACTCGCCGACGTAGATGTGCCCCTGCGCGTCCACGGCGATGCTGCGCGCGTCCTTGAAGCGGCCGGCGCCGACGCCCTCGCTGCCGAAGAAGGGTTTCGGCTCGGGCGCGCGCCCGGGCGGGGAGTATGGCGGGTTGAAGGCCGTCCGCGTGTTGGTGCCGGTCGAGGGCGGGAGACCCCTGACGGCGCGGCTGACGGCGTTGATGACGCCGATGAGGATGCCGCCCCCTATGAGCAGCACGACGGCGATGATGATGATGGCCGTCCTGGGCGAGCCCGACGACCCGAGCCGCGGCCGGCCGAACGAGATGCGTATGTTCTGCTGCTGCACCTGCGGCCGCGGGCGCTCGGGCAGCATCACCGTGCTGTCGCAGAAGTGGCAGCGCATCGTCTCGCGCTCGTTCTCTTCGTCGTATTCGAGCGGCGCCCCGCACGAAGGGCATTGCAGTGTCTGGATCATCGGCTAACTCACTCTCGCCTTGGGCGTCCGGGGTCTGGGGCGGGCGACGCATTATACAGAGATTGGGCGGCGGAATTACAGCAGTATGCAGTCGGAAGGGGCCTGGACGGAAACCCCGAGCGTTAAGCGGGCGGGCGGTACTGACCGCTTCACGTACGGAGATGAATCCAGGGCCGGAGACGGAAGAAATTCCGCCGGAAAAGCCATCTTGTACGTCGGAGACGGCAAGTTTTTCTTAGGAGAAGCCGTCTATGTCGTTGGAGACGGCAAGTTTTCACTCGGAAAAGGCAAGTTTTTCGTTGGAGCCGGCAAATTTTACGGTGTGGAAACCGTCCGCATCCTTGCGGACGGCGTCTGTGTCGCTGCGGACGGCATAATTTCCC
>JBJMGP010000026.1:0-6517 GCA_045807865.1 Pyrinomonadaceae bacterium
CATCATCGCGGTCGTGGACACGAACTGCTCGCCTGAGGGCATCGACTACGTCATCCCCGGCAACGACGACGCGCTGCGCGCCGTCCGCCTCTTCGCCTCGCGCATCGCCGACGCGGTCGTCGAGGGCCAGCAGTTGAGTGGCAAGAGCGCGGAGGATGACGAGCAGGCCGCGGCCGAAGCGGCGGGTGCCGCGGCGCCCACGTCGCGAGTCGTGACCTCGACGGTGGACAGCACGCGCGAGATCGAGCCCGGTGCGCAGTCGGCGCAGGTCGCGGGTCAGGACGTGTCGAACGTCTCGGCCGACGTGCAGACTTCAGTCCCCGGCAACCAGGGCTTCGCGCGCCAGGGCCAGCAGCCCGACAGCGTCGGCGACCACGCGCAGGTCGGCACCGGTGCCCCCGTGCGCGGCGCGACCGGCTCAACGGACGCGGAGGGCACACAAGCCCCGCAGTCGCCCGAGGCCGAGAAGGGCGCCGAGACAGTCGGCGCGGCCAAGTAGGACAGGCACTAGGCCCGAACACTTTCAACTTTCAAACTACGGCGAGCGCAGCCCTCCAGTGCGGATGAACCCGCCGGGCTGCGCTTCTTTTTGAGCAATCTGACTACTGTCTACATTCAGGAGAATTATCATGGCGGAAATCACACCGGCGGCGGTGAAGTCATTGCGGGAGAAGACGGGCGCGGGGATGATGCTCTGCAAAAAGGCGCTCACCGAGGCTAACGGGAACGAGGAGCAGGCCATCGAAATCCTGCGCAAGATGGGCGCGGCGTCGGCCGGCAAGAAAGAGGGGCGCGTCGCGGCCGAGGGCGCGGTCGGCTCCTACATCCACATGGGCGGCAAGGTCGGCGTGCTCGTCGAGGTCAACTGCGAGACCGACTTCGTCGCGCGCACCGAAGAGTTCCAGGCGCTCGTCAAGGACATCGCGATGCACGTCGCCGCGGCCGAGCCGCGCTACGTCTCGCGCGAGGAGGTGCCGACGGACATCCTCGACAAGGAGCGCGAGATCACGCGCGCCCAGATCGCCAACGACCCGAAGAACGCGAACAAGCCCGAGCAGGTCATCGAGAAGATCGTCGAGGGGCGGCTCAACAAGTACTTCGAGGAGGCGGTGCTCCTCGACCAGCCCTTCGTCAAAGACCCGGCCAAGACCATCAACGAGCTGCTGACGGATAAGATCGCCAAGACGGGCGAGCGCATCACCGTCCGCCGCTTCACCCGCTACAAGATGGGCGAGGGGCTCGCCAAGCGCGAGGACGACTTCGGCGGCGAGGTCGCGGCGCTCGCCGGCGGCAACCAGTAAACAGACCGTAGAACAATTAACATGGATGGACAGGATGGTCAGGATAAGAAGATTTAAGATTTCAACCTTGAAATTTCAAATTCTCAATCCTGACCATCCTGTCCATCCATGTTAATTTCTGACCCATGAGTAACAGCGAGAAGAGCACAACGGGCGCGCCCGCCTACAAGCGGATTCTGCTCAAGGCGTCGGGCGAGGCGTTGATGGGCGCGCAGAACTACGGCGTGGACGTGAAGGTCGCGCGCGCCATCGCCGAAGAGATCAAGGCGGTACGTGACCTCGGCGTCGAGGTCGCGGTCGTCGTCGGCGGCGGCAACATCTTCCGCGGCGTCTCGGAGAGCGCGGGCGACATGGACCGGTCGAGCGCCGACTACATCGGCATGCTCGCCACCGTGATGAACGCCGTGGTGTTGCAGGACGCTTTGGAGAAGGTCGGCGTCCACACGCGCGTGCTCTCGGCCATCAACATCCCGCAGGTCGGCGAGCCCTTCATCCGCCGCCGCGCCATCCGCCACCTGGAGAAGGGGCGCGTCGTCATCTTCGCGGCGGGGACGGGTAACCCTTACTTCACGACCGACTCGGCGGCCGCGCTGCGCGCGCTCGAAATCAGGGCCGACGCCATCCTCAAGGCGACGAAGGTGGACGGCGTCTACACGGCCGACCCCATGAAAGACACGACGGCGACGCGCTACGACTGCATCACCTACCAGGAGGTCTTGGAGAAGCATCTTAAAGTGATGGACGCCTCCGCCATCAGCCTGTGCATGGACAACGGCCTCCCTATCGTCGTCTTCAACATGCGCACTGCCGGCAACATCGTCCGCGTCGTCTCGGGTGAGGCCGTCGGGACGAGGGTCTGCAATGAACTGCCTGACGCAATAAAGGAATCAAGGAGACAAGCCGAAGCAGAACAGCAACCGGCCGGGGGTACGCGGAAAACCCGTCAGTTTGCGCGTGAGGGTGAGGTTTAGTGACTACGGTAAGCGGAGAATCACTTATGAGCGAAAAAGACGTGATCAAAGAGACGCGGCCGCGGATGGAGGGGGCGGTCGAGGACTTGAGGAAGAGGCTGGCGACGATCCGGACGGGGCGCGCGGCCGTGAGCCTGCTCGACAACGTGACGGTCGATTACTACGGCACGCCGACGCCTCTCAACCAGATGGCCTCGGTGCACGCGCCGGAACCGAACATGCTGACGGTGCAGCCCTGGGATCAGACGCAGCTCGGCGCCATCGAGAAGGCGATCCGCGCCGCCGACCTCGGCCTCAACCCTTCGAACGACGGCAAGCTCGTGCGCGTGCCCGTCCCGCCCCTGACCGAGGAGCGCCGCAGGCAGCTCGCCAAGCAGGTGCACGAGGCGGCCGAGGAGCACCGCACCGCCATCCGCAACGTCCGCCGCGACTCAAACGACCGCCTCAAGCGGCTGCTCAAGGAGAAGCAGATCTCCGAGGACGCCGAGCGCGACGCCCTCGCCGAAGTCCAGAAGCTCACCGACTCCTACATCGGCAAGGTGGACGAGCTGGCCAAGACCAAGGAGCAGGAACTCCTCAGCGTCTAGAAAAAGCCGTAAACCGTAAACCGCGAACCGTGACAAGAAGGAACCAACTTCCTCTTGTCACGGTTCGCGGTTTACGGCCTTTTTAGAAGGCGAACCTGACGGACGCCTGGATGCGGCGGTTGCCGGCGTTCGGGTTGCCGCCGCCGAAGCCGAAGCCGCTCAAAGGCTGGAGCGACTGCCCGAACTGCTCCGAGCTGAGGTTACCCACGGGCTGGCCGAGGTTCGTCCGGTTGAGCAGGTTGATGAAGTTGAGCGAGAAGTTCAGCGTGTAGCGCTTCCCTTCCGTGCCGCCGGGCGCACCCATCATGATCATCATGGGGCCGCCGGCCATGCCGCCCTGCATCGCACCGCCCGCCGGAGGCCGCGCGCCGCCCCCGGTGCTGCCGCCGCGGTTAGAGGCGCGGTCGCCGCCGCCGCCGCGGTTGCCGCGATTCTGCCGCTGCTGCTCCTCCTGCGCCTTGACGGCCGCGCGGCGCTCGGCCGCGCCCGGCAGGTCGCCGAAGGCGAACGCGCGCCCGACCCGCAGGTTGACCGAGAAGAAGCCCGGCCCCTCTGCGTAGTTGCGCGGGACGATGGACTGCCCCACCCGCGGCAGGATGTCGAAGTTGCCGAAGCTCGTCTGCACCAGGCCGCAGGGCGTCTGGCCGGCCGCGACGAAGGGGCCGGGGCGCTGGCCGGGGGCGCAGGCGACCGTCTGCGTGTCGGCGAAGGCCGGGCGGTCGTTGATGACGCCGTCGCCGTTGTTGTCGAAGCCGGTGATGATGTTGAAGGGGCGGCCCGTGTTCGCGATGATCATCGGGTTGAGCGAGAGCTTGAGCTTCGGCACGCCCAGGCTCGCGAACATGATAAAGCGGTGGCGCGTGTCGAAGCTGGTGCGCCCGTACTCGCCCGTCAGGTCGTACTGGTTGACGGGGAAGCCGCCGAAGTCGGCGTTCGACTGGGCCTTGCCGAGGGTATAGTTGAGGTTGATCGAGACGCCGGGCCTGAACTGCTTGCTGAAGCCGATGTTGAGCTGCTTCATGCTCTGCGTGCCCGAGGTCTCGTACTGGTTGATGTCGCCGAGTCCGAGCCGCGGGCGCCGGAAGACGCCGTTGATGTTCAACGGCGCGTTGATGTTGCGCGAGCGCAGCAGGTGACGCGTGTCGTAGGTCGAGAAGAAGAGGTTGAGCTGGGTCGTCTTCGTGAGCTGGCGCGTCATCATGAAGCCGCTGATGTAGCTGTAGGGCGCGGTCGCGTCCGGCGCGAGCTGGCGCGTCGCCTGCGTCAGGCTGAAGCCCGTGAGGTCGGCCGGCGTCAGCCCGCCGCTCACCACGTGCCCCGCGGCGTTAAAGATCACGCGGGCGAGGAGCGCCCGCTGGGCCTCAAGCCCCGAGAGGCCGCTGGGCGTCGGGTCGCGGATGACGTACTGCTGCTGGACGCCGCCGCCGCCGAAGCGCGCGGACGTGAGCCCGATGTTCTCGTTGATGCGGTCGTAGAAGAGGCCGAAGCCGACGCGGATGACCGTCTTCGCCTGCCGCTGCGCGCCGCCGTCGGGCGACCACGCGAGGTAGACGCGCGGGGCGACGTTGAAGTTGCTGTCGAGGTTCGTCTGCCGCTCGTAGCGGATGCCGCCGCCGAGCGTCAGGTTCGGCCGCACCTTCCAGTCGTCCTGCACGAAGCCGCCGAAGTCCGTCTGGCTGATCTCGGCCAGCGGCACGCCCGTCGTGATCGAGAACTGCGTGGGGACAACGTCCAGCAGGGGGTTGACCGTCGTGCGCGCCACCGAACGGCTGAAGTCCTCAATCGACCTGAAGCTGTAGATGCCGTTGAAATTGCTCTCGGAGAAGTCCGAGAGGCGGACGCCGCGCAGGCGGGCGCCGAACTTGAGCGAGTGCGCGCCGTGCGCCTGCGTCGTCGTGTTCGTCACCTCCCAGCGCGTGTTCTCGTTGAAGGAGTTGCCGCCGGAGGAGGAGCCGGCGGTGAAGGCGTCGAAGACGCTGACGGTCGGGATGCCCTCGGACAGGGGGTCCTGCGCGAAGCGCGAGCGGATGAACTGGAAGCGCGTCTCGTTGACCGTAGACTTGTTGACGACGGCCGTCTCGGTGAGCTGCACGGTGTGGAAGCTATTACTCGAATCGAAGGCGCGCTCGGGCAAAGAGTACTGCGAGACGCCCTGATTGAGGGAGTCGCTGTGGAAGAAGCTGTAGCGCGCGACGAGCGTGTGCTTGTCGTTGATGGCGTAGTCCACGCGCGGGTTGATGCTCCAGTTCCGAACCGGGGTGAGGATCGCGAGGTTGTTGGGAACCTCGGCCAGCGTCAACGGGTCGAGCACCGTCCCGTTGACGAGGTCGTTGTCGTCGGTCTCGCCGCGGAAGAAGTCGAGGAAGAACGAAGCCTTCTTCGGAACGATGCTGCCCGAGAGGTTCCCCGAGTACTGGCGGAACTGGAAGGGCGGCCGCTTCTCGCTCTGCAGGAACGGGTTGCGCGAGTTGAGGCTCTCGTCGTTGAAGGTCATCCCCATACTTCCGCGCAGCTTGTCGGTGCCGGGCTTGGTCAGAATCTGGATGCCGCCGAAGCCGGGGCGGTCGTTCTCGGCCGAGAGCGGGTTGTCGTTGATGCGGATCTCGCGGATCGAGTCGCGCGAGGGGATGCGCCCGCCCTCGAAGCCGTCGATGGTGATCTGCCCGCCATTGGGGCCGGCGGCCGGGCCGGCCAAAGCCTGGAGCGCCGCGGCCAGCTCGTCCGGGTCTTCGGGCAGCGCCTCAAGGTCTTTGCCCTTGAGGACAATGGCGCCCGCGCTCGCGGTGTCCACGCTCAGAGGCCCTTCGGAGGCGACCGTCACCTCTTCCTTCTCCAGCGAGACGCCGAGCGTGATCTTGGGCAGCTCGTTGCGGCCCGCGGCCACATCCACCTCGGGGTTCACGAAGGGCGCGAAGCCGGTCGAGATGACGCTGACGGCGTAGCGCCCGGGCTGAAGACCAGGGAGGTTGAAGGCGCCGTCGTTGTCTGTGACCGTGGACCTGGTCTTGCCCGCGGCGTCCGTCGCCGTGACGGCCGCGCCGATGATGACGCCGCCGAACTCGTCAGAGACCTGCCCGCGCAGGCTGGTCGCCTGCTGGGCAAGTGCCGCCCCCGCACACAGAGCGAAGGTGAGCAAGAGACCGAGCCCGCGCCCGACCGTCTTAAAAGATGCTTTCATGATCGATACCTTTAACCGAGGGAATGAATCGTGGGCGTTGGGTGAAGGGTTTTAAGTGTTGGGGAAGAACAGGCTTTCACCCGACACCTAAAACCCAACACCCTTTCTTACGGTTGGCCGATGCCGAAGCCGAAGTTCATGCCGCCGCCGGCCGCGGCGCCCATGCCGCCGCCCATGCCGCCCCCGCCGCCCGCGCCGCCCGGCCTGCGCGACATCATCGCGATCAGGGGCTCGACGTTGGAGACGAGCTGGATGGCGGTGACGCGGGTCGGGTCGGCACCCACGGTGCTGGAGACGACGATCATCTGGCCGGGCTTCAGCTCGGCGAGTGTCAACGGGGGCAGACGCTCGAGCATCTGCTGCGGATCCATCATCATGCGTCGGGGGCCGCCCTGGCCGGGCGCGCCCGCTCCGCCCGCGGGGGTCGCCGCGCCGCCCGCCGGGGGGCCGCCCTGAATGACGACGCGCTGGCCGCCGCCC
>JBJMGP010000027.1:0-59350 GCA_045807865.1 Pyrinomonadaceae bacterium
CGCGCCGTACGTACGGCGCGCGCCGCCCTCAATGAAGTATGAAGTAATCGGGGTCGGGTGGCCCGACAGGAGCATGGATGACTTGCGCTACCCGCGTGAGGGACGGCCGCGGCCTTTAATAATCGCGCGCAGCCAGAGCGCGCCGACGGCCGCGAACGGGAGAAGGTAGATGAGCAGATCCCAGCGGCCGTAGCCGGGCGGCGTCACCTCCACGTCGGTCGTCGCCTCGCCGCCGCCCTGCGCGCTCCGGAGGCTGACGCGGACGCGCCAACGCTCCTCGGCGTCGAAGGGCACGAGGGCCTTGAACTGCACGCGCCCGCCCTGGTCTGCGCGCGCGGCGGCGTAGACGGCCTCGGGGAGTCTGCCGCTCGTGGGACGCACGCCTATCTCTATGTGTATGTCGTCGGGGAGTTGGCCGCCGGGCGCCGGCTCAAGGATAAAGAAGAAGGTGCCCGTGCCCACGTCCGGGTCTGACCAGACCGACAGCACGCACGGGCCGAGGCTCTTATCGACGATGATGGGATACGGCGGCCCTTCGTGTGCAAAGACCCGGGCGCTGACGAAGAGCAACAGTCCGGCTGTCAGCAGGAGGCTTCTGAGTCTCGCCTTAACGAAATCCGACCTGTAGTTATCTGCCCGCATCAGTTCCCCAGGAACGTGCCGCGCATCTCCATCGGCTGCGACATCAGCCAGAGGCCGGAGGCCCACAGCGCGACACACAGAGCCGCCCAAGTGGCGAAGACGCGCCCCCGCCGCGCTTCCCTTTCATCCCCGGCGAGGCGGTAGACCGACAGCAGAGAACCGAGCAGCCCCAGCCCGAGGAATCCAAACTCTATAGGATAGACGACTCTCACGGGGAGTCCGGTGAGGTGCCACGCCGGTTCTCCGAGGACGGGCCAGCCCGCGAAGCCCGCGGCCGCGCTCTGCGCGACGGGGATGAACGTGAGCAGCCCCGTCAGGAAATGGAAGCCGTAGTGTGCCAGCCAGACGCCGAAGCCCATCGGGATGAGCGCGTAGGAGTAGCGCACGACCGCCGGGAGCACGCCGCCGTGGCGGCCCGCCCAACGCGTTGTCAGCCAGCCCGCCGCGCCGAGCATGACGACCGGCTCGGCGACGAGGAACAGCGCGAAGATGAGGCCGAGCACGGGCGCCTCCCGCTGCAAGCGGAGCGGCGAGGCGAGCCAGCCTTCCAGCGCGTAGACGGGACTCACCATGCCGAAGGCGTTGAGGAGCGCGCCGAACGTGAAGACGATGGCGAGCGCCGAAAGGTCTCTGCGACGTGACAGGAAGCCGACGCCCGAACGCATCCCGTCCGTCAACAACTCTTCGGCCGGGAGGCGGCTCGTGATGCCGACGTTGTCGTGCGGGCACGCCTGCACGCAGTCGAGACAGAAGGTGCAGTCGAGGTTCCCCGTCTTGCGCGGCTGGAAGAGGGCCAGCTCGCAGCCGCGCTGGATGACCACGGGCGATTCGGGGTGCTCGCGCCGGCCGCGGATGCAGTCCTTCGTGCGGCAGCCCTCGCAGACTTGCAGGTCGCGCGCCTTCACTTCGAGCGGCGAGACAGTCGAGGCGACGAAGTTGAACTGGCCGAGCGGGCAGACGAACTTGCAGAAGGGGGCGTGTTTGAAGAAAGAGTCCACCACGAGCGCGCCCGCGAAGTAGACGACGACGAGCCACGCCGTCCAGAAGGGCGAGCCCCAGAGGTCGAACAACTCGTAGGCGAAGAGCACCCCGACGAAGAGTGCGAGCGAGAGCCACTTGTTGCGTAAAGGTCGGGGCCAGTTGCGCAGGGGCTTGACGAAGCGCCGCGCGAGGTTGCGCGGCAGCATGAAGGGGCACGCCATGCAGAAGAAGTTGCCGGCGAGGAGCAGGACGAGGACGAGCGCGCCGCGGAAGTGAACCCAGGTTAGTGTCGTCGCCAGGTTCTTCGGCGCGAGCCGCGGCCCCGTCAGGCCGTGCAGAATCATGAGGACGGCTATGATGAAGAGAGGGATTTGGAGGACGGTGCGCGCGTGGCGCCAGCGCAGGAGGTTGCCGAGGAGGGGGACTCGCAACAGGTCGAAGGACGGCGAGTCGGGTGCGGCGGCGGATGGCGGGTTGGGTGTTCGTCGGTACAACTTCTTAATCCGCCCGGACGCCCTTCACGTCGAACTGACGCTCTATCTTACGCCCGTCGGGCAGCGCGGCGTGGACGAGCACGACCCAGTCGCCCGCCATCGTGAATTCGAGGGTGGCGTGGTATCTCCCCGGCCCGTCCTCTTTCGCCTCGGCGAAGACGGGAGTCATCCCCGGGTGCGTCATGTTCCCTTCCAGTTGGATGCGGGCGCCGCTCACCGGCTTCGAAGCGAGGAAGTCAATCAGCTTGAGGCTGACGGTGGCGGGCCGCCCCACTTCGGGGGGGCTGGGAGAAACGTCGTGCTGGAAGTTAAAGTCCGGCGTGGGCTCCGTCAGCCGACACGCGACCCCGAGGAGCGCGCACGCGCACGCGACCGCGGCAAGGAGCAGCCGACCCCTCGCCAGAAAACTCTCTCGCCCGAGGGTCACGCGGCGGCGGGCGCCTCCTGGCGTCTCACCGCGCAGGTGCACAGAGGGTTCGCGTCTTCGGCCTCGGGCGGGAACATGTGGTAGTACATGCCGACCATCATCGGGACGAAGACGACCGCGTTGTAGAAGAGGTGTATCTCGACGCGCGAAGTCGGGAAGGCGATCTGTAAAATGCTGAGCGGGATGGGCGAGCCGAGGATGTTGTGATGGAAGAGCACCTGCCCTTGCAGCAGCGCGTGCTCGATGTGGTGCCAGAACTGTATGACGAGCGCCGCCGTCCACCACTTGCGCGAGACGCCCGTGAAGCCCTTGCGCAGCACCCAGATGCCTATGAGCATCACGACGGCGTAGCCGTAGTGCAGCACCTCGGAGCCGACCAGCCACGGGTACCACAGTCCGAGGACGCCGCCCGCCTGCGGCCGCGGCCATCCCAAGGCGTAAATCTGGACGGCCTGCGCCAGGTGCTCCGCCCAGTGCCCGAGCACGATGAGCATGAAGAACTGGAGCGCGCGCTCGTGCCAGCGCGAGTTGAGCCTGTCGTGCAAGCCCGTCCCGCCCGCATGAGTCACGCCGATGCCGTGCATGCTTGAGCTTGAAGCGGCCATGATGCTTCCTGACACTCCTCTGACTTAAGTTGATGACGTTAAGATGAACCGTTTTGTCGAGCGGGCCGCGCCCCACGGCGCTTCCCCGTCCGTGCCCGGCGGTGCGGACTGGATGTTATGTCATCGGCCGGCGAGAAGCAACGCACATTACCGCACAGCGTGCCGCGCCGTGTCATGGGAGCGAGGATGTAGGCGCGCGTCATACTTTAGTTTGAAAGGGGCCTCCAACCTCGCTCCCATGACAGGCGGCGGGCTTGCGTGTTAAGGTGCGCCGTCCGGTGCAGCAACCCGACCCCTTTGAAGTGCCACCCCTCTAAATGCGAAGCGTTTTAGCCAGGCGCCTGCGCTGCGCCCTCTGCGTCCTGCTGTCGGCGCTGGCCGCTGCCGCGACCGGTTGCCGCCGCGCCGACCTGCCCGACAAGGGCTCGCCGCAATACCTGAGCGCGGTGCGCGCCTTCTACGTCGGCCTCTCGGCCCTTCAGGTCGGCGACGACGTGCGCGCCGAGGAGAAGCTGAAGGAGGCGACCGCGCTCGCGCCGGACGAACCCGCGTCGTGGGCCGACCTGGCGCTCCTCTACATGCGCCAGCGCCGGTTCGAAGAGGCCGCGGCTAGTCTGGATAAGGCGCGGCAGCTCGCGCCCGAGAACGCGGGGCTCTCCGTCCTGTTCGGTCAGTTGGAGAGCGCGCGCGGCAACTCCGCCGAGGCGGCCAAACATTTCCGCCGCGCAGCCGAACTAGACCCGCGCGACCTGAAGGCGCTCTACGCGCTCAGCCGCGAGGTCGAGCGTGGGGGCGAGGGAGGCGAGGAAGAGGTTCTGCGGCTGCTGCAAAAGATTCTCGAAGTGCAGCCCGGCAACCTCTCGGTGCGTCTCGACGTGGCGCGGCTCGCCGCCAAGCGCGGCGACGCCGAACTCTTCGGCCGCCTGATGCGCGGCTTCGCCAATGACTCCGCCGTGTGGCCCCCGGAGGCGCAGGAGCAGTTGAAGGCCGTCCAGGCCGCGGCCGCCTCGGGGAACACGCGCGCGGCAGCCCCGCGCGTGCAGTTCCTCCGCAACGTGCTCGTGCGCCTGCCGGAGTACAGGCAGAGCCGCCTCGCCGTCGAAGACCCGCCCGAGATTCTGAGCGAGCCCTTCACGCACTTCGTCAAGATGGAGTCGCCTTCGCCTAGACCTGCGCCGCCGGACGAGGCGCTGACTTATAACGTCGAGTCGCCGGCCGAGTTTGGCGAAGGCCACTGGGAGATCGGCGGCGCTGCCTCGCTCGCGGGCGAGGGCGCGCCCGTGCCTTTCTTCGCCGGGCATGTGATGCAACTCCCGGGCGGCGTGAGGCTCGAAAGCCCCGGCCGCGATGGGGCGGAACCGCGCTCGCCTTTCAGCGTCGCGGCGCTGGACTTCGATTACGACTTCCGGACCGACCTCGCGGTGGCGACCCCGCTCGGCTTCCGCCTCTACCGTCAGGAGAACGCCGCGACGTTCGTTGACGTGACCGGGAAGACGAAACTCACGGCCTCTGTCATCGACGGCATCTACGAGGGCGTGTGGGCGGCCGACATCGAGGCCGACGGCGACCTCGACCTCGTGCTCGCCGCGAAGGACGGCGCGCCGACGGTCTTGAGAAACAACGGCGACGGCACCTTCGCCGAGCAGCACCCCTTCGAGGGCGTGAATGCCCTGCGCGACTTCGCTTGGGCCGACCTCGACGGCGACGGCGACCCGGACGCCGTGCTGCTCGACTCACAAGGTCGTCGCTTCATCTTCACGAACGAACGCACCGGACAGTTTCGCGCGCGGCCTCTGCCGCAGGGCGTCCCGCAGGCGGTCGCCCTCGGCGTCGCGGACGTTAACAGCGACGGGCGGTTCGACCTGCTGACGCTCGGCGTCGGCGGCGTGCTCACGCGCGTCTCCGACAAGGATGACGGCGCGGGCTGGGACGTGGCGGAGGTGCTGCGCTGGGAGGGCTCGCCCGACGCGCTCGTGCGTTGGGACGGCGCGTCCCCCGCGTTCGTGCCGGGCGGCGTGAAGCTGACGGCCGCCGACCTCGACAACAACGGCGGCATCGACCTCTTCGTCTCCACCGCCGGGGGGGCGCGCGCCTGGCTGAGTGATGCGGAGGGGAAGTTCAAGCCGCTCAATCTGCCGGACGCGGTCGCGAACGGGCGCTCGGCTTCGGTCGCGGACATTGACGGCGACGGCAGGCTCGACCTCGTCGCCGTGGGGCGCGACGGTCAAGCGTTCGTGGCCGCGGGGCGCGGCTCGAAGAATTACCACTGGCAGTTGATCCGCCCGCGCGCCGCTAACGCCACCGGCGACCAGCGCATCAACTCGTTCGGCGTCGGCGGCGAGATGGAGATACGTGCCGGGCTGCTCGTGCAGAAGCAGCTCGTCACGGGGCCGCTCGTCCACTTCGGTCTGGGAGACCAGGCGGGCGCGGACGTGGTGCGCGTCGTCTGGCCGAACGGCTCGGTGCGCGCCGAGTTCGAGTTGAAGGCCGACACCTCAGTCCTCGCCGAGCAGCGCCTGAAGGGCTCGTGCCCCTCGCTCTTCGCCTTCGACGGGAAGCGGATGCGTTTCGTCAAAGACTGCGCGCCGTGGAGCCCGGCCATCGGGCTGCGCATCAACAACTACCAGACGTTGAAGGTCGGGCAGACCGAGGAGTGGGTCAAGGTACGCGGCGACCAGCTCGTCCCGCGCGAAGGCTTCTACGACCTGCGCATCACGGCCGAGCTGTGGGAGACGTACTACCTCGACCGCTACCGGTTCGCGGTCGTAGACCATCCCGCCGGCACGGAAGTCTTCGTGGACGAGCGCACCGCCCGCCAGCCGCCCGCGCTCAAGGTCTACACCGTCGGACAGCCGCGCGCGTTCGCCGGGGCCTGGGACGATGCGGGGAAGGACGTGTCCGAAGTCGTCAATGAGTTGGACGGGCATCACCTCGACACCTTCGGCCGCGGCGCTTACCAGGGAGTCACGCGCGACCATTTCGTCGAACTCGAACTCGGCGAGGACGCGCCGCGCGCGGGGCCGCTCTGGCTCGTCGCGCACGGCTGGCTCCACCCGACCGACGCCTCGATCAACGTCGCCATCAGTCAGGGCAGTCGGCCGCCGCCCAAAGGCTTGAGCCTCGAAGTCGCGGACGGCCGCGGCGGTTGGGCCGTCGCGCAGCCCGACCTCGGTTTCCCCTCGGGGAAGAACAAGACGATCCTCGTTGACCTGCAGAACGTCTTCCGTGCAGGCGCGCCGCGCCGCCTGCGCCTGCGCACCAACATGGAGATCTATTGGGACGCGCTCGAATGGGCGGTCGGGGCCGACGATGCGCAGACCAGGGTTGTGAGTCTCGCGCCCGCGGCGGCCGAGCTGCGCTTCCGCGGCTTCTCCGAGATGAGGAGCGCGGAAGGCTCCGGGCCGGAGACGCCCGAATACGACCGCGTCGCCTCGACCGGCCAGCGCTGGCGCGACCTCGTCGGCTACTACACGCGCTTCGGCGACGTGCGCGAGCTGCTGGCCGAGACGGACGACCGCGTGGTCATCGCGAACGCGGGCGACGAACTCCTCCTGCGCTTCGCGGAGCAGCCCGCGCCGCCTGCGGGTTTGGCGCGCGACTACGTGCTCGTCGGCAACGGCTGGATCAAGGACGGCGACTACAACTCGGAGTTCTCGAAGACGGTGCTGCCTTTGCCGTCGCGCGATCAGGAGTATTACACTACGCCTCCGACCCGTCTCGAAGACGACCCGGTCTACCGCCGTCATCCACAGGATTGGGAGAACTTCCACACGCGCTACGTCACGCCGCAGGTCTTCAAGGGAGGGCTGTGGGTGAGATGACCGGGTCAGAACCGCCTGCGGTAGCGGGCGGGTGCGCCCAACTCAGAGAACCTTCAACACGTAAGTCCGACCCGCCCGCTACCGCAGGCGGTTCTGACCCGAACTTTTTCAACGATGCGTAAGAGTCCCATCGCCCGCGGCCTGCTCATCATCTTCTTCGCCGCGCTGCTCACCACGCCGTTCGCCATCCGGCGCTGGCAGGGGGGCGCCGGCTCGCCGGCGCAGGCGCGCGCCGCCGAGTCTGGCGCGGACGCCGCGCCCGTTCGCCACGGCTTCCGCCTCGAAGAGGTCTCGAAGGCCGCGGGGATAAACTTCACGCACACGGCGCCCACGCTCGACGCGAAGCTCGAACACATCATGCCGCAGGTCGCCTCGATGGGCGCCGCCGTCTCCGTCGTGGACTTCGACCGCGACGGCTGGCAAGACCTCTACGCGACGAACAGCGGCGAGGGGAGCCTGAACGCCCTCTACCGAAACAGGCGCGACGGGACTTTCGAGGACGTGGCCGCCGCGCTGGGCGTGGCCGACGTGAACCGCGCCGAGACGGGCGTCTCGACGGGCGCGGTCTGGGGCGACTACGACAACGACGGCTACGAAGACCTCTTCCTTTACAAGTGGGGCCGGCCCGAACTCTTCCACAACGACGCGGGGCGTGGGTTTACGCGCGTGACCGAGAGGGCCGGACTGCCCTCGTGGGTCAACGCGAACACGGCCATCTGGTTCGACTACGACCGCGACGGCAAACTGGACATCTTCCTCGGCGGCTACTACCCGGAAGACGTGAACCTCTGGCACCTGAAGAGCACGAAGATGATGCCGGAGAGCTTCGAGTACGCGCGCAACGGCGGGCGCAAGTACCTCCTCAAAGGCAGAGGCGACGGCACGTTCGAGGACGTGACGGCCGCGGCCGGCATCGACACGCGACGGTGGGCGCTCGCCTCCGCGGCCGCAGACCTGCGCGGGACGGGCTACCCCGACCTCTTCATCGCCAACGACTACGGCGTTTCCGAACTCTACTTCAACGACGGCCGCGGCCACTTCCGCGACGCGGGTGAGCAGACCGGCGTCGGCTTCGCGCCGAAGAGCGGGATGAACATCTCTTTCGGCGACGTGCTCAACCGCGGCACGTTCGCCGCCTACGTCTCCAACATCTCGGAGGACGGCGTGCTCGTGCAGGGCAACAACCTCTGGGTGCCGCGCGAAGGGACGCAGGGCGACGGGCTCAAGTACGACAACCTCGCCGAGGAGATGGGCGTGGAACTGGGCGGGTGGAGCTTCGGCGCGCAGTTCGGCGACCTGAACAACGACGGCGCGCTCGACCTCTACGTCGTCAACGGCTACGTCTCCCTGGATAAGGGCGCCAACTACTGGTACGACTACTCGAAGGTCGCGGGCGGCAACTCGCAGATCATTTCGGACGCGGCGAACTGGCCGCCGATGAAGGGGCGCAGCCTCTCGGGCTACCAGCAGAAGCGCGTGTGGGTCAACGACGGCGCGGGCAGGTTCGCGGAGGTGGCGCAAGCGGTGGGCGCGCGCGACACCTTCGACGGCCGCTCGGTCGTGATGGCCGACCTCTGGAACCGCGGCGTGCTCGACGTGGTGGTGGCGAATCAGCGCGGGCCGCTCCTCGTCTACAAAAACACCGTCGCGCCGGAGAACGCGTGGGTCGGGTTCGAACTCGAAGGCACGCAGAGTAACCGCTCGGCCGTGGGCGCGCAGGTGCGCGTCTACTGGGCGGGGCAGGAGCAGGTGCAGGAGGTCTCGGGCGGCAGCGGCTTCTGCGCGCAGAACCAGCGCCCGCTCCACTTCGGGCTGGGGAAGGGCGCGCGCGTCGAGCGCGTCGAAATCCGCTGGCCCTCGGGCAAGACGCAGACGATGCAAGCGCCCGCGACGGGCGTCGTCCATAAAGTGAAAGAGGCGTGAGACGCAGACGCTTTAATCAAACGTCATGAGCAGCACGACAGTATCAGCCGCACGGGTCGCGGCGCCGGCCGCCGGGGCGAAGGCGCCGCCGAAACTCTTCGGCATCGACAGCCGCTTCGTCGCCCCGATTTTCATCACGCTCATCCTGCTCGTGGGGCAGTTGACCTACGGCATCCTGGAAAGCTACGCGATGACGGCGCTCGCGATTGTGACGGCCGTCGCGTTAGAGATTGTTTTGGGCCGGCTGCTCGTCGGGAAGTGGCCGCACCTGGCAAGCGCGTACATCTCGGGCATCAGCGTCGGCATCCTGACGCGCAGCCCGTACGCCTGGCCCTTCGCGCTGTGCAGCGCCATCTCCATCACGTCGAAGTACGTCCTGCGCGTGCGCGACCGGCACATCTGGAACCCCTCGAACTTCGGCATCAGCGTGATGCTTCTGCTCGCGCCGTGGGCCTACTCGACCCTGAGCGTGCAGTGGGGCAACAACCTCTGGCCGATGCTCGTCATCTGGGTGCTGGGGGCCGTCATCACGTACCACGTCGGGCGGATTCACATCACCGCGACTTACGTCGTCTCGTTCTTCGCCCTCTCGTACGTGCGCTGCCTCGTGACGGGCCACTCCTACTGGGCCGAGGCCGCGCCGATCACGGGGCCGATGTATCAGCTCTTCATCTTCTTCATGATTACCGACCCGAAGACGACCGTGCGCTCGTCACGTTGGGCGCAGGCGTTCGTCGGCTTCCTCGTCGCGCTGGCCGAGATGTTCCTGCGCCTCGCCGAGAACGTCCACGCCCCCTACTACGCGCTCTTCCTCGTCGGGCCGGCCGCGAACCTCGTCGAGATCTATCTGACCTCGCGTCGCGCCAGGGCCATTAACTAGGTATTCATCACATCGACCAGTTGGACAACCCCGATATGCGCCGTTCCTCTGCATTCACAGCGATCATTCTCTGCCTCGCGGCACTCTTCGCGGGCTGCAAACAGGACCCGACGCAGAACCCCACGGCGGCGGCTCAGAGCCCCGACGCGGGGGCGACGGCCGTCGCCGGGGCCACGCCGGGCGCCAGCCCCAGCCCGACCCCGGGCACCGCGCCGCGCCCCTCCGGCCCCGTCGAATACGTGGACGTGACCGCCGAGGCCGGCATCCGCTTCAAACATAACAACGGCGCCGTCGGCAAGAAGTATCTGCCGGAGACTCTGGGCGCGGGCGCGGCTTTCCTCGACTACGACAACGACGGCTGGCTCGACCTCCTGCTCGTCAACTCGACCAACTGGCCCGAGAACAAAGGCCCCGCCACCCCTTCGGCGCTCTACCACAACAACGGCGACGGCACCTTCCGCGACGCGACGCGCGAGGCGGGCCTCGCCGCGAGCTTCTACGGCATCGGCTGCGCGGTCGGCGACTACGACAACGACGGCAACGTGGACATCTACATCACCGCGGTCGGCCCTGACCATCTCTACCGCAACCTCGGGGGCGGCAAGTTCCAGGACGTGACGCAGCGGGCCGGCGTCGGCGACCCCGGCTTCGGCACCAGCGCCGCCTTCTTCGACTACGACCGCGACGGCAAGCTCGACCTCTTCGTCGCCAACTACGTCGAATGGTCACCCGAGACGGACGTGAACTGCACGCTCGACGGCACCAACAAGTCCTACTGCACGCCGCAGAAGTACAAGGGCCAGAGCTCGACGCTCTACCACAACCGGGGCAACGGCACCTTCGAGAACGTCACCGACCGCGCGGGCCTGAACGACCCGACGAGCAAGGCGCTCGGCGTCGCCCTGCTCGACTACGACGACGACGGCTTCCTCGACCTCTTCGTCGCCAACGACACCGAGCCGAACAAGCTCTACAGGAACAAGGGCAACGGCACCTTCACGGACGAGGCCCTGACGGCGGGCGTCGCCTTCGGCGAGTCGGGCGCGGCGCGCGCCGGGATGGGCGTGGACGCGGCCGACTACGACGGCTCCGGAAGGCAGAGCCTCGTCATCGGCAACTTCACCTCGGAGAGCATGGCGCTCTACCACAACGACGGCGGCGGGCTCTTCACCGACGAGGCGCGCGCCTCCGGCATCGGCAAGATGTCGGAGCAGTCTTTGACCTTCGCCACCTTCTTCTTCGACTACGACCTCGACGGCCTGCTCGACATCTTCGCCGTCAACGGCCACGTCTCCGACGACATCCAGAAGGTGCAGCCGCGCGTCCGCTACGCGCAGCCGCCGCACCTCTTCCGCAACCTCGGCCGGAAGAAGTTTGAAGAGGTGACTTCGCGAGTCGGCCGCGCGCTCGGCCGCGCCATCGTCGGGCGCGGCGCGGCCTACGGCGACTACGACAACGACGGCGACCTCGACCTGCTCGTCACCGCCAACGGCGGCCCGGCGCGCCTCTACCGCAACGACAACGCTAACCAGAACGACGTGCTGAAGGTGAAGCTCGTCGGCACGCGCTCGAACCGCGACGCCGTCGGCGCGCGGGTCACCGTCTCCGGCCCGAACAACTTCAAGACGCGCAACACGGTGCGCACCGGTTCGAGCTTCGCCTCGCAGAGCGAGCTGACGCTCACGCTGGGCCTGGGCAAGCCCGACGGCACCGAACGCATCTACACGCTCGAAATCGTCTGGCCGAACGGCGAGAAGGCGCTCGTCCAGCAGGTCAAGGCCAACCAGTTCATCGTCGTCCAGGAAGGGCAGGGCGTCACCAAGACGGAGCCGATCGTCTTCGCGCGCGCCGCGCCGACCCCGACGCCGACCCCGACGCCCGCGCCGCAGGGGCAGTGACACACAGGGAAGTCATATGAAGTTGTTCCGCTATCTCCTGCTCGCCGCCTGCGTCGCCGCGACGGCCGCCGTCCTCTTTTCGTCGCGCCGGCAGGAGGCGGCCGTGCAGGCGCCCGCCGCGCGGAGCCCGCGCGAGGAGGCGTACCGCGCCAACAACCTCGGCGTCGCGCTGCTCGAACAGTTCAAGCACAAGGAGGGGGCCGAGCAGTTCCGACGCGCGCTTCAACTCGACCCCAAACTCGCGCTCGCGCGCACGAACCTCGCCATCGCGCTCTACAACGTGCCCGACCTCGCCGCGGCGCAGAAGGAGGCCGAAGCCGCGGCCCTCGCTTCGCCCAACGCGCCGCAGCCCCAATACATCCTCGGCCTCATCGCGCGCCAGCAGAACCGGGCGGAAGACGCCGTCGCCGCGTTCCAGCGCGTGCTCAAGCTCGACCCGCGAGACGTGGGCGCGAACGTGCAGTTGGGCCAGCTCTACGTGCAGCAGCGCAAGTTCCCCGAGGCGATGTCGGCGCTGCGCATCGCGCTCGAAGAGGAGCCGTACAACGGCACCGCGCTCTACAACCTCGGCACGTCGCTCATCCGCGGGGGGCAGCGCGAGGAGGGCACGCGCCTGATGCAGCAGTTCCAGGCGCTGCGCGCGAGCGGGGCGGCGACGACCGTCGGCACGAACTACCTCGAACAGGGTCGCTACGCCGAGGCCCTCGCCTCGACCGGCGCCGAGGCAGACCTCGTGGACAAGCGCACGCCCGAGGTCTCCTTCGCGGACGCGACCGCGGCCACCCTCCCTTCGGCCGCGGAGGCGGGCGGCGCGCTCCTGCTCTTCGACTTCGACGGAGACGGAGACCTCGACCTCTACACCGGCGCGCGAAAGCTCTTCCGCAACGACGGCGGGAAGTTCTCGGACGTGACCGCCGCCGCAGGCCTACCCGCGGACGCGAAGGGCACGGTGCTCGGCGTGGTCGCGGGCGACTACGACAACGACGAGCGGCCCGACCTCTTCGTCATCTCGACCGACTCGCTCGCGCTCTTTCACAACGAGGGCGGCGGGCGCTTCCGTGAAGCGACCGCGGCGGCGCGCCTCCCCGCGCGCGCGAACACCACGGGCGCCGCGGCGTTCGTGGACAGCGACCACGACGGCGACCTCGACATCTTCCTCGCCGCGGGACTGCTGCTGCGCAACAACGGCGACGGCACCTTCGCGGACGTGACGGCGGCGTCGAAGATAGGCCCGACGAGCGGCCGCGCGGTCGCGGTCGTCCCGACCGACTACGACAACCGGCGCGACGTAGACCTGCTCGTGGTCGGGTCGGACGCACCGCCCGCGCTCTGGAAGAACCTGCGCGACGGCACGTTCCGCAACGTGGCGGCCGAGGCGGGGCTCGAACTGAAGGGCGGTGGCTTAGGCCCCGTCGCCGCGGGCGACGTGAACAAAGACGGGTTCACGGACTTCTACTTCTCGCGCGCGGACGGCGCGGGCGAGTTCGCGTTGAGCGACGGCCGAGGCCGCTTCCGTTTGAGCGCCGCGCCTGCTGCACAGGCGGGCGAGCCGGCCGCGGCGCAGTTCCTCGACTACGACAACGACGGCCTGCTCGACCTCCTGACGCTCTGGCGCACGCAGAAGGGCGGCGCGACGGTGCGCGTGCTGCGCAACACGGGCGACGGCTGGGCGGACGTGAGCGCGCAGGCCGTGAAGGGGACGTTCGGCGGCGAGACCGAAGCGGGCCAGCTCTCTCTGGCCTCGGGCGATGTGGACGGCGACGGCGACGTTGACCTGCTCGTCGGCGCAACGTTTCAAGGGCCGCAAGGTAAGGCGGGGCAGCTCAGTCTCGTACGCAACGAAGGGGGCAGCCGCAACCGTAGCTTGCGCGTCGGGCTCGCGGGCAAGGTGAGCAACCGCAGCGGGGTCGGTGCGAAGGTGGAACTGCGCGCGGGCAGCCTCCAGCAGAAGCTGGAGAGTTATGCGGCGAGCCCGGCACCCGCTCCCGCCGAAGTCATCTTCGGGTTGGGACAGCGCGCCTCGGCCGACGCCGTGCGCATCCTCTGGCCCTCGGGCGTGGTGCAGGCCGAGACGCAGTCGGCGGCCGCGTCGAAGCCGGACGCGGGCGTCGTGCCGGGCCCGTTCAAGGTTACTGAGCTCGACCGCAAGCCTTCATCATGCCCGTTCCTCTACGCTTGGAACGGCGAGCGCTTCGAGTTCGTGACGGACTTCATGGGCCCGGGCGAGACGGGGGCGTGGGCCGGGCCGGGGCAGTACAGTTTGCCCGACCCGGACGAGTACGTCCGCATCCGCGGCGACCAGCTCAAAGAGCAGGACGGGCGCTACGAGCTGCGCGTCACGAACGAACTGGAAGAGGCGCTCTACGTAGATCGTCTCCAGCTGATAGCCGTCGCGCACCCTGTGGGCGTCGAGGTCTATCCGGACGAGGGGATGCGCGACGCTCCGCCCGACTTCAAGCTCTACGCGGCGAAGGGCGCGCGCCCGCCCGCCGCCGCGACCGACGAGCACGGCCACGACGTGCTCGGGCGCCTCGCCCGACTCGACCGGACGTATCCGGACGACTTCAAACTCCTCCCCATCCGCGGCTACGCCGAGCCGCACGAGTTGACGCTCGACCTGGGGGCGGAGGAGGGGCACGGGGGACGGACGCTCCTGCTTCTGACGGGCTGGACGGACTACGCGTGGTCGAGCGACAACTTGGCGGCGTCACAGCGCGGGTTGGGGCTGAAGTTTCCTTCGCTCCAGGTCAAAGACAAGGAGGGGAAGTGGCGGACGGTCGTCGAGAACATCGGCATCCCCGTCGGGAGGCCGCAGACGCTGGTCGTTGAGCTGACGGGCAAGTTCCTCTCCGCGAGCTGCGAGGTGAGGCTCCTGACGAACATGCGCGTCTACTGGGATCAGATTCAGGTCGCGACGGGCGGCGACTTCCCTGCGAAGCTGACGCGCCTCGACCCGGCCACGGCCACGCTGCGCTGGCGCGGCTTCTCGGCGGAGGTCAAGCCGGACGGGCGCGAGCCGCTCACATACGACTACGCGCGCGTCTCGCACGCCTCGCCATGGATGGCGTTCACGGGCAGCTTCACGCGCGCGGGCGACGTGAGAGAGTTGCTGAAGGTCGCGGACGACATGTTCGTCGTCTCGCGCGCGGGCGACGAGATCAGCCTCTCGTTCGAGGCCTCAGCGCTCCCCGCGCTACCCGACGGCTGGACGCGCACGTTCCTGCTCTACGCCGACGGCTTCAGCAAGGAGATGAACATCCAGTCCGCGAGCCCCGACCAGGTCGCGCCGCTGCCCTTCCACGGGATGAAGCGCTACCCTTACGACGCATCACGCGCGTACCCTTTGACGCCCGCACGCCAGGCCTACGTCGAACGCTACAACACGCGCGTCGTCACCAAGACCCTGCCGACGCTGGCGTGGGGCGGCGGGAACTAGAGAGTGTCTGACCCGGCGCATGAAGTGCCCGGCGGTCTGAACCATGCACCCGAGCGCGAGTCCGATACGCCGTCACGTTAAGCCCCTCGCGGCGGCACTCATCGTGGCGTCCCTCTTTATGGCGCTCAGGTTTTCGCTGGCCGTCGATGACGGTGAAGTGCGTGCGGCCGCGGCACGTTTTAAGTTCTCGCGCTCGTCGGTGCCCGGGGTCGAAGGCCCGCCCGTCCGACTACAGCGCCGGGTTCACCCGAGCGTCAGGCGCATCTCTTCGTTCCTCTCGACCGTCGGGGCCGCCGTCGCCCTCAACGACCTGGACGGCGACGGACTCTCTAACGACGCCTGTTACATCGACACCAGGACTGACCAGATCGTCGTCGCCCCCTTGAAGGGCACCGGCGACCGCTACGCGCCGTTCGCACTTGAGCCGCGCCCCTTCTTCGACCGCGACCGGATGGCGCCGCTCGGCCTGCTCCCGTCAGACGTTAACGAGGACGGGCGCGTGGACATCGTCGCCTACTACGCGGGGAGGACGCCCTTGATCTTCTTCCGCCGTCCGACAGAGAGTGCCGGCGGGGCGGCCTTCGGCGCCGACAGTTACCGCGTCCAGGACATCTTCCCGAAGGGCGAGGTCTGGGTGACCACGGCCGCGACCACGGCCGACCTCGACGGGGACGGCCACCTCGACCTCGTCTTCGACAACTACTTCCAGGACGGCTCCGACCTCTACAACCCGGAAGGCGGCGGCGTCGTAGAGCTTCCCGCATCCTTCTCGCACGCGACCAACGGCGGCGGCGAGCGCATCTTCCGCTGGGCGGGCGCGGCGCAAGGCGAGCCCGCTTCGGTCACCTACGAAGAGGTTCGCGATGCGCTCCCCGAGGGCGTCGGCGGGGGCTGGGGGCTCGCCGTCGGCGCCTGCGACCTTGACGGAGACCTTTTGCCGGAGGTCTACGTCGCGCACGACTTCGGCCCCGACCGGCTCTTCTGGAACAGGTCTACGCCCGGGCGCATCCGCTTCGCACTGCTGGAAGGCGAGCGCCGCTTCGACACACCGAAGTCTTACGTGCTGGGGCGTGACTCGTTCAAGGGCATGGGCGTGGACTTCGGCGACCTGAACGGCGACCGCATCCCCGACATCTACGTCAGCAACATCACCGCGCCGGGGGGGCTGCAAGAGAGCCAGATGGCCTTCGTCAGCACCGGGGAAGTGGGCCGGATGAAGGACGGCGTCGCCCCTTACGTCAACCAGGGCGAGGCGCTCGGGCTGTCGCGCAGCGGTTGGGCGTGGGACGCGAAACTCGACGACTTCGATAACGACGGGGTGCTCGAAGCGCTTCAGGCGACCGGGTTCGTCCGCGGGGACTCGAACCGCTGGCCCGAGCTTCAGGAACTGGGCACGGCCCACGACCAGCTCACCTCGAACGTGGAGCTGTCCTGGCCGCCGATAGCCAAGGGCGCAGACATCTCCGGCCACGACCGTAATCCCTTCTTCGTCCGCGCGGGCGAGCATTACGTTGACGTATCGCGCGAGATCGGCTTCGGCGAGGATTACGTCAGCCGCGGGATTGCC
The DNA here is from genome assembly GCA_045807865.1 of Pyrinomonadaceae bacterium. GTDB lineage: Bacteria > Acidobacteriota > Blastocatellia > Pyrinomonadales > Pyrinomonadaceae > QHXN01. The sequence continues at coordinate 16,675 of JBJMGP010000027.1, forward strand.
GTCGGGGACGTGGACTACGACGGCGCGCTCGACATCGTCGTGTCGAACATGTGGGGGCCGGCCACCTTCTACCACAACGAGTCACCACGGCCGGGAGCGTTCCTCGGCCTCCGCCTCATCCTCCCGCTCGGCGCCGGAGAGGGCGACAAGACCGTCATCAGACAGGGCCGACCGACGCCCTATAACTTGGGCCGCGCGGCCGTGGGCGCGGGCGTGACGGTCACGCTGCCCGACGGGCGCGTCCTCACGCGACAGGTGGACGGCGGCAACGGCCATAGCGGGAAGCGCGGCCCTGACCTGCACTTCGGCCTCGGAGAGACGCGAGGGCCGGTCGATCTCCGTGTTGACTGGCGCGACCCCGACGGCCACGTCCGTAGGCAGGACTTCAGGCTGTATCCGGGCTGGTACACCTTGATCCTCGGTCGGCCCGCGCCGGGAGGTGAGTCATGAGCGGGCCCGACCTCCGCCTGGCGGCGCTCAGACGCTTCTCCGTGGCCATCACGGTGCTCAACGTCTGTGGCCGCCTGTGGCTGGGCTTTGAAAACTCCTGGGCGCAGATGTGCGTGGCGCTTGTGACGGCGTACCTCGTCGAGTTCGTTTTGGAGTGGGCAGACGCGCGCGCGAATCAGAGGCCCTATAAGTTCGCGGGCGGCTGGGTGCGGGCCGTCGATTTTCTCCTGCCCGCGCACATCTCGGGGCTCGCCGTCTCCATGCTTCTCTACGCCGGGGGACTTCTGCTCCCGTTCGCCTTCGCCTCGGCCGTCGGCATCGCCTCGAAGGCGCTCCTCACCGCGCCGGTGAATAACTCGCGGCGCCACTTCCTCAACCCTTCGAACACGGGGATCGTCGTCACCTTCCTGCTCTTCCCCGCCATCGCTCCGGCCGTGCCCTACCAGTTCACGGAGTATCTTTCGGGCGGCCTCAGCCGCGCCCTGCCGGTGCTCGTCCTCTGCGTGGGGACTTTTATGAACTGGCGTTACACGCAGCGGATGCCGCTGGTGCTGAGTTGGGTCGTCGCCTTCGCCCTGCAAGGGGTGGCGCGCTGCCTTCTGCACGGACTCCCGCTCTCGGTCGGCCTGGCCCCGATGACGGGCGTGGCCTTCGTCCTGTTCACCTTCTATATGATTACCGACCCGGGGGCCACGCCGAGCCGTTGGAAGGGGCAGGTCGTCTTCGGCGCGGCGACCGCCTTCGTCTACGCGGCCCTCTTGACGGCGCACGTCGGCTTCACGCTCTTTTATGCGCTGCTCGTCGTCAGCGCCGCCCGCGGTCTGCTCTTACACGTGGAGGCCGCGCGCCCGACCCGTCCGAAAGTTGGAGAAGGACTTCAGCCTTTTGGGTATTGACGGACTCTCGCCGCGAGACTAACTTCATGCGGGCTGAATGGTCTCTTCTTTCTGCGATAACTTCAGTTTTCGATTCCGCCTCTTGTACGTCGTGCGTCCGTCTTCAGGGTCAACATGCGTCTACGCAAGCTGCGAAACGGCCACGGGGTTCGTCAGAGACTGGCGCTCAGCCTGACCTATCTCATCACGCTGGCGGAGCCGGTGGACGTGGTCAAGGCGTTCACCTACCGGCCGCGGTACTTCGGCAGGTATTTCTGTGACTGGGGGCACGACCTGATGCGCGGCCCCTCCGAGTGGACGGTCGGGGAGCGGGAGTTGTTCGGGGCCTTCACGGCGAGCCTGAACCAGTGCGTCTTTTGAACGAGCGCCCACCGCGCGGTCGCGCGGCCACTGCTCGGGTCACGTCTGACGGGGGAGGTTTTGACGGACTGGCGCTCGGCCGCCGTCGGCGGGAGGATGCACGCGACGCTCGGCCTGTTGGAGAAACTCACGCTCGCGCCCGCGGAAGTCGCGGGCGCAGACCTCGTCGAACTCCGCGCCGAAGGGTTGTCCGACCGCGCGATTCTGGACGCGGCCTACGTCTGCGTGGGCTTCAACATCATCACGCGGATCGCCAACGCGCTCGGCTTTAAAGTGCCCCCGGACGAGGTGTTCGCCCGCGCGTCCAGGTACCTGACGGTCTTCGGCTACAGCATCCTGAGCGGCTTCTGGGCGCGCGGCATCTACCAGCAACTCGTCGCCCTCCTGCTCGTCAACAAGTCTGCGGCGGGCGCGCGCGACGCATTCGACCCCTACGAGAAGAAGCTGACGCTGCTGCGTAAGTCCGTCCTTTCGGAACCCGGCACGCTCGCCCCGGACATCCGACGCGCCATCTGCGACGGCCTTGAGCTGCCCGAGCCCCTCGGGGCCTACGTCAGGAAGGTCGCCGAGCATGCGCACGCGGTCGGCGACGAAGACATTGCGGGACTGCACCGCGCAGGCTACACGGACGATCAAATCTTCGAGGCCACGGTCAGTGCCGCCCTGGGCGCCGGCCTCTTCCGTCTGGGGCGCATCCTTCTCACGCTTCGCCCGACCTCTTGAGGAGATACTTTCCGGAAGCTACCCCTGGCTCATGACCAAGGCCAACGGCCACACGTCAGACTGTCCGCCCCAAGCCCGCCGAGGGCCATTTCAAAAGCATCTGGCCTGCGGTTAAAACCTATACTCTCCTGCATGAAATGGTGACGCCTGACCGGGTTAACCGCTCGTCCGTCTCTACATAATCGGGCTTTTCTCTACGGTCGCGGGTGGCACGGAGCTTGCCCCCATCAAAAGAGTAAAGGGGGAAGCAGTAACATGAAAAAATCATTGAATCGCATTAGTGGGGCATTCATGACGCTCCTGATGTTGGCGGGCATCTCTGTGGTCGCAGGCTCCTCTGCCCAGGCTCAGTACCGGCAATACCCGGACGGCCGCATCCGCCAGGAGCGTCGCGACCGCCGCTGGGATAGACGCGACCGTGACGGCGATGGTGACTACGACCGGCGCGACGAATACATCCGCCGTCAGCAGGAGGCGCAGCGCCGCAACAACGGCTACGGCAACTACGGCCGCTACGGCACCTATGGCGGTTACGGCAACAACGGCGGCTACAACCAGGCCGCGATGGATCAGGGCTATCAGGCCGGACTGAACACGGGCGCGAGCGACGCACAGCGCGGGCAGAGCTACAACCCGCAGAGGTCGCACTACTATAAGAACGCCTCGTCGCAGGCTTTCCTTCAGGGCTTCACGCAGGGCTACGACCAGGGCTACCGGCAGTACGCGGGCTACAACAACGGCCGCTACCGCACGGGCAGCAGCAACATCGGCAACATCCTCGGGGGCATCTTCGGCCGGCCGTAACGCGGGCCGAGAAGTATCTCGGTTGAAGGATGCGGACGCCGTCCCGGCGACGGCGGAGAATGTAAAGGTGGTGGCCGGCTGGCAGCACTTGTGATGTGGGGGCGTCGCGGTGCTGCCGGCCGGCGCCTGTTTTTACCGGGGAGTTACGGCTCATGTTCCGACGTGTTAAGAGTCTGAAGCTGGCCGCCGCGGCGCTGCTGCTCTTTGGCCTGCTCGCATCCGCGGCGGCCGCCGAAGACAAGAAGGATAAGAAGCCCGCCCCGGCGGGCACTCCTGTCCTCTGGCGCGTGCCCGATGACATCGCGGCCAGAGACCTCTTCCTGGGGCCGGGGGGCGAGGCGATGCGGCCCGACCTCAGCCGCGTGACCTTCGTGAAGGAGGAGACCGGCGGCTTCTCCAAGAAGTACCGCGTGCGCGACGGCGCGGGGCGCGTCTGGGTGGCCAAGCTCGGCAAGGAGGCGCAGGCCGAGACGGCCGCCGTGCGGCTGGTGTGGGCGGTCGGCTACATGACGGAGGTCAACTACCTCGCGCCGTGCGTGAGGATCGAGGGCGCGCCCGACCCCGGCAAGGAGTTCGAACGGTGTGCCGGCGGGGGCTTCTCCAACGTTCGCTTCGAGGCGCGCCCGGAAGGCGTCAGGCGCCTCGACGAATGGAAGTGGTCGGAGAATCCTTTCGTCAACACGAAGGAGTTGAAGGGTCTCGTCGTGATGATGTCGCTGCTGAACAACTGGGACATCAAGGACACGAACAACAAAATCCTGTACGTGCCGGATGCGGCCGGACGCGACGGCGAGCTGCACTACATCGTGAGCGACCTCGGCGCCACCTTCGGGCGCGTCAAGCTCGACGCTCCCGTGCTGTGGCGCATCCGGCGCAACCGCAACGACCCCGAGGACTACGCCAAGGACGCCTTCCTCGAAGACGTGAAGGGCGGGCAGGTCTACCTCTTCTACAAGGGCAAGCGTCAAGACCTCTTCGACGACATCCGCGTCGAGGAGGCGCGCTGGATCGCGGGGCTGCTCTCGAAACTCTCGGAGCGGCAGATCGGCGACGCCTTCCGCGCTGCCAACTACACCCCCGAAGAGGTGCGGACACTCACCGCAGCAGTGCGTGGGAGGATCGACGAGTTGGCGGGCATCCCCACGCGGGCGGCCTCGTCGAGATGAGCGGACGCATCAGTGGGAGCGACGACGGCTGAGGCGTTCACCCGCTTCTTAATGCTGGATGCCGCGGATGGCCCGCGTCAGTGCGAGCGGGTCGATGGGCTTGCTGAGGTGCGCGCTGAAGCCGGCCTCGGCCGAGCGCTCCTGGTCGTCGTAGATGTCGAAGCCCGTCACCGCGACCAGAGGGATGGCGCGGTACTCGGGCATCGCTCGCAGCGCACGCGCCAGCTCGTGCCCCGTCATCCCCGGCATCCCGATGTCGGAGACGACCACGTCGAAGTGCCGGCCGACGGCCAGCGTCAGCGCGTCGGGCGCCGAGTGGGCCGAGGAGACGGTGTAGCCCGCGTGCCGGAGCACCGCCGCGAGCATGGCGGTGATGTCCGGATTGTCGTCCACGACCAGCGCCGTCCCCAGACACTCGCATATCTCGAAATCGGGCTCGGCCTGATGAGCCGGGATGAAAGCCGGTGCGACCGCGGCCTGTGCGCTCATACGTTCACCTCCTCGTGATGACAGGGGAGCAGCCATTACACAGTTAATCGTCCGGCGGGTGGTTACCGGCCCGTTGCTTTTACATTGCGATGGGCCGTCGCTAGCAGACGGGTTGGCTGCCCTTCTGCAAGCGTGGCCGGGACGGGCTGGCGAAGAGGACGCGCCGTCAGCCGAAGATGAGTCCGGCGACGACCGACTCCAGCTCGTCGAGGTCGAGCGGCTTGAGCAGGTAGGCGTTGCAGCCGGCCTCCATCGCGGCATCTCTCATCCCGTAGGTGTCGAAGGCCGTGGCCGCCACAATCGGCACGTCGCCGCACTTCTCCCTCAGCTCCCTGATCCTCTCCGTAGCGGCGAGCCCGTCCATGACGGGCATGTTCAAGTCCATCAGGACGAGGTCGGGGCACTCGCTCAAGGCCATCTCGACGGCCTCGCGCCCGTCGGCCGCCTCGACGACGCGGTAGCCGTAGGAGTCGAGGGCGCGTCGCAGCACGGCGCGTGTGTCGGTGGAATCCTCCGCGACCAGTATAGTCGCCGGTCTCGCCAGAGAGCCGGACTTGGCCATAAGACCTCCAGGGCACGATCTGAGTTGTGGGAGAGTTGCAAGGGGTGAGCCTGATTATACACGCTGCGAGCCGTACCACCACCCGCGTGCGGCGACATCCTCTGCGTGACTTAACCGCTATTCGTGACCGCTCCTCCCCATCGACTTCAGACTGTCTCGGGTTCTCCGGCTCGAATTGTAGACCGTCCGATATGGCGGAACGAAGTTGCTTCCCCGACGTATGAGGAGGGACAGAGCCGGGCCGCGGGAGGGGGACAGGTCATCCGCCTCGCGCCTCCGGCCGGCTCGAATCAATCCATTCTCATGCAGGGGGTTCGATTCATGCTTCGAAGATGTGCCGTCGCACTTGCCGTCATTTCCGCCCTGACGCTCTCCGCCGCTTCGGCCGCGGGCAAGGCGCCCGAGCGTCCGCAGGTCATAAAGTTGGAGCGCTTCCGCAAGGCCCTCTGGAAGGTGCACGTCACCGTGAAGGGCAAGCCCGGCGACTTCCTGCTGGACACGGGCGGCGGCGTCACCCTTCTGACGGAGGAGTTCTCCAAAGACATTCCGTGCAAGTTCTGGGGCCGGAGCACGGGCTACAACATGTTCGGCAAGAGGAGCGAAGGCCCGCACTGCGACGACGTGCAGATCATGGCCGGCGACGTGGCCCTCACGCCGGTCAGCGTCGGCAAGATCGACTTCGGCGACCAGTTCCCCGGCGACAAGTCTCCGGACGGGCTGCTCTCGCTCGACGCGTTCGACGGCAAGGCCATCACCCTCGACCAGACGGCCGCGACCCTCACCATCGAGACGGCCGCGAGCCTCGCCGGCCGGACGAAGGCGATGAGAGAACTGCCGCTTCGTATCTCGCGCGAGTGCTCCGCCAGATGCCTGAGCGTCTTCGTCGGCGTCCCCGTCGCGGAAGGGATGACGTGGCTCACCCTCGACTCCGGCGCCGGCGGCGTCTCGCTCATCTCTAAGGATCACGCGCAACTCTTCGGGCTCGACCCCGCGGTCAAGGAGCAGCGGCTTAAGTACGAGGCCGCCCCCGGCGTGCCGATAGACAGCCCGGTGCTGTTGGCCGACATGATTATGGACGGCAACCTCGGTCAGCCCTTTATGAGCCGGTACGTCATCACCTTCGACCTGGCCCACGGCCGCCTGTGGCTCGCCAGGGCGCGGCAGGCCACGTAGCGTGTGACAAGGGGGGCGCCTCTGCGCCCCCCGTTTAAAGTCAGGTGCGGCCCGCGTTCGTCAGCACGCACCAAGCCCTGTGATACTTCTCCAGCCGCTCCAAATCTTTCGGGCCGACCTGACCCATGCGCCGCAGGTTCATGTTGTCTTCCAGGTCGGCGACCTTCACCTGTCGCGCGATGGGATTCGTCCGCACACGCTGGACGAACTCCTGATAGCTCTCGCCCGCCCTGTGCGTCAGGCAATCGACGGCCTCCAATACCTCTTCGGAGAAACCTTCCCCGCGCAGCCGTTCGAGTGTCCAATCCGTGTCCTCGACCACGTCGTGCAAGACCGCGGCCATCATCGCGGCCTCGGAGTCCATCCGCAGCATCATCCTTAAAGGGTGCAGCACGTAAGGGGCGCCCGCCTTGTCCTGCTGCCCCTTGTGAGCCCGTGCGGCGATGGCAATCGCGTCCTCGACAGTGGCCGTGTTATTCATAAATTGAACTCTTCGGTTTTCAAGATAGTTATAAGGCTACCCGCTCCGGCTCCGCGCCTTCGACCGGCGCGCCACGCCCGATGAGGAAGACGTAGGAGAAGATTCCGACGACGAGCAGCGCGCCGGTGATGCTGAGGGCCAGCGAGAAGGAGTTCGTCCGGTGTGCGATGTAGCCGGTCAGCGCGGGCGCGATGAAGCCGCCGAGGTTGCCGCCGAAGTTCTGGATGCCGGTCACGGTGCCGACGAGGTGCTTCGGGCAGACCGCCTGCGTCAACGTCCACGTGTTCGGCGAGCAGAGTCCCAGGCCGCTCAGAGAGATCGTGAGCAGCCAGACGGCGGTCATCTTGTCCACGACCAGACCGGCCGGGACGATGAGACAGCCGAAGAGGAGCCCGGCGACGATGAACGCCTTGCGCACTCGTACCTCGGAGTAGCCGCGCCGGATGAGATAGTCGCTCGACGCCCCGGCCAGAAGGATGATGACCGACATCGAGAGGTACGGGACGGCGCTGTAGATGCCCATCTCCTTCGGCGTGAACTTGCGTTCGAGCGCGAGGTAGCCCGGGAGCCAGTTGATATAGACGAACCAGGCGTAGTCGTAGGCGAAGAACCCGAGGAAGATGCCGAAGACCGTCCGCTCCCTGAGCAGCGCGAAGCTCTCGACGAAGGAGGGGGTTTTCTTCATCCGGGCGTTTGAGACGGCGACCGCCGGGGCGGCATCCGTCTGCGCCTCCCGGCGGCGCAGGAACCTCTGCCAGGAGAGCAGCCAGAGCGCCGGGAGGATGCTGATGATGATGAAGAAGAGTTTCCAATCGTAGTAATAAAGGAAGTACCCGCCGGCCGCGCTGACCAACGCCTGACCCATGCGCACGCCCGTGAGGTAGCCCGCGGTGACGAGCCCCCGCTCCTTATTCTGAAACCAGTTCGCCACGGCGCGCGCGCTGGCGGGGAAGGTGACGGACTGGCCCGCCCCGACGAGGACGCGCGCGAAGGCCAGCCCGGGCAGACTGCGCATGAACCCCGTGAGGACGGAGGCGGCCGACCAGAAGATGAAGCCGGCGGCGTAAGAACGCCTGACGCCCAGACGGTCTACGAGCCACCCGGCCGGCACCTGCATCAGCGAATAGGAGAGGAAGAAGGCGGAGAGCAGGAGCCCCAGCTCCGCTTCCGTCAAGTGCAGCTCTTTCATCATCGAGGGCGCCGCGACGCTCAGCGCGCCCCTGTGCGCGTAAGCGATCAGCATCCCCGTAATCAGGAGCGCCATCAGCCACCAGCGCTGCGGTGAGTCTCTCAGGTCGCCGGCGACTTCCGCCCGCGCCGCGCCCTCGTCGCCTCCGCCTCTCATGGCGAACGCACCTCTGCGTCTGGTCGCCTCGCGGCCCGGAGCGAGAGGATCAGCGCCGCCGCCAACAGCGCCGACAGCGAGAGGTAGAGCACGCCCGCGAACAGAGAGCCGGTCGTCCTGCTCAGGTAGCCGACGACATACGGGCCGGCGAAGCCGCCGAGGTTCCCGACCGAGTTGATGAGCCCGATGGTGGCGGCCGCGGCCGTCCCCGTGAGGAAGCTCGTGGGCAGCGACCAGAAGCCGGGCTGGTAGCCGTAGAGCCCGACGGCCGCCACGCAGAACATCGCCACGGCCAGCGCGGTCTGCTCTTTCGCGGCGACGCTCAGCAGGAGCCCGACGCCCGCGATGAGCATCGCGAGGGCCGTGTGCCGGCGTCGCTCCTGAGTCCGGTCGGACGACCAGCCGAAGAGCAGCACGGCGAGCAGGCCCACGCAGTAGGGGAGCGCGGAGACCGAGGTCACCACGAGGTTCGAAGAGCCCGAAAGCTGCTTGATGATCGTGGGCAGCCAGAAGTTAAAGCCGTAGACGCTGGTGACGATGAGGAAGTAGGCCAGCGTCAGCAGGAGCACCTGCGGGTGGCGGAACGCATCCAGCACGCGCTGAGGGTGTGCCGCCTGCTTCGCGAGCCTTTCGCTCTCCAGCTTCGAGATGAGCCAGTCGCGCTCGTCCGCGGGCAGCCAGGCGGCGTGCTGCGGCCGGTCGGTGAGGTAGAAGAGCGTGACGACGCCGAAGACGACGGCCGGCACGCCTTCGAGGATGAAGAGCCAGCGCCAGCCCGCCAGCCCCAGCCAGTTGACGCCGAGCATCAACCCCGAGACGGGCGCGCCGATGATGTTCGAGATGGGCTGCGCCGCCACGAACATCGCGAGCGCCTTGGCCCTGTCCTCGTAGCGGAACCAGTGGCTGAGGTAGACGATCACGCCCGGAAAGAACCCTGCCTCCGCCACCCCGAGCAGGAAGCGTATCCAGTAGAACTGGGTCGCCGTCTGGACGAAGCCCGTCAGCGCCGCCACCAGTCCCCACGTGACCATGATCCGCGCGATCCAGCGGCGCGCGCTCCAACGCTCGACGAGGATGGTGCCCGGAATCTCCAGCAGGAAATAGCCGACGAAGAAGACGCCCGCCCCGAAGCCGTAGACCTCGGGCGTGAAGGCGAGGTCGTGCGTCATCTCCAGCGTGGCGTAGCCGACGTTGACCCGGTCGAGGTAGGCGATGACGTAGAGCAGAAACAGGTAGGGCATCAGCCGCCGCGTCACGCGCCGCCGCGCGCGCTCGCCGACCGTGCCCCCGCCGGTAACCAACACACCCTCGTCCGTCATAAGCTCAAGCGATGTGCGCCCCCTGCGTGTTGACGTAGACGGCGTAGAGCGACTGGCTCGCGGTGATGAAGAGGCGGTTGCGCTTCGGGCCGCCGAAGCAGACGTTGCTCGCCGTCTCGGGCAGGATGATCTGCCCGATGCGCTCGCCCTCCGGCGTGAAGACGTGGACGCCGTCGAAGCCTTCGCCCGCCCAGCCCGCGCTCGCCCAGATGTTGCCGTCCACGTCCGCACGCACCCCGTCGGTGCCGCCGTTCAACTCGCCGCCCTTCGTCTTCAGAGACATCACGGCGAACTGCCGCCCGTTCCGGATCGTCCGGCCGTCCGCCAGGTCCCAGACGCGGATGCCGCCCGGCCGGCCCGTGTCCACGACGAAGAGGCGCTTGTAGTCGTGCGAGAAGCAGACGCCGTTCGGCTTCGACAACTCGTCCGTGACCATCTCGACCTTGGCCGTCTTCGGGTCGATGCGGTAGACGGCCTCCTTGATAAGTAACTCGCCCTTGTTGCCCTCGTAGTTGCCCAGGCTCCCGTAGCCGGGGTCTGTGAACCAGACGCCGCCGTCCGGGTGGACGACGAGGTCGTTGGGCGCGTTGAAGGGTTTGCCCTGCCACTTGTCGGCGAGCACCGTCACGCTCCCGTCGCGCTCGTAGCGCACGACGCGGCGCGCGCCGTGCTCGCAGGCGAGGTGGCGGCCTTCCCAGTCGAACGTGTTGCCGTTGGCGTTGTTCGAAGGGCCGCGGAACGCGCTGACGTGCCCGTCCTCTTCGAGCCTTCGGTGGACGACGTTGTTGGGGATGTCGCTCCAGACTAAGAAGCGGCCGAGCCCGTTCCACGCCGGCCCTTCGGCCCAGAGCATCCCGGTGTGGAGGCGTTGGATGGGCGTGTTGCCGATCTTGTATTTGGCGAAGCGCGGGTCGAGGACGACGATGTCGGGGTCCGGGTAGCGGACGGGCGGCGCGCCCTGGCCGTAGTCGCGTGACTGGCCGAGCGCGGCCGTCGCGGGCACGGCCGCGAGCGCGGCGGCGACGAAGGAGCGCCGGCCCGTCTTCGCGGACTGCTCAAGGGTAGTCTCTCTTCTGTTCAACTCTTCTCCTCGCGCGACGGTTCTGTGGTGAAATCCGTGTGAGGGTTGGTTTCGGCGTTGTGAGGGCCTGGTGAGTCCCTTTGAGCGCGTCGATGATACAATGAGATTGCTCTGATTCGTCGAATATATTTTCACCTTCGCTCTTAAAGCGTCCGTCTCTTCCGCGATTCAAAGAGCATGAAAACCACGCCCGTCTCCGCGGAGGACTTGAGGGGTGTCTTCCCCGTCCCGCCGCTCGCACGCAAGGCCGACGCGGCGCGCTCCCTCGACTTCGAGCAGACCGGCCGGCTCGTCCGCCACATGGCCGGGCGCGGGATGACGCGCTTTCTCTATGGCGGTAACGCCTTCCTCTATCACCTAACCCTGCCGGAGTACGAACAACTGCTCGAATGGCTGGGCGGGTTCGAGGGAGACCTCTGGGCCGTCCCGAGTCTCGGCCCTGCTTACGGGCGCGCGATGGATCAGGCGCGGCTGCTCCGCGGTTATAGATTTCCGTGCGCGATGATGCTCCCGTGCGCCGACCCGCGCGACGCGCAGGGCCTTGAGCGCGGGTACCGCGAAGTGGCAGACGCGGCCGGGATGCCGCTCATCATTTACCTCAAGGACGAGGGGAACTTCGGCGGCGACCTCGAAGCGGGACTGGACGCCGTGGCCCGCCTCCTGGACGAAGGCGTGTGCGTGGCCATCAAGTACGCCGTCGTGCGTGCAGACCCTGCGCGCGACCCGTATCTCGAACAGTTACTCGCGCGCGTTGACCGCGGCCGCGTCGTCAGCGGCATCGGCGAGCGGCCGGCGATAGTGCACCTGCGCGACTGGAAGCTGCCCGGCTTCACCACGGGCTCGGGTTGTCTCGCCCCTGCCTTAAGCGCGCGACTCTTCCGGGCTTGTGCCGAAGGCGATGACGGGCGGGCGGAGGCGTTGCGCACGAAGCTCATCCCGCTCGAAGACCTGCGCGATGCGTGGGGGCCTGCCAGAGTCTTACACCACGCGGCGGCCGTGGCCGGGCTGGCCGAGACGGGGCCCCCCCCGCCATATGTTTCCGCCCTGTCGGCGACACAGCTCGAACAGCTCACGCCCGTCGCCGGGACACTTTTGGACGAGGACGCGCGCGCCTGATGTCGGACGCAAAGGGTAGACGTAAGAAGTCGCCGGAGGACTTACGCAGCCGCCGCTGGTTCGGGCGCGACGACCTGCGCTCGTTCGGCCACCGCTCAAGGCTCAAGCAGATGGGGCTCGCGCCGGAGGACTACGCGGGCAAGCCCGTGGTGGCGGTCGTCAACACCTGGAGCGATCTGAATCCGTGCCACAGCCACTTCCGCGCGCGGGCCGAGGAGGTCAAGCGGGGCGTCTGGCAGGCGGGCGGCTTTCCGGTCGAGCTGCCGGCGATGTCGATCTCCGAGACCTACATGAAGCCGAGCCCGATGCTCTACCGCAACCTGCTGGCGATGGAGGTCGAGGAGCTTCTGCGCAGCCAGCCGATAGACGGGGCGGTGCTGCTGGGCGGTTGTGACAAGACGACGCCGGGGCTTTTGATGGGCGCCATCAGCATGAACCTCCCCGCGGTCTACCTGCCGGCGGGGCCGATGCTGCGCGGCAATCTGCGCGGGCAGCCTTTGGGGAGCGGCAGCGACGTCTGGAAGTTCTGGGCCGAGCGTTGCGCGGGCCGCCTCACGGAGGCCGAATGGTCTGAGATGGAGGACGGCATCGCGCGTTCGCCGGGCCACTGCATGACGATGGGCACGGCCTCGACGATGACGGCGGTCGCCGAGAGCCTCGGCCTCACACTGCCCGGCGCCTCTTCCATCCCTGCGGTCGATGCGAACCATCAGCGGATGGCGACCGAGTGCGGGCGGCGCGCGGTCGAGTTGGTCTGGGAGGATTTAAAGCCGTCCGACATCCTTTCGCGGGAGTCGTTCGAGAACGCGATCACGACCGCGCTCGCCCTCGGCGGCTCGACGAATGCCATCATCCACCTCATCGCGCTCGCCGGCCGGGCCGGCATCAAGATCGAGCTGAATGATTTCGACCGCCTCTCGCGCCGCACGCCCGTGCTCGCCGACATCAGGCCGTCGGGTCGGTTTTTGATGGAAGATTTTTATTACGCGGGAGGCTTAAGGGCGCTGCTCTCTCGGATGGGCGACCTGCTGCACTTGAACTGCGCGACCGTGTCGGGGCAAACGCTCGGCGAGAACCTCGCGGGCGCGCAGGTCTGCAACGCGGAGGTGATTCGCCCGCTCGACCGGCCGCTCGCCGCCGAGGGCGGGACGGCGATTCTGTTCGGCAACCTCGCACCCGACGGCGCGGTCATCAAGGCCAGCGCGACCGAGCCGCGGCTGCTCCGCCACACGGGGCCGGCCGTGGTCTTCGAAGACTACAACGACATGGCGGCGCGGATCGACGACGAGGGTCTCGAAGTTGATGAAGACTCCGTGCTCGTGCTCCGCAACGCGGGGCCGCTCGGCGGGCCGGGGATGCCGGAGTGGGGCATGCTCCCCATCCCGAAGAAGCTGCTTGAGAGGGGCGTGCGCGACATGGTCAGAGTCTCCGACGCGAGGATGAGCGGGACTTCTTACGGCGCGTGCGTCCTCCACGTCTCGCCGGAGTCTTACGTCGGCGGGCCGCTCGCCCTCGTGCGCGACGGCGACCTCGTCGAGCTTGACGTTCAAGCACGGAGGCTGCACCTGCACGTGAGCGACGAGGAGCTGGCGCGCCGGCGCGCGGGTTGGAGTCCGCCCGAAAGGCGCGTGGGGCGGGGTTACGTCTCGCTCTTCGCGGAGCACGTGACGCAGGCCGACCGCGGCTGCGACTTCGACTTTCTGCACGCCGGCCCGCGCACCCCCGAGCCGGAGATTCATTGAGTAGGACGCGCGAAGATGCGGTAGGATGGCGGCGTGATGACGGGACTTGAGGCGTACGTCGGTCAGGTGCTGGACGAGAAGTACCGTCTGGAGTGTCTGCTCGGGCAGGGCGGCATGGGCGCGGTCTACCTCGCCACGCACCTCGGCACGGAACGGTTCGTCGCGCTGAAGCTGATCGCGCCGCAGTTCATGCGCAACGAGGAGTTCGTCGAACGCTTCAAGCGCGAGGCACGGGCGGCCGGTCGCCTGCGCCACCCGAACGTCGTGGACGTGACGGACTTCGGTTTCGCGCGCGCCGACGGCAATACGGTCGCCTACCTCGTGATGGAGTACCTCGACGGCTGTACGCTCGGCGACGTGTTGGCCGAAGAGGGCCGCCTCCCGCTCGACTGGGCCGTGGACATCCTCGAACAGGTCTGCTCGGCCGTGCACGAGGCGCACCAGCAGGGCATCGTCCACCGCGACCTCAAGCCCGACAACATCTGGTTAGAGCCGAACCGCCTCGGCGGCTACCGCGTCAAGGTGCTCGACTTCGGCATCGCGAAGCTGGCCGCGGCCGGCGCGCCGGAGGGCCTGGAGTCGGAGGGCGAGGCGGCGGCGTTCGGGCTCACGCCGACGCTCATGAACGCCGGAGGCGGCGAGCCTCAAGCCTCTCTCTACGTGCCGCACGCGGACTCGGCCGACCTGACCGCCGACACGCTCATCCAGACCGCCGACGATCTGGAGCCGGCCGCGGAGGCGGACGCGGTTCAGACCATGCTGCTCGAACAGGGGACGCCCGGCGGCACGAGTCCCGCGGGGCGGCCGCGGACGACGGCCGGCTCCGCCGGGGGGCTGACGCGCGTCGGCGCGGTCATGGGGACGCCGCTCTACATGTCGCCCGAGCAGTGCCGCGGGCTGCCGCTCGACGCGCGCGCCGACATCTACAGCTTAGGCGTCATCGTCTACCAGATGCTCGCCGGCGAGCCGCCCTTCGCGGGCGACATGCTGAAGGTCATCGAGCAGCACACGGGCAGCACGCCGCCGCCCCCTCTGCGCGAGCGCAACGGCAAGGTGCCGAAGCGCGTCGCGCGCGTGGTCATGTCGGCGCTGGAGAAGGAGCCGGACAAGCGACCGCCGACGGCCGCCGCCTTCGCCAACTCGCTGCGCGCCAACGCCGACGGCGTCGGCGTGCTCGTGCGCCGCGCGTTCGCGCTCTACAGCGAGCACTTCCCGAAGTTCATGCGCCTGTCCCTCATCGCGCACGTCCCCATCCTGCTGCTGCTGCCCTTCCTGCTCCTCTTCGACGCGTACGAGCAGACGATGCCGCTGGCCCTGAAGTTGACGGGCGGGCTTCTGCTCGGGCTTTTGCAGATGGCGACCGGCTTCCTCTCGGCGGCCTTCATCGTCGGCATGACGGCGCTGATGGTGACGCAGTTGCACCTCGCGCCGCTCCGGCCCCTGAGGCTGCGCACGGCCCTCGCGGTCCTGCGCCGGCGCCTGCGGCCTTATCTGAAGACGAGCCTCGCCGTGACGCTGCGCATCATGCTCGGCTACGTGCTGCTGGTCATCCCCGGCCTGGTGATGACCGTGCGCTACGCGGTCTACGGGCCGGTGATTCTGTTGGAGGGGTTGGAGGGGAAGGCGGCGCGCTTAAGGGCGAGGGCGCTGGCGGGACGTTCGTGGCGGACGGTGATCGCGCTCACGGCTTTGCAGCTCTGCATCCCGGCGGCCATCGGCGCGGTGACGGGCGCGCTCGCGGGCGACCGGCATGCCAACACGAACGGGCATGTGGTCTTCAGCGTGCGCGGGCTGGCCGGCTTGATCGGGCCGCTCGTTAACATCGTCATCGTCCCGCTCACCTCGATCACGATGGCGCTGCTCTACCTCAAGCTGCGGCAGATGGGCGGCGAGAGCATGGCCGAGACGCTGGCGCAGTTCGAGACGGTCGAGCCCGTCCGCAGCCGCTGGCAGCAGCGCATGCGCACGCGCCTGACCGTCAACACGCCCCAACACCGCACCTGACTTACTTCCTGCCCTTGCCTTTCGCCGGCCGCTTATAGTTCTCCGGGTCGAAGTCGGCGATGTCCACCTTGCCGTAGTCCCTGGGCGGGATGAAGACGAGCGTCTTCATCTTGTCGGGGTCGGAAGTGTGAAAGCTGCTCTCTTCTGCGCGCACGAGCTGCCAGGTCTTATCGAGGCGCGAGTAGTTGAACCTGTACGAGTAGGCCCAGCGCCAGTTGCTCCCGCCGTAGAAGTTGACGGTGAACGTTCCGCGCCCGACCGTGACCCCCTCGAACGGGTCGCCGAAGACGCCGCCGCACCGCGAGCACATGACGACGCGCTCGTTGCGCTTCGCCGCGGAGAGTTTGCCGTCCGCGCCGCGCACGAGGATTAAGAGCGGGCGCTGGCCCACGGGGAAGTCGTCGGCGTCCTGCGCGGGGTTCTCCCGCTCCAACACGAGGACGAAGTCGCCGCGGCCGTCGCCGTTCAGGTCGGCCGCCTCGACCGCTATCGCCTTCGACCCCGCCTCGACGAACGGCACAACTTCCGCCGGCACCTTCAACTCGTCATCCTGCCGCACGGCCGCCGCCGCGGGCGCGAGGCACGAGAGGATCAAGCACAGGACAAATGCTCTCATTCGAGTCCACCTTCTTATCCGGATTAGTTCAACGCAAGCTTTAGAGGAGGGAGCGCACCCAGCCGCCGTCCACCGTGATTGAAGTGCCCGTGATGTAACTGGCGCGTTCGGAGGCGAGGAAGGCGGCCAGGGCGCCGAACTCACGCGGCTCGCCGAGACGCCGCATGGGTATCTCCGCCTCCCAGCGCGCCCGCGCCTCCGCTTCGCTGACACCTTCGCGCGCGGCCGTCGCACGCGCCAGCTCCTCGACGCGCTCCGTGCGCGTGTAGCCGGGGAGCAGGTTGTTGACCGTGACGCCGTCGGCCGCCACCTCGTTGGCGAGCGTGCGCGCGAAGCCGGTCACGGCGGCCCTCAGGCTGTTCGAGAGCATCAGACTCTCGACCGGCTGTTTGACCGCGATGGAAGTAACGTTGAGGATGCGCCCCCAGCGCCGCCCCCTCATCCCGGGCAGCACCGCGCGCGTCAGGTTCAGCACGCTCGTCAGGGTGAGGCGCGTCGCCGCCTCCCAGTCCTCCGCGCTCAGGCTCTCGAACGAGCCCGCGCGGGGGCCGCCCGCGTTCGTCACGAGGATGTCCACGCGGCCGAAGCGTTCGAGCGCGGCGCCGACGATGCGCGACACGTCTGCGGCCGACGACACGTCGCCGGCGACGCCGAGGACTGGGACTCCCGAGGCGCGCTCGATCTCGGCACACGCCTCCTGTAAAGGCACGGCGCCGCGCGCACAGAGCACGAGCGCGGCCCCTTCGGTGGCCAGTTCCTCGGCGACGGCGCGGCCGAGCCCGCGACTGGCGGCGGCAACCAGCGCGACCTTGTCTCGAAGACCCAAGTCCATCGCCTACTTCCGCCTGAAGTAATCGTCCGTCTTGTCGAGCCAGTCCTGCCGGGGCGGGTCGAAGATGTCCACGTCGAGCGTGTCTTCGAGCGCTTCGGCCTTGTGCGGGACGTTCGAGGGGATGTGCAGCACCTCGCCGGCGTGGATGTCGATGGGCTCCGCCTCCTCGCCGCCGATCCAGAAGCGCAGTGCGCCTTCGAGGATGTACGTGATCTGCTCGTTGTGGTGGGAGTGCAGCGGGACGATTGCGCCCGCCTTAAGATAGACGTGCGTCAGCATCATCCGGTCGCCGGTGATGATCCGCCGCTCGATGCCGTCGGTGACGTGCTCACGCTCCATCTCGTCCCAGCGGAACGTGCGCACGCTCGCTCTCTGCTCCATCGCTCTAAGCCTCCTGCCGAATGAACGTCGAACAGTCTCGTCGAATCCTACCGCAGGAGGCTTCGGTTCAAGAAGCTACAAGGCGGCCTCGCCGCGCTCGCCCGTGCGGATGCGGATCACGTCGTTCAGGGAGGTGACGAAGATTTTGCCGTCGCCGAACTTGCCGGTGCGCGCCGTCCGCGTGATGGCCGAGACGACGAACTCCTCGATGTCGTCGGGGATGATGACTTCGATCTTGGCCTTCGGGACGAACTCGATCTGGTACTCCGCGCCGCGGTAGGTCTCCGTGTGGCCGCGCTGCCGCCCGTAGCCCTGCACCTCGCTGACGGTCATCCCTAAGACGTTGACCTCCTGGAGCGCATTCTTCACCGCGTCGAGCAGGTGCGGACGGACGATGGCTTCGACTTTTTTCATCCTGATCTCCTCAAGGGTTGGGTTGGAGCGGGGGCGGCGCGCCCCTCGCCCGGGGGTAAGAGCTGTTCGGTGATGGCGGCCTCGGCGGCGCGCTGCGCCGTCTCGGTGAGCTTCGCGCCCGAAGGGCCGGTCACGTAGAAGACATCGAGGGCGTCGCTCTTCTCGGTCGCCACCTTGGCGCAGACGAGGTCGAGGCCGAGGCCGGCGAGCGCGCTCGCGATGCGGTAGGCGAGCCCGGGCTCGTCGGCCGCGCGGACTTCGATCATGGTCGTGGCCGGGGACGCCTCGTTGTCACAGACGACCTGCGGCAGCCTTCGGCGGCGCGCCTGCGCGAGCCCGCCCCGTCGGCGCGGCGCGTTGTGCGTGCGCCAGCGCTCGACCGCGGCCGCCACGTCCGAGTCGCCCCGGATGGCGTCGCGGAGGTGGCGCTCGATGGCGGCGTAGCGGTACTCCTCGACGCCCTGACCCGTGGCCGCCGCGCGCAGGGCGAACACGTCGATGGCGATGCCGTCGTCGCGCGTGTTGACCTCGGCGGCGAGGATCTCGACGCCCTGCGCGGCGAGGGTGCCGGCGATATCGGCGAAGAGGCCGTGGCGGTCGCGCGCGCAGATCGTGAGCTGCGTGCTCGCGCCGTCGTGCCGGCGCCAACGCCAGCCGAACGCATCCTCGCCGAGCTTGCTGATGAGGCGGAGGTGCGCCGCCGCCTCCTCGGGCCGGCTCGTGCGCCGGTAGCGCTCGGGCAGGAGCGCGAGGTGGCGCTCGACCTCGCTCGGCGGCAGTTCGCCCGCGAGCGCCGCGACGACCCGCTCCTTGTAGTGCGCCAGCTCCTGCGCCTTATCGGCCGGCCCTTCGCCCGGCGTCAGGTGCGCGCGCGCCCTCTGGTACAGCTCGCGCAGCAGCGCGCCCTTCCACTCGCTCCAGACGCCGGGGCCGACCGCGTTCAGGTCGGCGTAGGTCAAGAGCAGCAGCATGTTCAAAGCGTCGAGCGAAGCGACCTCGGCGGCAAACTCGTGCGCCGCGCGCGGCTCCGTCAGGTCGCGCCGGAAGGCGGTCTGCGCCATCGCGACGTGGAGCCTGACGAGCCGCACGACCTTCTCGGCCGACCCCGCAGGCAGCCGCAGCCGCTTGCAGATGCGCTCCGCGATCCTCGCGCCGCGCGGGATGTGCCCGCGGCCGCGCCCCTTGCCGATGTCATGCAGGAGGACGGAGAGGTAGAGGAGCGCCGGGTCTTCCACTTC
The DNA here is from genome assembly GCA_045807865.1 of Pyrinomonadaceae bacterium. Lineage (GTDB taxonomy): Bacteria > Acidobacteriota > Blastocatellia > Pyrinomonadales > Pyrinomonadaceae > QHXN01. The sequence continues at coordinate 35,867 of JBJMGP010000027.1, forward strand.
ATCGAAGACCGAGCGGAGCGGGGCGCGCGCGAGGTCTGACGCCGCGTAGAGTTCGTCGAGCGCCTCGACCGCTTTGAGCGTGTGCTCGTCTATCGTGTAGTGGTGGTAGTGGTCGTGCTGGATGAGCAGGCTGATGCGGCCGAACTCCGGCAAGTAGCGGCGGAGGAACCCGACCTCGTTCATCATCCGCAGCGTGCGGCCGGCCCGTCCCCGGCGGCGCAGGATTTTGAGGAACGAGTTCGCGATCTCGGCCGACTCGCGAAAGTCTCTATCGACGGCGCTGAGGCTCCGGCCGAGCGCGTCGCGCAGGGTCTGGCTCAAGGGCACGTCCGCCGCCTGCGCCAGCGTGAAGGCGTCCATGACGAGCAGAGGGTTGTCCCTGAGCGCCTGCCACTCTTCGTGGAACCAGAGGCGGCCGTCGGCGACGTGGAACGTCTCGCCGGCCCTCCCGGGGCGTGCCCTCGTGAACCAGCGGCGCGCGGGGCTCGCCGGCTCGTGCGCGCGCGCGAGGAGCGACTCGCTGAAGAGGTGCAGCTCGCGTGAGCGCCGGTAGTAGTCGCGCATGAACCGCTCCGACGCCAGCAGGTGCGGCCCCGACTCGTAGCCGAACTCTTCGGCGAGCGCGGGCTGCAAGTCGAGCGCGAGCCGGTCGGTCTTGCGCCCCGTCAGGATGTGCGCCGTGTGGCGCACGCGCCAGAGGAAGTCGTAGGCGCGCGCCGCGACACGGTGCTCCGCCTCCGTGATGACCTCGCCCTCGCGCAGCTCCGCGAGCGTGCGGCAGCCGGTCTTGATCTGCGCCGCCCACAGAGCCGTCTGGAGATCGCGCAGGCCGCCCGCGCTCTCCTTGACGTTCGGCTCCTGCAAGCAGACCGAACTCCCGAACTTCGCGTGCCGCTCGTCGCGCCCGTAACGGAGCGCCGAGAGGTAGTCGGCGGCATGCTTGCGCCGCTCGCGCTCGACGGCCGTGTGCAGCGCGTCGAGCAGGGCGCGGTTGCCTGCGAGCAGACGCGTCGTGAGCAGGGAGGTCATGAAGTGCGGGTCGGTGTGCGCCGCCGAGACCGACTCGGCCACGGTGCGGAAGCTGTGGCCGATGTTGAGCCCCGTGTCCCAGAGCAGGCGCAGCACCCCCTCCGCGAGCTGGCGCGCGTGCGCGGTGCGACGACCCGAGTGCAGGAAGAGGATGTCGAGGTCGGAGTAGGGCGCAAGCTCGCCGCGCCCGTAGCCGCCGACCGCCACCATCGCGCACCCGCCGACCCCTGCGCCGGGCGACTCGCCGCCCTCGTCCCACTGCGTCACCGCGCGGAAGGCCGCGTCGGCCACGAGGTCGAGGACGAAGCTGCGCGCCGCGGCCGTGTGGCAGCCGGAGGCGCCGAGGCGGAGCCCGATGCGCAGGCGTCGCTCTTCGACTTTGAGGAAGGCGCGGAACAGTCCGGCGATCTCGGCGCCGGTCGAAAGGCGCTCGCAGGCGGCGAGCCGCGACGCGGCGTGCGCCAGAACTTTGCCGCGGTGCGTCCGGGCCGCCCGCGCTTGTGGAATCTCTGCCTCGCTTCTTACCATTTAAACGGGCGGCCGACGCTCAAAGGAATTTGAACTCCCCGCCAGGTGAGCAACCGCCGTTCCGCGCGTCGCGCTTAAATCGACGACGGGCGGACGCCGCGGTTCGCTGATATTACAGCAACCGTCTTCGCTTCGGGTGACGAAGTCGCGTTGACAATTTTGTCGCGTCGCCTCAAGGGCGATGCAAGAATGTAACTGAAGCACCTTGCCAACCGTCGCGCCAGCCACATTGAGAAGAGTTGGCACGTTACCACCCAGGCAGTACCACCCGCGGTAGCGGGTGGGTCAGTCTTACAGGTTAAAGACTCTATGCATCACACCGACCCACCCGCTACCGCGGGTGGTACTGCCACTATTTAAACTCAGCGCGACTGCTCCTCAGACGTTTTTGTTCCTGCTTCTCTCCGGTGCGGACAATTGTGTCGTTGAGGTGAGTCCTCACGCCTGCCCCCGCGCGCCCGCGCGCGAACCGGATTGGTACCAAGTACGTCTCCTGCCCGCAGTTAACTCAAGACGTGACGCGCGCGCAAACGGTTGGCACGGAAGTTGTCAAACGCGCTGGCGAGACAGCACCCGTCGCGTTCGGTTCGGCCCCCGTTCAGTGGGGCAAGGAGTTTTTCATCCTTAACCGGTACGTCATCCTGTCGATCCAAATTACCCGGAGGAACTTAGCGTATGGATATGAAGAGGCTATCTCTTCAGCAGAAGCTCGTGCGCCTGCGCGCGCGCATGCACGACCCGGAGTGGCGCCGCTACGGGAAGCTGCTGCTGGCGGGGAAGGTTCTGGGCGTCGGCCTGCTGGTCGGCCTCGTCCTCCTGACCCCCGAGCTGCTCGGTTGGACGACCGCAGCCGCCGACCCCGAGCTGAAGGGCAACGACATCGTCAACCCCCTGAACACGGTCTGGGTACTCGTGGCCGCGTTCCTCGTCTTCGGCATGCAGGTCGGCTTCACGATGCTTGAGGCGGGCTTCTGCCGCTCGCGCGAGACCGTCAACGTGCTGATGGAGTGCATCGTGGACACGTGTCTGTGCGGCCTCCTCTTCTACGCCATCGGCTTCGCCTTCATGTTCAGCGAGGGCAACGGGCTGATCGGCTACCACTGGTTCTTCCTGCAAGGGGCGCCGACGACGTACGGGACGACGGGCGTGGCCTTCCTCGCCTTCTGGCTCTTCCAGTTCGCGTTCGCCGACACCTGCTCGACCATCACGTCGGGCGCGATGATCGGCCGCACGGGCTTCGTCGGCGACCTGCTCTACAGCTTCGCCGTCTCGGGCTTCATCTACCCGATTGTCGGCCACTGGGCCTGGGGGCCGGACGGCTTCCTCGCGACGATGGGCACCGAGGGGAAGTTCTTCGCCTCTCTGGGCATGGGCTTCCACGACTTCGCCGGCTCGACCGTCGTCCACACCATCGGCGGCTTCATCGCCTTGGCGGGGGCCATCGCTTTAGGCCCGCGCATCGGCCGGAAGTTCAAGCGCGACGGCGGCGGCCCGATGCTGCCGCACGACCTCGTCATCGCCGCGAGCGGCGGCCTCCTCCTCTGGTTCGGCTGGTACGGCTTCAACCCAGGCAGCACCCTCTCGGCGATGGACTTCGAGGGCATCGGGCGCGTGGCCGCCAACACGACGCTCGCCGCGTGCGCGGCGGGCCTGACGGCGATGACCGTCGCGTTTGTGCAGAGCAAGAAGTGGGACGTGAGCTTCACGGTCAACGGGTTCCTCGCGGGGCTCGTCGCCATCACCTGCCCGTGCTACTGGGTGAGCCCGGCGGGCTCGGTCGCCATCGGCGCGGTCGGGGGCGTGTTGGTCGTCATCGGCGTCGAGGTGCTCGAATGGCTGCGCATCGACGACCCCATCGGCGCCGTCCCCGTCCACGGCTTCTGCGGCATCTGGGGCACGCTCTCGCTCGGGCTCTTCGCGTCGGGGCAGTACGGCGTGACGGGGCCGTTCGCGGCCGACAACTCGGCGCCGCTGACGGGCCTCTTCTACGGCGGCGGCTTGACGGTGCTGGCCGCGCAGGCGGTCGGCAGCCTCATCGTCACGGCGGCCACATTCGCCGCGGCGATGGCCGTGATGTACGGGATCAAGGCCGTCGGGCTCCTGCGGGTCTCGGGCGAGGGCGAGTCTTACGGCCTCGACCTGCACGAGCACGGCATCCCTGCCTATCCGGAGTACGTCATCTCTTCGATGGCGAGGCCGGGCGGGATGAGGGGCGTGGCCGCGCCCGACGCGGCGGTGCCCGGCGCGCTCAGCGCCGAGCCGATAGCGCGGGTCATCGCCGGCGAGCCGGCGTCTTAAAGGGAGGCAAGGGAAGTCCCGCGGGCGGCCTTTGTGCGGTCGCCCGCGGGATAAAAAAGGGATGGCCTACCCGTCGCTCAGCTTTGGCAGGCGCGCGACGGATAGGCCACTTGAGATCGTCCCTTTAGGAGACGATTGCGGAGCAAAAGTACAACATGCTCAGATTGAAATCAATCGCCTGGGCGCTCTGTGCCCTCTGCGCGATCACGCTCTTTGACAGCCGGGCGGCGCGGGCACAGTCCACCCTCTTCAACATCCCTTCGACCGACGTGGTGGCGAAGAAACACGTCTACCTGGAGTTCGACTTCGTGGGCCACCTCGATCACTTCACGGACGGCGGCTTCCACGCCTACGTCCCGCGCGCGGTCTTCGGCGTGGGCAAGCACGTCGAGGTCGGCACCAACGTCGCGTTCCTCCGGACGGAGGCGCCCGACCAGCCCGTCGAGTTGCAGCCGAACGTCAAGTACCAGTTCTACTCGAACGAAGAGAACGGCGTGTCGGCGGCGGCCGGCGGCATCCTCTACGCGCCGGTCTCGCACCGCGCGGGCACCGACACCTTCGGGCTGCTCTACACCGTCGTCAGCAAGAAGGTGAAGGGGACTTACGGCCCGCGCCTGACGGGCGGCGGCTACGGGCTCGTGGGCCGCGCCGACGGCACGGGGACTCTGGGCGGGGCCATCGTCGGCTACGAGCAGCCGCTCCACAGCAAGGTGAGCTTCGTCGCCGACTGGCTGAGCGGCAAGAACCGCTTCGGCTACGTGACGCCGGGGCTCTCTTTCACGCTGCCCCACGCGAGCGCGCTCTACGCCGGCTACAGCATCGGCAACTTCGGGCGCAAGAACAATGCGCTGTTCGTCTACTACGGCATCACGTTCTGATGGAGAAAGGAGGAGCTAACGAAGACAGCTATCGGAACCAGCAACGATTCGGCCACGGGCGGCCGCCGCGGATGAGAGTGACGCGCGCGACCGTCCGTGGTTCTGCGACCGTGGGCGTGGTGACAGCACACCACACTTCAAACGATGACCAACCCTTTAATCGAGGAACATTGATATGAGCGTTAAGAGCATTCTTAAATTCGCGGACGACGAGAAGGTCGCGTACGTCAACGTCCGCTTCACCGACCTCGTCGGCGCGTGGCACCACCTGACCTTCCCCGTCGAGGAGCTTTCGGAGAGGTCGTTCGAGGAGGGCTTCGGCTTCGACGGCTCGTCCCTGCGCGGCTGGGCCTCCATCCACGAGTCGGACATGCTGCTCGTGCCCGACGCCTATCGCTACTGGCTCGACCCTTTCATGGCGGACAAGACGCTGTGCCTCATCGCCGACGTGGTCGATCCCATCACGAAGGAGGGCTACTGGCTCGACCCGCGCGGGGTGGCGCGCCGCGCCGAGAGTTATTTGAAGTTCACCGGCGTCGCCGACACCGCCAACTTCGGCCCCGAGGCCGAGTTCTTCGTCTTCGACGACGTGCGCTTCCACAACGAACAGAACACCGCCGGCTACTCGCTCGACCACCCCGAGGCCACCTGGAACAGCAAGGGGAAGGACGGCGCCCCGAGCCTCGGCTACCACATCCGCAACAAGGAGGGCTACGTCCCCCTGCCGCCGCTCGACACCTTGCAGGACTTCCGCGCCGAGGTCGCGAACGAGCTGAAGAAGGTCGGCATCCAGGTCGAGTGCCACCACCACGAGGTGGCGACCGCCGGCCAGTGCGAGATCGACTTCCGCTACTCGACGCTTTTGGGCACGGCCGACAACCTGCAAATCTTCAAGTACACCGTCCGCAACGTCGCGCACCGCCACGGCAAGGGCGCCACCTTCATGCCCAAGCCGCTCTACGGCGACAACGGCTCGGGGATGCACTGCCACCAGTCGCTCTGGAAGGACGAGAAGCCTCTGTTCGCCGGCGACGGCTACGCCGGACTCTCCGACATGGCGCGCTGGTACATCGGCGGGCTCTTGAAACACGCGGCCGCCATCGTGGCCTTCGCGGCGCCGACGACGAACAGCTACAAGCGACTCGTCCCCGGCTTCGAGGCGCCGGTCAACCTCGCCTACTCGGCGCGCAACCGCTCGGCGGCCATCCGCATCCCGATGTTCTCGACCAACCCGAAGCTGAAGCGCCTGGAGTTCCGTCCGCCCGACCCCTCGTGCAACCCGTACCTCGCCTTCTCGGCGATGATGATGGCGGGCCTGGACGGCATCCAGAACCGGATTGACCCGGGCGAGCCGCTCGACAAGGACATCTACGACCTCGCGCCCGAGCAGTTGAAGGACGTGCCCTCTCTGCCCGGCTCGCTCGACGAGTCGCTGGCCGCGCTCGAAGCAGACCATGCCTTCCTCCTCAAGGGCGACGTGTTCACGCCGCAGCTCATCGAGCGCTGGATCGGCTACAAGCGCGAGAAGGAGATTCAGCCCCTCCGCATGCGCCCGCACCCGTTCGAGTTCGGCATGTACTTCGACATCTAAGACAAGTTAACCACAGAGACACAGAGACACGGCCTGAAGCCTAATTGCTTCAGGCCGTGTCTCTGTGGTTAATGTCTTTTCAGCCTACCGGTTCCGGTGGCGGCGCCTGTACTGGCGCTTCTTGTGGACGTGGTAGGCCGTGCCGCCCGCCGCCCCGGCCCCGGCGCCGATGAGCGCCCCCTTCTTGCCGTTGATTAGAGCGCCGACGCCCGCGCCGGCCGCCGTGCCGATGCCGATGCGCTTGGCGGCCTTCGCCTTCCCGGCCTGCGGGTTGCGCCGCCGGCGCCTCTGCGCGGAAGCGCTGTCCACCACCATCCCCAACAGGAGACAGACGGCCAGCGCGAGCGCGACCACACGGAACCTCTTCAGGGAATACATTTCTTAACCTCCTTAGTGTTTCCCCGAGCCTAGCAGGTTGGAAGAGAGCCGTCAAAATAAGTATCCTGTGTGACAGGTAAGAACCTTACAGTGGCGGGTGAGCGAGCATGGGTGTTGGAGAAGGGCGCGGTTACCGCCCCATACGCGACTACGGTCTGATCGGCGACGCGCACACGGCGGCGCTCGTCTCGACCGACGGCTCCATCGACTGGCTCTGCTGGCCGCGCTTCGACAGCCCGGCCGTCCTCTGCCGCCTGCTCGACGCGCGCAAGGGCGGCTGGTTCCAGATACGACCCGCGCCGGACTTTAAAGTCACGCGCGCATACGACGGCCCGACCGCCATCCTCGCCACCACCTTCGACGCCGAGGGCGGGCGCTTCCGCCTGACCGACTTCATGCCGGTCAAGTGCCTGACCAAGAGCCACCGCGGCGAAGACATCGCCGCCGTGCAGAGCGTCCAAAGGCTCGTCGAGGGGTTGGAGGGGAGCGTCGAGGTCGAACTCAGTTTCCGCCCGACCTTCGACTTCGCGCTCGCGCGGTGTGACATCGAGACGCGAGAGGGCGGCGCGGTCGCGCGCTCCGGCGACGAGTCGCTCGTGCTCTCTTGCCGGTTCCCCTTGACCGTCGATGAAGAGGGCGTCGTCCGCGGTCGCTTCCGCGTCTCGGAGGGCGAGCGCGTCTGGGTCGCCCTCTACTACGAGGACGGCGGCGGGGACGGCACCACCGCGAAGCCCATCGACAGCGACGCGGAGCTTGAGCGGACGCGCAACTACTGGAGCGAGTGGTGGTGCGACTGCCGTTACGAAGGGCCTTACCGCGACCTCGTGCGCCGCAGCGCGCTCACGCTCAAGCTGCTGACCTACGAGCCGACCGGCGCGCTCGTCGCCGCGCCGACCACCTCTCTGCCCGAGCAGGTCGGCGGCGTGCGCAACTGGGACTACCGTTACACGTGGCTCAGGGATTCGGCGTTGACGCTCTACGCGCTGCAACTGCTCGGCTACGAGGAGGAGGCCGCGGACTTCTTCGGCTGGCTCGACGGGCTCTGCATCACCTGCCGCGACCACCCGCTCCAGATCATGTACACGGTTGACGGCAAGTCCCGACTGCCCGAGCGCGACCTCGAACACCTCGAAGGCTACAGGGGCTCGCGCCCGGTCAGGGTGGGCAACGCCGCCTTCGGCCAGAAGCAGTTGGACGTGTACGGCGAGGTGCTCGACGCCGCGCACCTCTTCCGGGAGCGCCGGCGGCGGGCGGTGCCCGCCGAGTGGTGGGACGAGCTGAGCTTCATGGCCGACGAGACGGCGCGGCGCTGGCGCGAGCCCGACCACGGCATCTGGGAGGTGCGGGGTGGCAAGCGCCACTTCCTCCACTCGAAGCTGATGTGCTGGGTGGCGCTCGACCGCGCCGTCCGCCTGGCCGCAGACCTCGGCGCGGGGCACGACACAAGCGACTGGGAGCGTGCGCGGGACGAGATTCGCCGCGCCATCCTCGAAGAGGGTTACAACGAGAGCGTCGGCGCCTTCACGCAGTCCTTCGGCAGCGACGCGCTGGACGCGAGCGCGCTCGCCATCCCTCTGACCGGCTTCCTGCCGGCGACCGACCCGCGCGTCCTCTCGACCGTCGACCGCATCCGCGAGCGGCTCACCTCGCACGGGCTGGTCTACCGCTACCTCTCGGAGGACGGGCTCCCCGGCGGCGAGGCGACCTTCGCCATGTGCAGCTTCTGGCTGGCCGAGACCCTCGCGCTTCAGGGGCGCGTCGAGGAGGCGCGCGAGCTGTTCGAGCGCGTCACCTCTTACGCGAGCGACACGGGACTCTTCGCCGAGGAGATCGAGCCCGAGAGCGGCGAGCTGCTCGGCAACTACCCGCAGGGCTTCACGCACCTCGCGCTCATCCGCGCGGCGCTCCACATCGCCAAGGCCGAGTCGCACGGCCCCGAAGACCATGCCCAGACCTCCGCCGAGCGCGCCGGCAAGGTGGAGGGGACGGGCAGCGTCTCGAAACGTTGATTCAGAGGTCGTAGTCGTAGTCGATGGTCAGCGGGGCGTGGTCGGAGAAGCGCTTGTGCTTGTAGATGGACTCGGCCTTCGCCTTCGCGGCCACGCCCGGCGTCGCGATCTGGTAGTCGATGCGCCAGCCGACGTTCTTCGCCCAAGCCTCGCCGCGGTTTGACCACCAGGTGTAATGGCCGGGCGCGGGGTTGAGCCGGCGGAACACGTCCACGTACTTCAGCTCGTCGAAGATGCTCGTGAGCCACGCGCGCTCCTCGGGCAGGAAGCCGGAGTTCTTCCGGTTCGAGCGCCAGTTCGTCAGGTCGATCTCGTTGTGCGCGATGTTCCAGTCGCCGCAGATGACGTGCTCGCGGCCGCCTTCACGCAAGCTGGCCAGCAGCGGGTAGAACTCGCGCATGAAGGAGAACTTGGCGGCCAGACGCTCCGGGCCGCTCGAACCCGCCGGCAGGTAGAGCGAGGAGACGCTCAGCGCGCCGAAGTCCACCTGCACGTAGCGCCCCTCGCGGTCGAAGTCGGAGACCCCCATCCCCATCCGGACGTTGTCGGGCTGCCTGCGCGTGTAGACGGCGACGCCGGCGTAGCCCTTCCGCTCGCCGCAGTGCAGGAAGCCGTAGAACCCGCGCGGCCGGAGCATCCTCGGCGTGCACTGCTCCGGGTGCGCGCGCGTCTCCTGCACGCAGACCACGTCCGCCTCCTGCCGCCGCATCCACTCGAAGAAGCCCTTGCCCGCCGCCGAGCGAATCCCGTTGACGTTGACCGTGATGATGCGCATCGTTGCTCTGTCTTACCGTCACCGCGCGGGTGTCGTCAAGCTCATCCGCGTTGACGTGACAGGGGCGGCGGGGATGGGCTATCCTTCCTTTTCGGAAAGCTGTTAGCTGTTGGCTCTTAGCTCTTAGCCAGACAAAAGCCGGGAGCTAACGGCCCATCGCTGACAGCTTTTTCGGAGAGGTGCAGGAGTGGTTGAACTGGCAGCACTGGAAATGCTGTGTACGGGGAACCGTACCGTGGGTTCGAATCCCACCCTCTCCGCCAGTTAACATTCATGGCGAGGCCCGGCGGCCGTCGAGAAGCGCTTCTCGACGGCCGCCGGTCTTTAAGGAGGCGATCCCCCGTGCGAAAAGTCTTGCTTCTGTGCGTCGTCAGCTCCGCGCTCCTCGTGTCGGGCGCGGGCGCCTCGGCGCAGCGGCGTCGCGCCGCCCCGCGGCTCGCGGCAGTCTGCGGAGACCCGGCCGTGCGCTGCCGGACGACCGTCGAGTTCCAGCCCTACCAACTGCCGTTCGTGGTGCCGGCCAACGGCGTCATCTGGGAGACGGACAAGTTCTACGCCGTCATCCTCAAGAGCGTGCGCGACGAGTCGAACGGCGGCGACTGTAACGTCTTGATCCCCGAGGCGGAGCGCGAGGCGGCGCAGGCGCTCTTCCCGCACCACAAGGTCTTCGCCTCGCGCTGCACGGAGGCGGGCGACCTCTTCTATCTGGGCGTCGCCGAGAAGACGCAGTTCATGGCCGTCTACGCCGGGCGCACGCGCGCCGAGGGGCTGGCGCTGCTTGAGAAGGTGAAGGCCGCGGGCCGGTACCCCGGCGCCAACCTCCGCCGCCTGAGCAGCGGCTTCAACGGCACGTAAGGAAGAGGTCGTCAGGCCGGGCGCGTTTGCCAACCCGCGCCGGCCGGGTTAAAGTCTAAGTCGAAAGCCGACGGCTCACAGCTCACAGCTCACAGCCGGAAGCTTCTTGACAGGCTTCGGGCTCCGCACAACGCTTGCCCCGCGAACCCCGCCAGGCCGGGAACGGAGCAACGGTAGTGGCGGCGGCGTGTGTTGCGGGTCGGTCCGGAGCCTGGCCACATCCTGAAAGAGTTGCCGCGAGGCTTGGGCTTGCCGAACCGCGCCGCGTTGGAGCACAATCCGACGACGCCGCGCCCGTCCGCAGAGCCGCCCGCGGCAACTCTTTCTCTTTTGCCATGAAGAGACAATCCAGACGCTTCGAAGGCGCCAAAGCTCGGGGCTAAGGGCTGACAGCTTCCCTATGTCTTATCAGGTCATCGCACGCAAGTGGCGCCCGCAGACCTTCGAGGAGGTCACGGGGCAGGAGCACATCACGCGCACGCTCAAGAATGCCGTCGAGCACGAGCGTTTGCACCACGCCTATCTCTTCTCGGGCGCGCGCGGGGTGGGGAAGACGACGACGGCGCGGCTGCTCGCCAAGGCCGTCAACTGCCACAAGTCCGACCGCCCGACGCCCACGCCCTGCCGCACGACCGACCCCGACGCCTGCCCTTCCTGCCGCGAGATCGCCGAGTCGCGCTCGATTGATGTGCTTGAAATTGACGCCGCCTCGAACACGGGCATTGACAACGTGCGCGACGTCATCATCAACACTATCGGCACTCACGCCGCGCGCGACCGCTACAAGGTCTTCATCATCGACGAAGTCCACATGCTCTCGCCCGCGGCCTTCAACGCGCTCCTGAAGACGCTTGAAGAGCCGCCGCCGCGCGTCCTCTTCATCATGGCGACGACGCACGCGCACAAGGTGCCGGAGACGATCCTCTCGCGCAGCCAGCAGTTCGAGTTCCGCACCATCTCGGCCGCGAAGATCGCCGAGCGCCTCCGCCTCATCGCCGACGCCGAGCAGATCGAGGTGACGGACGAGGCTTTGCGCGAGGTGGCGCGCGCGGGCGAGGGCTCGATGCGCGACGCGCAGTCGGCCTTCGACCAGGTCATCAGTTTCAGCGAGGGGAAGATCGCGGCCTCGGACGTGGAGGCCGCGCTCGGGATTGCCGGCTCCGAGATGCTCTCGCGCGTGATGCGCGCGGTGGCCGAGGAGAGGCCGGCGGACGCGCTGGCCGTGGTCGAGGAGCTTTCGGCCCGCGGCCACGAGCTGCGCAACTTCTGCCGCGACCTGCTCGCGCACCTGCGCGACCTGCTCGTCTTCAAGGTCGCGGGCGACTCGGCGCTCGCCGACGCGACCGAGGCCGAGCGGAGTGCGTTGCGTGATGAAGTGCGCGACTTCTCCGAGTCCGACCTCGTGCGCTTCTTCCACAGCCTGACCGACACGGAGGCGCGTCTCAGTTCGGGCACGCACCCGCGCTACCAGTTGGAAGTGGGCTTGGTGAAGCTCGTCGAGATGCGACGCCTCGCGCCGCTCGGCCGCATCGTCGAACGCCTGAACGCTCTGGAAGAGGCTCTGCGCACGGGGCGCGCGCCCGCGGGCGGTACGAACCCGCCGCCGGCGCCTTCCGCGCCCCCGACGCCTTCGACCCCGCCCCGCCGCGGCGCGGCCGGGAGTGGCGGGGCTGCGTCCTTATCCGGCACGGACGCGGCCCTCGCGGCCGAACCCGAGAGAGTGACCGCGCAGAGTGTCGAAGCGGAGTCTCCTGCTCTTCAGGCCGCGCCCGCCGCGCCGCAGGCGAACGGTCGCACGCAGGTACAGCCGAGTCCGAACCTGAAGCTCGTGCCGCCGCCCGCGCAGTCCGGCGGCGCGACCTCCTTTGCGGAGGGTGCCGCGGCGCGCGCGGACGAAGCCCCGTTCGCGCTTTCGGAGGGCGCGAACGCCGGCGGACTCTTCGAAGCGCCGCGCCCGTTCGTCGAGGGCGTGCGCGCGGGCGAAGACGCGGTCGGCGCCCCGGTCTCGCTCGTGACCGAGCCGGCTCCCGCGCCGGTCATGAACTCCGGCGGCCCGGGCAAAGTGGAGATGGGCTTCGGGCCGGACGACGAGGCGTCGCGCTTCAAGCGCGGGCTCGAAGGGCGCGGCAAGCCTCTGCTCGCCGTGGCGCTCGACGCCGCGCGCCGCGTGTGGGTCGATGGCGAAGAGGTGCGCGTCGAGTTCGCGCCCGAGAGTAGACACCTTTATGAAACGCTGCGGAAGGCAGAGAGTCAGAAGCTCCTGCGCGAGGTCTGCTGCGAAGTTTTGAACCGCGCCGTCGGCATCGACATCAAGATGAGGGAGCCGGGCGACTCGGAAGAGGACGCGCGGCTCACGCCCGACGACGAGGCGCGTCGCGCGCAGCAGGAACTTCGTGCGCGTGCCGAGGGCCACCCGGTCGTCCAGCAGTTACTCAAGACCTTCCGCGCCGAGGTCGTCGAGGTGCGCCGCACCGACCACACGCCGCCTCAGCCGCCTCAGCAGTAGAAGGCACCCCGGCCCTTTGGCCGAACAAAGCCGGCGGGGCGGGCGTATAGGAGCGCGGAGGTACAGTAACGATGCGCGACCCTTTGATTGCAGGCATCCTCAGCCTACTCATCCCCGGCCTCGGGCAGATCTACAACGGGCAAATTCTGTGGGGTCTGCTCTGGCTCGTCCTGACCGGCTTCTCCTGGATCGGGAGCGCCGGCCTGCTGGGCTGGGTGGCTCACCTGCTCGCGGCCTACTTCGCCTACGCCTACGCGAAAGAACATCCGGTGCGCTACTGAAGTCAGGCGTGAACCGTAAACCGTGAACCGTGACTAGAGAGGAAATGATTCCTTCTTGTCACGGTTCACGGTTTACGGTTCACGCGCCTTACGGCTTGAGCTTCGGCGGGGTGGCGCGCGGGATGTCGTCTTCGATGACGGGGGCGAGGGCGTCTGCCTCTTCGCTCGGCTTGAGCTTGGGCGGCACGCCGCGCATGGAGGGCGGGAGCCTGGGGCGCGGTATCTTCACGGTGGCGACCGCGTCGGTGCGCTTCAGTATCGTGCCGCCGCGCCCCGCCACCCAGGCCGCGTTGCCGCCGCGGTAGGCCGCGCCGAAGAGGGCCGCGCTCGTCGCGGTCGGCAAGACTTCCCACGTCTCGCCGCCGTCGCGCGTCTGGAGCACGCGCCCCTGGTCGCCCACCACCAGCACGTCCATCCGCGACGCCGCCGCCGCCGAATAGAGGTTGATCTTCAGCCCCGTCTCCTGATCCTTCCAACTCTTCCCGCCGTCGTCGGTGCGCAGGATGAGGCCGCCTTCGCCGACGACGTAGCCGCGCGTCGCGTCCGCGAACGCCACGCCGTAGAGCCACTCCTTCGCGTTCAGGTTAATCTGCGTCCACGTCTCGCCGCCGTCCTCGCTCCGCATGAGCGTCCCCTGCGAGCCGACCGCCACCGCCACCTTCTCGTCCGCGTACGCGACCGCCTCCAGCCAGCCCTGCGTGAAAGACTTCTGCACGTCCCACGTCTCGCCGCCGTCCTCGGTGCGCAGAATCCTCCCGCGCGCGCCGACCGCCAGGCCCCGCTTCGCGTCGAAGAGCCGCACGCCGAAGAGGTCTTCCGGCACGTCGAGCGGCACCTTCTCCCAGGTGACGCCCGCGTCCGCCGTGCGCAGCAGCGTCGCCTTCTCGCCGACGACCACGCCGTTCAACTCGTCGGCGAAGCAGACGCCGAAGAGGCGCGCCGAAGTGTTCGTCAGGCGCGGCGACCAGCGCCTCCCTCCCGTCGAGGTGTAGAGCACGCGGCCGCGTGAGCCGACCGCCCAGCCGCGCTCCGAATTCAGAAAGTAGATGTCGGCCAGGTCATCGCGCCCGCCCTCCGTGAGCCGGCGCCAGGCGATGCCGCCGTCGTCCGTGCGCAGGATCAGCCCGTCGCGCCCCGCGGCCCAGCCCGTCGTCTCGTCCACGAAGTGGATGGAGGCGAGCCGCGGGCTCGTCTTGACGCTGACGGGGAACCACGTCAGGCCGCCGTCGGCCGTCGTCAAGACCTGCCCCTCGTCGCCCGCCGCCCACCCGTGGCGCTCGTCGGCGAAGAAGACCGAGAGCAGGTCTGTGCGCAGAATGTTCTCGACCGCGGCCCACGTCTCGCCGCCGTCGGCCGTGCGGTAGATGGTGCCGCCTAAGCCCACCGCGACGGCCACTTCAGGGCCGCCCGCGAACGAGACGGAGGTAAAGGGCAGCCCCGTCTTCGACGTGCGGTCGAGCCACGTCTGCCCGCCGTCGTGCGTGACGACGAGCGTGCCGTCGGCGCCCGCCGCGGCACCGTCCGAAGGGTCTGCGAAGGCGACCGAGTAGAGGTGCGCGCGCACGCCCGACGCCTGCATGGCCCACGTGCGCCCGCCGTCGCTCGTCCGCAAGACCTCGCCGTAGCTGCCCACGGCCCAGCCGTGGGCGCCGTCCGGCGCGAAGGCCACGCCGAAGAGATGGTTCGCGCCCTCGCGGACGGCGGACGCGTTCTTCGCGGGCTTCTCACCCAAGGGTCGCAGAGTCCAGCGCCCGCCGCCGTCGTCGGTCGTCAGCACAACGCCGCGCGCCCCGACCGCGACCGCGTGCTTCGCGTCGCGCACGTACAGCCCGTAGAGCGGCACCGGCGCGGGCGTGTGCTGCTCCTCCCAGCGGTAGCCGCCGTCCGACGTGTGCAGGATGACGCCGTCGGCGCCGACGGCCCAGCCCGTCAGCTTGTCGGCCGCGAACCGCACGGCGTGAATCGCGTTCCCCTGCGGCAGAGGGTTCTGCCAGGCCCAGGCCCGCTCGGCCTGCGCCGCCGCCCCCGGCACGGCCGCGCACACGGCCGCGCCCGCGAGGCACAGAAGCCACACGCGCACGCGCGCCGTCGTTTGGAGCCTGACACTCATCGGGAAAACAGTTCGTGCGGTCGGGAAAGGAAGATTTTAGCCTTTACGTCTCTGCTTTGCTAACGGGCGGGCGTACGAATCTCAACCTACCCCTTCAGCCCTTCGGCGACCGTGGCGGCGGCCTCGCTGAGGGCGTCTTCGTCGGCGTGGCCGGCGGCGGCGATGCGGCGCGCGGCCTTGTCCACGGCCTCCTGCGCGACGTGGCCGGCGTGCCCCTTGAGCCACTGCCATTCGATCTGATGCGGCGCCGCAGCCTTGTCGAGCCGCGCCCACCATTCGTGATTCGACTTGCGGCGGAAGCGCCCCGACATCGTCTCGACGACGTAGCGCGAATCACTCAACACGGTCACGCGGCACGGCTCGCGCAACTGTTCCAGCCCGAGCGCGGCCGCCGCGACCTCGGCCTGCTGGTTTGTCGCCTCGCCCAGGTACTCCCCGAACGCGCGCCACACGCCGCGGAACCCCAGCAGCGCCACCGACGCCGCCCGCGGCTCGCCGCGCCCGTTGCCGAGGCTCGACCCGTCGCAGTAGATGAGAACCTCTTTCACGCCGCTTCACCAACTTCCACGCGCGCGACCGTGATGACGTGGTCAACGGTCTGCTCGAAGGTGTCGTCGTGGGAGATGACGAAGAGCTGGTCGAAGTCCCTGACCTGGCCGATCTGCTGCGCGAGGCGTTCGCGGCGCTCGGCGTCCATGTTGACCGTCGGCTCGTCGAAAAAGGCGACGCGGATGTCGGAGAGCTGTTTGAGGAGCGCGAGGCGGACGGAGAGCGCGGCCACCATCTGCTCGCCGCCCGAGAGGCTGACGAAGGAGCGCTCGTGCCCCTCCTCTTCGAGCACGATGTCGTAGTCTTTCGTCCAGCGCAGCGCGCGCCCGCCCTCGCCCGTGATCTCGCGGAAGAGCTGGTTGGCGTCGATGGAGATGTTGTAGAGGTAGCTCTCCGTGACGAGCGGCCCGGCCTTGCGCAGCGTGTCGCGGATGAAGTCGGTCGCCTCGTGGAGCCCGCGCAGCCGTTCGAGCGCCGAGAGCTCCTCGCGCATCGACTCGCGCACTTCGTCGAGGCGCGCGACCTCGGCCGTGAGCGACCCTTCGCGCTCGCGCGCGGCTTCGAGTTGCGCGGAAGTCTTCGCGGCGTTCTCACGGGCGAGCGCGAGCAGGCCGCGCTCGGAGGCGTGGCGTTCGCGGTCGTAAGAGCCGAGCGCTTTGGTATGCTCTTCGCGCGCAGCCTCCGCATCCTTCGCCGCCTGCGCGGCGCGCGCCTCGGCCTCGGCCGCCTCGCGCTCGCGCTCAGGCAGGGTCGAGGCGAGCGAGGCGGACTCCAAATGCTCGCGGTGCGCGGGCGCCGTCCGGTCGCGCACCGCGGCGGCCTCGGCCCAGGCCGCGTCGAGGTGCTCGAACTTCTTCAGCTTCTTGTCGAGCGCGCGCGCCTGCTTCTGCAAACTCTCAAGGGCGTCACGCGCGCCGTGCGACTCGCGCAGGAGTTCCTGCTCGCGCCCCGCTTCGAGCTGGAGCGCGGCGGCGCGCGCGCGCGGGTCGCCGAGTTCGCGCAGACGACGCTCGACTCCGGCGGCGTCTGCGGCGAGCGCGGCCTCGGCGCTCGCCGCCGCGGCAACCTGCTCACGCTCCTCGCGCTTGGCCTTGCCCTCCTCCTCGATCTCCGAGAGGCGCGCGCGCGACGGCTCAAGCTCCGCGTACTTCAAAGCCTCCTCGCGCGCCGTGCGCCAGACCATGTCGATGCCCGACAGCTCGGCCTGCAACTCGTCGCGCAGCGTCTCGCTCGCGCCGGAGAGTTTTTCGAGTTCGGCGTCGGTGCGCGCCGTCGCCGCCTCGCGCTCCGCGAGCAGTTCGCGCTCGTGTGCGAGTCTCGTGCGCGTCGCCTCGGTGCGCGCGGCGGCCCTCTCCGCATCGCGTGCCGCGCGGACTTCGAGTGCGAGCGTGTCGGCCTCGCGCTCGACTTTGGAGAGCTGCGTCCGGTTGGTCTTGAGGTTGTCGGCGAAGTAGTCCTCGAAGGTGCGCCCCTCTTCGGCGAGGTTCTTACAGGGCTCGTTGAGGATGGGGCAGAGACGGCCGCCGCCGGTGCGCTCGCTCATCTTCTCGTCGCGCTTGATGGACGCCCGCAGGACGGCGAGCTGGTCGTTCAACTCGCGGTCACGCTCTTCCAGCGAGCCGAGGCGCGCGGCGGCGGCGGCGGCCTGCTCGAACTCACGCGCCTCGCGTTCGAGCGCGGTGACGCTGCGGCGCAGACGCTCCGCCTCGCGCGCGGCCTCGCGCCGCTGCGCCGACAGGTGCTTGTGCGAGGTGAGGTCCTGTTCGAGTCTGCTCAGACGAGTCTCGACGCCGAGCCTTTCGCTCTCAAGCTTGTCGGCGCGCTCCTGCGCCCCGGCCAGAGCCTCGGCCGCGCGCACGCGCTTTGAAAGTTCGGCGTGCGACTTGCGCAGCGCCGCCAGCTCGCGGTCGAGGTGCGCGAGCCGTTCGGCGGCGGCGCGCGTATGCGCGAGCAGGTCTCGAAGTCGCTCGCGCTCGCGCTCCAGCTCGCCCTGCGCGGCCACGTCCTTTTCAATCTCGGCGAGCGCCGCCGCGGACTCACGCGCGCGGCGGAGCGCGTCGTCGAGCCGGCGCACGTCCGACTCGGCCGAGGCTGTCAGGCGCGCCGCGTCCGAGGCTTCGGCGCGCAGGCGGTCGCGCTCGGCGCGCTCCGCTTCCAGGCCGCGCAGACGTTCGAGCGCTTCGAGGTGTGAGCGCGAATCCGCCTCGGTCGCGCGCTGCCGCCCGGCCGCGCGGCGCGCGGCTTCGAGTCCGCCCTGCAAGTCCTTCAGACGGCGCGCGGCCGAATCACGTTCGACTTCGAGCCGGTCGGCCACGGCGCGCGACTCCGTGACGCGCCGCTCCGCCTCGTCCAGGGCGTTGACGGCGCCCTCGCGCTCTTCCGCCTCGCGGCGGAGGGATGAGAGTGAGGCGGTCAGCTCTTCGACGCGCGCGCGCGCGGACTTCTGCTCTTCGACGGCCGTCTCGTAGCGCGCGAGCTGCGCTTCGGCCGCGCCGATGCGGACGCGCGCGTCTCCGGTGCGCTCGTTGATGAGGTTGGTCGTGTCGCGCAGCCGGTCGGAAGACTCGCGGTACTCTTCGACCTTGAGCAGGCGGTCGAAGGCGGCCTTGCGCTCGGCGGCGGAGCGCAGGAAGTCGGTGGTGAAGAGCCCCTGCGGCACGCCGATGGCCGAGCGGAAGAGCGCACGCAGATCGGTGCCGGGCTCGACGCCGAGGTGCTGGTCGAGCCACTTGCGCACGTCGGCCTTGCCCTGCTGGAGCTTGACCTTCAGCTCGGGGTCGTAGACGTAGTAGCCGGAGCCCGTGTCGCGGTAGACGGTGTAGCGCCGCTCGTCGAGGTCGCTCTGGAAGGTGACGCGCACCGACCCCTTCTTGGCGCCGCGGCGGAGGAAGTCATCCTTGCTGTAGTCGAGCACGTCGAAGAGCGTCCACGCAATGGCTTCGAGGATGGTGGTCTTGCCCGCGCCGTTGGGGCCGACGATGGCGGTCGTCCCGCGGTCGAACGCGAACGCGCCGCGCTCGTAAGACTTGATCTGCTCCAACTCGACTCTCGTGACGTGCATGTTCTTTTCGGGGTACGCGCGCGGCCGCACGGGCGGACGTGCGACGTGCCACAGCTCTTTGGTGTCAGCAGAGTTTAAGTCATCGGCGGGGAGATGGCTAGTGAGGTAGTTCGGGCCGTGTAGCGTGGAAATGAATTAACGTGGATGGACAGGATGGTCAGGATCAAGCGACGTGAAATTGCATATCCTGACCGTCCTGTCCATCCACGTTAATTATTTCTTCGCCTAACGGTCTCCGAGGAGGTAGACGCCGGTGTCGGGGTGGTACTTCCTCCAGTCGAACCAGTAGTCCTTGACGGGCTGGACGCGCGGGAGCTTCTTGCCCGCGAGCGCGCCCGAGGTGGCGGTGCCGGTGAAGTCCCACGTGCTGCCGCTCTCGGCGTCGAGCAGTTCCGTGGTGCCGGGCTTGAGGAAGAAGTCGAGCGCGCGGCCTTCGAGCCGGCGGTCGAAGACGCGGACGCTCTTGCCGTCGTCCGCGAGCAGGACGATGACGGGCGCGTCCCCGACCTGGTCGATGACGGGGCTCTGTCTGGCGAGCGCGTCGAAAGGGTAAGCCTTCGACTTGCCGCCCGCCTCGACGCCGACGACGAGCGTGCGCGCCGGGAGCTTCTCGTTCGGGTCGGCGAGCGTCGTCGCGACGCGCACGCGCTCCATGCGCTTCTCCCAGTCGGCCGGCGCGTAGTCGTCCGCCGCCTGAATCTGCGGGTCGGGCCGCAACACGCGCCCCCCGCCGCCCTCGCGCTTCCAGGTCGCGAACGTCAGCTCGTCGTGGTCGAAGAGCTTGAGCCTCCTGCCCTTCAGCTCGCCGAAGAGGCACTCGCCCGAGACCTGCTGCCACCAGGAGCCGGTCTCCTCGTCGCGCATGATGAAGTTCTGGTTGTTGATGCCCCAGAGCCGGAAGTGGAGCACCCGCCCGTCTACCGTCGTCTCCCACACCAGACCGGTGTGACAGAGCGTTCAATAGGTGGCGACGAGGGGCACGCCCCCCACCGTGTCCCCGACGAGGTGGTGATAGGCCATGAGTCTCACGGGGTACGCGACGCGCTCGCCCCCGCGCTCGACGGCGAGCACCATGTCCTCGTCGCCGACGTAGTCAACCTCCCCGGCGCGCGCGTAGGTGGGGGCCGCGAGTGGTTTGAACATCACCTCGTAGATGTTCTGCCGCGACGCCCAAATGGTCGCGCCGGCGGGCAGGAGCAGCAAGACCATGAGCGCCTTCGCCCACCAGCGCCGCGAAGCGCGCCACATCCGCGCGACGAGCATGAGCGCGACGAGCATGAGCGCCACGGTCGCCCACGGCGCAAACCGGCGCACCTCGTAGCCGACCGCGAGCCCGCGCTCGGTCTGCGGCCGCATCGGCTGGATGAGCATGACGGGCACGACGACGAAGGCCAACGCCGCCGCGATAATCAGGAGGAGGAGTAACCAGCGTCTCATATGTTTTGTCCGCGTCGCCCCGTGGTGCTTACAAGTCCGCGATGGTCAGGCGCGTGTCAGCGCCCCTCCACGCCGCGGCGAACTGACGGCGCGCTTCGGCGGCCGCCCACGTCTTCTGCTGTGCGCTGAGGCTCTCGGCGAGGCCGAGGAGCGAGCGGCCACTGTGCGGATTACGCCTGAGGTCTTCGCGGAAGACCGCTTCGGCCTCGGCGGCGCGGCCGTCGGCGAGCAGCGCCGCGCCGTACGCCTCGCGGGCGGGCAGGAACCACGCGGGCGGCTCGTCGTACGCGAGCCCGTCCTCGGTCGCGACCGCCTCCTTTAAAAGCTCCGCGGCGCGGCCGTGCTCGCCGCGCGCCGCACTGATGCGCGCCGCGAGCATCCGGCCGGCGATCTTGAGAATGTCGCTCGCCTTGTTGAGTCCGAACTGCGCGTCGGCCGGGATGGACTGCTCGGCGGCGGCGAAGGAGTTGAGCGCCGCCTCGGCCTCCGCGGTCTTGCCCGTCGCGGCGAAGGCCATGCCGCGCGCCCACGTCCAGACGGCGCGCGTGGCCGCCTGCTCGGCCGGCGGCTCGGGACTCTTCAACACCTCTTCCCAGCGGCGGAAGCGCACGAGCACGAGCGCCGAGGTCGTGTTGAAGCCTTCGAGCATCGGCATCTCCTTGAGGTGCGGCGCGACGTTCGCCTCCAACTGGCGTGCCGCGCGCAGCGCGTCCGCGTAGCGCCCCGCGAAGCTGTAGGAGACCGCGAGGAAGTGCAGGTTGTGACTGTAGTACATCAAGGGGTAGACGCCCTGCACCCCCGACGCCTTGATGTACGCGCGGTCGGCCGCGGCCGCCGCCTCGTTGCTGCGCGCCGAAGCCTCGTAGTCGCCCGTGCGCTGGTAGATGTGCGCGGGCATGTGGACGATGTGGCCGGCGGCGGGCATCAGGCGCTCCAGCCGCGGCGCGTAAGCCAGCGCGCGGGCGGGGTCGGGCGAAGCCTCGACGGCGTGGATGTAGTAGTGGATGGCGCCGACGTGGTTCGGGTTGCGCTTCAGGACGGATTCGAGCGTCGCGACGATCTCCTTCGTCCCTTCGGCCGGCGTCCCGTCCTTCTCCCAGAGGCGCCACGGCCGCAGGTTCATCAACGACTCGGCGTAGAGCGTGGCGGCGTCGAGGTCGTCCGGATACTTCTTCGAGAGTGCGCCCATCGCGCGGCTGAACTCTTCCGCGAGGCGGCGCAGCGTCTCGGGGCTCGCCTTCGGGTCGTCCGTGTAGCGCTTCGACAGAGCGTCGATGTAGTCGCGCTCCTTCGGCGAAGCCTTCGGTGCGAGCGCCAGGGCCCTCTGCGTGGCGTCGAAGGCGGCCTTCTCACGCCCGGGGTCTACGTCGAGGTTGATGTTCGGCCCCAGGGCGTAGGCGACTCCCCAGTGCGCCATCGCGAGCGAGGGGTCGAGCCCGGCTGCGCGGCGGAAGGAGCGCACCGCCTCCTCGTGGTTGAAGGCGTAGACGAAGCTCAAGCCCTGGTCGAAGAATCTTTGCGCCTCGGCGCTGCGGGTCGTGACCGGGTGGCGCCAGGAGCCCATGCCGGAGACGAGCTTCGCCTCGTCCTTACTCTGTGTCGTGTGGTGTTCGTGCTGTGCGTAGACCGCGCCACATGCCGAGAGCAGCGCGAGCAAGAGGGCGGGGAACTTCATCGCGGGTTCTCCTGTCTTCCGTGTTCGACGCTAAGGGAGGCGCCGGCCGAAGTGCCCGCGCCGTTCGTCGAACTCTACGCTAACTCACCCCTGTTCGGATTCTGCCGTCGCGCCGCCGTGGCTACTCGTTGTCCTTGAGGACGGTGAGGAAGGTTTTTCGACCAGACCTGAACATCATGGGAGCGGTAGCTCAACAAAGTCTCCGGCCGTAATAGATTTCAGGAGGGCCTCGATTTCAGGCAGTAGACTTGCAACGACCGAAACTTTATTGCTTGGCAGCAGCAGGACGGCGAAGCCGTACTTACTCAGATTTTGCTGGAAGCGAAGATTTTTGTCAGTCGTCACGAAGAGGTCAAAACGTCCGTCCGCCGCGGCCAGTAAGTTGCCGTTTTTGAGCCCGGCCCAGCCCATCTCTTGCACGGTGCTAACGGTTTGTCCTTGCAGACGACGCTTCAGGACGCGCGGCGTACATTCATCTAGCAGAATCCTCATGCGGCGTGTCCGAGGAGCGCCAGCGTGTCCCTGGAAAACTCTAGAACCTGTACCGCCTGCTCGCGGGAGACCGTCGGGAAGTTGTCTAAAAACTCGTCGAGGGTGAGTCCATCAGCGAGGTTGTCGAGCAACGCCGCCACCGGCACGCGCGTCCCGCGGAAGACGGGCGCGCCGCTCATAATTTCCGGGTCAATCGTGATGGGTAAACGCGCGATTTGTTCGTTGTCAAGGGTTAGCATTTGGATTAACTATTCCTGAGTTTCGGGATGCCAACAAGAGCTTCTTTAGACAACTCAGAGAGTATGACCTTTCTCGCTCTGTTTTGTTCACCTACTGCTTTGACCCATTCACGTGTTCTTATCTCCCAAAGAGATTGAGGACCAAAACTCTTAAGGTCTACTTCTCTCTTAATAAACCTAACGCCCGGTGTATCCTCACCAAACGCCTTAACATAATCTATGTAAACAGAATTGCTCATAAATATACCAACGTGGTCTATAACATGCTGTATTCTTGATGTGAAGTTTACGTTTAGCCCATAAATATCATTCTCTCTAATCTGGACCTGGCCAGAATTTATTCCCGCCCGGATGCTGATGTATTCAACTCCGGTACCGATTGAGAAATCAGTGGCAAATAACACCGCATCAGTTGATGTGCGGAACGCCACCATAAAGGAATCCCCAATACTCTTCACCACGTAACAGTCATACTGCCGAGCCAGGTGACGCCCGCGATCAAAATGCAGAAACAATTGTTCTATCCATTTTCGATCTCCTAGGTTCTGTTGACATTGTTAGCGCAGCCAGATGAGTGCGCTGACGAAACTCAGGAATCCCAAGTAGTTCTTTGACAACTTCTCGAAGCGTGAGAAGACTCTGCGATAGTGCTTGATCTTGCCGATGAAGCATTCGACCAGATGTCTCTCACGATACAGATGCCGGTCATATTCACGCATCTGTATGCGGTTCTTCTTTGGCGGAATCACGGCTTCGATGCCTTTAGCCGTGACGGCCTGAAGCAAAGCGTCCG
>JBJMGP010000028.1:0-21119 GCA_045807865.1 Pyrinomonadaceae bacterium
GCTGCTGAGCCTCACCGACAAAGAGGCATTGCGTAAAGCCGGCGTCTTGTCAAAGGACTTTTGGTTACGGTCTTTTGTGCAATAACTTTTGGCTACTCACTTAGAGCCCACCAGAAATCTTACCGGCAAAACTCAAGGGGTATCTGAAGAAAGAAGAAACCCTAATCTGTAGGTCTGCCTGCTGAACAGTCGCCAAACTTAGTAACCGTTCAGGAGGCGTCCGGATCGAGCGCGGCATCGCCGAGGTGCGACCCGAACGGGCGACGAAGTACGTCTTGAAGGCCGAAGGGCTGTCAGGCGCTCGAGCTACCCGCGACCGTGCAGGTTGTAGAAGAAGACCATGAAAATACTCCTAGCCACAAACGAACGCTAGGGCGACCGCCCCGGAGACTTCTGCGAAGCCGATGAGGGCGAGATAGTCATACCCGTCCTGTGCGACGGCACGCACGACGGGTGCAGCTGCGACCGGCTTTGGCCGCGGTCGTAGAGTCGGATATGAGCGTCGAAGACTACAGGCGCGCGATCAGCTAGTCCGAGGTAATCAGGGAGTACACCGAACTCGGCATGAGCCCGCGCGTCGCGCGCCGCCACGCCGACGAGCTTCTGCAGCTGGCCCGGCAGTTCGAGGCGGGCGTGGTCATCGAAAGGGACGGTGACGATTTCGCGGCGCGCCCGGCCGGCGCTGGGGCGCTCGAGGTGTAAGGAGTCAGGCCGGCAGAGGCAGCCTGTGATCCGATGCTCCGATGCGGCCCCCGTGGGTAACGGCGTGGTTAAGCAAAACGTCGGTGGACCATTAACGAGGTACCGCGTAAACACTAAGAGCAACAAGGGAACAAGCGCGGACGGTTTCTGTAAACCGCCCGCGCTTTCGTTGTTCTCGGTGGTGGAAAAATTACTGGGCACTCTTTAGATACACGTCATAAGCCCACCGGCTGAGATGCGTATCGTCTGCGCCGTAAACTTTGGCACGATACCTGAATTCATTGCCGTACTTGTCGCGGCGGCGCGATTCACGGTAATCGAGCGAAATAGTTCGAATGCCGTACTCCCACAACCCGTGCAATTCTCCCGGGTCGGAAATACCGTTCTGGTTGGCGTCCCGCCGGGAACATCGATAAGGATTGGCGAGCCGTCGCACCGATTTGAGTAGGCGGTTCGTCTTGACAGAAGTTGCCCGAAAAATTCCAGAACATGCCCAGGTTATCGCACGCCGTTGAATTTGCGGGCGGGTTTGAGCACACGCTGCTCCGGGCACATACCGTGCGTCTTATAATGTTCATTATGTCCGGGTGGGACTTGCACAAATATTCGAGTCTCACTGCATAAAGTCTTTTGAGCATTCATCCATGCAGAGCTTATGCAAACATTACCGAATACTTGTGCAAGGCTTGTCTGGCTGCGGTACAGAACCCGCCTGAGGCTCGATCTCATAAAGCTTTCAGCAGGACTTCGGCGACCCTTTGGTTGAACCGTACGGGGTCGGGCAGTTCCGACCCTTCAGCCAGGAGCGCGGAGCCGAGCAGCAGCTCGGCGGAGGCCGCGACCGAAGGGTCTTCCGGGTCTTCCCTGAAGCGCTCGAACATCCGCGCGAAGATTTCGTGCCTCGGGTTCAGTTCGAGGATGCGGCGCTGCCTCGGGCGGGCGCCCGCCCCCGCCTGTAACAGGCGCTCAAGCTGCGGGCTGTAGTCCTGCTCCGTGCCGACGAGGCAGGCCGGCGAGTTGGTGAGGCGGTTCGTCAGCCGCACGTCCTTCACGTACTCGTCGAGCCGCTGCTGTATGTAGCGGAGGAGCCCCGCGGCCTCCTCCTCCCTCCGTTTCAGTTCCTCGCGCTCCCGCTCGCTCTCCTCCGCGCTGCCGAGCTTGACCTGCCCCTTGATGACCGACTTCAGCCTCTTTCCCTCGTAGTCGGTGAGGCTTTGAACGAGCAGCTCGTCCACGGGGTCGGTCAGGTAGAGCACCTCGTAACCCCTCTCGCTGAACGCTTCGAGGTGCGGCGAGTTCTCGACGACGCGGCGCGACGCGCCCGTCAGGTAAAAGATCTCCTCCTGCGCCTCCGCCATGCGCGAGACATATTCGCCCAGGCTCGTCAGCCGCTCGGGGTCGTGCGAGGACTCGAAGCGGAGCAGCGAGACGACGCGCGCGCGATTCTCGAAGTCGGCGCTCACGCCCTCCTTGAAGGCGCGGCCGAACTCCTTCCAGAAGCGCAGGTACTTCTCCAGCTCGCCCCCGGCCGCCCCTTCGAGTGAGTCGAGAATCTTCTTTGTGAGCCGCTGACGAATCTGCGCGAGCTGCCTCTCCTGCTGCGGCAGCTGTCGGGAGATGTTGAGCGGCAGGTCTTCCAGATCAACGACGCCTTTAATGAACCGCAGGTAGTTGGGCAGCAGCTCCCGGCAGTGCTCCATGATGAGGACGCCCCGCGCGTAGAGGCGCAGGCCCGGCTCGAAGCCGTGGTAGTAAAGGTCGGAGGGCGCCTGCGCCGGGGCGAAGAGCAGCGCCTTGTATTCGAGCCTCCCCTCGGCTCTCACCGGGACGGTCAGCAGGGGCGCTTCCAGATCGTGCGAGAGGTGCCCGTAGAACTCGGCGTACTCCTCCCCGGAGACCTCCTGAGGCGGGCGCGTCCAGATGGGTTTCATCCGGTTGAGGACGGCGTCGGCGGCCCCCGCCGGCTGCTCGCCCGCACCCTCTGCCTCGGCCGTCGCGCCCTGCGACTTGAGGACGATGGGGTATCCGACGAAGTCCGAATGCTTCCTCACGACGCGCGACAGAACCCACCTGTCTGTGAAGTCTTCGAGGCCGGCATCCGCGTCCGCGGGCTTGAGGTACAGCGTGACCTCGGTGCCGGGCTGCTCCTTCTCGGCGCCGGAGACGGTGTAGTGGCCGTCGCCGGACGACTCCCAACAGGTCGCGGCCTCCTCGCCTGCACGGCGTGTGACGAGTGTGACGCGGTCGGCGACCATGAAGCTTGAGTAGAAGCCGACGCCGAACTGCCCGATGAGCCGTGCGAGCGACTCGTCGGCCTCGCCGTGACGGAGCCGCTCGCGCACCTCGCGCGTCCCCGAGCGGGCGATGGTGCCGACGTTGGCGACGACCTCTTCGCGGCTCATCCCGATGCCGTTGTCGCCCACCGTCAGCGTGCGCGCCGCGGGGTCGGCCGCGAGCGTGATTTCGAGGCGCCCGCCGTCGGCCGTCAGCTCCGGGCGCGTGAGCGCCTCGAAGCGCAGCCGGTCGAGCGCGTCCGACGCGTTCGAGATCAGCTCGCGGAGGAAAATCTCCTTGTTCGTGTAGAGCGAGTTGATCATGAGATCAAGCAGGTGCTTGGTCTCGGCTTGAAACTGTAGCGTCTCGGCCTGTGCTGTCATCTCTGCTCAATCCCCGATCAGGTTGTGTGACTTCCCTCCGTTGCGCTCACCCAGCTCCCCGAGGTGGCGGTACGTGTCTCTGGCGATGACGGCGAGCACCGACGGCAGCTCCGTATTGACGAAGAAGTGGTCGCCGGGGAACATGCGCAGCTCGAAGGTCGAGGCGGTGTGTTCGCGCCACGCTTCGAGCCGCTCGCGGCCAATCCTGTCGCCCAGCCCGCCGAAGGCCGTGATGGGGCAGCCCAGCGGCGGCCCCCCCTCGAAGCGGTACGTCTGGCAGACGCTGAAGTCCGCCCGCAGCGGCGGCAGGACGAGCTGCCTCAGCTCCGCGTTCTCAAGCACCTCGCGCGGCGTGCCGTTCAAGTCGATGACGTATTCGATGAACTCCGGCTCGGGCAGATTGTAAGTCTCGGGCTCGTCCGACGGCAGTTGCGGCGCGTCCCGGGCCGAGACGTAGAGGTGCAGCGGCTCGCGCCCCGCCTCGCGCGCCAGCATGCGCGCCAGCTCGAAGGCGAGCACGGCGCCCATGCTGTGGCCGAAGAAGACGAACGGCCGGTCGAGCAGCGGAAGGACGCTTTCGTAGAGCCCCTCGCACATCTCCGTGAGCCGCGTGTAGGGCTTTTCGCCCAACCGCGACTCGCGGCCGGGCGGCTGCACCGCGAGGACTTCGGCCACGCCCATCAGGCCGGCGGGCCACCTGTGGTAGATCATCGAACCGCCGCCCGCGTACGGGAAACAGAAGAGGCGGGTGGGCGCCGCCGCGTCCGGCCGGCGGCAGACTATCCAGGGGTTGCTCTTCGATTGCATTCTACTCACCATGTTTGTGTGTCCCCCCGCGGGCGGCCGCTCAGGCGCCGCCCTCCATCTTCTTGCGGAGGCTCAGGGGGCGCATGTCCGTCCAGACCTCCTCGATGTAGGCGAGGCACTCGGCCTTCGTCCCCGTCTTGCCGGCGTCGTTCCAGCCCAGAGCGTTCTCGCGGTCGGCCGGCCAGATCGAGTACTGCTCCTCGTGGTTCACCACCACTTTGTAGATCGTGTTGTCTTCCTGCTCTTCCCTGCTCATGTCTGCCTCCCTGTCGTCGTGTTGTGGTTAAAAAGCAAAGGGGCTGTGTGTCAGCGCGCCGCCCCCGCGAGGACGTTCTTGACCGTGAAGAGTCTCCCGATCTCGTCGCTCAGGTGCGAGAGGTCGCGCGGCTTCGTCTTCGGCTCGAAGAGGCCGTCCTTCTCCCAGCGCGAGGGGTCGAGGCTGATGGCGCCCGTGTTGATCCACGGCCGCTCCCGGAAGAGGTCGGCCTTCTCCGGGAGCACGTCGCGGACGGCCATGAAGAAGATGACGTGCGCCAGCTCCTCGATGCGCTCGACCGCCTCGCGCAGAGTGTTCATGAACCTCCTGAAGTCGTCGCTCTTCGGCGGCAGCATCCGCACATGCAGGTCGCAGAGCGTCGGAAGGTCTTTGATGTAGTCGATGAAGCCGAACGTGTAGCTCGACTCGTGGCGGCCCCAGTCCTCCAAGAGCCGCATCATACGCCCCTGCGTCACGACGATGGGCGAGATGAGGCCGCTCACGATTGTCGCGAGCTTCGGGTCGAGGTAAATCTGATGGTAGAACTGCGGGTCGGTGGTCGTCCAGCCGATGTAGTAGTCCCAGATCGTCTTGCAGGCGTGAACCGGCGCGTTGCCGAGGTACGGGTAGCCGCGGTGGATCGTGTCGGTCAGCGCGTCGTTGAGCGTGAGGAAGAAGCGGTTGGCGTACTCGACGTACTCCGGCGTGAGCCGGCCCTCGCGGTCGAGCTCGATCATCCGTTGCGTGAAGCCGTTGGCGAAGCCGATCATGTTCGACCCGACCGAGTAGTAGGGGTCGGCGAAGGCGGCGGCCTCGCCCACGCACGTCCAGCGGTCGGCCGAGAACGCCTTGTGCGAGGTGTAGCTGTAGTGCTTGAGCTTGAGGAAGTCGAGGAGCGGGTAGTCGCGCGCGGCCGTGCCGACCAGCGGCTCGTGCTCGTCGAGCCACGCGAGCGCCTTCTCGTAGGTGCTGTAGCCGGAGAACGGGTGCAGCTCTTCCGAGGCGACGATGCCGACGCTCGTGTTGTCGGGAGCGAGGGGGATGAGCCAGACCCAGTAGCCGTTGTTCATGAGGTGGTTGGTGGAGTTCCAGCGGTCTTCCTTCACGCGGCCGTGCCACTCGGTCTCGCTCGCCGGCACCAGATCGCCCACGCGCAACTTGCCCCTCACGCGGAACCATGCCGAGTTGAACATGCCGGGGCTCTCCTTCCTGAGCCCCAGCTTCTTCTGGATCAGGCGGCGACGGCCCAGCGCGTCCACGACCCAGCGCGCCGTCGCGCTCCGCTTCTCGCCCCCCTCCTCGTAGGTCACGACGTGCGGCCCGCCGTCCTGCGCGAGGTCGATGCCCGTCACCTCGACGCCCTCCTTCAGATTGACGCCCGCCGCCTCGACGAGGTCGCGCAGGTGGTTCTCCATCTTCCCGCGGTCGAGCTGGTAAGACTTCGCCGGGAGGAACCGCTCGACGCCGTACTCGGGGCGCGTGGCGATGTTGGCGTTGCCGTCCGGCCCTTTGGAGAAGTAGCGCAGGCCGAGCTTTTCGAGGTGCTCCGTCTCCAGATAGTCTTCGAGCTGAAGCACCTTCCCGTAGTAGTAGGCGCCGGTCTCGATGGTGGACTCGCCGACCTTGAAGGCCGCCTCGGGCAGCGGGCGCCGCGCCTTCTCAAGCACGAGGATGGAAAGGCCCAGGTCGCTCAGGGTGAGTTGCCGCGCGAGCGTGAGGCCCGCGAGGCCGCCCCCGCAGATAATCAGGTCGTATTCTTCATTCATGCTCATGTCGCCTCCGTCGTATGACCCGGGCCGCGCGTGCAGCCCGCCCCTTCAGTCCGCCGCGCCGCCGATCCTCGCGGCCAGTTCCCGCACCGTCGGGTGCTCGTAGACATCGCTGAAATCGATGTTGACGCCCAGCTCGCGGCGAATCAGGTTGACCATCTCCATCACCCTGAGGGAGTTCGCCCCGATAGAGAAGAAGTTGTCGTCCGGCGTCAGGGCGGGCTGCCGGTAGAGGTCGCTGCACAGTCCGAGCAGCGCCTTTTCCGTGGCCGTCCCCGGCCGCTCATGCGCCTCCTCCGCCTCCTCGTGCCTGAAATCGTCCAGCGCACGGAGGCGGGCCGTGTCCACTTTGCCGTTGAGGTTGAGGGGCAGCGCGGGCAGGACTTTGACCACATCGGGCACTTCGTAGTAGGGCAGGGTGTCGCGCAGGAAGAGCGTGAGGGCCGACGCCGCCAGCGACTCCCCGCCGGCCGCGTAGGCGGCCAGATAGTTGTTGCCCGACCAGTCCTGCTTGCAGAGCACTGCCGCGTCGCGCACACCCGCGTGCCTGCGCACCGCGGCCTCGACCTCGCTCAGCTCGATGCGGAAGCCGCGCACCTTGACCTGCCCGTCCATCCGGCCCTGAAATTCGAGCACGCCGTCGGGCCTCCAGCAGGCCCAGTCGCCCGTCCGGTAGAGCCGGGCGCCCGGCTCGCCGGAGAAGGGGTCGGGCACGAAGCGCTCGGCCGTCAGCGCGGGCTGGTTGACGTAGCCGCGCGCGAGCCCCGCGCCGCCGAGGTACATCTCGCCGCCGACGCCGACGGGCACGGGGCGCATCCGCCCGTCGAGGACGAAGACCTTAACGTTGGAGACCGGCCGGCCGATGGGCGCGCTCGGCTCGCCGCCGGCGAGGTCGCAGGCGGACGAGCAGACGGCATTCTCCGTCGGCCCGTACTCGTTGACGAGTCTAACGCCGGGGAGGTGCCGTTGGTGCTCCGCCACCAGTTCGGGCGTCGTCGCCTCGCCCGCGACGGTCACGGAGCGCAGCGCGCCGAGCCCGCCGATCTCGCGGTTGAGCAGCTTGTAGTAACTGGAGGTGGCGAGCAGGCGCGTCACGCCGTGCGTCTGCGTGAGGTGGCGGACGTAGGCCGGTTCCAGCCGCCGCTCCTCGTCGGGGATGACCAGCACGGCGCCCGCCGCGAGGAAGCAGAAGATGTCGAGCACGGAGCTGTCGAAGGCATAGGAAGGCAGTTGCAGGTTCGTGTCGCCATCGTCAATCTCATAGTAGTCGTTGCGCCAGAAGATGGTGTTGACGACGGCCGTATGCTCCACCGCGACGCCCTTGGGTCTGCCGGTCGAGCCCGACGTGTAGATGACATAGGCCAACTCGCGCTCGCCGACCTCGGGGCCGGGGTTCTCGGCGGAGTTGGTCAGGCCGTCAAGCTCCACGTCGAGGATGAACAGCCCGCCGCCGAAGTTGGCGGCGGCGGCGATGGTGTCGGAGTTCACCAGCAGCACGCGCACGCCCGTGTTCTCAAGCATGTAACTGACGGTCTCCCACGGGTGACGCGGGTTGATGGGGACGTAGGCGGCCCCCGCCTTCATGACGCCGAGCTGGGCCACGACCATCTTCTCCGAGCGGCCCACCAGCAGGCCGACGCAGTCGCCCGCCCTGACGCCGGCCGACTCTCGCAGCCACCGCGCGAGCCGGTTGGCCTTCTCGTTCAACTCACGGTAGGTCAGCGACATGCCTTCGTGGACGACCGCGGTCGCCTCGGGCCGCCGGGCCGCCTGCTCTTCGAAGAGGCCGTGGAGCGTCGCTCCGTTTGGGTAGACGGCCTCCGTGCGGTTGAATAGGTTGAGGGTCGTCTCCCTCTCGACCTCAGTGACGAAGTCGATGTCGCTCAGCGCGCCCTCGCCCGGCCCGAGCAGCAGGCCGAGGACGGACGAGTAGTGCTCTGCGAAACGCTGCATCAACCCCGCGGGGTACTGCGCGGCGTCGTAGCGCAGCCGGACGCGCTCGACACCCCCGGCCGCCTCGATTGACAAAAGCAGCTTCGGGTCGTGCGGGAAGGCCGCGTCAGCGTCCGCTGCGCCGTAGACGTAGCCGACGGCGAAGAGCTGGCGGGACTCCTCCCCGTCGAGCCTTACAGGCGCCGTTAGGTCGCCCAACGAGTAGCCGCCGTGGCGGCGCGCCTCCGCAAACTCTGCACCCACCGCGCGCAGGAGTTGCTCGATTGTCCACTCGGCCTTCGCCTCGCAGCGGAGGAAGAGCGGCCCCGGCTCGGCTATCAGTACCTCCTCGTCGTTCGTGTAACGGCACAGCAGCAATGTGAAGGCCGAGAGGTAGAGCAGCGAGCGCACGTGACTGTCGGCGCCCGACTCGTTCATGGCGGCGCGCGCGGCCGCGGGCACTTCGACCTCGACGCTGGATGCGCCCTCGCCGTCGCCCCGCACGCCGCGCGGGAAGAGCCGGAAGCCGCGCCTTGCGGCCGACAGCTTTCGTCCCCAGTATTCGTCCGCGTCCATTGTCATTCGGGTTCGGCTTCGTGCATTGGACGTAATCGCTCACCTGCCTTAGAACGTGTAGGACTTGCTCACGATGGTCGCGTCGCTCAGCGGCGCGGGGCGCGGGATGATGTAGTCCGGCCGCGCGGCGAACTGCTGCGGCAACTGCGGCAGCCCGTCCGTCCGATCCTGAACCCGGAGCCGCAAGGACTGGCCGGGCTTGACGCCGAGCGTCAGCTCGACGCCCTCTGCGGGCAGGCCGTTGAAGTTCAAAGCCCATGGGAAGCGGGGCCAGTTGGCGGGCTTGCCCTCTTCGAGCGCAATCTCCTTGCCGTTAACCGACGCCGCGACCACCGCCGCGTCCGCCTCCGTGTAGACCCAGACTTCGCGCCCCCCACGGGGCGAGACGACGCGCAGGCGCAGCGTCCGCACCTGCCCGTTCGTCCGGTCGTCGAGCAGCGTCACCTGCGGCAGGGGCAGCGCGGCCGCGGGCGCGGCGGCCTTCATGTAAGGCCGCTCGTTCTGCGGGAACAGCGTCTTGAGCGGGTTCCGCTCCCGCCCCGCCCCGAAGAACTGCCCCGTCCATTCGTCGGGACTCCTGTCGGTGCTGACCCAGACCGCCTCCCCCGTGTCGGCGTCGAGGCCGTAGAAGACGCTGTCGGCCTTCGGGCTGCGGCGGTCGATGCCCGCCGTCGTCAGCCCGGCCACGATGAAGCCCAGCGCGAGGAGTGCGCTCAGCCCCGGCGCGAGCCACTTCCCCGCCCTGCTCAACAGATCGAGGTGCGGCAACATGAGCCCCAGCAGCAGGACTTCTAAAAAGACGACCGCCCCCGCGAAGTCGAGCGTCAACGCGACGACGACCTGCCGGATGAGCGGGGAGACGAGCAGGAGGCCCGGGACGGCGTAGACGGCCAACACGACGAGCCTCAAGACCGGCCCCCCGCCCCCCGCCGCCAACAGCACGCACAGTCCGGCCGAGGCGAACAGCAGCGGCCAGGCGAAGAGATAGCTCGCGCCCGGCACGGCCAGCGTCGTGAGGACGGCGAAGAAGACCCACCAGAGGAGCGCGCCGATGGTCAGGCTGTACACGTCGCGCCTGCGCCCGAAGCGCACGTAGAGGGCGGCCGTGACCGCGACCGCCAGAAAGACGAGCCCGAGTGTATACGCCCCGCTGTTGTACGGGTCGCCCCACGGGAGGGAGATGAAGTCGGGGTGCAGGGCGCTTGCCACACTCCACGCCAGCACGACCGTCAGGATCGAGGCGATGAGGCACAGCAGCAACGCCCCCGCCCCGTACAGGATGCCGCCGACCTGCAACAGTCGCCGCCTCAAGCCGAGCGCGACCGCCGCGACGAAGAGCAGCACCGCCAGTCCCGTCAGCACCCGGGCCGCCGTCTGCGTGTAACGCACGAAGGTCGAGCCGGGGAGGTTGAAGTAGACGGCGTTGCTCTTCGTCGCGGGCCGTCCGCCGGGCAGTTCGGCGAAGCGCCGCGCCAGCGCGAGCGCGGACGCGCCCTGATGTTGGAGGGTCTGCTCGTCCACGTTTTCGAGGCTGTCGGCCGCCGTGTGATAGCGGTTGAACTGCTCGATGTAGGCGAAATTCAGACCCGGCAGCCCGGCCCGTTTGAAGACCGACATGTCCGTGTCGTTCGGCAGCAACTTGTAAATCTCGTAGCTCACGGAATTGGCGACCGGCTGCGGGGCAGCGGCGGCGAACTCGCGTATCAGGCCGTCGTTTCCGTCGCTCGTCTCGAACATGACGACGGGGCCGCCGCCCCCGCGCGCGTCGAAGTTGAGCACCACCCCCACGCTCTTCGCCAGCGGATGCTCGCGCACGAACGCCTCGGCCCCTAAGAGCCCCGGCTCCTCGCCGTCCGTGAAGAGGAAGAGCACGTCGCGCGGAGGGGGCGGCCCCGCGGCGAGCGCCCGCGCCGCCTCCAACAGCGAGGCCACGCCGCACCCGTCGTCGTTGGCGCCGGGGGCGTTCGGCACGGAGTCGTAGTGCGCGACCAGCAGCACGGGCTCGCCGCCGCTCGTGCCCTTCAGCCGGCCCAGAACGTTCTCCACCGCCCCGGCCCGGTAGGGGCTCCGCCGCCGGTAGTAGAACCCGGTCGTCTTCTGCACCTCCGGTTCGAGGCCGAGGGCCGTCAGCTCGCCGATCAGGTAGTCGCGCACACGCCCCTGCGCGGCGGAGCCGATGGGGTGCGGCTCCTTGGCGATAACCCGCAGGTGCTTCATGGCGCGCGCGGCCGAGAAGGCGGAGGGCGGCGCACTCTCCGGGAGCGGCGCCGGCGGGCTCGGCCGCCAGACGCCGACCGCCGCCACGAGTGCGACGAAGGCCGCCAGAGCGATTCCGGCTGCGGCGGCCGTCGCCCTCTTCAACGGCCGCACCGGCGTCGCTTGACTACTTTCGGGGGACAGAACACTGGTCATCCGTTTCCCTCCTGATTCGGCCTCAGCCCTCCGGCAGGACGAGCAGCACGGCCGCGACCACCGCGACGATTACCGCGACGCAGGTCACGAGGATCGACCAACCGTTGCTGCCGAGCGGCCCCTCGCCCTCCAGCCCCTTCTCCATCCGGCGCGGGAAGTAGAGGTGCGCTAGCCCGAGCGACAGGAAGGTGAGCGCGAGGCAATAGACCCTGTGCGTCAGGATGGGCGGGTGGGAGCCTGACGTTCCCGCCAGGTCTGCGTATGTCCAGAGGCCGTAGAGCACGGGGTTGTAGAGCCAGTGGTTGTAGCCCTGTGTGTAGAGATAAAAGAGCCCGCCGACGGTCGCGAAGCTCAACGCGTAAGTCAGGTACTTGTCCCGCAGCAGGACGTTGAGCGCGATGGAGAGGGCCGCCGCGAGGGCGACGCTCGGGAGCAGAATCCACCCGTAGACAGACAGGTACGCGGTCAGCTCGACGGGCGTGTCCCGCTTCACGAACTGGATCACGACGGCCGTCAGCCCGATGAGCGCGACGAGCGCGACCGACATCAGGAGCGTCGCGAAGAACTTCGAGAGCAGCAGGACGAAGTTTGGAACCGGGGCGCTCCACAGGACGGGCTCGACCCTCACCTCGCGGTCACGGTGCATCGCCTCGCCCGTGTAGAAGACGACAAGCGCGATGAGGAACAGCAGTGAGGTCTGCGCGGTGATGCTCGCGTAGGTGCCCGAGTAGGAGACCCCCGGCTCGAAGCGGGCGAACAGTTCCAGCGTCGAGAAGGCGATGGCCAGCGGGGCCAGCACGATGAGGCCGCGCTCGGCGCGCAGCAGCCGGAACTCCGTGTCGATGGCCGCGAGCAACTGCCGGAAGTACGTCCCCGCCCCTTCGTCGGCCATCCTGACCTTCGGGAGCGCCACCACCACCGCCCCCGGCGGGCGCGCCGGCACCCGGGCGGGGGCGTCCCGCGTCTCCGCGGGCGGCGCGGCGGCACTGTCCGCCCCTCCGAAGATCATCTCCCGGTTGCCCGTCAGGTCGAGAACAGTCGCCGGGCCTCCGCCGTCACGGCTCTCCTCGCCCCGCGAGAAGCGGAAGTAAAGTATCGTCAGGCAGATGGCGGCGGCGAGGAGCACCACCACGCGGTTGATGATCAGGTCAAAGTCGTAGTTGAAGGTGAGCTGGTTGATCGCGGCAGCGTTCTCCCACCCGACCCCGTGCGCCTGCCGGACGAGGTCGGGCCAGTTCATCAGCAGGGGGTCGAGCCTGATCCGCCACTCGGACGGGAACGGCTTCAACAGCAGTTGTAAGAGGATGTAAGCCGGGTAGAACAGGACGCCCAGACCGTAGACGAGCTTCGGGCTGCGCGTCAGCGTCCCGACGGTGAAGTAGATCGCGCCGAGCACCATGTGTGAGACGCCGATCAGCAGCACGAAGTGGAGGAGGAACGGCGTCACCCGCGCGGGTTGGACGACCATCCCCGCCGGGCGCAACCCCTGAAAGAGAATGAGCGCCACGACGAAGACGGCCTGACAGCAGAAGAGCACGAAGTAGTTGCCGAAGAACTTACCCAACAGGTAGGAGGCGCGGCCGAGCGGCTTCGACAGGATGAGCGGGTGGACGCCCGTGCGGAAGTCTCTGATGACGGGGTCGCCCATCATCATGGCCGTGA
Organism: Pyrinomonadaceae bacterium; assembly: GCA_045807865.1. Taxonomy (GTDB): domain Bacteria; phylum Acidobacteriota; class Blastocatellia; order Pyrinomonadales; family Pyrinomonadaceae; genus QHXN01. The sequence goes on from JBJMGP010000028.1 coordinate 12,774, forward strand.
AGAGCGGCAGCGTCAGGAACGAGAAGCCCATGAAGTTCCTGACGATGTAGTAGTCGCCGTTCGTGGCCCAGCCGTAAAAGGTGGCCGCCCCCTTGGCCCACCAGAGCCACGCGTTGACGGCGAAGAGGGCCATCATCGCGTAGGGGACAACGCGCTTCGTGTTGAGCAGCACTTCCGTCTGGAAGATGGCGCCGAAAGGCGTCCGGGCGAGCAGGCTCATCTCGGCTGGCCCTCCGCCGTCTGGCTGACGAGGCTGAAGTAATAATCTTCGAGGGTCGGGGCCGCGAGGGCGAACTCCCCGCCGGGCGACCCGCCCTCGGCCAACACCCGCAGGCGCGTCCGCCCGTCGAAGAGCTGCGAGGAGACGACCTTGAAACGCGACTTGAGGGCCGCGATCTCCTCGCGCGGCACCGCCGCCTCCCAGACCGTCCCGTCCAACTTCCTGACCGCCTCGGACGGCGTGCTGGAGGCGAGAATCTCGCCCTTCCGGATGACGGCCATGCGGCTGCACAGGTTCGACACGTCGGAGACGATATGGGTCGAGAGGATGACCACGGCGTTTTCGCTCGCGGTCTCGGAGAGCAGGTTGTGGAAGCGGTTGCGCTCCTCGGGGTCGAGCCCGGCTGTCGGCTCGTCCACGATAATCAGCTCCGGCTGGCCGATGAGCGCCTGCGCGATACCCAAACGCTGCCGCATCCCCCCCGAGAAGCCGCCGACGCGCTGCTTGCGCGCCGACGAAAGATTGACCCTCTCCAGCAGTGCGTCGGCCAGCGTCCGGCGCTCGCGGTCGTCCGTGATGCCCTTGAGCTTGATGAAGTAGTCGAGCGTCTGCTCGGCCGTGAGGGTCGGGTAGAACCCGAACTCCTGCGGCAGATACCCGAGCGCCCGGCGCGCCTTGCCCTTCTGAACGACGAGGTCCACGCCGTTCAACTCCGCCGTCCCCTCGTCGGGCGCGAGCAGGGTGGCGAGAATCTTCATCAGCGTCGTCTTGCCGGCGCCGTTCGGCCCCAGCAGGCCGAACATCCCCGTGGGGACTTCGAGGTCGATCCCCTTCAGAGCTTGTATCTGGTCGCCGTACGTCTTCTTCAGCCCTTTAATCTTGAGCATGGGTTCCGTCATATCCTCTTTCGTCTTCGTGCCGTAAACGCGGACTCCGCCGCTAGGCGAAAATCTCCCTGACGCCGAGCAGCCGCTCGCAGGGGAGGCCCCGGCCGCGGCAATGTGCGATGAGCTTGTTCGACTCGACGATGGGCTTCGACTCGTCCGTGTACTTGATGCTGGTCAGGAAGCTCAGCCACGGCTCCTGCCCCATCGCGTAGACGTAGACCTGTTTGACCTTGAGGTGGTCGATGATCTCGATGACCCGCTGGCAGTCGGAGCCGGCGAGCCGCCGCGACTGATCCATCTTACGCTCCAGCGGCTTCATCAGCAGCGAGCCGTAAATCCAACTCAACGGCGCGCCCTCGCACTCCATGCCGACGAAGAAGAGGTCGATCTCGGGCAGGATGCCGCGCAGGATTTCGTAGAACTTCGTGTCGAGGTTGGCCGAGTCGGCGACGCACATCACCCGCTTTCCGCCGAGGTCAACGAGGTACGCCGTCTTGCTCCTGATGTTGAGGTCGGCGTGCTCGCCGAAGAAGGGCACCGCCGTCAGGGTGCCTCCCGCCCCGATCTCGATGGCCTCCATCTCGTCCAGCTCGATGACGTTCTTGAACCCGACCTGTTGCAGCAGCAGCTTGAGCGATGGGTCTTCGAGGTTCCCGTTGCTCTTGGGGACGACGATGTGCCCGATGCGGTGGCGCAGTTGTAGCAGCGACTCCAGCACGACGTGGTCGGCGTGCGTGTGGGTCAGGAGCACGTAGTCGATGACGTGGGGCAGGTCAGAGAAGGAGTAGCTCTCCTCGCCCTCGGCCCCGAGCTTGTACCCGATGGCCGGGTCGGTCAGCACCGAGACGCCCCCGGCCTCCATCAGGATGGAGGCGTGCCCGAGGTAACGCACCCGCATCTGTTCGCCGTCGTAGGTCGGGGTCTTTTCCGGCCCCTCTTCGGTCAGGAATGACCTGAATAGCTCGTCCTGCTCGTCCGTCAGGCCCAGCACCTCCTTGATGTGTGTGAACGGCTTGGGCGTGTGCCTCATCTCGAACAGCTCGTCGATGGCGGGGCTGCTGAACGGGATGTGCAGGTGGATGTCCTTCGCCGGGTCGGGCAGGCGCGGCGTGCTGAAGACGAAGGGGCGCTCCTCGGAGTCAATGATGGAGAGGAGCACGGACTGGTGCCCGGTGTTGTAGAAGGGGCTCCGGTAGAGCAGCCCCTCGACGAGCCTGAAGCCCGGCCGGTGGTTGAGGTCGTAGACCAGCTCGACGTAGCCGCGCAGGATGCCCGGCACCTTCTCGTACATCCCTTCGAGGGAGTGCCCGCGGGCCTCGTTCACCAGCATCTCGTTCAGCCGTTTAATGGCGTCGGCGAACTCCAGCATGATCGCCTGCTCTTTGAGAGTCTTCTCCAGAAGAGACTTGATCTCGCCAGCCCGCTTCGAGGGGAAGTCGAGGAAGGGGCCGCCCCGCATCTCGGGATTCCTCACCGCGGCGGCGTGTATCTCCGGCGAGTTGACGTAAGATTTCATGATCTTGACGTGCGAGTTGCTGACGTTCAGCGCCGCCGTGGCCGGCGCGATGAGGTGCGCCCACGCGTACCAGTTATGGACGAGCGGCTCAAGAAAGACGTTCGGCTTCAGGTAGAGTCCCTTCTCGGGGGTCATGGCATTTCTCCCTTATCAGTTTAAGCATGTTCCGCGGTGGGGCCGCCGTCGGGCTCGCCCGCCCCGCAGGCTGCCGCGAGGCACGACCCAAGCCTCTCGGCCAAAACGCGGACGTTCGGCTCCGTCAGGATCGAGTAATGATTGCCGGGCACTTCGTGCAGCTCGACCGCGCCGTTCACGAACTCGCCCCAGCCGAGCTGCGGGTCTGTCGCGGGCGGCCCTTCGCCCGCGCGGAGCAGTGTGACCGCTCCCCCGTAAGGCTTCGGCGCATAGGCCGCCGCCGCGCCGCTGTTCGCCTTGAAGACCTCGAAGAGTCTCTTGAGCTGTTCGAGGCCGCCGTAAGCGGGCAGGAGGTCGGCGGCGAACGCGCCCTCGGCGACGGCGCGCAGTTGTTCGTCCGGGGTCAGTTCGCGGAGCGCGTCGAGCGAGACTCCCACGGGGGCCGCGGGCCTTCCTTGCACGAAGCGGCCGCCGAGGTCTGTCACGAAGCGGGCCAGCAGTTCCGCGTCGTCGGCTGCGGCCCCAACCGCGCCCGCGGCGGCGGGCACGCCGCTGTCGATGAGGGCGAGCAGGGCGACCCTTTCGCCTTGCTCGCGGAGTTGTCGCGCCATCTCGAAGGCCACCAGCCCCCCAAAAGACCAACCGCCCAGCAGGTACGGGCCGTGCGGCTGCGCCTCCCGCATCGCCTCCACGTAGCGCGCCGCCGACGCTTCCACCCCCGCCGCGTCCGCCTCCTGACCCAGGACGTATTGCAGCCCGTAGAAGGGTCGCCCCGGCCCGAGATGACGGGCCAGCTCGACGTAGCAGAGGACGTTGCCGCCCACGGGGTGGACGCAGAAGAAGGGGCGTTCGGAGCCGCGCGGCTGCACCGCCACCAGCGGCGACTGCCGCGGGAGGCTCGCCTGCTCGCTCAACACCGCGGCCAGCTCTTCGATGGTCGGCTTCTGGAAGAGGACGGCCAGCGGCAGCTCCTTCCCGTAGTGCTTCTTGATCTGCGTCACCAGCCTCAGGGCCAGCAGCGAGTGGCCGCCCAGCTCGAAGAAGTTGTCGTGGACGCCGACGGGGCCGGTGTTTAGAATCTCCTCCCACATCTGCACGAGGTGCAGTTCGAGTCCGTCGCGCGGCGGGACGACGTGGCTGCCCCACGTCGTATCCCTTTCGGGCGCGGGCAGCGCCGGGCGGTTCACCTTCCCGTTCGTGTTCAGCGGGAGCGCCTCAAGCAGCACCAGCGCCGACGGCACCAGCTGCTCCGGCAGCCTCTGCCTGAGGTACTCGCGCAGTTCCCCGTGACTCACCTCGCCCCGCGGCGCCACATACCCGACCAAACGCTTCTCCCCGGGCACATCCTCCCTCACCAACACCGCACACTCTTGCACCGCGGCGTGCTCGCCGAGCACCGCCTCCACCTCGCCCGGCTCGATGCGGTAACCTCTGATCTTCACCTGATAGTCGAGCCGCCCGACGAACTCCAACTCGCCCCCGGGCAGCCACCGCGCCACGTCCCCCGTCCGGTAGAGCCGCCCGCCCGCCTCGCCTGAGTACGGGTCGGGCACGAACCGCTCGGCCGTCAGCGCGGGGCGGTTCAGATACCCGCGCGCGACGCCAACCCCGCCGATGTAGAGTTCGCCCGCCACCCCGATTGGCACCGCCTCGCCCAGCCCGTCCAGCACGTAGACCGTCACGTTCTCCAGCGGCCGGCCGATGCTCAGCCGCCCGCTCTCGGCGTCGCATTCACCCAACGTGGCGCAGACCGTCGCCTCCGTCGGCCCGTAGGCGTTCATGAACCTGCGCCCGACGGCCCAGCGGCTCACGACCGCCGGGGGGGTGCTCTCGCCGCCGACGATCAGCGTCTTCAGGTCGGGCAACTCTTCAAGCGGCATCGTCACCAGCACGGTGGCCGGCAGCGAGACGGTGCTGATGCGCTCGCGCCTGAGCAGGCGCGTCAGTTCGCCGCCGAGCAGCGTCGAGGGCTCCTGCGCCACGCAGAGCGTCGCGCCCGCCGAGAGGGTCGTGAATACGTCGGAGGCCGACACGTCGAAGCTGTATGGCACGTACTGAAGCACGCGGCTCGCCGGACGGATGTCGGAATCCCTGACTAAAGCCTCGACGAGGTTGCACAGACCTCGGTGCGCGACGAGCACGCCCTTGGGTCTGCCGGTCGAGCCCGAGGTGTAGTTGACGTAGGCGAGGTTCTCGGCCGTCGCCCTCCCGGCGAGGTTCTCCTCACCCTGCGCTGCCAACTCCTCCCACTCGGTCTCCGGGCATAGGACGCGCCCCTTGAAATCGCCGAGCATGTCCGCGGCCTGCGTGTCGGCGAGCACGACCGAGGGGGCGGAGTCTTCGAGCATGAAGGAGAGGCGGGCGCGCGGTTGCGCCGGGTCGAGGTAGACGTAGGCCCCGCCGGCCTTGAGCACCGCCAACATCGAGACCACCACGTCGGCCGACCGCTTCATGCAGATGCCAGCCAACACCTCGACCCCCACCCCGAGGCTCACCAGTTGCCGCGCCAGCCCGTTGGCGCGCCGGTTCAGCTCGCCGTAGGTGAGTCGCTCCTCGCCGAACTCAAGGGCCACGTCCTGCGGAGCCAGCTCCGCCCGCCGCTCGAAAAGCTCGTAGACGCACTGGCCGCCCGCATACGCGTCGCCCGCGCCGCTCCACTCCGCGAGTAGCCGACGGCTCTCGCCCGGCGTCAACATCGGCAGTTGCGAGACGGCGAGGCCGGGGCGGGAGACGAAGCCCTCAAGGAGCGTCTGCATGTGGCCGAGCATCCGCCGCACCGCCTCGCGGCCGAAGCGGCGGCAGTCGTAGGAGATCTTCAGAGGCATCTGCGGTCCGGAGGCCGAGACGACCGTCAGCGGGTAGTTCGTCTGCTCGTGTAAGCCGACCGCCTGCGGTTGCAACCCGCCGCCCTCGCCCTGCCTGAGCGCCGAGTCGGCCACGGGATAGTTCTCGAAGATGAAGAGGCTGTCGAAGAGGGGCCGGCCTTTCGGCGCTTCGCTCCAGCCCTGCACCTGAACCAGCGGGGTGTATTCATACTCCCGCAGCTCGACCTGCCACGCTTGCAGGGCCTTGAGCCACGGGATGAGCTGCTCGCGGCCCGTCAGCCTGACCCGCATCGGGAGCGCGTTGATGAAGAGCCCCATCATCGTCTCGACGCCGGGCAACTCGGCCGGCCGGCCGGAGACCGTGACGCCGAACAGCACGTCGCGTTCGCCGCTGTAGCGGCTCAGCAGCAAGGCCCACGCGCCCTGCATCAGCGTGTTCAGCGTGAGCTGGTTCTGCCGCGCGAGCGCCTGCAACTGCGCCGACAGCTCGGCCGAGAGTTGGACTTCCTCCACGGCCCGCTCGAAGCTTTCGGCTCCCTCCTCCGCGTGGGCGCCCGTCAGGCGCGTCGGGCTCTCGAAGCCCTTGAGCGTCTCGCGCCAGAAGCGCTCGGCCTGCCCGAGGTCTTGCCGCTTGAGCCACGCGATGTAGTTGCGGTATGAGGCCGCGGGTTCGAGCCGCAGCTCCTCGCCCGCGCTGAAGGCCCGGTAGAGTTCGAAGACCTCCCTCAGCAGGATGGAGACGCACCATCCGTCCAGCAGCGCGTGGTGATGGCTCCAGATGAACTCGTAGGCCCCCGCGCCCAGCTTGATTAAGATCAGGTGCATCAGCGGAGCCTTGGACAACTCGAAGCCGGCGGCCCGCTCTGCCGCGAGTAAGGTTTCGAGGCTCGCCTGCTGCTCGGACGGCGGGAGCTCGCTCCAGTCCAACTCCTTGAAGGGCGAAGCCACCTCCTTGAGCACCACCTGAAGCGGCTCGTCGAGCCCCTCCCAGACGAACGCCGTGCGCAGGACTGCGTGCCGCTCGATGACCCGCTGCCACGCCCGCGTGAAAGCGGCCACGTCGAGACCGCCCGCGAGCCGGCAGTTCATCTGCTCGAAGTACGTCCCCGAGGCCGGGGCGTAGAGGGAGTGAAACAGCATGCCCTGCTGCATGGGCGCGAGCGGGTAGATGTCCTCGATTCGGCCGTGGGCGGCCGCCACTGCGTCGAGCGCCTCCTGCCCGAGTCCGGCCAGCGGGAAATCCGAAGGGGTGTAGCCGCCCGCCTCCCCCGCCGTCAGGCAGTGGTCGATGATTCGCTCAAGCTCGGCGATGTAGTCGGCCGCGAGGCGCTCGACCGTAGCCCGCTCGTGCAGGTTCTCGCTGTACGTCCAGCTCACCTGCAACCGCCCGCCCGCTACGAGGCTGTTGACGCTCAGCAGGTGACTGCGTCGGCCCCGGCGGCTGAACGGCTCGCCCGACGGGTCACCGCCGCCCGCCCCGAGCAGCCCGTCCTCTGCGAGCACCTGATCCAACTGCCCGAGGTAGTTGAAGCTCAGCTCCGCGTCGGGCAGCTCACGCATCAGCCGCCGCGTCTCCTCGCGCCCCATGTAGCGCAGCAGCCCGTAGCCGATGCCGCGCTGCGGCACCGCGCGCAGCCGCTCCTTGACGCGCCTGAGTTCGTCGCCGACGCCCCCGCCTTCCAGCTTCAACAGCACCGGGTAGATGCTCGTGAACCACCCGACCGTCCGGCTCACGTCAACCCCCTCGGCGACCTCCTCTCGCCCGTGCCCCTCCATGTCCACCAGTAAGCTCGGCTCGCCCGCCCACCCGTCGAAGGCGCGCACGAGCGCCAGCAACAGCACGTCGTTGATCTGCGTGCCGTAGGCGGCGGGCACCTCCTTGAGGAGTCGCTGCGTCTGCTCGCGCCCGAGCGACACCGAGACGCTGGCAGCGCTCGCCTGCGTGTTCTCACCGCCGCTCTTATCGACGGGGAGGGCGGCGGGGCGCGTGCCCGCGACACGCGACCAGTAGGCGGCTTCTGCCTCAAGCTCCGGCCCTCGCGCGTACTCTGCGAGCGCCTCGGCCCAACGCTTGAAGGAGGTCGTCTTGGCGCGCAGGCGCACCGCCTCGCCGGCCTCCAACTGCTCGTAGACGGTCTGCAAGTCTTCGAGCAGGATGCGCCACGACACGCTGTCCACCGCCAGATGATGGACGACGAACAGCAGGCTCGACGGCCCCTCGGCCCCGCCGTCGAAGAGCGCGACCCTGATGAGCGGCCCGTGCTCCAGGTCGAGGCTCCGCTGGACTTCGTCGGCCGCACGCCCGACGGCCGCGCGCCGCTCCGCTTCGCCGAGCGCCGACACATCGACACGCCTGACCTCGACCGCCTCGACCGTGCCTGCGAGCCTCTGCCGCCAGCCCTCCGCGTCGGCGCGGAAGCGGAGCCGCAGCGCGTCGTGGTGTGCCGTCAGGTGGCCGACCGCCTGCTCCAGACGGGGCCCGTCGAGGGGCCGGCGCACACTGAGGATGACCGACTGGTTGTAGTGGTGCGGGTCGGCCATCTCCTGCCCGAAGAACCAGTGCTGGATGGGTGTCAGCGGCAGCTCGCCCGTGACCAACCCCTGCTCGGCCGCCGCCGCCGCCTCGCCCCGCCCGGCCGCCGCCGCCAGCTCCGCCACCGTCTGGTGCTGGAAGAGCTGTTTGGTCGTCAGCCGCAGCCCGGCCTGCGCGGCGCGCGTCACGATCTGGATGGAGAGAATAGAGTCGCCGCCCAGCTCGAAGAA
>JBJMGP010000029.1:0-73738 GCA_045807865.1 Pyrinomonadaceae bacterium
CCGATGCTTCCGAGTTTGACGAAAAGAATCTTCATAAGACGATGATGAGTGATAAGAAAGAACTGAGTCCCGTTATCTTCTTCTTATCACTCATCACTCATCACTCATCACTTTCCTAACCATCTCCGTGCTCGAATGCTCTTTCGGGTCTCCGACGATCTGGACGCGGCCGCCGAAGGATCGTACCACATCGCGTTCGGGCACTGACTCTTCGGTGTAGTCGGTGCCCTTGGCGTGGATGTCCGGTCGGAGTGCGAGCAGGAGTTCGGTGACGGTCGGTTCGTGAAAGACGGTGACGTAGTCCACGGCGCGCAGGGAGGCGATGACCTCGGCGCGCTCGCGCTCGGGGACGAAAGGGCGCCCGTCGCCTTTCAGGCGCCGCACCTGCTCGTCCGAGTTGACGCCCACGACGAGCAGATCGCCCAAGCCCTTCGCCGCCTCAAGGTAGCGGACGTGCCCGACGTGCAGAAGGTCGAAGCAGCCGTTGGCGAAGACGACGCGCCCCCCACCCCTGCGCGCGATGGCCACGCGCGCGATGAGGCGGTTGCGCTCAAGGATGCGCGCCGCGGCCGTGGACTTTGACTGCTCTTCCGTCTCTCGCATCTCGCTACTGCTCGTCGGTCGTGTGGATCAAGGTGCCCTCGAAGCGCTCGGCCTGACTGTTATAGCGGACATCGTAGCGGTCGAGCGAGCCGCCGCGTCCGCGGTAATCAATCTCGAACTTCCAGAGGCCGGGCGCGGTCGGCTCCTTACTGAAGAGGTAGTCCACCCAGTCGAGCACGTCGGCATGCTTCTTCCCGTCAGTGTCGGTCGTCTCAAGGCTCAAGGGGTACTGTATCACCCTGTCCTGCCTTTCGCTGTAGCCGAAGAGGGCCGTCTCAAGCCCCATGCAGGCCAGCGCGTCGAAGAGGGCGAACTCCAGGGCGCGTCCGTCGCCGTTGTAGTCCCGCAGCCACAAGACGGTCGGCCGCCCCTCGCGCCCCTCCGCGACGCCGGGGACGTGGTAGTAGCCCCCCGCGTGGATGCGGTAAGGGATCTCGAACTCGTCCTCGCCGTCCTCCACGACCTTCAGAGTGTTGACGACGCGGCCCGCCGCCGTGTCAACCAGCGAGACGCGCGCCGGGCCGCCGAAGTAACTGCCGCGCGTCTCCTCGGGGCAGGTGTAAATCTCTTCGCCGTTGCGCGGGTACTTCTTCGGCCTCTGCATCCAGAGGACGAGCGCGCGCTTCTTTCCGCCTTCGAGTTCGAGCGCGCGCTCCTCGACGACTTGCGCGCCGGCGGGCAGCCCGTACGGCGGACGCCGCGACTGCGCCGGTGCGGACAAGGCGAGCGTCATGAGAATGATGACGGCGGCGAGCGCGGTTCTCAACATCTTCAAGTTGAAGACGGCGTGTCTGTACGGCAATCCCTTTAACCCTCTCCTTCGTGTTCGAGCGAGGCCAAAAGCTCGTGCGGGTAGACGCAGGCCGTGCCGCGCTTGAGGACGACCACGCCGCCGGCGTGGTTCGCGAGGCGTGCGGCCGTCGCGTAGTCTGCGCCGGCGGCGAGCGCGAGCGCGTAGGTCGCGATGACGGTGTCGCCGGCACCCGTCACGTCCACGGCGTCGTGCGACCCGACGGCTTCGAGGTGGAGCGGCCCCTGACCCTCTTCCAACAACAACATCCCATGCTTGCCACGCGTGACGAGCAGCGCGCTGTAGCCGAGTTCGGCGCGCAGGCGCTCGCCCTCCGCGGCCAACTCGTCCGTGTCCGAGAAGCGACGGCCCGCGACCTGCTCCACCTCGTCCTCGTTCGGCGTGGCCGAGTCGAAGCCGGCGAAGTCCCGCATGCGGAAGCGCGAATCGACGACGACGGGCGGCCCCGCGCCGGCGTGACGCAGCGGCGCGGCCGTCAGCTCGGAGGCGACACCGTAGTTGTAGTCGGAGACCACGGCGGCCTCCGCATCCTCGAACGCCCGCCGGACGTTGGAGGCGACCAGGGCGAGCAGCACCCTGTCCGCGAGCGCCTCGCTCTCGTAGTCGAGCCGCACGACCTGCTGTCGCGTCGAGTGTGCGTGGCCCGCGAGGATGCGCACCTTGGTCGTCGTCCTGTGCTTCGGCGTGACCAGGACGCCGCCGCAGTCAACGCCCGCCTCTGTCAACCTCTCCAACAACTGGCGCCCCGCCTCGTCCTCACCGACTACGCCGACGAGGCCCGCGCGCGCGCCGAGCGCGGCGAGGTTCATCGCACAGTTGGCGGCGCCGCCCGGCACCGTCTCCGTCCGCTCGTGCCGCAGGATCATCACCGGCGCCTCGCGCGACACGCGGCTGATCTCGCCCGACACGAACTGGTCGGCGATCAGGTCGCCCAGCACGACGACCCGCCGCCCTTCGAACGTGCGCACCAGCGTGCCCAGACGCTCCGTCTCTGCTCTCCTCTCAACGCTCATATGTAACTGAGGGCTGTGTGCCGATGATTCTTCTCACGGCTTCAAGGAGGTCTTCGGCGACGAGGTCGGGGCGGTGTTGCCAGGCTCGGCTCTGGTGTTCGTACTCGCCGCGGCCGTAGCCGGTCAGGACGAAGGCGGCGCGGACGCCGGCGTTGCGCGCAAGCTCCGTGTCGCTGTAGCGGTCGCCGACCATCCAACTGTTTGAAAGGTCGATGCCGTGCTCGGCGGCGGCGCGGCGGATGAGGCCGGGTCGCGGCTTGCGGCAGTCGCAGTCGAAGCGGTACGGCGGCTCGCCGACCGAAGGGTGATGCGGGCAGTAGTAGACAGCATCGAGCCGCGCGCCGCCTCTCTCCAACTCGGCGGCGAGCAGGCCGTGGACGCGGCCGATCATCTCCTCCTCAAAATATCCGCGAGCCACGCCCGCCTGGTTGGTGACGAGGATGGCGAGCCAGCCCGCCTCGTTGAGTGCGCGCACGGCCTCGGCCGCGAAAGGGAAGACCCTGTAGCGCGAGACGTGGTTCACGTAGCCGACCTCCTCCGAGATCGTCCCGTCGCGGTCGATGAAGACCGCGCGTCGCCTGCCACTCAACGCGCCACCTCGACCTTCTGGCTGAGCTTGAGGGCGCGGGCGGCGCGCTCGTAGACATCTTCCGGGGTGATGGCCGTCATACAGCGATGGTCGATGGGACAGTCGCGCAGCATGCAGGGCGCGCAGTCGGGAGGGCGCCGGACGACCTCCGCCGTTTCGGAGAAGGGGCGCGTCGTGACCGGGTTCGTCGGCCCGAAGATGACGAGGACGGGGCAGCCGACCGCCGCGCCGACGTGCGCGGGGCCGGTGTCGTTCGCGACGAGCAGGTCTGAGGCTTTCAGCACGGCCGCCGTCTGCGCGAGGTCGGTCTTGCCCGTCAGGACGATGGGACGCGCGCGCATCCGACGCGCGACCTCCTCCGAGATTTCAAGCTCTTCGGCCGCGCCGATGAGGAGGACCTCCGCCCCTGCCTTTTCATGCAGCATGTCTGCGACGGCGGCGTAGCGTTCGGCCGGCCAGCGCTTCGCACGGCTGTTGGTCGAGCCCGGGCAGATCGCGACGAGCGGGCGGCCGGGGCGCGCGCCGCTCTCAAGGAGGAAGTCCGTGACCTCGCGCAGGCGTGCGTCCGTGACGCGCAGTGCCACGTCCGGCTCACGCGATTCGGTTGAAGGGGAGCCGTAGAGCTGTCGCTCCAACTCCCCGACGAGGTGCAGGTAGTAGTAGACTTCGTGCCTTTGACCGCGCCAGGCGGGGACTGGTGCCGGGTGCGTGAGGAGGGCGGAGCGCCCCTGCGTCGCATAACCCACGCGCGCCGGCACGCCCGCGAGCAACGCGACCAGCGCGGGCGCGAACGAGTTGGGGAAGAGCAAGGCGAGGTCGAAGCGGCGGGCACGCCACTCGCGGGCTTCGCGGTAGACGGCCGCCGGTTTACTCGAACTGTTGCCGTTGACGAGGAGGTCGTCGATGAAGTCGGCGCCCGCGAAAATCCCCTCGGCCCACGGGCGCGTCGCCAGCGTCAGCCGCGCACGCGGGAAGAGACGGCGCAGCTCGCGCAGCGCGGGCACGGTCATCACCGCGTCGCCCACCCAGTTGACGCCGCGCACGACGACGCGCTCGATCTTCTCGGGCCGGAGGTTAAGACTCACTGCTGTAGTTTAGTTCAGGGACGTTGCCTAGTCACTTCCCCAGCCCTCGCGCCTGCGCGCCCAGCTCGACCATCGACTCGGCGCGGCCGATGCCGATGAGCATGTCACCGGCGCGAATCTGCGTGTCGCCCGAGGGGTTGAAGATCATCTCGCCGTGCGCCCGGCGGATGGCCGCGACGACGATGTCGAGCCGAGAACGGATGTTCGTCTCCTTCAGCCTGCGCCCTTCGAGCGGCGACCCGGCGGCGACCTCCACCTCCTCGAAGGCGAGGTCTAAAGTCTCGGCCGTGATCGAGTCCATGAAGTCTGCGACGGCTGGCTTGAGGAGCGCCTGCGCCATGCGGTGACTGCCGATGATGGTCGGCGCGATGACGCGGTTCGCGCCGGCGCGGACGAGCTTCGGCTCGGCCGCCTCTTCGACCGCCCGCGCCACGATGCGCAGGCGCGGGTTGAGCCCGCGCGCCGTCAGCACGACGTAGAGGTTGTCGGCGTCGTCGGGCAGGCACGCGGCCAGGCCCGTCGCGCGCTCGACGCCGGCCTCGACGAGCGTCTCGTCGAGCGTGGCGTCGCGGGTGAGCACCAGCGTGTCGGGGAGTTGCAGCCCCGCGGCCAGCGCGGCGTTGCTCTCGACGACGACGAAGGGCGCGCCCGAACGCTGCATCTCGCGGACGATGCGGCGGCCGACCCGGCCCGCGCCGCAGATGATGTAGTGACCTTGAAGCTTACTCATCTCGCGATGGCGCCGGCGCTCGCCGTAGGCCGCCAGTATCTCGGAGCGGACGAGCGACTGGACGGCCGTCGAGAGCAGGTAGCCGGCCGTACCCACCCCGAGCACCATGAAGAAGATCGAGAAGTTACGCCCGGCCGGCGAGAGCGGGAGCGGCGGGCCGTACCCGACGGTCGTCACCGTCATCACCGTCATGTAGAGGCTGTCGGCGGGCGACCAGCCCTCGACCAGCGTGAACCCGACGGTGCCGAACGTCACCACGCCCGCGAGCGCGGCCAGCGAGTAATAGAGGGTCGCGCGCGGCCAGACTCTCTTTCTCAGCTCTCCTGCTGGGGGCGGCATCGAACCATGCGACTCCGCGTCGGCATCCAAACTCAGTCTCGGGCTAACGCGCCACGTTAGCTAAAGGGGCGGGAGGTGTCAAACAGGTGAGTAGTCAGGAGCCAGGAGTCGGGAGGCTCTGTTCTGCCGACGTTGAGGATGACAGCCGCAGGGTTCGGGCGACAAAGGTTCTTCTACTGACTACTGACTCCTGTCTCCTGACTACTCCATTTACTATTCACCGTTTACCATTTACTATTCACTACGATGGCTCTGCGTCATCCGCCGAATGATGTCATCCCGCCGGCCGCGCCCGCGCGCCGCCGCGGGCCGCGCGTCGTCAGGTTCGAGGAGCCGCCCGAGGGCTTCTGGCGCCGCTGGCGCCGCCGCCTCATCCGCCCCGCGACGGTCATCCCGGCGGCCGTCCTGACGGTCGCCGTCGTCGCCGTCCTCGCCTACTACTACTCGATCTTCTCCGAGCGCATCGACCGCCTGCTGCGCGGCGAGGTCTTCACGCGCAGCGCCGGCATCTACGCCGCGCCCAGACAGCTCCGCGCGGGCGAGGGGCTGTCCGTCGAAGACCTGGTCGCCAAGCTCAAGCGCGCCGGCTACGTCGAGCGCGCGCAGCAGGCCGACACGGTGCGCGGCAGGTACAGCGTTGACGACGCGAACGTCGAGATCGAGCCGAGCAAGGATTCGCTGATCGACGGCAAGCGTCAGTTCCCGCACTTGCGCGTGCAGTTCGCCAAGGGCGGGAAATCGGTCGCCGCCATCAGCGACCTCGACGCGAACGGCGCCAAGCTGCCGAGCGCGTGGCTGGAGCCGGAACTGATCAGCGCCTTCGCCGGGCCGCAGCGCGAGCGGCGCCGGGTCGTCGGCTTCAAAGACCTGCCCGACGTGCTCGTCAAGTCCATCATCACGACCGAAGACCGGGACTTCTTCAACCACTACGGCGTCAACTTCCGCGGCATCCTGCGCGCCGCCATCCGCCGCTATGACGCCGACCCGAACTCCTTCCTCTCGCGCCAGGGCGGCTCCTCCATCACGCAGCAGCTCGTCAAGAACCTCTTCCTCTCACCCGAGGGCTCGATCAAGCGCAAGGCGTCCGAAGCCTACATGTCCCTCATCCTTGAGACGCGGCTCACGAAGGAGGAGATCTTCGCCCTCTACTGCAACGAGATTTATTTGGGACAGCGCGCCGGCTTCTCCATCAAGGGCGTCGGCGAGGCGAGCGAGGCTTACTTCAACAAGGACGTGACGGCTTTGACGCTGCCCGAGGCGGCGCTGCTCGCCGGGATGATTCGCAGCCCGAACCGCTACAACCCGTACAAGTACCCGGACGTGGCCTTTGAGCGGCGCAATCAGGTCTTGAAGTCGATGGTCGAGGCGGGCGCCATCTCGGAGGTCGAGGGCGCGCGCGCGATGGCGACCGAGGTCAAGCTCGCGCCCGCCCGGGGTCGCATCGACGCCTCCGAGGCCCCCTACTTTGTGGACTACGCGCAGAACCAGCTCGCCGACATCATCGCCGACACGTCGGCCGCCGAGCGCCTGCGCATCTACACGACCATCGACATGGACTTGCAGCGCGCGGCCTACGCGGCGCTCGTCAAGCAGCTCGCCGCGCTCGACAAGGTGCAGGCCAGGCGTTTCCCGGCCGGCACGCTACAGGCCGCGCTCGTCGCGATCAAGGCCGACACGGGCGAGATCGTCGCGATGGTCGGCGGGCGCGACTACGAGAAGAGCCAGCTCAACCGCGCGACCGACGCGATGCGCCAGCCCGGCTCGGTCTTCAAGCCGTTCGTCTACGCCACCGCCATCAACACGGCCTACGACCCCGTGCCCCGACTCATCACCGCGGCCACCACGTACAGGGACGAGGCGACGACCTTCACGTCCGGCGGGCAGTCTTACTCGCCCGGCAACTTCGGCGACCACTTCTCCAACGCCGACGTGACCGTACGCGACGCACTGACGCGGAGCCTCAACGTCATCACCGTCAAGATCGCCGACGAGGTGACCATCAGCCGCGTGATGGCCCTCGCGGCGAAGGCGGGGCTGCCGAAGCCGAAGGCAAACTATCTCGCGCACGCGTTGGGGACGAACGAGGCGACGCCGTTACAGGTCGCCTCGGCCTACACCGCCTTCGCGCAGTTGGGGACGAGGGTCACGCCGGTCGGCATCAGCCGCGTGACGAACGGGAGTGGTGTGACCATCGCCGCGCCGCAGGGGCAGAAGAACGAGGTGATGCGCCCGCAGGTCGCGTACATCATGGACTCGCTGATGAAGGACGTGGTGAACCGCGGCACGGCGGCGAAGGTGCGCGCGCGCGGCTTTCGCGCCAACGTCGCGGGCAAGACGGGCACCAGTCGCGACGGCTGGTTCGCGGGCTTCACGCCGAACATCGTCTGCGTCGTCTACGTCGGCTACGACGACGGTTCCGATCTGGGGATCACGGGCGGCGACTCGGCCCTGCCCATCTGGACGGACTTCATGACGGCGGCCCTCCAACTGCACCCCGAGTGGGGCGGCGACTGGCAGGAGCCGCCCGACATCGAGCACGTGGACATCGACCCGCGCACGGGGATGCTCGCCGGCCCCGACGCGACCGAGAAGCGCTCGGAGCTTTTCATCAAGGGCAGCGCGCCCACGGCCGAGAGCGACGAGCCGGAGGAGTCGGCCTCTCCCGAAGAGTTGCCGCTGCCCGAGGTGCCTTTGCCGGAGGTCACGCCCGGCCCCGTCTACGTGCCGCCGCCCGCGGAGGTGACGCCGACGCCGGGCCGGCGCGAACGCATCCCGCCGCCGGGCCGCGGCGACGAGGACGAGGACGGCACGTCGCGCCTGTCGGGCTACGTCACGCTCGACATCGACCCGACGACGGGTCTCCTCGCAGCCCCGACCTGTCCCGTCATACGCACGCAGACCTTCCGCCTCGGCACCGAGCCGCACAAGCGCTGCGGCCCGCAGTACCACACGAACCAGACCATCATCCCCGGCGAGACGCGCCCGCGCCGTGCCTCGCCCCCTTGAAGCACCCGACGTTTGCGATCAGCGGTAGAAGATAAGAACTCGGAGGGACGGTAGATGAGAGCCTCGCGGAGTTGGTGCGCCCTCGCGTTCGCGGCGCTGCTTTGCGCGGCGGCGGCCGCGCCGCGCGCGCAGGAGTCGAAGAAGGAGAAGACCGCCGCTCAGCCCCTGACAGTGAGGCTGAGCGCGCTCGTGCTCGACTCGAACGACAAGCCCGTGAACGAACTGCGGCTGGAGGATTTTCAAATCGTCGAGGACGGCGTGCCTCAGAAGGTCACACACTTCGAGAAGCTCGAAGGGCCGCACGCCTTCGGCCTGCTCGTGGACAGCTCGGGCTCGATGCGCAGCGACATCAGCCGCGTCGTCGAGTTCGGGAGGCTCGTCGTGAACGGCACGGGGGAGGACTCCGCCGGCTTCGCGTTGAGCTTCATCGCCAGCGACGACGTACGAATCTTGCAGGATACGACGACCGACAAGCGAGCCCTGACCGCAGGGCTCGACGAGGTCTACATCAAGGGCGGGCAGACCGCCATCAACGACGCGGTCTACCTCGGCGCCGAACGCCTCGCGCAGTTCCGGAAGATAGAGAAGTCGCCGCGCCGCTACTCGCTCGTCGTGGTCACGGACGGCGAAGACCGCGCGAGTTATTACAAGGACGAGCAGCTCTTCGAGAAGCTGCGCGCAGCGGACGTGCGCGTCTTCGTCATCGGGCTGGTGCAGAAAGAGTACCAGACGACGACGCCGGAGAAGGCGAGGCAGTACATGCGCCGCCTCGCAGCGGCGTCGGGCGGCTCGGCCTACTTCTGGAAGGAGGGCGACGATCTCGCGCCGGTCGCCGAACATGTCCTCGCGGACATGAAGGCGAACTACCTCATCACCTATGAATCGACGAACCCGAAGCGGGACGGCGCGGCGCGGAAGGTCTCGTTGAGCGTGGCCGCAGGCCCGGGCGGGGAGGCGCGGAAGGTCTACGCGAAAGACGGCTATGACGCCCCAAAGAAGTAGGGAGTGGTGGGCCGTTCGTTTGATGGGCTTTTCATCAACCGGCGTCTTGCGGCAGTGAATCGAGCGCGGCGCGGAGCGTCTCGTAGGCGAGCGCGGCGGCGTGCTGCTTGCGCGGGGGCAGGCCGCCGGCGGCTTCCGTAATCTCCGCGCGTGTGACGCGCGCCGTCTCTTCCAGCGTCATCCCCTCCAACATCTCCGCGAGCGCGGAGCCGCAGGCCAACGTCGGCGGGCAGCCGTAAGCGAGGAAGCGCGCGGCCTCGACGCGCCCGCCGCGCACGCGCAGCCCGAGCCGCAGGCGGTCGCCGCAGACGGGGTTCGATTGCTCGACCTCCGCGTCCGCGTCTTCGAGCACGCCGGCATTACGCGGGTTGGCGAGGTGGTCTTTGAAAGTGTCGGAGTAGGCCACGGACTCAGGCTGTGGTGCAGGCGCGTTCGGACTGTGCCTTCAGGTAGAGCGGCGAGAGGCGGCGGAGGTTCTCGACGGCGCGCGGCAGGACTTCGAGGACGTAGTCGATCTCCTCTTCGGTCGTGTCCTTGCCAAGGCTGAAGCGGATGGAGCCGCGCGCCAGCTCGTCGTCGCGGCCGAGCGCGCGGATGACCGGCGAGGGTTCGAGCGAGCCCGAGGAGCAGGCCGAGCCGGTCGAGACTGCGACGCCCTGCATGTCGAGGTTGATGAGCAGCCCCTCGCCCTCGATGAAGCGGAACGAGATGTTCGAGACGCCGGGGAGCCGCCGCGCGCGGTCGCCGTTGTGGACGATGTCGGCGACGCGCGACTCGACGCCCGCCTCGAAGCGCTCACGGAGGAGGCTGATACGTTGAGCGCGCTCTTCAAGCTCAAGCCGCGTGAGCCGCGCGGCCTCGCCGAAGGCTACGATCAAGGGCACGGCCTCGGTGCCGCCGCGGCGCTCGCGCTCCTGGTGGCCGCCGATGTTCTGCGGCGCGAGCCGCACGCCGCGCCGGACGTAGAGCGCGCCGACGCCCTTCGGCGCGTAGAGCTTGTGCGCCGACATCGAAAGCAGGTCGCAGCCCAGCTCGTCCACGTCCACGCGCATGCCCGAGGCGGCCTGCACGGCGTCGGTGTGGAGCCGCAGGTGCTTCTGCCCCGCCTCGCGCAGAACGCGGACGAGCGCGGCTATCTCGGCGACGGGTTGGACGGTGCCGATCTCGTTGTTGGCGAGCATGACGCTGACGAGCACCGTGTCGGGCCTGAGCGCCGCGCGCACGTCCTCCACGCGCACGACTCCGTCGCCGTAGACGGGCAGGCGCGTCACCTCCCAGTCGCGGCGCTCCAGAGCCTCGCAGATGCCGCGCACCGAAGAGTGTTCGATGGAGGTGGTGATGAGGTGGCGGCCGTGTTCGGCCCACTGCTCGCAGTGGCCGCGGACGGCGAGGTTGTTGGCCTCCGTCCCGCCGGAGAGGAAGACGACTTCGTTGGGGCGCGCGCCGATGAGGTCGGCCACCTCGCGCCGCGCGCGGTCGACGGCCGCGCGCGCCTCCTGCCCGTAGAAGTGGACGCTCGAAGGGTTGCCGAACTTCGCGGTCAGAAAGGGAAGCATCGCCGCGACGACCCGCGGGTCTACCGGCGTTGTCGCGCTGTGGTCAAGATAAACTCGGCGCATAATTACTCAAAAATAATGATAAACCCGCGAAGCCATTCCCCGCATCAAATGCGGCGGTAAGCTCTCCCGCTTGGCCTTATCGAGTCGTATCGTACGTCCGGAGTCTATGTCGCCCGAAGTTGGAGCGTCAAGGTGGTTGGACGCGACGGCTCGCTGTTGTAAGCTCGCCGAGGCCGCGTCCGCCCCGAACTCAGGAGAAGAATTGATGAAGACCAGTAGACGTTTCTCGACCGCGGCGCTCGCGCTCGCCCTGTCGCTCGCGGCCTGCGCGGCCGCACTCGTCCGGACGCCGAACGCCTCGGCCCAGCAGTACGGCCCCCTGGAGCGCGGCTACCGCACGGGCTACTCCGACGGCTACCAGTCGGGCTGGAGCGACCAGTTAAAGGGCGGCCGCGCCGACTACCACGCGAAGCCCGACTACCAGAGCGCAGACCGCGCCTACATCGCGGCCTACGGCACGCTGGAAGACTACCGCGACGGCTACCAGCAGGGTTACGAGGTGGGCTACGAGGCCGGCTACGCGCGCCAGGGGTTCAACTCGGAGCTGCCCGCGGGCGGCGTCACGCGGCGCGGCGCGAGCCCGCGCGAGACGGCGGGCAACGGCACCGACCGCGGCGGGAGAATCGAGAACGGTCAGGAGAGCGAGAGCGTCTCGCGGGGCGGCAGTAGCGGTAGCAACGTTGACCCGGGCAGTAGCAGCAACGGCGGCGGGCCGTCGGCTGCGCCTTCGAACGTGACGTTGACGGTCGAGCTGTCGAGCCGTCTCTCGACCGACGTGAGCCAGAAGGGTGACCGCTTCGAGGCGCGTGTCATCGAGCCGCAGGAGTTCGCGGGCGCGGTCGTCGCAGGGCACCTCGCGGACGTGCAGCGCGCGGGCAAGGCCAAGGGGCGCGCGCTCCTCCAACTCGACTTCGAGCAGATGCGTCTGCCCGGCAGCAATGACTGGCAGGCGTTCGGCGCGCAGGTCGTCGAGGTGATGCAGCCCGAGCCGACCGGCGTTGACCAGGTTGACGAAGAGGGCGGCGTGCACGGGCGCGACACGACGAAGGAGGACGTGGCGAAGGTCGGCGGCGCGGCAGCCATCGGCGCCATCATCGGCGCCATCGCGGGCGGCGGCAGAGGCGCGGCCATCGGCGCCGTCATCGGCGGCGGCGCGGCCACCGGCGGCGTCATGACCCAGCGCGGCAAAGACATCCACCTCGAACCCGGCCAGCAGCTTCGCATCCGCACGACCGGACGGAGATGAAGAGTAAGCAGTAGTCAGTAGGCTCCGCGTTGCGGAGGTTGATAATGACAACCGCCGGGTTCGTGATGACAAAGCTCTTCTACTGACTGCTGACTACTATGATCGTAACACTCCTGACCGACTTCGGGACGGCGGACTACTTCGTGGGCGCGTTGAAGGGGGCAGTGCTGGCCTCGAACCCGGAGGCGCTGGTCGTTGACATCACGCACGAGGTGCCGCCCTACGACGTGGAGGCCGGGGCGTACACCTTGCGCGGGGCCTTCGAGACGTTTCCAGTGGGCACGGTGCACGTCGGGGTAGTAGACCCCGGCGTCGGGTCTGCGCGGCGCGGGATCGCGGTCGAGGGGCGCGGGCACATCTTCGTCGGGCCGGACAACGGACTCTTCGGCCACGTCTACGAGCGCACGGGGCCGTGCCGCGTCTTCCAACTCACGAACACGAACTATTTCAGAAGGGAAGTGAGCCCGACCTTCCACGGGCGCGACATCTTCGCACCGGTCGCGGGCGCGCTCTCGCGCGGGGTGCGTGCGGATGAGCTGGGGCCGGAGGTCTTCGACTTCGTGCGTTTGCCGTCGGCCGTGGTTGAGAGGGCCGCGGACGGGACGCTCGTCGGCGCCGTCATCCACGTTGACCGCTTTGGCAACCTCGTCACAAACATCACGCCGGAGGAGCTGAGTGACGAAGCGGTCGCGCGCGGCGCTTGGCTCCGCATCAAGGGGCGCGCAGTGCGGCGCTTCCGGCGCTTCTTCGCCGAGGAGGCCGAAGGTGCGGGCGAGCCTTTCGCCGTCTGGGGCAGCGCGGGGCTGTTGGAAGTCGCCGTCTTCCGTGACTCCGCCGCGCGCGTGCTCGGCGTGAAGCGAGGCGATAAGGTCGAAGTCGGCTTGTAAGTCCGCACGCCTCTTTGCTATTTTCAAATCACTTCAAGTCTTTAAGGACACATCGAGATGGACAAAGCAGAGAGCAAGACCGCCGCCAAGACCGGCGCGGGACTTGAGGGGGTGGTCGCGGCCGAGTCGGCCATCGGCGACGTGGACGGCATCAACGGCGTCCTCATCTATCAAGGTCTGAACATCCACGACCTCGCCGAGCACTCGAACTTCGAGGAGACGGTCTACCTGCTCTGGCACGGGCGCCTGCCGAAGCGCGACGAGCTGGACGCGCTCAAGCAAGAGCTTTCGGCGAACACGCGGCTGCCCGAAGAGGTGGTCGCGCTGATGCGCAGCTTCCCGGCGGCGGCCGAGCCGATGGACGCGCTGCGCACGGCCATCTCGGCGCTCGCCTTCTACGACCCGGGCGCGCGCGACCTCTCGCGCGAGGGAGCGCTCCGCACCGCGACGAGACTGACGGCGCAACTCCCCGTCGTCGTCGCCGCGTTCGAGCGGCTGCGCAACGGGAAAGAGCTGGTCGAGTCACGCGCCGACCTGAACATCGCGGGGAACTTCCTCTACATGCTCAAGGGCGAGGAGCCGGAGCAGAGCGAAGCGCGCATCTTCGACCAGTGCCTCATCCTCCACGCCGACCACGAATTGAACGCCTCGACCTTCACGGCCCGCGTCATTGCCGGCACGCTCGCAGACATGTACGGCGCGGTGACGGGCGCCATCGCGGCGCTCTCGGGGCCTTTGCACGGCGGGGCGAACACGAACGTGATGAAGATGCTGCTTGAGATCGGCGAGCCCGCGCGCGCCGACGAATGGCTGCGGGAGGCTCTGGCGAGCAAGCGGAAGATCATGGGCTTCGGCCACCGCGTCTACAAGACGGAAGACCCGCGGTCGGTCTGGCTGCGCCGCTTCTCGCGCGAGCTGGCCGAGGCGAAGGGCGAGACGCGCTGGATCGAGATTCTGGAGCGGCTGCGCGAGCTGATGTTCGCCGAGAAGAAGCTCTATCCGAACGTGGACTACTATTCGGGCTCCGCCTACTACCTGATGGGCATCCCGCTCGACCTCTTCACGCCCATCTTCGCCGTCAGCCGCATCTCGGGCTGGACGGGGCACGTGCTCGAACAGTACGCCAACAACCGCCTCATTCGACCCCGCGCCGAGTACGTCGGCCCGCGCGACGTGCCTTACGTGCCGATTGACGAAAGATAAGGGAGTGCCTTCTCATCTCCTTCATTAAGGGTTGAGGGAAAGGCACTCAACACGGAGACACGGCTTGAAGCAATAAGTCTTCAAGCCGTGTCTCTGTGTCTCCGTGTCTCTGTGTTGAAAAAGAATTCGTTACGCTCAAGTCGGAGTCACATGCGGCGTCTGTGGGTTCGGGTTCTCGCCGTCGGTGTACTGCCTCATCTCCGGCGATGCGGTCAACAGTCCGGTGCGCCAGATGAAGAGAGTCATCAGGACGAGGACGAGCGTGCAGGCCGCGCCGCCCTCGATGCCGTAGGCGCCGCCGCCGACCCACGCCGGCCCCCCCGCATTGAAGCTCAGCAGCGGGTGGGGCGTGATCTCCTTGATGCCGCTCACCGGCGACCCGAGCACCGCCCCCTGCACCCAGTTCCAGCCGAAGTGGAGCCCCAGTGGGAACCAGAGGCTCCGCGTGCGCCAGTAGGCCACCCCGAGCCACACGCCCGCCAGCACCGTGTTGACGAACGTAAAGCCGGGCGCCACGTTCGGGTTCGCCAGATGCACCAGCGCGAAGAAGACCGAGACCGGCAGGAGCGCCACCCACAGCGGCCACGAGCGCATCAACGTCTGCAAGGCGTAGCCCCGAAACAGCATCTCCTCCGCCGCCGCGCCGAGCAGGAAGATGAAGGCCGAGACGACGAGCGTCCACACGACCCCGGCCCCGAACCCCGCCGCCGAGATGCCCGTGCCGCCCGTCGCCATGCCCAAGAGCGCCGCCACCACGACCGCCGCGCCGCCGACGAGCGCCCCGAGGAGCGAGTCGCGCACCCAGCCGCGATGCAGCGCCCAGCCCAGCGACCGCCAGGGCAAGTCTTCCAGGGCGTACGCGCAGACCCACCCGACGAGAGCGGCCGGGATGAAGATGACCCACGACTGGATGACCCAGCCCCAGCCGCTCTCGTCGAGCAGCCAGCGGTACGTCTCGCGCGACACGAAGAACGCCGGCACGAACCTCGCCACGATGATGATCGCGGCGTACGCGACGCAGGCCAGGAAGACGAAGACGGCCAGGCGCCACACGCTCCGCAGGCGCCCCGCGTCGTTATAAAAGAGATCAGCCATGCTCACCCGGAAGTTTTGCGGAATTGAAGGGCCGCCTCAATATAACTGAAAGCCGCGGGGGAAGACGAGAATGCGTGGGTGCGTGGGCGCGTGGTAAACTCCCGCGCGGACTCAAGGAGCATGACTGAACAGGGAAGCGAGTTGACGGGAGAGAAGTCGCCGAAGCCGAGGCGCCGCGCCGCGCCGTGGCTCTTCGGCGGGCTGACGCTGCTGCTGTTGACGGTGCTCGTCTCGCTCCAGCTCTTCGGGCTGTGGGAAATTTTTACGCCCGACACGGCGCGCGACACGCTGCTCATCTACGCGCTCTCGACGCTCAACTTCGTCGCCTTCTTCCTCTTCAGCTTTATCTTCATCCGCAGCCTCCTCAAGCTCCGGCGCGAGCGGCGCGCTTCGATGCTCGGGTCGAGGATCAAGACTCGGCTCGTCGTCTACTTCATCGCCGTCAGCCTCCTGCCGATCACGGGCATGGCGCTCTTCTCCTACATGTTCTTCAACCGCTCGATGGAGAAGTTCTTCAGCTTCTTCCCCGGCGACGTGGTGCGGCAGGCGCGGCTCGCCGAGGACGAGGACGTGCGCCAGCAGGTGGAGGGGCTTCGCGAACTTGCCGCGGGGGCGGCGGCCGTGCTACGCGGCGCGACGCCGGAACAGGCACAGTCCGCCCTCCCCGCGCTGGCTGAAGACGGCAGGCTCGCCTTCGTCGTCCTCGTCGCGGCCGACGGGAGCATCCTTGCGCGCGGCGGCAACGCCGGCGATTCGCCCGACATCACGCCGCTGATACCTCGGTCGCTCCGGGAGCGCGTGCTCTCGGGCGAATATTTCGCGCTGGGGGATTATGACGAGAAGCGTGTGCTCGACGTGGTGTCCGCCCCGCTCGGGGACGGGCGGATGGCGGTGGCGGCGCGGGAAAGGCACACGGACGCGAGCATCGGGCGTCTGGTCGCGAGCGCGCAGACCTTCGAGGACTTCCGGCGCAACCAGCGGAAGGTGCGCGTGCTCGGCGTGACGACGCTCGGGCTCTTAACTTTAATGCTGCTGTTCGCCGCGACGTGGAGCGCGATTCATCTGGCGCGCGGCATCGCCACGCCCATCCGCGCGCTCGCCGAGGCGGCGAAGGAGGTCGCCGCCGGCCGCCTCACCCACCGCGTCGAGGCCATCACCGACGACGAGCTGGCCGTGCTCGCCGACGCCTTCAACGACATGACGGCGCAGCTGGCCGAGAACCGCGCGCGGCTCGAAGCCAACGCCGCCGAGCTGCGCGAGAAGAACCTCGCGCTCGAAGAGCGGCGCCACTACATCGAGACGGTCTTGCAGACGGTCTCGACCGGGGTCATCTCTCTCGACGAAGAGAACCGGGTCACGACCATCAACGCCGCCGCGCTCGCCATGCTCCGGCTCGAACAGGCGCCCGCGCCGGCGACGCCCCTGGCCGAAGTGGTGAGCGCCGGCGACCTCGACGTGCTCGAACGCGTCCTGTTCCGCGCGCGCGCGCGTGGACGCTCGACCGAGCAGATGGAGTTGGCACGCGCCGCCGCACAGGAGTCGAACGGCCAGACGGGCGCGGGCGCGAACGGCGGGCCGCACGCGGAGGCGGGCTTTGCGAACGGCACGGCGAACGGCGTCGTCCCCGTCGCGCTCACGGCGACGGCGCTCGCGCCCCGCGCGGGCGGCGCGCGGCGGGGCGTCGTCCTCGTCATCGAAGATCTGTCCGAGTTGCTCGCGGCGCAGCGCGCGGCCGCCTGGAGCGAGGTCGCGCGCCGCCTCGCGCACGAGATCAAGAACCCGCTCACGCCCATCCAGCTCTCGGCCGAACGCATCGCGCGCAACTTCCGGCGCGCGCCCGTCGACGAAGGGGCCGCTGTTTCGACTCCGGCTCGGAACGGCAACGGGCACGAAGCCGAGCGCGAGCGCGTGGCGCGCGTCGTCGAGGAGTGCACCACCACCATCAGCCGCGAGGTCGAGGGGCTGAAGTCGATGGTGGACGAGTTCACGCGCTTCGCGCGTTTGCCGCACGCGCGTCTGGAGCCCGCCGACTTGAACGAGGTGGTGCGGCAGGCCGTCTCGCTCTATCGCGAGCGGCTCGAAGACGTGCGGATGGACGTGCTGCTCGCGCCCACGCTGCCGGGGGCGCTGCTCGACTCCGAACAGATCAGGCGCGTCTTCGTCAACCTCATCGACAACTCGGTCGAGGCGCTGGCCGCGGCCGACGGCGAGCGGCGCATTACGGTCGCCACCGCGCATGACCCCGCGCGCGGCCTGCTCATCGCGGAGGTCGCAGACACGGGCCACGGCATCGCGCGCCACGACATCGCACGCCTCTTCCAGCCCTACTTCTCGACGCGCGGGCGCGGGACGGGGCTCGGCCTCGCCATCGTCCACCGCATCATGGCCGAGCACGGCGGCCGCATCCGCGCCGAGTCGAACCGTCCGAAGGGCGCGAGGATGATTATTGAGCTGCCCGTCGCCGACGACATGCACCAGCGGGCTTAGGTGTGAAGTCCCCGGCGTCCTGCTCGCCTGCCTTTCATTTTTCGCTGACTGATGACCGACACGATTCTCATCGTTGACGACGAGCGCGGGATACGCGAGACGCTGCGCGCCGTGTTGGAGGACGAGGGCTTCGAGTGCGAGGCCGTCGGGTCGGGTGAGGAGTGTCTGGAGGCGGTCGGGCGGCGCTCGTTCGGGTGCGTGCTGCTGGACGTGTGGCTGACGGGCCTGGACGGGCTTGAGACGCTCGCGCGGATGAGGGAGCGGGGAACGGACGCGGCGGTCGTGATGATCTCGGGGCACGCCACCATCGAGACGGCCGTGCGCGCGACCAAGCTCGGCGCCTTCGACTTCGTCGAGAAGCCCCTCTCGATAGAGAAGACCGTGCTCACGGTGCGCAACGCGCTCCGGCAGCGCGGGCTCGAACGGGTCAACGCGGCCTTGAGCGAAGAGCTGCGCGACGAGTGGGCGATGGTCGGCGAGTCGGTGGCGCTGCGCGCGCTGCGGAAGCAGATCGAGCTGGTGGCGCCGACCGACGGGCGCGTGCTCATCTACGGCGAGTCGGGGACGGGCAAGGAGTTGGTGGCGCGCGCCATCCACGCGCGCAGCCTCCGGGCCTCGGCGCCCTTCGTCGAGCTGAACTGCTCGGCCGTGCCCGAGGAACTGATCGAGTCGGAACTCTTCGGCCACGTCCGCGGGGCGTTCACGGGGGCGACCGGGCCGAAGCGCGGCAAGTTCGAGGCGGCCGACGGCGCGACGCTCTTCTTAGATGAGGTGGGCGACATGAGCCCGCGGATGCAGGCGAAGGTCTTGCGCGTCCTCGAAGAGCAGCGGTTCGAGCCGGTCGGCTCGACCACCTCGATGCGCGTGGACGTGCGCGTGCTCGCGGCGACGAACAAGCGGCTCGAAGTCGAGATCGAGCGCGGCCACTTCCGCTCAGACCTCCTCTTCCGCCTCAACGTCATCCCGTTCGAGGTGCCGCCCCTGCGCGAGCGCGCCGTAGACATCCCGCTCCTGGTCGAGCACTTCAACCAGCGCTTCTCGCTCTCCTATAACAAGCGCCCGAAGCGCTTCGAGCCCGACGCGGTCGAGGCGCTGCGGGCCTACTCCTGGCCCGGCAACGTGCGCGAGCTGCGCAACACCGTGGAGCGGGTCGTCATCATGCACACCGGCGCGCGCGTCGCGGCCCCGGACCTCCCGCCCCTCGGCGGCGAGGAGCCGCCCGCCAGCGCCGCGCGCTTCTCCTCCTTCCGCGACGCCAGCGAGGCGCACCAGCGCGACTTCATCCGCGCCAGTCTCGCCGAGGCCGAGGGCAATGTCTCCCGCGCGGCCGAGCTGATGGGCATGGATCGCAGTCACCTCTACCGCCGCATGAAGGCCCTCGGCATCAACGTCCGCGAAGAGCGCGCCGGCACCTCCTGAATCCGCTCGCCGCCGCAGTTCTCAGATGGCGAAGACGGGGTGCTGCTCCTTGAAGTTTGGGAACAGCACCCCGATCTCCTCGATGAACGGACGGCGGCCGCCGGGTACGAGCCGCGTCAGGTCGGCGATGGCCAGCCGGAACTCCTCATAATTCTTGTCGAAGCCGGTGGCCAGGACATCCAGCATCGCCTGCGTAAAGACCCCGTGGGTCGGGCCATCGGGCGTGGGCAGGCTGTCCTTGCAGGCCGCCAGGTGGAGTACGCTGCACTGGAGCGGGCCGGCGGGCCGGAGGCTGGCCGCCAGCTCGTCATAAAAGAGAGAGAACTTCACCATGTGGTTCTCCCCGCCGCCGGGCGGCAGCTCGCGCGGCCTCCCGGCGACGAGCGCGTCCGGCGTCGCCGTCACTGCAACGCTGGTGGTCACGCCCACCACGCCGCCGCCGATGACGACGCTCTCGCCGATGTCGATTTCGGCGAGGACAGCCCCCGCGCCAGCGTGCCGTTCTGGCAGCTGTCCGTCACGAAGATGATGCGCACGCCGGTGTCGTAGAGGGCGCGGGCCACCCGGCCGCCCGAGTCAAAGGGTGAAAGCGGCCGGCCGCGTCCAGCGCAACGAGACTTCTCAGGGACAGTCTGGTGTAGAAGTTGGTCACTCTGGGCGAGTGACTTAAGGAAACGCCCGCGTAGGATTAGAGTTCTTGCAAAGAGCTGTCAACATGAAATTTGGCCCCGGCTGCGCCGCAAACTCTTCCAGTGACGGCGAATTCGGCCGGCGGGCGGGGAGGCTCCGGGGCATCGGCGCGCATCAAAGCTCAGGCCCCGGGCGCGACTTTCCGTTTTGAAGGTGCGGCGCGTTGACAGGGGTTGGGAAATACCGTATCTGTTAAAGTTGATTCTCTCCCAAGGGAATCGGGGCGGGGCCGCCGTGGGTGCGCGCCGCGCTGGCCGGGTTTCGAAGGGGTTTATGGACTATACGACGAGAGAACTCTTAAAACGCTACGCGAAGCTGGCGCTCGGCCAGCCGTTCGCGCCGGTGCTCTTGAACATCCTGGTGACGAGCGTGTGCGACATGCGCTGCACGCACTGCTTCTTCACGGACGAGCTGGACGACCGGCCCCGGAAGAAGTTGCAGATGAAGACGCACGAGATCGAGCGCATCGCGCAGACCTTGGGCGGCAACCTCGGCGTGCTCATCCTCGCCGGCGGCGAGCCGTTCACGCGCAAAGACCTGCCCGAGATCGTCCGCGCCTTCTACACGCACAACCGGCTCGAATCCGTCTACCTGATGTCGAACGGGCAGATACAGAAGCGCATCATCCCCGACGTGACGCGCATACTCGAAGAGTGCCCCGACCTCAACGTCACCGTCGCGCTCGGTATCGACGGGCTGAAAAATCAACACGAGAAGATTCGGCAGAAGCCCGGCTCGTGGGACATCGCCATCGACACGGCGCGCCGGTTACAGAACGTCAAGCGCGAACATCCGCGTCTCGACATCCAGACCTGCACCTGCTTCATGCACTCGAACCAGGAGACCATCTTCGAGTGGTACGACTTTTTGAAGTACGAGTTGAGGCCGGACAAGGTCAACTTCAACTACATCCGACCGCCCTCAGCCGACCCCGTCGAGCTCGACATCGACCACGAGCGCTACGCGAAGCTCGCGCGGATGATCGACGACGACTCGCGCCACGCCGTCCTCAAGAACAACTACGGCGGCGAGGCCGGCTTCTTCAAGGCCGCCATCGACATCTACATGCACGGCCTCATCGACCGCGCGCAGCGCGAGCAGAAGGCGCAGATGACCTGCTACGCGGGCACGGCCGGCGCCGTCATCTACGACGAGGGCACCGTCTCCTCCTGCGAGAACAAGGACGCGGTCGGCAACCTCCGCGACCACGAATGGAACTTCCAGTCGCTCTGGCACTCCGAGGCGATGAAGGCCCGGCGCAAGGAGGCGGCCGCGGGCTGCTTCTGCACGCACGAGTCGAACAGCTACTACCCTTCGCTGCCGTTCAACCCGAAGCACCTGATTCAGATCAAGCGCCTTGAGCGCGAGATGAAGAAGGCGAGCCGCAAGCTCGCACGGCAGGAAGAGACGGCCGACGGCCTGACCGTCAAGGCTTGAGGTGAAGCAGCGACGCTATGCCCCGGTCTAACGCCCCTAAAATTCTGATCATCTCCTCCGACACCGGCGGCGGGCACAAGTCCGCCGCGACGGCCATCGTCGCGGGCGTGCAGAAGTTCTGGGGCGGCGACTCCTACGCCGTGCGCGTCGTGAAGGCGGTCGAAGAGTCGCACCACCTCTCGGCGAAGCTCGTCGCGTTCTACAACTGGGTGCTGCGCAACCGGCAGCATTGGATGAAGTACCTCTACTGGTGCGTCAACCGCTTCCGACCCGAGACGCGGGAGTTCTTCCACCGCCGCAGCATCGGGTTCGTGCGCGACCTCTTCGAACGCTGGTGCCCGCACGTCGTCGTCAGCGTCCACCCGCTCACGCAGCACATCTTCGCCCGCGTGCTCAAAGAGCTGGGGCTCGCCGACAAGGTGCCGCTCGTCACCGTCGTCACCGACCCCTGCTACGGCTTCTGGAAGGGCTGGGCGTGCGACGACGTGACGCTCTACCTCGTCGCGAGCGACGAGGCCAAGCAGCAGCTCGTCGATTACGGCGTCCGCCCCGAGCGCATCAAGGTCTCGGGGATGCCCGTCCACCCGAAGTTCGAGCTGCCCGACGAGCGCTCGGCGCAGGCCGCGCGGCGCGAACTGGGGCTCGACCCGCAGAAGTTCACCGTCTTCGTCAACGCCGGCTGGGTCGGCGGCGGCAACATCCCGCAAATCTTTAAAGAGCTGGTGCGCGGCGAGCTGGACGTGCAGGCCATCTTTCTCGCCGGCCGCAACGAGGAGCTGCGCAGCGAGGCCGAGTTGCTCGCGGCCTCGGCAAAGTTCCCCGTCAAGGTCATCGGGTACTCCGAGCAGGTCGAGCAGTTGATGCAGGCCGCCAACGTGATGATCTCGAAGCTCGGCGGCCTGACCACCTTCGAAGCGTTCGCCTGCCGCGTGCCCATCATCGCCGACGCGACCACGCCGCCGATGCCGCAGGAGTCGGGCGCGGCGACGATGATCGCGCGGCGCGGGGCCGGCGTGCTGCTCAAGCGCGCGGCCGATGTCGTGCCCGAGGTGCGACGCATGGTCGAAGACTCGCGCTACTACTCGAACCTGCGCGCCGCGACGGCCTCCATGACCTTCCCCGACTCGACCCGCCGCATCGTCGAAGAGATCGCGGCGCTCATCCCCGCGCCGCTCGCGCCCGAGGAGGAGCCCGCGCACCTCGAAACCCGCATCGCCTGAAGGGGCGGCGAAGTTGACGCGCCCTCCGCCTTTAAGCTTTAATCAAACCCGCTCTACTCATCAGCACATAACGCGCGCCGGCTGTAGATGCCTTGGCATGCGTGCGTCGAACTGGAGACTGTCGCTTTGAGTCTTCTTCTGGAAGGGAAGCGTGCGTTCGTGACGGGGGGCACCCGGGGCCTCGGCGCCGCCATCTGCGAGGTCTTCGCGCGCGAGGGCGCCGACGTGGCCTTCAACTACCACTCGCGTGAAGACCTCGCCGAAGAGACGAAGGCCAAGATCGAGGCGCACGGCCGCCGTGCGCACGCCTTCAAAATCTCCATCACCGACCGCCTGGCCCTCAAGAAGATGACGCGCGAGCTGGTCGAGGAGTGGGACGGGCTGGACATCCTCGTCAACAACGCCGCCATCAACCGCGGCGACAACTTCGCGACCACGACCGACCGCGCGTGGGATTTGGTCATCGACACCAACGTCAACAGCCTCTTCGCCGTGACCAAGCCCATCTATAAGCAGATGATCCGGCAGCGCAAGGGCTCCATCCTCAACATTACCTCCATCGGCGCCATCCGCGCGCTCCCGACCGCCGTCCACTACGCGACTTCAAAGGCCGCCGTCATCGGCTTCACCAAGTGCCTCTCGCGCGAGGCAGCGACCTTCGGCGTTACGGTCAACGCCATCGCCGCCGGCATCTTCGACACCGAGCTGGCGCACGAACTGCCCGAACGCCTCATCCAGATGCACCAGTTCTGGGCCGCCGCCGGCCGCATGGGTCGCCCCGCCGAGTTGGCCGAGATTGCCGCCTTCCTTGTGAGCGAACGCAACAGCTTCATGAACGGCGAAATCATCATCGTGGACGGCGGCGCCGTCACTTAAAAGACCGCCGCCGGGGCTCAAGTTGAAATTGAATGTCAATGCCAAGCTCTTTGTTTTCAACAAATAGGTTGACACGCTCGGGCGGCGTGACTATCATCGGCCCATTACCGCGCAGTTCCGACGGGCGGTCTGAATTCATGAGGAGACGATGATGGCGAATGCGGAGCTGATTGAAAATCTCAACCGCGCGCTCGGGCTTGAGCTGGCCGGCGTGATTCAGTACATGCAGCACAGCTTCCTCGTGACCGGGCCGGAGCGCGAAGTGTACCGAGGCTTCTTCCGCGACCTGAGCGGGGAGGCGCGCGACCACGCCGAGACGCTGGGCGACAAGATCGTGGCGCTCGGCGGCGTGCCGACCGTGGAGCCGGGCGAGATTCGGCAGTCCGTCGACCTCTCCGAGATGCTGCGGCAAGACCTGGAGCTTGAGCGCACGGCGATGGAGGCATACATGGCCTCCTGGCGCTCGTGCACCGACGCCGAACTTGCCACGAAATTCCTTCTCGAAGAGCGCATCGCCTCCGAGCAGAAGCACATCGAAGAGTTCGAGAAGCTGACGAGCGAGCGCAAGGCCAACGTCACCCGCGAGAGAATCACACTGCGGCAGGTCGGTTAGCAAGAGTGTCAGTTAAATGAAAAGGCGGCGGGCGCTCAAATGAAGCGCGCCCGCCGCCTTTCTTGTGCGGTTAAAAAAATTCTACGAGAGGGAGGGGAGCTGGATGACCTGCGCGGGCGCCGCCGGCTCACCGGCTTCGGCGCGCTGGCGGCGATAGCGGTGGCGCGCGACCGTGACCGCGCGGTGCAACTCTTCCAGCTGTTCGCCGCCGACGCGTATGGTCTTCTGGCAACACCAGCCGAGACCCTCAGTCCACGTCAAATACCTGAGCGCGACGAACTCGCCGCCGCCCTCCTGCTGCTCGAACGTAACCTCGACCTTCTGTTGTGCGCCCGCGGCTTCGAGGGATTGGCTTGCCGCCGTGCTGCTGCCCGAAAACATATCTGGAAATAACTCCTCGGGAATATTCTTTACCAAATCCAGTTTCACCTAGTTGAAATTGGATTTCAATTTCGCATTATCGGCAAAAGGAGTCTTCCTGTCAAGAATGGGCTCGGAAAATTTACGCCGCGGACTAGCCTTTTTCGAGGGCGGCGAGTCTCGCTTCGAGTGTGCGGAGCGTGCGCTGCATCTCGCCGAGGCGGCGGAAGGCGGCGGTCGAGCGCAGCCACTCGCGGTTGTCGAAGGCAGGGATGCCGGAGATGACACGGCCGGCGGGGACGTTGTGGCTCGTGGCACTCTTGGCCGTGAGCACCACGTCGTCGCCGATCTCAAGATGCCCGGCGACGCCCGCCTGACCGGCGAGGATCACGCGGCGGCCGATGCGCGAGCTGCCCGCGAGCCCCACCTGCGCGCAGAGCAGCGAGTCTTCGCCAACCGTGCAGGAGTGGCCGATCTGGACGAGGTTGTCGATCTTCGCGCCGCGCGCGATGCGCGTCTCGCCGACCGAGGCGCAGTCGATGGTCGTACCGGCGCCGATCTCCACATCGTCTTCGACGACGACGCGCCCCGTCTGCGGAATCTTCAGCCAACGCCCCTCTTCGTCCTTCGCGTAGCCGAACCCGTCGGAGCCGACGACGGCGTTGTTGTGGACTGTCACACGCGCCCCGATGACCGTGCCCTCGCGCAGGGCCACGCCGGAGTGGATGACCGAACCCTCGCCGATGGTCACGCCGTCGTAGACGGTCACGTTCGGGAAGACGCGGACGCCGTCGCCGACCTTCACGTCGCGCCCTAAGACAGAGCACGCGCCCACGGCAACGCCCGCGCCGAGCCGCGCCGAAGGGTCTACGACGGCCGAAGGGTGTATGGCGGGCTCGAACTCCGGCTCGGGGTTGAAGAGGCGCAGAGCGCGGGTGTAGGCGAGATACGGGTCGCGCGCGTGCAGCACAGCGAGGTCTTCGCGCGGGCTTTCCGACCCTTCGGCGAGGTAGACGGCCGAGGCGCGCGTCGTCTGGACGCGCGGCGTGTAGCGCGGGTTGGCAAGGAAGGTGACGTGGCCCGGCCCGGCGTCGTCCAGCCCGGCAGCGCCTTCGATATCGATCTCTTTAAACCTCTCTTCGACGCGCGCGCTGGTCAGGCGTGCAAGCTCGCTCAGTTTCATGCGCAGAGTTATCGCACAGGGCGAGTAGAATCTTCAAAGGGGCTTACATCAGGTTGACGGGGTCGATCTCGACGTTGATGGAGCCGAGGTCGCAGCCGGGTTGGGCGGAGGCCTGGCCGAGCGCCAGTTCGATGAGCGTGCGGAGGCGCGGGCGGCTGCGCGACTTCAGAAGCAGTTGGATGCGGTGCTCGCCGCGCAGGCGCGCGAGTGGGGCGGGGGCAGGGCCGAGGACGCGGCAGCCGCGTTCGGTGTTGGCGTGGTCGAGCGCTTCGCGGACGACGGCCGCCGTCGTCTGCACGCGCGCGAGGTCTTCGCCGTGCACGAGCAGCGAGGCGAGCGCGACGAACGGCGGATAGCTCAGGTTCCGACGGTAGTTGATCTCCTCATCGAAGAACCCCTCGTAGTCCTGCGCGCAGGCGTGGCGCAGAGCGTAGTGGTGCGGGTGGAAGGTCTGAATCAGGACGCGGCCGGGGAGGTCGCCGCGTCCGGCGCGCCCGGCGACCTGCGTGATGAGTTGGAAGGTTCGCTCGGCCGAGCGGAAGTCGGGCATCGCGAGTCCCGCGTCTACGGAGACGACGCCGACGAGCGTCACGTTGGGAAAGTCATGACCTTTGGCAATCATCTGCGTGCCGACGAGCATGTCCAGCTCGCCCGCGCCGAAGCGCAGGATGGCCTGCTCGTAGGTCGTGCGCCGCGCGGTCGTGTCACGGTCGAGCCGGGCGATGCGGAGGGAGGGAAAGCGTTTCTGAAGAATCTCCTCGATCTGCTCGGTGCCTTCGCCGATGAAGTACATGAAGGGGCCTTGGCAGGACGGGCAGGCGTCGGGCGTGCGCTGGCGCAGGTTGCAGTAGTGGCAGACGAGGCTGCGCTCGCTGCGGTGGAAGGTGAGCGTCACGTCGCAGTTCGGGCAGTTGATGCGCTCGCCGCACGAGCGGCAGATGACGAAGCTCGAATAGCCGCGGCGGTTGAGGAGGACGATGGACTGCTCGCCGCGCGCGTGCGTCTCCTCGATGGCTTCGAGCAGCTCGGGCGAGAAGACCTCGGGCTTGCCCTTCGACTTGAAAGCCACGCGCATGTCCACGATCTCGGCGCGAGCCATCGCGCGGCCGGCGATGCGGCTGGGGAGTTGCAGGTAGCGATACTTGCCCTGTCGCGCGTTCTGGAACGTCTCAAGCGACGGCGTGGCCGAGCCGAGCACGACGACGGCGCGCTCGCGGTGTGCGCGCATGACGGCCGTGTCGCGGCCGTTGTAGTAGGGCGACTCCTGCTGTCGATAAGAGCCCTCGTGCTCCTCGTCCACGACGATGACGCCCAGGTTCCGGACGGGCGCGAAGACCGCGGAGCGCGTGCCGATGACGACGCGCGCCTCGCCGCGCTTCAGGCGTCCCCACTCGTCGAAACGCTCGCCGGCCGTGAGCGAAGAGTGGAAGATGGCGACGGCATCTCCGAAGTGCGCGCGCAGGCGGCGCGAGAAGACGGGCGTGAGGGCGATCTCGGGGACGAGCATCATCGCCGTGCGCCCGCGGCGCAGGGCCTCGCGCATGGCGCGGATGTAGATTTCGGTCTTGCCGCTCCCGGTGACCCCGTGCAGGAGGAACGCGGCGAAGGCCTCTTCGTTCTGCGCCTCGTTGATGGCATGCAGCGCGCGCTCCTGCTCCTCGGTCAGACGGAGGTCGTCCCGTTCGGGGAGCCGCGCGCCGGCCAGAGGGTCGCGCCTCACCTCTCGGACGAAGACTTCGAGCAGCCCGCGACGTTCCAACGTCTGAATCGTCGAGGCGCTGGCCGCCGCGGCTTCGAGCAGCTCCGCGAAGAGCATCTCGCCGCCCCCTGCGAGCAGCGTCTCGACCACCTTCTGCTGCGCCGCCGTCAACGCGCGTGCTGCTGCGGCGCCGTTGTCGGAAGGGGGCAGAAGCCGCACGGCCTTTCGCCTCTTGGCGCGTGCCTGCGCGCCGCGCTGCCTGTGGGCGACGGTCACCCAGCCCGTGCGCGTCAGCTCGCGCGCGGCCTTGGCGGCCCGCGCCTGGCCCAACTCGCGCGCGGCCTCGCGCAGCGTCGTCGAGCCTCCGGCGGCGATGGCCAACTGCAACAGACGCCCCTTCGTGGTCGCGGCCTTGCGCTCGGGCAGGCGCGCCAGCTCGTCGCGCCCTTCGGGCGTGATGGTGACGACCTGATCGACGCCCGCGTTGAGGCCCGCCGGCAGCGCGGCCTTCAACACCTCGCCCCAGGGCGCGGCGTAGTAGTCGCTGATCCAGCGCGTAATCTCCAGCACCTCCGGCGTCAGCAGGGGCTCGGCGTCCAGCAACTCCTCCGCCTCTTTAATCTCCGACTCCGCGAGGCCCAGCTCCGGGTCCAGGCCCTCGTGGAGCGCGACGACGTATCCGGTCAGGAGCTGCCGCCCGAAGGGGACGAGCAGTCGCGCGCCGACGCGTGTGTCCTCGCGCAGGGCGAGCGGCAGGCCGTAGGTGTAGGTCTGTGTGAGCCGCAGGGGGAGCGCGACCTCCGCGTAGAGCGGGGCGATGACGTGGGGCGCGGCGGTCTCTCGGTGTCTGCGTTCGCTCGTGGACATCGGCGGGAAAAGGCGCGGCTACGTACGGCGCGCTTTACGTTAGCGTGAATCGTCGAAAAGTTGAAGCGCGGCCGGATGTGCCCCGGCGGGCGCGCCGGGTCGGTCATGCGAATTCAGATGTTGACCAGTTCGCCGGGAAGGTATACAGTCTCCCCGCCACAACGACTGTTCATGCCCTCGTCCCGCGACGGAGAAGTTCTACCGCAATTCCACCTCCCCGCAGGTATCGATTGAATCCACGCTGTCCCAACCTCCCTCCGCCAAGCCCTGATTCGTGAGGGAGCCCCTAATCACAAACAACCCCTGTAGGAGAACTCCATGACACCGAAAGCATTCAGGATCGCTTTCCCGCGGAAGTCTCGACTCAGAATGTTCCTCTCTCTGGCCCTCGTCAGCTCGCTGCTGACGCCCCTCGTACCGGCAGCCTTCGGCGCGGGCGCCCCGGGCGCGGCCGTGAACCCTTCGGCCGTCGCCGTCGTTCCGGCGATCACGGCCACCAAGAGCGACGCCTTCCCCGACCCCGACAACGATGGCAGGGCCGTCCCCGGCGACACCATCACGTACACCGTCCAGATAAACAACAACGGCACCGACGCCACCGGCGTCGTCTACAGCGACACGGTTGACGCGAACACGACCTTCGTCCCCGGTTCCATCACGACGACGCCCATCGCCATCAACGACACCTACTCGGCGATTGGCAACGTCCGCATCAGCGTCCCGGCGGCGAGCGGCCTGACCAGCAACGACACCGACCCGGACGGCGGCCCCATCACGGCCGTGGCCGGCACGACGACGAGCACCAACAACGGCAACGTGACCGTCAACGCCGACGGCAGCTTTACCTACAACCCGGCCCCGGGCTTCGAGGGCGCGGACACCTTCACCTACACCATCAACGGCGCCAGCGCCCCGAACAACACGGCGACCGTTACGGTCAACGTCGCGGGCATGATCTGGTTCATCGACGCGGCGGCGGCGGGCGGCGACGGCCGTCTGACCTCGCCCTTCAACTCCATCTCGGCCTTCAACGCATTCGCGGCCGACCAGCCGAACGATAACATCTTCCTCTACAGCGGCAACTATACCGGCGGGCTCGCGCTCCAGTCCGGCCAGACGCTCATCGGCCAGGGCTCGACCGCCTCGCTGGCGACCGTGACCGGCCTGACGCCGCCCTCATACAGCGACCCCTTCCCGGCGACCGGCGGCGCCAACCCCGTCATCGGCGGGACGACCGGCATCACCATCGCCACTAATAACCTCATCCGCGGCGTCACCATCGCCAACACCGGCGGGACGGGCATCGCCGGCACCATGTTCGGCACGCTCGCCGTCGCCGACACGACCGTCAACTCGACGACGGCCGACGCGCTCAGCCTCGACAACGGCCAGCTCAACGCGACCTTCCAGAGCATCAGCTCCT
Source organism: Pyrinomonadaceae bacterium (assembly GCA_045807865.1). Classification (GTDB taxonomy): domain Bacteria; phylum Acidobacteriota; class Blastocatellia; order Pyrinomonadales; family Pyrinomonadaceae; genus QHXN01. The sequence goes on from JBJMGP010000029.1 coordinate 29,503, forward strand.
CGGGCAGCGGCACGGCCGGCGTCCTCCTGAAGAACATCTCGGTCGGCTCCGTCTTCTCGGGCGGCCCGACGACCATCAACAACCGCTTCTCGACCGGCATCGACCTCGACTCCGTGCAGGGCAGCATCTCCTTCGGGGCGACGACGGTCCCGAACCAGAACGCCGCGGGCGGCTACGGCGTCCGCGTGCGCAACTCGGGCGCGGCGGTCTCCTTCGCCAGCGCGACCATCAGCGACGCCAACCAGTTGACGGGGCAGATCGACGCCAACAGCGACGGCATCCCCGAGACCGACGGCGACGGCGACGCCATCTTCCTGTCGAACAACACCGGCAGCATCGCCGTCAACGGCGGCACGCTCTCGAACTGCGGCAACGACTGCGTTGACGCGCGCGAGTCCACGAACGTCGTCCTGACCGGCGTCTCCATCTCGAACCCCGGCCAAGACGTGCCCGCGGGCGGCGCCGGCATCGGCGGCCACGGCGTCTTCGCGCTCAACCTGAAGGGCACGAACGGCCTCTCGGGCGGTTCGGTCTCCGGCTTCAACCTGGCGAACCGCGACGGCGTGCTGGTGCTGAGCAACATGTTCACGCAGACCTTCAACGTCGCGGGCACGACCATCCAGAACGGGACGGGCAATTCCGGCCTGCGCGGGACGGCCTCTGGCACCGCCAACCTGACGCTCGTCGTCGGCGGCGCGACCAACAACGTCGCGACCAACAGCACCTTCTCGAACATCACCGGGTCGGCCGTCACCACCTCGGCGACCGACACCGCGACGCTGGGCCTGACCGTCCAGAACTCGACCTTCCAGAATGCTCCCATCAACGGCAAGACCAACGTCAGCGGCACCACGTTGCTGACGGGGCACGCCACGTTCAACGTCCTCAACAACACCTTCAACAACGTCGTCCACACGGCCTCGACCGCCGAGGGGGCGATTAACCTCTCCGGCGGAGCTTCGGTCGCGGGCAACACCTTCTCCGCCAACGTCTCGGGTAACAACCTCTCGGGCGTCGGCGGCGGCACGACCGTCTGTGGCGCCGGCTCGACGTTCTGCGCCGGCTCGACCCAGGCCATCTCGATCTTGACCACCGGCCTGACTAACATCTCCGGCACCATCCTCGTGGACGGCAACACCGTGACGGCGGCGCAGCAGGGCGGCCTCCTGCTCGACACGGCGAACACCGGCCCCAGCGCCATCGCCGCCAAGGTCACGAACAACGTCTTCGGCACCAACGCCTCGCGCGTCGGCCTCGGCGGCGCGTCCGTGACCGTCCTCTCGGGCATGCGCATCATCCACCGCACCGACGGCGCGCCCGCGGCCAACGTGCTCGTCTCGGGCAACTCGGTGCGTAACGGCAGCGGCAGCGCGGGCAGCGCGCTCAACTCGCCCGGCATCTTCCTGCGCACGCAGAACAACACCTCGATGGACGTGACCGCCACGGGCAACGACGTGGACACGAACACGTCCGGCACCGTCGCCGAGTTGCGCGCGGACACGAGCACGGGCAACCCGACGCTCTGCCTCGACGCCAGCGGCAACACCCTCGCGGCCGGCGCGGGGCTGATCTCCCTGACCGAGACGAATGGCGCGCTCAACGTCGAGCAGGCGAGCGCGGCCGCCCTCGCGACGGCGAACGGCATCCCGGCGGCCAACGTGACGCAGTCGGGCTCGCCGCAGTTCGGCATCACCTGCCTCGCGCCCGTGGCGTCGCTCCGCCTGAACAACTCGCGCGGCGACCAGCTCGCGGCGAACGGCGCGCGCGGCTTCGGCCTGCTGGCCGGCGCACGCACGCCCGTCGTCTCCGAGCTGCTGCCGGGCTTCGACTCGTGGCGCACGGACCTGAAGTGGCTCGGCGCCCGCTCGTTCAACTACGCCGCGGGTCACGTCGCCCTCGGCGGCCTGACCGACACCGTCGTGCGCCCGGCGCGCGAGGCGGCCCCCGCAGTACCCGTGTCGGCGGCCGCGCCGGTTGCGGCCCCGTCCGTCTTCTCGGGCGATACCTTCAACGTCAACATCGGGACGATGCCCGCCGGGCGGTCGATGACCATCACCTTCCAGGTGACCATCGACACCCCGTTCAACGCGACGCAGGTCTCGAACCAGGGCACGGTCTCCGGCACGAACTTCTCGCCCGTCGTGACGGACGACCCGTCCACGGGCGCGTTCGGTGACCCGACGGTGACGCCGGTCGGCTCGCCCGCGACCATCTCCTGCCCGGCCAACATCACCACCGGCACCGACCCGGGCCAGTTCTCGGCCTCGGTCGCCTTCACGGTCACCGCGAGCGGCCAGCCCGCGCCGACCGTGGACTGCAAGATCGGCGCGACCAGCATCACCTCGCCGCACACGTTCCCCGTCGGCACGACGGCGGTGCAGTGCACGGCGACGAACGGCATCGGCTCGCCGGCCTCTTGCAGCTTCAACGTGACGGTCAACGACACACAGACGCCGACCATCAGCTGCCCGGCGAACATCACGACGACGACCGCGGCGAACTCCTGCGACGCGTCGGTCGATGTCGGGACGCCGTCGGTCAACGACAACGACCCGAACGTCGCCGTCAACGGCACGCGCAGCGATGCGCAGCCTTTGAACGCGCCCTACCCGCTGGGCACCACGACCATCACCTGGACGGCCACCGACACGGCGGGCAACTCCGCCTCGTGTCAGCAGACCGTCACCGTCAACGACGCGACCGCGCCCGTGATAACTCTGAACGGCTCGGCGTCGATGACGGTCGAATGTCACACCTCGTTCACAGACCCCGGCGCGACCGCCTCGGACAACTGCGGCGGGAGCGTCTCGGTCAACGTCAGCGGCTCGGTTGACGTGAACAGCCCTGGCACCTACACGCTGAACTACAACGCGACGGACGCCGCGGGCAACCACGCGGCGCAGGTGACCCGCACGGTCACCGTCCAGGACACCACCGCCCCGGTCATCACGCTCAACGGCGCGAGTTCGATGACGGTGGAGTGCCACACCTCGTTCTCCGACCCGGGCGCCACGGCGTCCGACTCGTGCGATTCGAGCGTGCCGGTCACCACCACGGGCTCGGTCAACGTCAACGTGCCCGGCACGTACACGCTCCACTACAACGCGAGCGACGACTCGGGTAACGCCGCGGCGGAGGTCACGCGCACCGTGACGGTGGTGGACACCATCGCGCCGGTCATCACGGTCAACGGGCCGAACCCGATGACGGTCGAGTGCCACACGACGTTCACAGACCCGGGCGCGACGGCGACCGATGCCTGCGACACGAACGTGCCCGTGACCACCACGGGCTCGGTCAACGTCAACGTGCCCGGCCCCTACGTCTTGACCTACAACGCGTCCGACGACTCCGGCAACAACGCGACGCCGAAGACGCGCACGGTCATCGTCGTGGACACGACCGGCCCGGTCATCACGGTCAACAGCCTGGCGCCTTCGCTCTGGCCCGCCAACCACAAGTACGTGAGCTTCAACGTCACGGACTTCGTGACGGGCGTGAGCGACGGCTGTGACACTACGCTCGGCATCTCAAGCGTCGTCATCCAGAAGATTACGAGCGACGAGACCGAGAACGGCAACGGCGACGGCAACACGACGAACGACATCGTCATTGCCCCCAACTGCAAGTCGTTCCAGGTGCGCGCCGAGCGCGACGGCGGCGGCAACGGCCGCGTCTACTCCGTCACGTTCGCGGTCACGGACTCGACCGGCAACGTCGGCACGCAGACGGTGAAGATCGTCGTGCAGCATAACCCCGGCGAGACGCCCATCGACAGCGGCGTGCACTACACGGTGAACGGGAGCTGCGGGCCGTGAGCGACCGGCCCGCGGAGCGCGGGGTAGCGGTTCGTCCGCCGCCCCGCGCCCCGCACGCCGGCCGCAGGGCCGCGCCCTTATCCGGCGCGGCCCGCCGACAACTTCGGTGCGGGTGCCAGACCCGCTTCAAAGATACGAAAGGAGTTTGAGATGAGAGACTCACGAGTCAAGAGCGTCCCCAGCCGCCCCGTCGCCCTCATGATCGCAGTCTGCGTCCTCGCGGCGCTGCCCCTGCTGTCGAGCGCGCGGGCACGGTCGAACTCGGTCAACGTGGTGAACGGCTCGGATCGCCAGATCATCCACATCTACCTGTCGCCCGTGGACAATGACAACTGGGGGTCGGAGCAGCTCCACGGCACGGTCATCGCCCCCGGCCAGTCCTTCAACGTCGAAGACGTGGCCTGCACACAGTCGCAGGTCAAGGTCGTGGCGGAGGACGGCGACGGCTGCTTCCTCTCGGCGCCGGTCAACTGCGGCGGCGCCTCCACGTGGACGATCACTAACGACACCGTGGCCGACTGCGGCTTCTAGCCACTTCGGCTAAGGGGGGCGACGGCCGATGCGCCGCCGCCCCTCCACTCAGAGGCAATTAACCACAGAGGCACGGCTTGAAGTCTGATCGCTTCAAGCCGTGCCTCTGCGTCTCTGTGCTTAATCTATTCGGGGGCGACTCAAGCGGAGGCGAGGCGGGCGCGCACCTTCTTCATGTCCTCCCAGACCTCGCGCTTCTTGGTCGGGTCGCGCAGCAGATAGGCCGGGTTGAAGGTCGGCATCAAGGGCGTGCCGTCGTAGTCTTGGAACTCGCCGCGCATCTGCGAGATGGGCTTCTTGGTGCGGAGCAGGGCGCGCGTCGGCGTGTTGCCGAAGGCGATGATGACGCGGGGGCGCGCCGCGGCCAGCTCGCGGTGGAGGTAGGGCGTGAAGAGGGAGAGCCACTCGGGCGTGATCTCGTCGCCCTGGCTGATGGCCTTGATGACGTTGGTCAGGTAGCATTCGGAGCGTGCGAGCCCGATGCTTGAGAGGATGCGTTCCAACATCTGCCCGGCCGGCCCCATGAAGGGGCGACCCGACTCGATGTCCGGCGGCCCCGGCGACTCGCCGACGACCGCCGCCTTTGCGCCGACCGGCCCCTCGCCGAAGATGAAGATGCGCTCCTTGAACTCCGGCAGCAGCTTCGCGCGCCCGAGCAGCGCTTCGTTGACCTCCTCGACGGTCTCGGTCGGCTCGGGCCTCTGCCCGCTGAAGAGTGAGTCCTGCATACCACCACCGCCGCGTGAGCGGCGTCTGAGTTTAGCCCGGCCTTTCAAGGCCGGGACAGCCGAGTAGACAAAATGCTGCGTCGCGTCGGCGACGCTTGAACCGACCTCGCCCGTTCAGGCGTCGCTGACGCGACGCTCTCACTTTCGTTTCAACCACGACCCGGCCTTGAAAGGCCGGGCTAAACTCAAGCGCCGCTCAGGCGGCGTTACATGGGAACGCTTAAGCCTTAGCATGACCCTTCGTCTCGTTGAGGTAGTCGCGCACCTTCTTCATGTCGTCCCAGACCTCGCGCTTCTTCGAGGGGTCGCGCAGCAGATAGGCCGGGTGGAAGGTGGGCATGACCTTGATGCCGCGGTAGTCCTGGAACTGGCCGCGCAGGCGCGTGATGCCCTCCTTCGTGTCGAGCAGGTTCTTCATCGCGGTGTTGCCGAGGACGACGATCACGTCCGGGCGCGCGATGTTGATTTCGCGGAGCAGGAAGGGCTTGCAGGTGTGCGCCTCGTCGGTGGTCGGCGTGCGGTTGCCGGGCGGTCGGCAGCGGTTGACGTTGCCGATGAGCACGTCGTCGCGCTTGAGGCCGATGGCCTCGATGATCTTGTTGAGGAGTTGGCCCGCGCGGCCGACGAAGGGCCTGCCGCTCGCGTCTTCGTCGGCGCCCGGAGCCTCGCCGACGAACATCAGGCGCGCGTCCGGTCTGCCCTCGGTGTGGACGATGGTGTGCCGCCCCTGATGCAGAGGGCAGCGGACGCACTCGCCGATGTCGGCGCGTATGTCCTCGAAGGTCTCGCCGGGGCGGCCGAGGCTTAAGTCGTCCTGCGGCGTGATGTCGCCGAAGAGCGTCCCGCGCGGCTCGGGCGGGTCGGGCGAAGGCTTGCGGACGGGTTTCCTGGGCATATCCGCTTGAGTCCGTAACGGGGGCGGTAGAGACGACCCCGTCGGCTGCGGCCTGACGGCCTGACTCGTGGGAGGGGGCGGCGGGGGCAGCGGTCTCTGCGGCGGCGGGGGGCGCTCGGCCGTCGCGTTACGCCTGAGCGCGGGCGGGACGGGAGGCGGCGCCTTCTTCGGCTCCTCGCGCGGGCGCACGGGCACGTCCAGCGCCCGCACGTCCAGCCCCTCCAAACCTTCCACGCCCAACTCGCGCAGGTACGCGGCCGACTCGGCGACATCCTGCGCCAGAGACTTCAACGACTCTCTCGTCTGCGACTCTTCATCCATCGGATTCGCGCACATTATGACACGGCGCGCCGCGGCCGTGTAGCCTCCGATGCGGCGGCTATAACCCGGGCGATGGTCTGCGCACAGGCTCGGGCGTCCCCTTGAACGGCAGGAGCATCTCGCGCCGCACGTAGCGGCCGGACTCGCCCGCGAACATCACACCGAGCTTCCAGCCGCCACCCTCGACGCCCTTTAAAGTCAGCCCTTCGGCGTCGGCCGGCAGGCCGAGCGGCCGAGCGCCGCGCACGTCGAGGGAGTACTCGCGCCCCGCAACCCCTTCGAGCAGGAGCCGCAGCCCGGACGACTCGGCGCGGGAGCGCAACACACGCAGCCCCGTGTTCCTGTCGCCCGGCCGCGGAGCCTCACGCCTGAGATAGACCTCCGTCCCCTCTTCGTACTTGATGACCGCCGTCAAGATGCTCCCCAGGCCGTTGGTTGGCGTGCGTGCGAGGCGCGAGTCAGCCTCGAAGACGACAGACTGCGTGTCGCCCATCCGCTCGGTCATAAACTCGACCTTCCTGCCCCCGACCTCGACGGACTTGATGCGCGCGTCGAGCGGGAAGGCGGGGGCGAACTCGAACCTCAACGCTGTACGCTCGCGCTTCTCCTGTTGCTCCGTGAAGAAGCAGGAGATAACTATCTCGCCCTCCGAACGGGTCAGGGCGAGGTCGAACACGTCCCCGCCCGCGCGCACGCGTTTGACGAGCAGCCTGTTCCAGTCGGCCGGCAGTTGCGGCGCGAGCCGGACGGTCGAGCCTTCGTCCTCGACCTCGATGCCGAGCAGCCCGCGCAGGAGCGGTGTAACGGTCATCGCCTCCGACCAGACCTGGTGGTGCGAAGAGCGGCCGAAGGGCGCGTCGTAGTCGCCGGAGAGCAGCTCGGTCGTGTAGCCGAGCGCGCCCTGCTCGCGCAGGAGCACGTTCGACATCAAAGCTTGCAGGCCGACCGCCGGCCGTCCGTAGCGGTACGCGCCCATGCTGGCCCAGCCCGTGAAGAGCGGCCAGACGGAGCCGCTGTGGTAGGAGAGCGGGTCGTAGAGGCGGCTCTCGTCCGAGACGATGCGCGCGCCCCAGTCGGTCGCGAGGTGGCCGGAGCCGAGGTGGTCAATCTCCTTCTGCGCGCGCTCTTCGTCGAGCACGCCGAACCAGAGCGGGACGGCGGGCAGCACCGTGTCCTCTTCGAAGAGCGGGGACTTGTCCTGCTCGTTCATCCTTTGCTGCCGTCGCTCGCGGTACGGCCCCTTGTCGGCCTCGCGCGGCTCGGCGGGCGGGACATTGGTGGCGAAGGCGTAGAAGCCCTTGCCCTCCAGCCAGTAGGTCTTCTCGACTGCCTCGCTCACGCGCCGAACCGACTCGGCGGCTTCGGCGGCGAGCTTCTCGTCGCCCAGCAGCGCGGCCATCTCCTCGACGCCGCGCAGCGCCTCGACCCAGAGCCCCTGCATGTAAATCTCTTCGTGCGGCGGGTAGAGCGAGCCGCCCTCGACCCAGCCGTGGCCGACGTTCGTGTTCTCGACAAGAGCGTTGCCGTCCGTGTCGGTCGCCTTCGTGTAGCGGTAGGCTTTGAGGACGGACTCCCAGTTGGCGCGCAGATAGCTCACGTCGCCGCTCGCGCGCACGTAGTCGGCGTGCGCGATGATGTAGAGCGGCGTGGCGTCGGCGCTCGCCCAAGGGTAGGGGTAGTCCGTGAACCACGGGACGAGGCCCGCGCTCTGCGAAATCTCGTGCGGGATTTTGCCGTCGGCGCGCTGGTACTTCTTGAGGAAGTCGAGCGCCGTGCGCACGCCCTCGAAGTCGCCGTAGGCGTCGAGGGCGAGGGCCGTCCAGAGCGCGTCGCGGCCGAAGAACCATGCGAAGCCGGGGCGCTCCGACTCGCCCGCCGTGCGGAAGCCCGCGACGAGCCCGCGCCCGAGCTGCGGGTTCTCGACGAAGCCCTTGTCGATGCCGACCTTCGCCCACGCGTAAGCCTCGTTGACGCGCTCGTCCGGCGTCGAGACCTCGGTCGTCTCCGCGAGCAGGCGCCGGTAGTGCTCGACGTTCTTCTCGTACAGGCTGCGCGCAGAGCCGAGCAGCCGCGCGTAGGTCGCGCCCGCGTCGTCGCGCCCCTTCAAGCTCCCCGCGATGACGATGGGGACGAAGCTCGACTTCAACTCGGAGGCGGGCACCTCCAGATGAAACTCCGCGGGCACGTCCCGCGGCTCCTCCTGGTAGGGCATGACGGACACGTCTCGCGCCGCGGGGCTCCCGACCATGCCCACGTAACGCCCCGTCTCTTCGTAGATGAAGTAGGCGCGCTGCTTCTCGTCCCAGGAGAGCGAGCCGGTCATCATCCCGGCGGGCCACATCAGTTTTAGTCTCGGGCGGAAGCGGACGTTGACCGTGACGGGCAGCGCCGAGTCAACGTCGAGCAGCATGACGACGCCCGGCTCGTCGAGCGGCGCGTAGATGGTCTGCCGGACGGTGAAGGCCGCGTGCGAGTAGGTGATGGTCGTCGCCTCGGGGCGCACGTCGATGAGGGCGGCCGTCTCCGAACCTTTGAACTCAAGCGGGTAGCCCTCGACGCGGAAAGAGAGCTCGAAGCCGTCGAGGATTTGCAGAGGGTAGGCCCACGCTTCGAGCTGCCGTTGCTCGTAGCCGAAGACGGCCGACTTGCGCCCGAGCACGTCGAGAAAGGCGCCCGGCCGCGTGCGCCTTTCGAGCCGCAGGCCGCTGGTGGGGAAGGGGAATTTCGGGACGAGCCGGGCGGGCGGGCCGGTGTCACGCCGAACGGGCCGCGGCGCGGAGAGTGAATTGACAGGGGTGGACAGGATAAGCAGGATAAAAGAGATAAGGATTTGACTCGAAATCCTTATCCTGCACATCCTGTCCATCCCTGTTAATTATTCCTCCGCGACACGACCCGTCCGCCACCGCGGTCGGTTCTGACCTGATTCGCTCAGACGCCGAGCACGTCCACCAGCTCCTGCACCGAGGCGGCGCTCTTGTGCAGCGCGATGCGCTCCTCGTTGGTGAGGTTGATCTCGATGATCTGCTCCAGGCCGCGCGCGCCGAGCTTGCAGGGGACGCCGACGTAGAGGTTGTTGACGCCGTACTCGCCTTCGAGGTAGGCGGCGCAGGGCAGAATCTTCTTCTTGTCTTTCAGAATCGCTTCCGTCATCTCGACGGCCGCGGCCGAGGGCGCGTAGTAGGCCGAGCCGGTCTTCAGCAGGCCGACGATCTCGGCGCCGCCGTTGGCCGTGCGCTTCACAATCGCGTCGAGCTGCTCCTTGGGCAGAAGCTCCGTGACGGGGATGCCGGCGCACGTCGAGTAGCGCGGGAGCGGCACCATCGTGTCGCCGTGCCCGCCGAGGACGAAGGCCGTCACGTTCTCGACCGACACGTCGAGGGCCTCCGCGAGGAAGCAGCGCATGCGCGCCGAGTCCAGCACGCCGGCCATACCGATGACGCGGTGCTTGGGGAAGCCGGACTTCTTGTACGCGACCTGGCACATCGCGTCGAGCGGGTTCGAGACGATGATGAGGACGGAGTCGGGCGAGTACTTGACGATCTCTTCGACGACGCTCGACACGATGCCGGCGTTGGTCTTGAGGAGGTCGTCGCGGCTCATGCCGGGCTTGCGCGGGAGCCCGGAGGTGATGATGACCACGTCGGAGTTGGCCGTCTGCGCGTAGTCCGAGGTGGCGCCGACGAGCGCCGCGTCGAACCCTTCAATCGGGGCAGCCTGCGCGAGGTCGAGCGCCTTGCCCTGCGGCATGCCCTCGACGATGTCCACGAGCACCACGTCGCCCAGCTCTTTGCTCGCCAGCCAGTGCGCGGCCGTCGCGCCGACGTTGCCGGCGCCGACCACCGTAATCTTGTTTCGCTTGCCCATCTCTCTCTCCCTTTCGTCCCTGATAATATAGCGGTCAGTACCGACCGCGGTTGCGGGTGGGTCAGACTTTCGTGTTAACGCCTCTCAAGGGTACACGCACCCACCCGTTACCGCGGGCGGTACTGACCTGATTAGACGCCCAACGGTGTGTCGTTGTTGGAAGAGCGCGAGTGTAACGAGCGCCTCAGAGGCGTGTCAAGGAAGCTGCCCATTTGAGGCAATAGCGGTCACCACCGCCCGCGGTAGCGGGTGGGTCAGTGGTACGCCTTGAGAGCGTATATAGCGGCTTGCGCTTGAGTGCGACCGGGTTCGGGTCAGTACCGCCTGCGGTAGCGGGCGGGTCTCGTGCGCGCTACCCGCCCGCTACCGCAGGCGGTACTGACTCGCCGCCTTCCGCACCAGTTGCATCCAAGTGCAAATCGCTATAGAGCAACACGCACCCACCCGCTACCGCGGGCGGTACTGACCCGGTGGCGCCAAGCTCAACTTCAGTCCGCGTTAAAGTCCGGTAAGTCCTCGCCCTGACCGTCGATTACATAGTCAACCGCCCGCTCGATACTGCGCTCGTTCCAGAGATATCTCATACTTCCTTTATCGGCCCAGGGACTGTGTCTCTGCGCCCAGCGGGCGTCCTGCTTCAACAGTCTCGTGGCGTTTGCTTTGAACGCGTTGAGGGCGTTCCACGGCCTCACGCCCCCGATGGAGGCAACGACGTGGACGTGATTCGTGCGCACGTTTAAAGCGCGTAAGAGCCAGCCGCGCACACTACAAGTTTCGCGCACTGCCCTCTCGACGACTTCCCGCCGCCCCGCGTCGAGGGTGACTGGCTCGCCTCTCAACTTGTGTGTGTTATGTCTCTGCCATTGCTGGCTGGCAGGAAGGTAGGGTGTCCCGAAACGGTTATGTACACGGTCAATCGAGCTTCTCTCGTCTCCATGCAGCCACGTCCCGTAGCAACGGAAAGTGATAAGGTATGCCAAAGGGAGGTCTGTGTCGTTCCACATAAAGCCGGGATAATCGAGGGGATAGCGGTCACGGTCAGTACCACCCGCGGTACCGGGTGGGTCGGGACTATGCTTGGCGGGCCGTTATAGTAACACGGACCCACCCGCTACCGCGGGTGGTACTGACCTGATTGGCGGTATGGGACTCTCTTCACTAATCAAGAGGCTGTTCGGCCCGCGGCCGGAGGAGTCCGCGGAAGAGGAGGTGTCGGACGTAGACCCTTTCGACCCTTTCCCCGAGCCGGTGCGGCTTGAGATAGGGGACGTGTTCGACCTCCACTCCATCCCGCCGCGCGAGGTGCGCGTTGTCGTCGAGGAGTATCTGCGCGAGGCGCAACGCCTCGGCTTCCGGCAGGTGCGCATCATCCACGGCAAAGGCGTCGGCGTGCAGCGCGAGACCGTCCGCGCGGTGCTGGCCCGCACGCCCTTCGTCGAACACTACGCCGACGCACCGCCCGAGGCCGGCGGCTGGGGCGCGACCGTCGCCCGTCTCAAGTAAGCCTCAAGCGTCGCGGCGCAGGCCATTTATAGCAAGGTGCAGTCGGGCGCGACCGCCGTCAACCGGGTCAGTACCACCCGCGGTAGCGGGTGGGTCTGACTGACGCGGTAATCGCCTGCGGAGTCACACGCACCCACCCGCTACCGCGGGTGGTACTGACCGCTCTTGCAACTGCATCCGACTGCTCGCCGTTGTAAGCCGAAAATCAAAACTTTTCCTCCGCGCAGGAGAGCCTCTCCTGCGCGCCGCATAAGCTCTCCTCCGCGCAGGAAAGCTTTTCCCGCATGGAGGAAAAGCTTTCCCGCATGGAGGGAAAGCTTTCCCGCGCAGAGGAAAAGCTTTCCTGCGCGGAGGAAAAGCTTTCCCGCATGGAGGAAAAGCTTTCCTACGCGGAGGAGAAGCCTTCCTTCACACAGGAAAGAACTTGCGACGAGAAAATTTCGTTGTAAACGAGGATGCGTGAGACTGGAATCCCGCGCGCGGACGCAAACAGTATGGCGTAGAGAACAGACCGCGGTTTGCCCTTTCCAAGCATCTCGCGTCAGACAGTTAGACTCGGCAGAGTTACTCACAACACGAGGAAGCAAAAGGAGAATTCGGCGCCGCCAACGCCGTCACACGTAACACCTATCCGTGCCCCACCAGCACGCAACATCCAACCACAAAGTCGTGCGCCGGAACGCGCACAGAAAGGACTCGCCGTCATGTCAAAACCGAAAGAACTCCTTGAAAAACTGGATCGCATCGTCAACGCGTGGCGGACGCTGTCGCCGAACAAGACGTTCGGCGGGATGACGCTCATGCAATTTGAAGAGGAATGCCTACCCTCGCGAGAGGCGCGCAATGCCATCGAGGAGCTTCAGGATAGGCAGACGAAGGCGCTGACCGGACGCGACACGGCGGACGCTAACACGGCGTCCAAAATCCAACTCGTCGTGGCGGGCGTCCTCGGAGACCCGACCGAAGGCCCCGACAGCCCGCTCGTCGATGCCTTCGGCTACACGCGCAAGAGCGAACGCAAGACGGGGCTGACGCGCAAGCACAAAGAGACCGGAGCGTCAGTCAAGTAAGTGACGATCTCGTGGGGGCGTGACTTGTCGGCGCGCACGCCTGTAGGGTAAAAAGCTTGAGCGGGTGCCGGCGACGCCCCCACGGACAAACGTATGGACTGGAAGAATCAACTCTACTACGGCGACAACCTGCGCGTGCTGCGCGAGGAGATTGCGGACGAGTCGGTAGACCTCGTCTACCTCGACCCGCCTTTCAACTCTGCGGCGAACTACAACGTGCTGTTCCGCGAGGCGAGCGGCGAGCAGTCGGCGGCGCAGATCACGGCGTTCGAGGACACATGGCACTGGACGCACGAGTCGGAGGCGGCGTACCAGGAGCTTGTGACGGAGGCGCCGGAGCGACTCGCACGGCTGGTCGAGGCGATGCGCCAGATGCTCGGCACGTCCGACATGATGGCCTACCTCGTCATGATGGCCCCGAGGCTATTGGAACTACATCGTGCGTTGAAACCGACGGGCAGTATCTATCTCCACTGCGACCCGACCGCAAGCCATTACTTGAAGTTGTTACTGGATGCGATATTCGGGCCGGTCAATTTCAAAAATGAGATTGTCTGGAAGCGTCATAATGCGCGCAGCACCGACCAACGGTGGCCGCGCATGCACGATACAATCCTCTTTTACTCGAAACAAACACTGAAGTTCAATTCCATTCAGGTTGCCGCCGATAAAGCCAAGTTACCGCATACTCTTGTTACTGGGTCGGATGGCTTGAAGTATCAAACTTATGAGTTAACAGGGCCGGAAGTAAGAAAATCAGGCGACAGCGGGACGCCGTGGCGCGGTTACGACCCTGCAAAGATGGGCCGGCATTGGGCGAACTCTCACGCTTTGATGGATGAATGGGATAAGGCAGGACTAATCCATTGGCCGAAGAAGGGTGGCTTCCCACGTAGAAGAGATTCCAATCCATTCTCAGAAGAGAGAATGATAACTGTTGGGGATGTATGGACAGACATTGATCGTATTAACCAAACTGCAAAAGAACGGCTCGGCTATCCAACGCAGAAGCCCGAAGCCTTGTTGGAGCGCATCATCAACGCCTCGTCCAACGAGGGCGACGTGGTGCTCGACCCCTTCTGCGGCTGCGGCACCACCATCAACGTCGCCGAGCGCCTCAAGCGCCGCTGGGTCGGCATCGACATCACCCACCTCGCCGTCGCCCTCATCCAGAACCGCCTCCGCGAGACCTTCGGCACCGAACTCTCCGACTATCAAGTCCACGGCACCCCGACCGACGCCGCCTCCGCCGAAGCCCTCGCCCTCCAAGACCGCTACCAGTTCCAATACTGGGCGCTCTCGCTCGTGGACGCGCGCCCCGCACAGGACAAGAAGAAGGGCAAAGACCAGGGCATCGACGGTCTCATCCGCTACCTCGAACGCGACGGCGAGCCCGCCCGCACCATCGTCGTTCAGGTCAAGAGCGGCAAGGTCTCCTCACGCGACATACGCGACCTCGTCGGCGTCCTCGACCGCGAGAAGGCCGTCATCGGCATCTTCGTCACCTTGCAACCGCCCTCAAAAGACATGCTCAAGGAGGCCGTCAGCGCCGGCTTCTACAAGTCACATTGGGGCAACTTCCCGCGCCTCCAAATCCTCACCGTCGAAGACCTCCTGAGCGGCGCCGCCACCGCCCTCTACCCCCGCATGAACGCCGCCACCTTCAAACGCGCCGCCCGCCAGCGCCGCACACAGGGCGAGCAGACCGGGCTGTTCTAGGGCTAAAACCGGCGTGCTAGAATTGCATGGAAGAGGCTACGGAAGTGGCGTGAGAGGGCGTTGAGATGTTTCCTGCTCGTGACACCCTGCCTGAAAGGTGAACGGAGATATGACCCGCAGAGTTATTTTATACCCCGGCGAAGACGGCTATGTGGTCGCCGAGGTTCCGAGTCTGCCAGGCTGCGTCAGTCAGGGAAAGACGCGGGACGAAGCGCTGGCAAACATTCAGGAAGCCATCGCGCTTCATGTGGAAGTCCTGCAAGAGCGTGGCGAGCCCGTACCCGACGACCAGGTGGAGGTGGTCGAGGTCGCCGCATGAGCAAACTGCCCGTCGTCTCAGGCGCGCAATGCGTCAGAGCACTCGAAAAGGCGGGTTTCGTCCTCTTCCGACAACGCGGCAGTCACATCACACTGATTCGCGTCGAGCCGCGGGCGCAAACTACCGTCCCAAATCATCAAGAGCTTGATCGCGGTACGCTTCGGGCGATTATTCGTCAAGCGGGCTTGAGCGTAGACGAGTTCATCACGCTTCTCTAACTTCACACGCTGAATTCAAACGCGCCGCCCGCTGGCGCCGCACGCAGGGCGAGCAGACCGGGCTGTTCGAGGGCAGTAGACATTATAGCGGCTTGCGCATGAGTGCGACCGCGGATGAGTCAGTACCGCCTGCGGTAGCGGGCGGGTAGCGCGCACGAGACCCGCCCGCTACCGCAGGCGGTACTGACTTGCCGCCTTCCGCACCAGTCGCATCCAAGTGCAAATCGCTATAGGAAGAAGAAGCGGCGCGCCCGGTCTGAAGACTGAGCGCGCCGCCCGTTTTCTACTGACTACTGACTGCTGTCTTACTTGCGGAGCCAGCCGAAGAGGCCGTGCAGCACCGTCTCGCGGTTCTCCTCGTAGATGGCCTTGGTGAGCGGGAGCGACATCGGGCAGGCGCGGACGCAGTTCTGCGCGTTGCCGCAGTTGGTGATGCCGTCGTCGCCGGTGATGGCCGTGAGCCGCTCGTCGCGCGTGATCTTGCCCGTCGGGTGCATGTTCATCAGGCGCACCTGCGCGATGGCCTGCGGCCCGATGTAGTTGCCTTCGCCGTACTGCGGGCAGGCTTCAAGGCAGCAGCCGCACGTCATACAGCGCGAGTAGGCGTAGCGCTCGGCCACCTCCTCCTGCGACATGCGCGGGCCGGGGCCGAGGTCGTAGGAGCCGTCGATCTCGATCCACGCCTTGACGCGCTTGAGGTGGTTGAACATCTCCGAGCGATCCACGACGAGGTCGCGCACGTTGGGGAACTTCGACATCGGCTCCAGCGTGATCGGGCTGTGCGGGTCGAGGTTGTCGATGAGCGCCGAGCAGGACTGGCGCGCGCGCCCGTTGATGACCATCGTGCAGATGCCGCAGACCTGTTCGAGGCAGTTCATCTCCCAGACGGGCGGCGTGGTCTTCTGGCCGTCGCGCGTGACCGGGTTCTTCCTGATCTCCATCAGGCAGGAGATGATGTTGAGGTTCGGGCGGTAGGGGAGCGCGAACTCCTCCCAGCGCGCCGGCGCGTCCTGCCGCTCGCGGCGGCGGATGCGCAGGACGACCTCCCGCGGCGGGTTCCTCAAACCGTGTTGCTGCTCTTCGACGTTTGCGTTTGCGCTCATGAGTTGAAATCCACCCTTTTGTAGACTGCGGCCAGGTTCAACGTGCATTCAATCGAGGGCAGCACGAGCGAACTGTCGAGCCCGATGGCCGCCGCGTACTCCCACTTCCCGGCTTCGTTTTTGACGAACTGCTCGACGAAAGGCTTGTCCTGCGCGACGAGCAGGTACTCCTTCAGTGTCTCAATCGTCTGGTAAGCCCTGAACTTCTCACCGCGGTCGAAAGCCTCGGTGCTCGGCGAGAGGACTTCGATGACGAGGTCTGGGTTGAGGATGATGTCTTTCCGGTCGTCGTAATACTTCAACTCGCCGCAGACGACCGCTACGTCCGGATAGAAGAACTTACGCGACCCCAGGATCGCCACCTTAACTTCACTAATCAACACGTCACCATGCCGTTCGTCTAACTGGGTGAGGAGTTGACGACTTAAGTCCCCCACAAGTCTATTGTGGTTTACCGTCGTGCCGGTCATCGGGTAGACACCTCCGTCGAGATACTCGCTCTTGGTCTCCGATAACCTCTCGGCGGCGAGGTACTCTTCGGGCGTCACGTGTGTGACCGTCAGCGTTGACATCGTCTTCACCCTACTGCTTCTCGGTCTTGCCCCCTGCTTCGTCTATCGAGTCGCCGCGCTCGGGGCGCGGGGTGACTTCGCCGGCGACGGCGTTGTCCACCGCCTCCTTCTTCTGCCCCCAGGCGGCGGGGCCGGAGGTGTCGGAAGGCTTCAACTCCGAGCCGGGGGTGGGTACCTGCGCGGCGCCGCCCCCGGTCGGCGACTGCTCGGCCTGTCCGCCCGCGGCGGCCGTCGCCTTCTGTTTGCCCTTCGTGTAGTCGCGCTTGCGCGGCTCGATGAGCCCCGCGTCCACGGCCTCCCACGAGAAGACCGGGCCTTCGCCCGAGAACTCGGCGATGGTCGTCTTCAAGAAGTTCTCGTCGTCGCGGTTGGGGAAGTCCGGCTTGTAGTGCGCGCCGCGCGACTCGTTGCGGTTCAGCGCGCCGAGCGTGATGACGCGCGCCAGTTGCAGCATGTTGTAGAGTTGGCGCGCGTGCGGCAAGGCGTGCGTCGCCCACATGTTCGAGTCGTTCAGAGAGATGTGGCGGTAGCGGTCGATCAGCTCCAAAAGCTTCTCGTCCGTCGCCTTCAGCTTGTCGTTGTAGCGGACGACCGTCACGTTGTCCGTCATCCACTTGCCCATCTCGTCGTGAATGACGTACTGGTTCTCCGAGCCCGACTGCTTCAGAATCCCCTGGTTGATCTCCTGCTGGCGCTTCAGCTCGTCGTCGTAAACCTTCGACCCGTCCGCCCCGTTGCGCTCCACGTTCTTGGCGAACTCGATGGCGGCGGGCGCGGCGATGAAGCCGCCGTAGACGCAACTGACGAGCGAGTTCGCGCCCAGTCGGTTCGCGCCGTGTATCGAGTAGTCGCACTCGCCCGCGGCGAGCAGGCCCGGGATGTTCGTCCGCTGCTCGAAGTCAACCCACAGGCCGCCCATCGAGTAGTGGACGCCGGGGAAGATGCGCATCGGGACGTGGCGCGGGTCGTCGCCGACGAACATCTCGTAGATTTCCAGGATGGCCCCGAGCTTCCTGTCCAACGTCTCGGCCGGGATGTGCGTCAGGTCGAGGTAGACCTGGTTGTCGCCGTAGACGCCGTAGCCGTCCAGGCAGACCTGGAAGATCTCGCGCGTCGCGATGTCGCGCGGGACGAGGTTGCCGTAGGCCGGGTACTTCTCTTCGAGGAAGTACCAGCGCTCGGACTCGGGGATGGACGAGGGCTGCCGCTTGTCGCCCTGCGTCTTCGGCACCCACACGCGCCCGCCCTCGCCGCGCGCGGACTCGGACATCAGACGCAGCTTGTCCTCGCCGGGGATGGAGGTCGGGTGCACCTGTATGAACTCGCCGTTGGCGTAGCGCGCGCCCTGCTGGTAGCAGGCGGAGACGGCCGAGCCCGTGCAGACCATCGAGTTCGTAGACTTACCGAAGATGAGCCCCGGCCCGCCCGTCGCGATGATGACGGCGTCGGCGGGGAAGGCCTTCAGCTCAAGCGTCGCGCGCTCCATCGCCACTAAGCCCCGGCAGACGCCGTGGCCGTCCTGAATGAGCGAGAGCATCTCCCAGTGCTCGTACTTCCTGACCTGGCCGGTGGCCTCGTGCCGGCGCACCTGTTCGTCCAGCGCGTAGAGCAACTGCTGCCCCGTGGAGGCGCCGGCGAAGGCCGTGCGGTGGTGGAGCGTGCCGCCGAAGCGACGGAAGTCTAAGAGCCCCTCGGTCGTGCGCGAGAAGGGGACGCCCATGCGGTCGAAGAGGTAGATGATCGAGGGCGCCATCTCGCACATCTTCTGCACGGGCGGCTGGTTGGCGAGGAAGTCGCCGCCGTAGACCGTGTCGTCGAAGTGCTTCCAGGGGCTGTCGCCCTCGCCCTTGGTGTTGACCGCGCCGTTGATCCCGCCCTGCGCGCAGACCGAGTGCGAGCGCTTGACGGGCACGACCGAGAAGAGGTCTACCGCGTGCCCCGCCTCGGCGATCTTCATCGCGGCCGCGAGGCCCGCGAGGCCGCCGCCGACGATGGCTACACGTATGCCGTTGTTTGCCATGTTATGCGAGTCCTATCAGTCCGAGCAGTCCGCCCTCGCGGATGAAGGCCACCTGCGCGTTGATGCCGACGAGGAGGAGCAGCAGCCCGAAGCCGATGCAGGCGTAGCCGGCCATGCGCTGGGCGCGCTCGCCGATGACGATGCCCCAGTCCACCGCGAAGAGCCACAACCCGTTCGCGAGGTGCCACACCGTCGAGGTGATGCCGACGAGGTAGACGACGAAGATGACGACGTTGCGGAACTCGCGGCTGACGATGTCGAAAGCCTGATTCGGGTGGTCGGCGACCGACAGCTCGTTGAGGCCGGGGATGAGGCCGAAGCGGAAGTTCAGCACGTGGAACGTGATGAAGAAGAAGAGGATCATCCCCGTAATGCGCTGGATGGTGTAGAACCAGTTGCGCGGGTACGGGTACGAGACGTTGTTCGGCCGCATCTCCCAGGTGATGAAGAGGCCGTAGACGGCGTGGTAGATGAGCGGGATGAAGATGCCGCCGATCTCGATGAAGATGATGTAGGGGATCGACTGGAGGTCGCGGACGGCGTTATTGAAGTCGGCCGGGCCGGTCATCGCCTTCGAGTTGGTGTAGAAGTGTTCAAGCAGGAAGAAGCCCAGCGGGAGGATGCCCGTCAACTGGTGGAGCTTCCTGAAAACGAACGTACTGCTCAGACGGACGGCCATGTCAGAGTGCCTCTCCTTCGCAGCTTGCGCGCCGCAGCGTTGTGACTTTGATGTCTGGTAGGTCGGCCATGATTATAACGACGCGACGCGGAAAAGCAATCGCGCGCCGGCGCGCTCAGTAGAGCCAGAGCGCGGCGGCCAGCACGCAGGCCGGCGCCAGCAGGACGGCCCAGGTGGCGCCGTAGGCGGCCGCGCTCGCCGCGGCCCAGAAGACGAACGCGGCGCGGTCGTCCCGCGTCGGCGTCGCCCCTTCAACGTCCAGCCCGAGCCTGCGGCGAACTTCGCCGACGCGCCTCCCGAGGATCGACTCGTCCCACATCTCCCCGTAGAGGTTCGAGCTGTGCCGGCCGCGCACGAACGCTTTGTAGACGGCGCGCGGGTAGACGACGAGCCCGCAGGCGAAGCCCAGCAAGTCCAAAAGCCACCCGACCCAGTAACGCCTCACGCCGGAGGCCACCTCCCACGCCGCGATCTCGAACTCGCCGCGCCAGGTCGTCGGGTACTCGGTCAGGACGTGGTGCAGGTCGTGGAAGCGGACGGCGCGCCTCCGCCCGTCGGTGTTCGGGAAGGCGAACGGGATGCCCCAGAGCCGGAGCTTCACCCAGGCGTCGCCGTACCCGCCGTCCTCCCCGAGCCCGCCGAGCGCGAACAGGCGCGCCCGCGCCTCGCCGAGCGTGAGCCCGGGTGCGAAGCGTTCGCCGCATCGCCCCGCTGTCGATGTCATCTGTGTGGCCAAACGACCTGCTCCGATGGGTCTGATTTTAGTGCAGCGCGAATATAAGATAAAATGAAAAATATAGGGCAAACATCTGAGGAGTTCTTATTTTGAGCAGGAGGCAGGAGGCGGATGGCAGTAGGCGGTTGAAAGCGCCGCTATCGGGACTGCCGGGTTAATCCTTCGAGAAACTTAACCCTGAGCGACTGCCATCTCCCATCTGCCTCCTGCCTGCTTCAAAGCAATGCAGATCGAAACGCTGAAAATCTTCTGCGACCTCGTCGAGACGCGGAGCTTCTCGCAGGCCGCGGAGCGCAACTTCGTCACACAGTCGGCCGTCAGCCAGCAGGTGCGCGGGCTCGAAGGCAAGTTCAACCGGCGTCTTTTAGAGCGCGTGCGCGGCCGGCGCGAGCTGCACCTGACGCAGGAGGGCGAGGCTTTCTACGAGGCGAGCCGCGAGGTCTTGCAGGCTTACGGCCGGCTCGAAGAGAGCATGCGCAGTTTGTCAGGCACGGTCGGCGGGAAGGTGCGCGTCGCCACCGTCTACAGCGTGGGTTTGCACGAGCTGCCGCCCGTCGTCCGCGAGTTCATGGGGCTCTACCCGCGCGCCAAGATCGACCTCGAATACAGCCGCACGACGCGCGTCGTCCGCGACGTGCTGAGCGGGGCCGTAGACCTCGGCGTCGTCGCCTACCCGGAGAAGCGGCGCGGCCTGGAGATCGTGCCGCTCGGCGGCGACCGCCTCGTCTTCATCTGCCGCCCCGAGCACCCGCTGGCGCGACGCAAGAAGCTGCGCGCGGCAGACCTCCAGGGACAGAACTTCGTACACTTCGAGCGCGACATCCCAACCCGCCGTGCCACCGACCGCATCCTCCGCGCGCACAACGTCACGGTTCAACGCGTCGCCGAGTTCGATAACATCGAGACGATCAAGCGCGCCGTCGAGGTCGGGCTCGGCGTGGCGGTCGTCCCGCGCCCGTCCGTGCTGGACGAGCGGCACTCGGGACAGCTCGCGGTCGTGCCTCTGATCGAGCCCGAGTGGGAGCGCGCCGTCGGCGTCGTCTACCGGAGCGACCGCGCTCTCTCGACGGCCGCGCGGAAGTTCGTCGAGCTGCTCCAGCGCCACGGTGCGCGGGCATGAAGCGGGTGCTGGTGATAGGCTCGGGCGGCGCGGGCAAGTCCACCTTCGCGCGCAGACTGGGGGAGAAGCTCGGGCTCCCGGTCATCCACCTCGACCGCACGTACTGGCGTGCGGGCTGGATCGAGCCGCCCAAAGACGAGTGGCGGCAGCAGGTCGATGAGTTGTGCGCCGGGGGCGGGTGGGTGATGGACGGCAACTACTCGGGCACGCTCGAAAGCAGGCTTGCCGCCTGTGACACCGTCATCTTGCTCGACCTGCCACGCCTCCTCTGTCTGTGGCGCGTGTCGAGGCGTGCGCTGCGTTACAAGGGTGTGAGCCGCCCGGACATGGCCGAGGGCTGCCGCGAGCAGCTCAACAGAGATTTCCTGGCCTTCCTGCTCTGGGTCTGGAACTACCCGCGGCGCAGCCGGCCGAAGGTACTTAAGCGGCTCGAAGAGGTTGCCGGCAGCAAGCAAATCTACCGGTTGCGTTCGAGCGCGGAGGCGGAAAAGTTTCTCGCGGAGGTCGGATGAGAAGTCCCGAAGGTCTGGAGTTGACGCGGCTGTCGGCGGTCGAACTCGCCCGATTAATGCGCGCGCGCGCGGTCTCGCCGGTCGAGGCGGCCGAGGCGTACCTGCGTCGCATCGAGAGCGTGAACCCGACACTCAACGCCGTCGTGACGCTCGCGCCCGACGTGCTCGAACGGGCGCGTGAGGCGGAGGCGGCGGCCGCGAGCGGCGTGGCTCTGGGCGCACTCCACGGCGTGCCCGTCACGGTGAAGGACACGGTTGACGTTCGCGATGTCCGAACGACTTACGGCTCGCGCGTGCGCGCCGACAATGTGCCGGTAGAGGACGCGCCGGCCGTCGCGCGCCTGCGTGCGGCGGGGGCGATTATCCTGGGCAAGACGAACTGCCCGGAGTTCGCGCTCGACTACACGTCTGACAATCCTGTCTTCGGGAGGACGAACAACCCGCACGACCTCGAACGCACGCCGGGCGGTTCGAGCGGCGGCTGCGCGGCGGCTGTCTCGGCCTGCATGACGGCGGGGAGTCTGGGCAGCGACCTCGCCGGCTCGATCCGCATCCCCGCGCACTTCTGTGGCATCACGGGGCTCAAGCCGACGGCGGGTCGCGTGCCCCGCGGCGGTCACATGCCCGCGATGTCTGGTCTCCACACGCTCGGCGCCACGCTCGGCCCGCTCGCGCGCACGGTCGAAGACCTGCGTCTCTTCTACGGCGTGCTGTCAGGCGAAGCAGACGCATCAGTTGACGCGAACGGCGCGCGTGAGGGGTTGAAAGGCATGCGTGTCGCTTTCTACACAGACGACGGCGCGCTCTCCGCGTCGGCGGAGATGCGTGCCGCGGTCGAGCGTGCCGCGCGTGCTCTGGCCGACGCGGGCCTGGAGGTTGTAGAGGAGGTGCCGCCCGGCGTCGTAGAGGCCACGGGGTTTTGGCTCTCGCTCTTCGAGTACGCGACGCAGCGGTTCGTGCGCGCGGCCTACGCGGGCAGGGAAGGCGAGGCCGGTCGCGCCGCCCGCGTCATCCTCGAACGGGCGGAGCGTTGGGGCGAGCCGCCTTTGGAGAAGCTGCTCGCCGCGTGGGACGAGCGCGACCGCGTTCGTGAAATACTTTTGCGCTGGATGGAGGGGATGCAACTCTTTGTCTCGCCGGTCGGGGCCGTCCCCGCGTTCCGGCACGAAGAGTTCGGGCGGGTCGAGGTCGAGGGGCACAGCCTCCCGACCTTCCGCGCCTTCGCATACGCGCACGCGGCGAACGTCTTCGACCTGCCGGCCGCGTGTGTGCCCGCGGGCCGGACGGCGTCGGGGCTCCCCCTCGGCGTGCAGGTCGTCGGCCGCCCGCACGAAGAGCGGCGCGTGCTCGCGGCCGCGCGAGTGATTGAAGAAGCGCTCGGCGGCTGGCAACCTCCGCCGGAAAATCTTCCAAAAGCCTGAGTCAATCCGTTATAGTCTCGCCCGCACCTGCCTTGAGCCTTTGAGTATTCAAAGTTGAAACTGTTATCCCCTGGAGGTCACATGGAATTAGGCATCCTGTTCTTCTTCCTCTTCATCGCCATCTCGGCGCTCGTCATCGCGGCTAAGACGATCAAGATCGTGCCGCAGGCGACCGTCATGCTCATCGAGCGGCTGGGGCGCTTCAGCCGCGTCGCGACGAGCGGCCTCAACGTCATCGTCCCATTCCTCGACAAGCCGCGCGGCGTCTATTGGACGAACGTGCGGCCCGGCCTCGCCTCCATCGACCTGCGCGAGCAGTACATCGACCTCCCGCCGCAGCCCGTCATCACGCGCGACAACGTGACCATCCACGTCGATTCGGTCGTCTACTGGCAGATCACCGATCCAATAAAAGCTGTGTATGAGGTTGCTGATTTAATTGGTGCCATCGTCCAGTTGACGATCACGGGGATGCGCGCCGTCATCGGCGACATGGACTTGGACCACACGCTCTCGCAGCGCGACCAGATTAACGCCAAGCTCCGCATCGGGCTCGACGAGGCGACGGACAAGTGGGGCGTGAAGGTGACGCGCGTGGACGTGAAGAACATCAACCCGCCGGAGGACGTGCGCGTCACGATGGAGAAGCAGATGACGGCCGAGCGCACACGCCGCGCGCTCGTGCTCCAGGCCGAGGGCGACAAGCAGGCCGCCATCACGCGCGCCGAGGGCGAGAAGCAGGCCGCCGTGACGCGCGCCGAGGGGCAGAAGCAGTCGGCCATCCTCGCCGCCGAGGGCGCGGCACAGGCGCGGCTGCGCAACGCCGAGGCCGAGGCCGAGGCCATCGCGCAGGTCGCACGCGTCATGCTCGACCACGGCAACCCCGCGCAGTACCTCATCACGCAGCGCTACATCGAGAGCTTGAAAGAGATGTCGCTCGGCCAGAACTCGAAGGTCATCTTCATGCCGGTCGAGACCTCGGCCATGCTTTCGAGCGTCGGCGTCATCAAGGAGATGTTCGCCGAGACGGGCGGGCAGCGCCGCGACGAGGGCGGCGGCCAGCAGTTGCCGCCCGGCCGCCCGCGGCAGTTGCCGAACTCCTGAACTGCTTGAATGTAGAGCTACATAATTTAACCACAGAGGCACAGAGACACGGCTTGAAGCAATATCGCTTTAAAGCCGTGTCTCTGTGTCTCTGTGGTTAAACCTCTTCCCGCAATAGTGCGTGGCGCGAGAGAGGCGTATAGCGTGAGCCGCCGGGGCCGAGTTCACTACGGATAACGAGAAGCTCTTTGACTCCGAAGTCGTAAGGGCCGCACTGTGTCTGCCGGTGGGCTTCGGAGCAGGCGTGCGCGAATTGAGGGGTGCGCAGGCGCGCGACGGTCAAGTGAGGTTTGAAGGTGCGCGGCTCGCGCGGGAAGCCGGCGGCCTCGCACTCCTGTTCGAGCCGGCGTTGCAGACGAGAGAGTTGACCCGACTCGTCTTTCACCCCGAGCCACAGTACCCGCGCCGCACCGCGCGGCGGGAACGTGCCCGACTCTTCAATGGAGAGACGGAAAGGCTTGAGCCCCTCGACGGCCGCGCCCGCGGCGCTTGAGATGGCTCTGACGCGGGCCGCTTCGACCTCGCCGATGAATTTCAAAGTGACGTGCAGCCCCTCGGGCCGCGCCCAACTCGCGCGGGCGTCGGGGAAGTCTCGGCGCAGGCGCGAGGCGTGTGCGGCCACGGCCGCGCGTATCTCAAGGGGCAGCTCGACGGCGCAGAAGACGCGGATACTTTCGCCCACACTCATCTCGTCCACACACTTCTACTTCGGCACGAGCGTCAGCGCCAGTTGCGCGGAGCGCGCGACGGCCGCACTGGTGAAGGGGAAGACGCGCGGGTTGGCGGCGCGCCAGTCTTCGAGCTGATCCTGCCAGTGCGGGCTGCGCGGGTCGCCCGAGACGCCGAGCGCGATGCCATGCCGCGTCCTGTCCCAGTCGGAGGCGTCGGCGATCAGGCGCATCGAGACGGACGCGCCCACGTTAGGCGCGGCGAAGAGACCGCCGCCGCCCCTCTGCGGGAAGGGCGCGATCTGGAATGTCTTGCCGATCAGGGGCACGCCCGCGAGCGGGTGCGGGAAGTTGACGCGCGCGCGCGCACCCCAAGTCCACTTCGTCTCGTCGGCGCCAAAGGCTTTCGTCAGTGTCTCTCGCGCCTCGCGGTGCGCGGCGTCGAGCAGCTCGGCGTAAGTGGCGAACTCTTTGGGGAGCCACTCGCGCGGGCGCTCCTGTATGACGCGGTCGAAGAAGATGGCGCTGGCGGGCCAGCGATACTCTTTGGCCAGGTCGGGGCCGAGCGCGCCGGCCAGTATCTTCTGGCGGAAGGCGCCGGCCATCTCGACGGCGAGGAAAGGGGCGCGCGCGTCGGGCTCAAGCTGTCCGTCCCAGGACTCGAAGAGGCGGACGGTCTCGCGCCACTTCTCGTCCTTCGCGTCCAGGCCCGCTTCGCGGGCGACCTTCGCGACCTCGCGCGCGAAGGTCGCGCCGGAGATGGTGTAGGCGTCGCCCTGTACGGCTTTAAAGTCGTCGGCAGTCAACTTCTGTTTGGCCGTGAGCAGGTCGTAGATGCGGCGCGAGCGTGTGGGCGGCGCCCAGACGTGTGAAAGAAAGTGCGGGTAGTCGCGCCCGACGACGCGGCTGTTGGCCGTGACGATGATGCCGGACGGAGGGTCGAGGACGTGCGGCAACTCCGCGTGCGGGATGAAGCCCTTCCACTCGCCCTCGTCCTTCGTGCCGTCGTAAGGGGTGCTGCCGTCGCCGCTCGAACGGACCGGGATGAGCCCTGCGCCGTAGTAGCCGATGTGCCCGTCCACGTCTTCGTAGACGAAGTTCTGCGTGGCCCCGCCGTAGCCGCCGAGCGCCTCGGCGAACTCCTTCCAGTTGCGCGCGCGGTTCAGCTTGTAGAAGGCCGTGAACTCCGTGGCCGTCGGCGAGAGCGCCGTCCAGCGCAGTGCGTATGCGTCCGCGCCCTTCTTCAGGACGATGGGGCCGTGGCGCGTGACGGTCACCTCGAACGGAACGACCTCGGTCTCGGTGCCCAGCAAAGACTTGCGGACTTTGATCTCCTCGCGGCGCACCTCTGCGTCGCGCCAGCCCGCGGGCGTCTGGTAGCGGCGCGGGTTCTGCGGGTCGAAGGTCTCCCGGTACACGTCCTGCACGTCGGGGCCGAGGTTGGTCAGGCCCCAGGCGATGCGCTCGTTGTGGCCGATGATGACGCCGGGCGCGCCGGCGGCCGTGACGCCCGCGACGCGCAGCCCCGGCGCGCTGAGGTGAATCATGTGCCAGATGGAAGGTGCGGAGGGCGGGAGGTGCGGGTCGTTGGCGAGCAGGGGCTTGCCCGAGGCCGTGCGCTTACCCGAGACGACCCAGTTGTTGCTCGCGGCCAGGTCTTCGGCGTTGAGCCCGACCCGCGCGCGCGTGCGCTCCTCCGTCTGTTGAATGGAAGCGAGTTCGGCCAGCAGCTCCTTCGAGTCTGTTGGAAGGGGTAGGGCGGAGCTGCGGTTTGTGGGCGTCGCGGTCTTCCGGTCGGTCTTGTCAGAGCCGACGACGATCACGTCGAGCGGCGAGGCTTCGGGGAAGAGCGCGGCGGCCTTGTCGGGCGGGAGGCCGGCGAAGAGGGCGCGCGTGATGTCGAGCGTCCAGGTCGTCGAGAGCGCCTCGGCGAAGTTCTTGCCGACGGCCCCGGAGTCGGCCGGCGTCCAGTGGCGCGGGCGGTAGCCGAGCAATTTGAACTCCGCGGGGAGGCTCTGGTCGTCAAGCGAGTCGATGTAGGCGTTGACGCCGGCCGCGTAAGCCTCCATCACCGCGCGCGAGGTGGGGTCGGCCTGCGCGGCGCTCGCCTCTGCCACCTGCGCGAAGCCGTACGCGCGCCGCCGCTTGTCCTCTTCGAGCGCCGCCTTCCCGAAGATCTCCGACAGCTCGCCGCGCGCCGTGCGCCTGAACAAGTCCATCTGCCACAGGCGGTCGCTCGCCGTGACATACCCCTGTGCGAAGTAGAGGTCTAACTCGTCCTCGGCCTCGACGTAAGGGATGCCGCGCCCGTCACGCCTCACCTTCACGCTCTTCTTCAGACCCGGCAGATGCACGACCGCGGCTTCGGCCTGCGGCGCGGTGGTCTGCGCCGCGGCAAGGTGCAGGTAAGACGTGAAGAGTAAAGACAGAGAGAGCGCGAGCTGCGTGACGAGGCGCGTGGTAGACATCTGTGAAACCTCAAGGCGGAAGGTGTCAAAGGCGCAGGCATCTTAACACGGGAAAGAGTGATGAGTGATGATGAGGAGTTGTTGGCTGTCGGCTCTTAGCTCTTAGCTCTTGCTAAGAGCTAACAGCCTTCTTATCATTCATCACTCAACACGATGAGGCGGGGCTCGGTCATCTCTTCCATCGCGTAGCGGATGCCTTCGCGGCCGGCGCCGGAGAGTTTGACGCCGCCGTAGGGCATGTTGTCCACGCGGAAGGCGGGCGAGTCGTTGACGATGATGCCGCCGAAGTCGAGCGCGCGGAAGGCCCGCAGCGCCCGCGCGGTCTCGCGCGTGAAGACGCCCGCCTGGAGGCCGTAGCGCGTGTTGTTCGCCTCGGCAATCGCCTCCTCGAAGTCGCCGAAGGTCTGGAGCGTGGCGACGGGCGCGAAGACCTCTTCGGAGCAGACGCGCATCTCGGCGTGCACGTCCGTCAGCACGGTCGCTTCCAGCAGAGAGCCCTCGCGCCGCCCGCCGCACAGCAATCGCGCGCCCGCGCCGACGGCCTCGTTAACCCAGCTTTCGGCGCGACGCGCGGCCGCCTCGTCAATCATGTTGGAGAGTTCCGTGGCCTCGTCGAGCGGGTCTCCGGGCTTGAGCGACTGCGCGATGTTAACGAAGCGGTCGGTGAACTCTTCCGACACCTTCTCGTGCACCAGCACGCGCTGCGCGGAGATGCAGACCTGTCCGGCGTAGGCGAAGGCGGAGGCGGCCGTGCGCTCGGCGGCGAACTTAACGTCGGCGGTCTCGTCCACGATGACGGGCGCGTTGCCGCCGAGTTCGAGCGCGACCGACTTGCGCGCGGCGCGGCGGCGCAGGAGCCACCCGACCTCCGCGCTCCCCGTGAAAGAGATCATCCCGACGCGCTCATCTTCGAGCACGGTGTCGATGGTCTCGACCTCCATCGGCACGACCTGCAAGGCCGCGCGCGGCAGACCCGATGCCAGGAAGACTTCGCCGAGCAGAAGGGAGGTGAGCGGAGTGCGCGGGCTCGGCTTGACCACGATAGCGTTGCGGCTTGCGAGCGCGGGCGCGACCTTGTGCGCGACGAGGTTGAGCGGGAAGTTGAAGGGCGTGATGCCGAAGACGACGCCGCGCGGGAAGCGCTCCGTCCAGCCCGTGCGTCCGGCGCCCGTGGACTGCCCGTCGAGCGGCACGACCTCGCCGGCGAAGCGGCGCGCCTCTTCGGAAGCGTACGTGAAGGTCATCGCGCCGCGCTCGACCTCCGCGCGCGCCGTCTTGATGGGCTTACCGGCTTCGAGCGCGATGGTGCGCGCGAACTCTTCGGCCCGCGCGCGGATGCCATCGGCGATGGCGCGCAGAGACTCTGCGAGGCGGTGGCGCGGCAGCTCGCGCATCTCCACGGCCGCGCGCGCCGCCGCCGCGAGCGCCTCTTCGACCAACGCCGCGGACGCGACCGAGAAGTTCGCGAGCAGCTCAGAGTTGTAAGGCGAGCGCACCTCGCGCGTCGTCGCCGTCGTGCGCCACTCGCCGCCGAGAAGTAAAGGTTTATCCGTCATCGCTCGATGCCGGATATTAACACATCAACGGTAGAGGGTAGTTGAGAGAGCAGTTTAACACGGAGACGCGGAGACACGGAGACACAGCCTGAAGCAATAAGTCTTGAAGCCGTGTCTCCGTGTCTCCGTGTTTATCTCTTCTCGTCTAATGAAGCCAAACGCTGCTGCTCCGCGCCGGCCCATTCGCAGAGGGTTCGCACGTCGGCGGGCGTGAGTCGTGCGCTGCGGTGGATGAGCGTGTAGGAGTTGAGCGGCATGAAGCCGGACTTGGCTGTCTGGCAAATCTCTTTCAGAAGGCCGTCGGTCCGGCGCCGGTCGTACTCGCCCCACTTCGAGAAGTTGAGGTGGCGCCGCCCGTGGCTCACGTGGTCGATGACGAACCAGGAGGCGGGCGCGACGTTCGAGTACCAGGGCCAGTCCGTGCGGTTCGAATGGCAGTCCATGCACGAGCGTTCGAGCACGCCCGCGACCTCGGGCGGCACGCGCGCGTGCTCTTCGAGCGACTGGCCGGCGACCGCCGGGTTGACGCGCTCGGGCCGGACGAACTGCGCCCCCGCGAACAGCAGCAGCACGAAGGCCGCGGCGAACTTTAAGACTTTACGCATGACCCTTCCTCCTCGTGCGTCCTTTGAGACCCGCGACGGCGCCGATGGCGACGACCCCGAGCACGAAGTAGAAGCCGAGGGCCAACTCCAACTGCTCGACGGTCTTCTCATACACGCCGTTGGACTCACTCTCGGCTCTGCCGGATACGTCGAGAGACTTGGTCGGACGAAGGGCGACGTTCTGCTTCGGCCCGACGGTCGCCAGCACCTTCAAAGTTCCGTCGGGTGCAAGCTCGCGGACGCGCGGGCCGCGGTAGACGTTCGGGGGCGTGAAGCCGGATTCGAGAATGAGAACCTTACCGTCACTCTTGACCGCGACGCCCGTCGGAGACCAGGGCTCCTCTGCGCGCACGACCCGCGTGACCTTCCCGTCGGCCGCGACCTTCAACACGCGACGCCGTCCGTAGTCGGCGACGTATACGATGCCGCATGCATCGACGGCGAGCCCCATCAGTCCGCCGTACCCGGTCAGAGTGTCGTCGGGCATCGGTTCTTCGAGCGCCGTCGCCAGAGTCCGCACCTCGCCCTCCGGACTGATGCGGCGCAGGTCTCCTTCGTCGGTCACGTAGAGCGAGCCGCCGGGGCCGAAGGCGAGGCCGGCGATGCTTTGGAAGCGCGCCTGCGTGCCGCGCCCATCCGCGTGCCCGTACGCTCCGCCGGCAAGCGTCAACACCTCGCCGCGCGGCGTGCGTTTCAAGACGCGCGTCTCGCGATTGGTGTGCCTGTTCTGCTCGACGTAGTAAGTATTGCCCACGGTATCGCGCCAGATGGAGAGGCCGCGCGGCGGGTCTGCGGCGGGCGCGTTGAGGTAGGTCACCTCACGACCGTCGGGCGTGCGTTGCCAGACTGCCTCGACCTGCTTGCCGGTGGAAGGCTCGTAAGTCACGTCGCCGCCGTAGACGTTGCCGTCCCTGTCGATGGAAAGCTCGTGGACGTGCCGGCCTTGGACGCCCGCGCGGAAGACTGTGAGCCGCCCGCCCGCGTCGAGACGCCAGACGGTTTCGAGGTCGCTGAAGTAGATGCGGCCCTGCGCGTCCACGACGATGCCCGTGGGCGGGTGTGCCGCCGCCGCCGCGGGCAGCAGCAGGAGCGCCGCGGCGTAAAGTAAGGACTTGATTCGTGGCATCTCTACTCCTTCCGGGCAGACGTAGACCCGAGCCCTTCCTTACGGTCGGGCTCCTGCCGCTGCCGACTTGTTAAAGAGAAGTTTTGAGTGTTCAGGTCTTCAACGCCACAGCTCACGCCAGAGGCGCCGGACGGCGGGCGAACTCTCGCCGAGCCAGCTGCCTTCGAGATTTGCTTTCCAGGAGTCGAGCATCGTGCGGTCGAGACCGACGATGCCTTCGCGCGTCACGCCCGCGGGCGGCGGCGCGAGCGCCGCGAGCCGTTCGTAGACGCGCAGACGCTCGTCCGCGCCGACGCGCGAGAGCAGGTGCCAGAGCGTCAGCGTATCCTTCACTCTGGCACCCGTCAGCACCGCGTCGAGTGACGTGTGGTCGTTTTCAAAGTCGAGTTTAGCGAGCGACTCGACGAACGGTTCGGGCGCATCCTCGAAGAATGGCGTGCCCGGCCCCGCGCCCGGCTGGGTCATGCAGGCGGCGCCGGCGGGGACGATTGACTCGCGCGCGTCGGTTTCGAGCGCCACGTAGCCCGAGGTGACGTGCAGCAGCCCGCGCCCCGCGTCGTCAACTTCGAGCGTGTAGGCGCACCCCAGGTCGGCGGCGACGGCCGAGGGCGTGTTGACGAAGAAGAGGCGCGGCGGCGCCCAGATGCGCGCGTGCAAGGTGCCGCGCTCAAGCTCAAGGCGGTGCTCGGTCAGGCGCGTCTCGACGAGGCGGACGCGCGTGTTCGGCTCGACCTCGACCTGCCCGATGTTGGCGACGGCAATCTCTGCGCGCGAGGTGGCGTCGGTCTCAAGCCACTCGCCGATACGGAGCCGCCCGCGCTCGTTGATGCGATTTGAAGAGACGCGTGGCGCGCCCTCGACCCGCGCGACCTCCCACCCGGGCCGCTGCGCGCGCAGGTAGAGCCAGGCGCCGCCCGCCGCGAGCGCGAGCAGCACGGTGGCGAAGGCCGCGCCGTATGCACGGCGGCGGGAGGGGAAGAGGGACTGAATTCGAGAGGCGCGCTGTCTTTCCGGGTCTGTCTCTTTGACGAGGGCGGACTCGATGGCGTCCCAGAGGTTGGGGGGGGCTTTGACCGAGGGGAGCGATTCGGCGAGGCGGATGCCGAGCTTGATCTCTTCGAACTCCGTGCGGCACGCCTGACAGCTTTGGAGGTGTGCGACGACGCGCGCCGCCTCTTCCGGCGACAGTTCGCCGTGGGCGTAGGCCGAGAGATGTTTCTTGTAATGCTTTGCGAACATCATCCCTCCCGCTCGTCGCGCACCAACTCGCCGCGCAGGTGGCCGAGCCGGCGCGCGAGCGCCTTGTGGCCGCGGTTGAGCCTGGAGGCGACCGTCCCCTTCGACAGGCCGAGCACGTCGGCAATCTCCTCGTAGCTCATCTCTTCGAAGTACTTCAAAAGCATCACGACTCTCAATTTCGGTTTGAGGGCGGCGACCGCGCGCTTGACCGAGCGCGAGACTTCGGCCCGGGCGAGACTCTCCTCCTGCGCCCCACGGCCGCGCGGCCCGTTCAGCTCAAAGCCTTCGTCGAGCTGCTGCACGCGGCGGCGCTTGCGCTGCTCGTCCACGCACGCGTTCGTCGTCAGGCGTTGGAGCCAGGTCGTGAACTCCGCCTCGCCCCGGAACTGTCCGATGCGTGTGAAGAGCTTGAGAAAGACCTGCTGGGTCACGTCGGCTGCCGTCGCCTCGTCGCCGCCGAAGAAGTAGAAGGCGACGGAGTAGACGCGGTCCTGGTGGCGCTCGAACAGGCGGCGGAAGGCGTCGCGGTCGCCCTGCTTGCAGGCTTCGATGACCGCCTCGCCCCGCGCTTCTTCGCCCGTCAAGACGACGCTCTCCATCCTCTCCTCCGCCCGAACTCTCAGCGCAATAGACGTACGAGGCCCATATCTTCTTCCTTTTTTTTCGCCCTGTGAAGAAAACCAAGTCAGTACCACCTGCGGTAGCGGGTGGGTCAGGCTTACGTGTTGTAGACTCTCGGAGGCTGAGATACCCACCCGCTACCGCAGGTGGTACTGACACCATTAAGGCAGAAGCAAGCTTCTTTGTTGACGCGCCCGGAGCGCGGCTTATACAATCCGGCCGTCGTCCCGAATTCCTTCGAGCGAGACCGAAGCTGCCGAACATGCCGACACAACTCTCGAAAGCCGCCCGGTTCTTCTGCGCGTTTGCGTGCGCGCTCGTGCTCTGCTCCGCGGCGAGGGCGCAGCAGCGTCCGCTCCTGACGGAGGACGTGGACGTGCTGGAGCCGGGCTCGCTGCGCGTCCAGGTCGGCATCGACTTCATGCAGGACGCGAAGTTTCCCGCCTCGGGTTTGACCGGCGACCTGACGCGCGTCGGCGTCATCGGCGTCCACGTCGGCCTCTCGCCCAACGTCGAGTTCTCCATCGAGGGCGTCGCGCAGAATTTCTTGAGCATCAACACGCGCGGCACGTCCGCCTTCCCTCTG
The DNA here is from genome assembly GCA_045807865.1 of Pyrinomonadaceae bacterium. Taxonomy (GTDB): domain Bacteria; phylum Acidobacteriota; class Blastocatellia; order Pyrinomonadales; family Pyrinomonadaceae; genus QHXN01. Next base: position 62,628 of record JBJMGP010000029.1, read on the forward strand.
GAGGTTGCGCCGGGCGCGAACTCGACGAACGACACGGGCGACTTCCGGCTGGCGACCAAGATCAAGCTGCGCAACGAGACGCGCCGCGGGCCTTCGATGGGCTTCAAGTTCGGAGTCGAGCTGCCGAACTCGAACGAGGCGCGCGGCATCGGCCTCAATAATACGAACGCCTTCGGCGTGATCCTGATGGGCAAGAAGTTCGGGCGCGACGGCCGCCTGAACACGTTCGGCAATCTCGGCCTCGGCATCTACACCGCGCCGACGCGCCTCTTCACGCAGAACGACATGCTGCTCTACGGCCTGGGCGGCATCTTCCGCGTCAACAAGACGGTCAACCTCGCGGCCGAGGTCAACGGGCGAGCCAACACGCGCGGCGGCGCTGCCCCTCTCGGCACCGAGTCGCTCGGCGAGTTCCGCTTCGGACTTCAGGTCAAGGCCGCGGGCCTCCGCTTCGACGCCGCCGGCATCAAGGGCCTGACCGAGTTCAGCCCGCGCTCCGGCGTCACCTTCGGCGTCACCTACGACACGCCTTCCATCTTCACGCCGGTTAAGTAAATAGTGAATGGTAGATAGTGAACGGAGGCCGCGCCCGGGACGGGATTTCCGAAGGCGCGGCTTTTGTCTATTTACCGTTGACCATTTACTATGCAGCAAACCATGTTCGAATGGCTGACCGAATTCGTCACCTGGCTGCACGACTTCATCAAAGAGGTGCCGATCTACGTCGCCGCGCCGGCGATGATTCTGATCGGCGCCCTCGACTCCTCTCTGCTGAGCCTGCCGGAGATTAACGACTACCTCGTCGTCGCGCGCTGCTACAGCGACCCGAAGTCCGTCTTCTACTTCCCGCTCTTCGCCGCCACGGGCTCGGTCATCGGCTGCCTCGTGCTGTACACCATCATGCGGCGCGGCGGGCAGGCCGTGATGCGGCGCCGCTTCAGCGCCGAGAATATCGCGAAGGTCGAGCGGGCGTACGCGCGCTTCGGGTTTTTGGCGCTCGCCGTGCCGGCGCTCTTGCCGCCGCCGATGCCTTTCAAGATTTTCGTGGCGACGGCGGGCGCGCTTGAGTACCCGCGCTGGCGCTTCATGCTGACGGTGATGATCGCGCGCAGCGTGCGCTACATCGTCGAGGGGACGCTGGCGGTCTTCTACGGCGAGCAGGTGCTGGTCTTCATGCGCGACAACGGGCTCTACATCCTGAGCGGCGTCGGCGCGCTGCTGGTCGTCGGCCTCGGCGGGTACGTCCTGGTCAAGCACATCCGCACGCCGCGCCGGACGGCGGTCGAGATTGTCGAAGAGTCGAAGCCGGGGGGGAACGTCGATGAAAGGGCGGCTGACTAAATCGTGAAGTGGCTGCTGCGTAAAATCACGAATGGGCTGACGGCGGTGAAAGACTTCCTCGTCCCGTTCGGCGTCTTCGGGCTCTTCGCCATCGCTCTGCTGGACTCGGCGCTCATCCCGCTGCCGGGCGGGCCGGACGCGGTGATGCTTCTGCTCTCGACGCAGAACCCCGCGCGGATGCCGCTCTACGCGCTGGGGGCGACGGCCGGGTCTGTGCTCGGCTGCGTCATCCTCTACTACATCTCGAAGCGCGCGGGCCGGCGCGCGCTCGATAAATTCCCGCCGGAGAAGCAGGCGCGCGTGAAGGAGTTGGTTGACCGTTACGACGTGCTCTCCGTGCTGGTCGCGTCGGTGCTGCCGCCGCCCTTCCCGTTCAAGCTCTTCGTCATCACGGCCGGAGTCTTTCGCCTGAGCCTCGTGCGCTTCGCCGCGGCGGTCGCCGTCGGGCGCGCCTTCCGCTTCTTCCTCGAAGGCATCGTCGCGGTGAAGTACGGCAAGGACGCCGAGAAATATTTAACCGACAACTACCCCGTCGTCGGCCTCGGCTTGGCCGCGCTCGTCGTCATCATCTTCGTGTTACGTGGTCTGCTGAAGCGGAGGAAGGGAAGCGAACGCCCGGCCGAGGTCGAAGGGGGCGGGGCGCCGACGGCCGAATGAAGACTTAATGATTGCTGGCCTCTTTGGCCTGGCCGTTGCCGTTGGCGGGGAGGAGTTTCTGGAAGCGACGCGCGCCGCTGAGGTCACGGACGCCGTGCTCTTCGAGGTGTTCGAGCAGTCTGAGGAAGACGCGCGCCGTCGCCCGTGCGTCGTCGCCCGCGCGGTGGCGCGTGCGGTGCGGGACGGAGAAGTGCTCGGCCAGCGCGGCGAGACGGAAGCTCCGCAGTTCGGGCAGCAGTTGGCGTGCGAGCGAGACCGTGCAGATGTGCGAGTTCATCATCCTTCGGCCGGGGAAGACGTTCGAGACCTCGTGGTTGATGAAGCGCACGTCGAAGACGGCGTTGTGCGCGACGAGGACGGAGGTGCCGGCGAAGTCGAGCCAGCGGCTGGCGACCTCGTCGAAGGTGGGCGCGTCGGCGACCATCTCGTCGCGGATGCCGGTGAGCCCCGCGATGAAGGGCGGGATGGGCATCAAAGGGTTGACGAGCGTCTGGAACTCGGCGACGATGCGCCCCGCGTGGACGCGCGCCGCGCCGATCTCCATGACGCGGGAGGGCGGCATCTTCGGCCCCGTCGTCTCGATGTCGAAGACGACGAAGTCCGTTTCGGAGAGCGCGCGGCACTCGTCGTCCTCGCAGAGCACTTCGACCTCGAAGCCGTCGCCGGCGACGCGCAGGCGCCAGTCCTCGCCGATGAGTTCGTTGACGAGCGAGGAGGCCGCGGCGTCGTCGAGGTCGGGCAGTTCGAGGATATTGGCGCAGACCTCGGTGGCGGGCGCGCGCCCGCCGCTGCTGTGCAAAAGCCTGATGGTCTCTTCGACGAGCGCCGAGTCCGGCACGAGGTTGCGGAAGGTCTGCATCGGCCCAAAGTTTAGCCGAGCGGCGCGGGAAAGGGAAGGAAATCGCGGATGAACCGTGAGGAAGTCATCGAGAGGTTCCGCCGGACGGGGGCGCTGCTGGAGGGACACTTCGTGCTGACGAGCGGGCTGCACAGCACGCAGTACCTACAGTGCGCACTCGTGCTCCAGCACCCGGCCGAGGCCGAAGCCTTCGGCCTCGCCCTCGCCGAACAGTTCCGCAGGACGGGGGTCGAGACGGTCGTCGCCCCCGCCATCGGCGGCATCATCATCGGCTGGGAGGTGGCGCGCGCTTTGAACGTGCGCTCCATCTGGACTGAGCGCGAGGAGGGGCAGATGACGCTCCGCCGCGGCTTCACGGTCAGACCCGGCGAGCGCGTGCTCGTTGTTGAAGATGTCATCACGACAGGCGGCTCGACGCGCGAGACGTGCGACGCGCTGCGCCTGGCCGGCGCGCTCGTCGTCGGCGCCGCCTCCATCATCGACCGCTCCGGCGGGCGCGCGGACGTGGGCGTCCCGCGCGTCGCCCTCGCCACGCTCGAAGTCCCCGCCGCCGCGCCCGCCGACTGTGCGCTCTGCGCCGCAGGCGTCCCGGCCGTCAAGCCCGGGAGCCGGAAGAGGTAAAGCTCGACTGAACAAATTGACGAAGGTGGAGAGGTGGGCTAAGGCCCGCCTCTAAACATTTCGGGACGTGCTGTCCTCGACCGCCTGTGTGATCCCGTTCGCCGCCCGTTCACGCGTTAGAGGTTTGGGAAAACTTCGGGGCGGGCGAAACGGGGGCACGATGAGCGAACGAGGGCGGGCGAAGGGTGAGGTGCGCGCGGGGGGCGCGCGCATCGAAGTCAATTATCTGGTTCTGTCTTACCTCTGTTTGGCGCACCTCGTCGCGGCGTCGGCGTTTCTCTTGCCGATGCGGCCCGGTCTGATCGCGCTCGCCTTCGTCACTTACTTCTCAATCGGGTTCAGCACGACCATCGGGCTGCACCGGCTGCTGAGCCACAGGTCTTTCGAGTGCCCGCGGTGGCTCGAACACACTCTGGTGACCGTGGCGATGTTGACCGGGCAGGGGAGCCCTCTGCTCTGGGTCGCCAACCACCGCATTCATCACGGCCGCAGTGACCGAGAGGGCGACGTGCACTCGCCGCGCAGAGGGTTCTGGTACGCGCACATCCTCTGGATCATCGACGACGCCTCGACCGACCCGCACGCCTACCGCAAGTACTGCAAAGACCTCGCGGGAGACCGCTACTACCACTGGCTCCTTAAGTACCGTCTGGCCCCGCAGGCCGCGGCGGTCGCGCTCGTCGGTCTCACTCTGGGCTGGGCGGCCGTCCCTCTGGTCTTCTTCCTGCCCGTCGTGTGCTGGATGCACAGCACGTACATGGTCAACTCCGTCTGCCACGACGCGCGGTTCGGGTCGCGCCTGTTCGAGACGCGGGAGGGCAGCCGCAACGTCGGGTGGGTCGGCCTGCTCGCGCTCGGCGAGGGCTGGCACAACAACCATCATGCCTACCCTCGTTCCGCGCGCCACGGCATCGGCGCGCGCCAGTTAGACCTCTCATATCTGTTGATTAGCCTCTTCGGGAGGTTAGGGCTCGCGCGGAACGTGAAGGAGTTCCCGCGGCGTGTAGCCCTCTCCGTCAATACTCAGGCAGGTCGCGTTGGTAGTTTGACACGGAGACACGGAGACGCGGAGACACGGCTCGTCGAGCTCTAAGCCCGAAGCTGTGGCCCCGTGTCTCCGTGTTGAATCGTCTCTGTCTGCTCTCGACTTAAAAGGTGATCCCGTCCGCCGACTGTTCACGCGTTAGTGAGTTGAGCAGACATCCCACGTCCTGCACTCATTGATTGGTCGGCTTCCTTTCGACGGTCAAACGGGTCAGTTACCAGACAGGGTGGATTCATGAGTAGAGCCAGACAGACCAGGCAGGAGCGCAACCAGCAGGTGGACAGGTTGCGGCTCTACAAGCCTTTCATCTTTTACACCGCAGTCCTTTCGTCGATGCAGTTCGCCGTCGTCCGGAGCGGGGAGTCTTCGCGGATGACAGCCGCCGGGCTCTTCGTCGCGGGGCTCCTGACGTGGGGGCTCTACGAGTACGCCGTCCATCGCTGGGTGCTGCACCGCGAGCCCAGAGACGGGGGCTTGAACCTGCCCGGCAACCTGACGCACCTGCGCCACCACGCCGACCCGAACTCCCTCCAGCGGCTCAACGTGCAGCTGAGCGAGAGCGTGCCGGTCTGCGTCGTCTACTTCCTTCTGGCATGGGCGTTGACGGGGAGCTGGCAGGCGGCGACGCACCTCTACACGGGGCTCATGGCCGGCTACTTCTTCTACGAGTACCTCGACTTTCAGGCGCACCACGGCACCTCCCGCGGTCGCCTGACGCGCTACTTCCGTAAGTATCATCTGCAACATCATCACTACGACGCGACCGTCCGCTTCGGCGTCACCTCGCCGCTCTTCGACTACCTCTTCGGCACCTTCCACATCGAGAAGAGGAGCCGCGTCGATAGCACAAACGCGGCCGGGGTCAACGGAAGCCTTTCATAAGTCTTTCATCAACACACGCGCGCACGGACGGAGGAGGGAAGCCATGAGGATCGCCATCATCAGCACGTACACACACCCGACGAGGCAGCCGCGCAAGGAGCGCGGTGTCATGCAGTCGTCGGTGCCGGAACTGATCGCCTCGCTCTGCCCGGACTACGCCGAGGTCGAGGTCTACAACGAGAAAGAGCTGGAGGTTCCCTTGGACCGCGACTGGGACCTGGTCTTCTTCTCCTACCTCCACTCCTACTACGAGCACACGAAGGTGCTCTCCACGCTCCTGCGCCGCCGCGGCATCAAGACGGTCGCCGGCGGGCGCCACGCCGTGCATTTCGCCGATGACTGCGAGAAATACTTTGACGCGGTCGTCACGGGCGAGCCCGAGTCGAACGTGCCGGCGCTCATCGCGGACTTCGAGCGGGGCGAGTTGAAGCGGCGCTACAACCTCGCGTCGAACGGCCCCGCGGAGATTCGCCCGTACCGCTACGACCTCGTCGATTTCAAGACCAACAAGATACGCCTGCCCGGCATCGAGGCTTCGCGCGGCTGCCCCTTCACCTGCAACTTCTGCGTGCTCACGGGGCACGAGAAGTACCGCTACCGTCCCGTCCGGCACGTCGTCGAAGAGATCAAGTTCAAGATGCGCTGGAACCGAAACTACTTCGGACTCCTCGACAACTCCTTCTCGTTCCTCGACAACAACCTCGGCGGCAGCCCGCGCTACCTGCGCGAGCTGTGCGAGGCTTTGATTCCTTTGAGGAAGACCTGGGGCTGCGCGCTCACCTTCAACGTCCTGAAGGATGAGGAGACCGTGCGGCTGATGGCACAGGCGGGTTGCCGCTACGTCTACACGGGACTTGAATCGCTCAACCCCGATTCGATCAAGTCGATGAACAAGGGGCAGAACAAGATTTCTGAAGTGGACAGGGTCATCCGCAGATGTTTTGCGAACGGCATCATGCTCTCGTTCGGCCTGCTCGTCGGCTCGGACGGGGACACGACCGAGTACCTCGAACGCCTGCCCGACTACCTGTCGGAGTTGCACTACTTCAATATCACTTTCCTCGGCATCGTCTGCCCCTACCCGGAGACGCCCTTCTACCGCCAGCTCGCGGGCGAGGGCCGGATACTTCCCGGCACGGTGAGCCGCGACTACGACGGCTACACGCTCTGCCACCGCCCCGTCGGGATGGAGCCTGCGGAGGTCGTCGAGCACTTCAAAAGGCTGTGCGGCCAGTTGGGCAGCCTGACGAACGTGGCGCGCCATTACCGCTCGAAGCTCTGGCAGAGCCAGATGCCGAACTACAAGAAGGTGATTCTCGCCTCGGGGCCGGAAATCCTCAGCGTGCGCAACCCCATCCGCAACGGGGAGAGGAAGTACATCGCGGGGCACGACGCCATCGAGGGGTGGGACGCACGCATGTTGGAGGAGCTGAACATCCCGCTTCAGTCGTTCAGCCCCTCGGAGGGCCGGAACGTCATCAGCTTCCCCGCGAAGCCGGCGCGAACGGCCTCGAACCTCGGCGCCGCCCGCGCGCGACTCCTCGCCGCGCAGGGCTGAGACCCTTCAAGTGTTAATATCGTCGGCCGGGCTCGAACGTCCCGGCCGACTCTGATGAACTATCGCCTGACAATCCAGTACGACGGGACGGACTTCAGCGGCTGGCAGGCGCAGGAAGGCCGGCGCACCGTGCAGGGCGAGCTGGCGCACGTCCTCTCTCTCCTGGATGGCGAAGAGGTCGCCGTCCACGGCGCGGGTCGGACCGACGCGGGCGTCCACGCCGAGGCCCAGGTGGCGAGCACACGACTTAAACGTGAGCTGGAGCCGCGGCGGCTGGCGGCGGCCCTCAACGGCAACCTCGCGCGCGACGTGCGCGTCACCGACGCGTCGGCCGTGAACGAAGACTTTCACGCGCGCTACGACGCGAAGGGCAAGACCTACTGCTACCGCGTCTTCAACGAGAGCTTCCTCTCGCCCTTCTGGTCTCGCTACGCGCTGCACGAGTCGCGCCCGCTCGACCTGAACCGGATGCGTGAGGCCGCGCGCCTCTTCGTCGGCGAGCACGACTGGACGGCCTTCTCCGCCGCGCAGTCCGACGTGAAGACGCGCGTGCGCAGGGTGACCGCGCTCGAAGTCTCCGAGCGCACGAGCGAGCGCGGCCGCGGCCGTCTGGTCGAGTTACGCGCGAGCGCCGAAGGCTTCCTCCGTTACATGGTGCGTTCCATCGCCGGCACGCTCGTGGCCGCCGGCCGCGGCGAGCTTGACGACGGGTTCATCCGCCGGGCCATCGAAACCGGCGAACGCCCGCCCGCCGTCGTCACCGCCCCGGCGCACGGGCTCACCCTGCTGGAAGTTCATTACTGACGGATTTCGCCTCTTCACACTTTGCACTTTAGAGTGGTTTGCGATTAAGATGCGCGGCGGGTCATTCGTTCCGACCCTTCAATCCCTATGCTCGCAGACTTCGCCGATGTGGTCGAGAGAGGTTCGCGCGAGGAGACTTTGCTCGCCGGGCTCGACTGGTCGCGCCTGCCGCGTCACGTCGCGGTCATCATGGACGGCAACGGCCGCTGGGCGGCGCGGCGCGGACAGCCCCGCGTCGCGGGCCACCGCGCCGGCGTCGAGGCCGTGCGCTCGACCGTCGATACCGGCGCGCGCCTGGGCCTGGGCGCGCTCACGCTCTACGCCTTCTCGACCGAGAACTGGAAGCGCCCGCGCCTCGAAGTGGACGCGCTGATGCGCATGCTCAAGCGCTACCTGCGGCTCGAACTCGAAGAGATACACCGGCAGAACATACGCTTCCAGCCCATCGGCCGCATCGAGGGGCTGCGCGACAGCGTGAGGCGCGAGTTGGAGCGCGCCGTCGAGCGCACCGCGGGCAACACGGGCATGGTCTTGAACGTCGCGCTCAACTACGGCGGGCGCGCGGAGATCGTGGACGCGGTCCGCGCGGCCGCGCGCGAGCTGTCCGCCGGGGGGCGTGATGCCTCCGAGTTGACCGAGGAGGACATCGGCCGGCACCTCTACACGCGCGGTCTGCCCGAGCTCGACCTGCTCGTGCGCACGAGCGGCGAACTACGCATCTCGAACTTCCTCCTGTGGCAGGCCGCCTACAGCGAGATCTACGTGACCGAGACGCTCTGGCCCGACTTCCGCCGCGCCGATCTGCTCGAAGCCGTCGCCGACTTCCAGCGGCGCGACCGCCGCTTCGGCGGGCTGAAGCTGGTGGCCAATGCGAAGTGAAGAAGTAGTCAGTAGACAGTAGTCAGTAGCCAACAGGCTCCGCTCTGCTGACGTTGAGGATGAGAAGCGTAGGGTTCGAGCGCCAAGAAAATTTTCTACTGACTACTGACTTCTGTCTACTGCATGAAATCTCGACTCATCACCGCCGCCATCGCGCTCCCCGTCCTGATCGCCTCCATCATCGTTCCTCCGCTGTGGCCTCTCTTCGTCGTGCTGGCGATGGCGGCCATCGTCATCGCGCTCTACGAGTTCTGGTTCCTGTGCCGCAAGGTCGGGGCGAAGCCCGACATCGTGGTCGGGTACACGGCGGTCGCGGCGCTCTTCGTCACCTTCTACTGGAACGAGATCATTCTGCTCTACATCATCGTGCCGCTCTTCATCATCGGGGCGCTCGCGGCCGAGATGCTGCGCGGGGCGCCGTTCGACAAGATGGTGCTGTCGGTCGGCTCGACCGTGCTCGGCGTCTTCTACGTCGCCTTCCTCGGCTCGCACCTCATCGGCGTGCGCACGGGGTTCACCAACCCCGGCAGGGGCGAGCCGTATCTGGTCAGCGACGCGTACCTCAGCCACACGCTCTCGACGCACCTGCTCTCGTTCTTCTTCCTCGTCCTGATGGGGTCGGACACGGGCGCTTACTACACGGGGCGCGCCCTGGGTCGGCACAAGCTGGCGCCGACGGTGAGCCCGGGCAAGACGTGGGAGGGCGCCGCCGGTGGGATGGCGGCGAGCCTTGCGATGGCCGCCCTGTCCCATTACTGGTTCTTCCCGGAGGTGGCGCTGCCGACGCTGCTGGTGCTGGCCGCGTTGATGAACGTGCTCGGCGTGGTCGGCGACCTGACGGAGAGCGCGCTCAAGCGCGGCGCCAACGCCAAGGACGCGGCGCAGATTCTCCCCGGCCACGGCGGCCTGCTCGACCGGCTCGACAGCTTGCTCTTCAACGCGCCGCTCCTCTACTATTTCGCCCTGTACTATTGGCGTTAGCGTGAAATCCGCCAGTTTCAGCCGAACGCGCCGTATCCACTTTCAAATAGAGCAGAAAGGCGGTGTGACATGACGGGTGAAGAGATGGAGCGGGCGATAGAATTCCTTTTGAAGAGCCAAGCAAGTCTGGAAGCGCGCATCGAACAGGTCAATGCAAACTTAGGCGCGAGAATCGACGAAACCAACCGGCAGCTTGCCGAAACCAACCGGCAGTTGGGCGATTATGCGAACATGCAGACGAGGCTCATCCAAGTCGTCACCCGCACATTCGAGGCCCAGGCTGTCATTAACAAGCGCACGGATGAGAAGCTGAACGCTCTCATCAGCACAGTTGAGAAGTTGATTGACGAACGCGGCAGCAGGCCCTGACCGGGGCCAGTCGCCGCAGCAGGTGCATGGACAAACAGGGCATAGCCATACTCGGCTCGACCGGCTCAATCGGGTGTAACACGATGAGCGTGGTCGAGTCTTTTAATGACGGGCGCTTTCGTGTCGTCGCGCTTGCCGCGGGGCGCAACGTCGAGCGGCTGGCCGCGCAGGTCGAGCGGCACCGGCCGGAGCTAGTCGCCGTCGAGAACGAAGAGTGCGCGGGGCGGTTGAAAGTAGAGCTTGCACATCGCGGCGTTCCCATCCCGCACATCTCGGTCGGCGAGGCGGGGATGGTCGAGGTGGCGACGCACGGCGCGGCGCGGACGGTCGTCAGCGCGACCGTGGGCGCGGTCGGCTTCGTCCCGACTCTGCGCGCGCTCGAAGCCGGCAAGCGTGTCGCGCTGGCGAACAAGGAGACGCTCGTCATCGCCGGCGAGCTGATGAAGCGCGCGGCCGAAGCGTCCGGCGCCGAACTCCTGCCCGTCGATTCCGAGCACAACGCGCTCCACCAATGTCTGCGCGGCGAGCGGCGCGAGGAGGTGCGGCGCCTGATCCTGACGGCCTCGGGCGGGCCGTTCCGCGAGAAGCCTTTGAGCGCGATGCACGGGGCGACGGTCGATGAGGCGATGCGCCACCCGACCTGGAACATGGGTGCGAAGATCACGATTGACTCGGCCACGCTGATGAACAAGGGGCTCGAAGTCATCGAGGCGCGTTGGCTCTTCGGCTTCGGCGCGGACGAGATCGACGTGGTCGTCCACCCCGAGTCGGTCGTCCACTCGATGATCGAGCTGGTGGACGGCTCGGTCATCGCGCAGCTCGGCGTGACGGACATGCGCCACGCCATCCAGTACGCGCTCACATATCCCGAGCGCCATCCGGCCGCGGCGCTCCCGCCGCTCGACCTGACGAGGCTCGGGGCGCTGCGCTTCGAGGCGCCCGACCTGGAGCGCTTTCCCTGTCTGCGTCTGGCCTATCGTGCGCTGCGCGCGGGCGGCACGCTCCCGGCGGCGATGAACGCCGCGAACGAGGAGGCGGTAAAGACTTTCCTCGAAGGCCGCATCCGCCTGACCGATATCCCGCGCGTCATCGAGCGCGTGATGGATGCGCACGAG
>JBJMGP010000030.1:0-7904 GCA_045807865.1 Pyrinomonadaceae bacterium
CGGCAGGTTGATCGTCCCGTCGTAGAAGGTCGCAATCGTCGCCCAGTCCTCGTTGTCGGCCAGCATCGTCGCGTGCATGTCCTGCGTCCAGTCGGCCACGCCCCCCGTCGGCCCCGGCCCCGTCCGCAGCCAGAAGACGTAGCGCGGGTTGTGCGGCTCGTCGAGGCGCCGGACGGTGAAGCCGTCCGTGTCGTTGTCCCACCCGAAGATGCAGTTCGTCCCCAAGTCCCCGTGCCCCGGCCGAAAGTCCGGCGCGCCGTCGAGGATCTTCGTCAGCTGGCCGGTGTCGAGATTCAGGAACTCCATCGAGTCGCCGTCCGGCTGCGGGCGGTTGAGCGGGATGTTGAGGAAGTGCCCCGACTTGTCGACGTGCACCTCGTTGAAGTCCATCGTGTTCGGCACCTGGTAGAGCACCCTGTTGGCCGAGAGCTTATAGACCAGGTAGGCGACCGGGATGCCGTTGTTGCCGACGCGCATGATGCTCCAGGAGAAGACATCGTCGTCGGCCGACTTGTTCATCTGGAAGAGGAAGTCGTTCGACGACTGCCTCGCGTAGTTGAAGTCGGCGAGGAGCTTGAAGGTGTCGGTCGCAACGTTGTAGGCGAACAGCCGGAAGCCGCCGTCGTTGTAGTTCGGGTAGGTGTAGATGGTGTCCGGGTCGGCGTACGACCAGATGGCGCTCTCCCAACTCGGCCCGCCGTAGCTGACGCCGCCGATGCGGATGGCGGTCGGCAACTGGCGCGACGCGCCGACGCGGAAGTTCACCGGGTCGAAATCCTTGATGATGGCGAGGCCGCCCTCGCCCTTGCGGATGAGCAGGCGGGTGTTGTTCGCGTTGAAGGTGGGCCAGTGTGAGTAGTAAGTGCCGCAGCCCGGCGCGGCGCAGTCCGCGGCGTCGGTGGCGCGCATGATCTCGGTGCCGTAGACGGGATCGCGGTAGGTGCCGCCGACCGCCGGCAGCGGCGGCAGCGCCGGCTCCGCGTACGCAACCCTGTTAGAGATGTAGCCCGCTGTCTGCGCGTGAGCCGTGTTCCAACCCGAGAGTTGTGAAAGGAGAAATAGCGCTAGGAAGAATGCTGAAGACAGACGGAGTGCGACCTGCCCGGGACTGCTCGTAAGAAACATCGATGCGCCTCACTTCGGTAACCGGACGATCTCGGACTGACGGCCGAGACTCCTGGCTTTGCGGACCCGCATCGCTACGGGGGTGCCTTTAAATCGGTGATCGCTAGCTACAAAGCTATGCGCAGCGGCCGGCGCCGGAAGGAAGTCCCGGGGCGCGCGGACGCATGTGGGCTTTCGGGTGAGATGACAAACCACGACGACCCGCGGGTCGTCCGTTCGGATTCAGGGTGAAAGTTGTGTGCCCGGTCGGGCCGATTCGGGAAGCCTTCGGAGAGTTGGAAACCACCGCTGGCCGGGGCGCGCCGTTTCAACAAGCGGTTTCCGAGCCGACGCTGCTGGAACTCGCGCGGGCGAGACTCGGTCTCGCGCCGGCAAAGAGTTTTCGAGCGTTGACTCTTTCCGACTGCCTTCGGCAACCAGACAATCTCCCCGGATGCCCGGGCTGAGGATGACGCGGGTGAAGCGTCCGGCGGAGACTCACGGCTTTGCGCCCCTACCTCGCGGCAGGTTTGCCTTTATCGTGTGCAATCATTACCTTGCGAAAGATCGAAGCCGCGGGAGCGGCCAATCGTCCAAGCCGATTAAACTATGTTTGACCGTGCTTGTCAAGCGCCATTTTTCCCGCCGAAGTGACCGTCTGAGCCCTGCCTCAGATTACAGATTCCGACCGACATCAGCGGGGCGAGGCCGTGGAAGTGTCGGGCGAATTCTCCCTCAATTCGGCCAACACTTCGTGGGAAAGAGGCGGGTCGTGGCGCCTCTCGGGCGCGCTCGATAGCACGTCCTTATAGAATCGAACCGAGACCGCCTGACGCAGACCGGGATCATCCCTCGACCACAGCTTCCAGAGTGCGGCGAGACGCTTCTGGCGCTCGCCCTCATCCTGCACGTCCAGAACGTGGAGGAGCAGGCCCATCCGACGCTCCGGCGCCATCTCCCTGGATACACCGAGCGGGTTTACCTCTACGACCTCGCCGGACGGAAACTCCGCGCGCATCATGATGACCGAGACCCGCGCCTCGTCGAGGTCTTCAAAGGTCGGGTACATGGACATCGGCCAGGAGTTGAACTTGGCGACGGCCGACAGGCTTTAGGCGTAGAGGGGAGCTGCGCCGACGGCGGCGACGGCGAGCACGCGCGCGCGTCTGTAGGCCGGCTCAAGAGCGCCCCGCCTCGGCGGTCCCTCGGGTTTGATTTCGCAAACGCGGTGGTCGGCCGCCCGCCTGTAGATGCTCGCGGCGACGCGCGGCACGGGCCACAGATACAGGAACGGGAGCACGGGCCACAGGACGGGCACGCGCGCGGCCAAAGCCCTGTAGGCACCGAAACCGGCCCAGACCTTCCCCGCTTTGAACGCGTAGATGTCGCGCGTCAAAGCCTCCCTGCCCACCCGCCGCAGTTCGGGCGCGGCGAGCACAAGCTCGTCGCCGAGGGCCGCATAGCGAACCCGCCCGAGAACGTCCAGAGCCCTCAGCGAGGCGATGGTTCGGCGGCACAGTTTGCAGTTCCCGTCATACACGACCGTCAGCTCTTCGCGGAAGAGGCGCCTGCCGGCGGAGCGCAGGCGCCAACTCCAGTTGACGAACGAGGCGTAGCAGACGACGAGCGAATAGAAGTTGATCCTCATCACCAGGTAGATCATGTTGTGAAAGATCACCCCGCCGACAGCGGCGAGCCTTCGCAGCAAGGGGAAGAAGATGAGGAGGATGAAGGAGAGCTCGAAGAGGATGCTGCCCGCCGCGGCGAGTCTATACAGGAGCGGGTACTGATCCAGCCTGACGAGCGGCGTCCAGTCGCCGAACTCCATCCACTTGTTCTGCATGATGTTCCGCAGGTTGTCGCTGAACGCCCACGCGAAACCGCCCGTCCACGCTTTCCAGACGCCGGAGGAGAAGTAGATCGCGCCCATCAACAGCCAGACGAAACGCAGGGGCAGCGCGTAGGCGACCGAAGCCCCCGGCGGCTCGGTCACGCCCTCGTCCGCGCGCCTCCAGGAGGCGATGACGGCGTCGCACGAGAGGACATCGGCGCACGGGCTGGCCGCGAGGAGCGCCATGAACCACAGGAGATGATGGTAGTGGTTGATCTTGCCGTAGAGCTGCGGCACACCGAGCACATAGACACCGGAGAGCAGGCCGAGGACGAGCGCCGCCCGCGTGTACAGACCGAAGACACCCGCCACACAGCAGGCGAGAAATAGAATCGAGGCCACCCGCACCGGGGCCTCACCTATCGGTACGTAAGCCAGAAGCCAGCCGAGCCCCGGCGGCGAGAAGAGCAACTCCCGCGGCATGCGACCGTACCAGGGGACGTTCAGCGTGAAGTAGAAGCAGATGATGAAAAGGAGGAGGACTATGCGGAAGACCGCGAGGTTGACCGCATCCGTCGGCGTGTTAAAGAACTCCCTCACGAAGCGAGGCGCGCGGCGCCGCAGGAGCAGCGGGACGACGATGAGGGCGGCGCCGACGACGAGTAAGGCTAACTGATATTTGAGCTTCATGACCCCAGGCTGTGCGTAGAGGGATGGTCGAGTCAGACCGGGCGCCCGAGGTGTATCAAGCCGGCCGCGCTTCGGAGACAGTCAGCCGGCGCGCCGGGCGCGTCTTCAAGATTATTATACGGGGCCGCGCCGGGACAAGAAGTCGTCCGCGGCCGCGACCCGGCGGCGGTTATAATGGTTGTCAGCGCCGACGCGATGCCGATATACTCGTTACGTGTTCGAGCGCCCAGCGCATTCAACCGCCCCGCTCGACCCGACCAGACGGGCACCCCGCCGAGTCGCCCCGACTCCCACACGAAGATTCGTATGCGTATCCTCTTCCTAGCGCCGAAGGAGTGCTGGCCCCCGACCACGGGCGCCATGCTGCGCAACTATCACCTCGCGCGCGAGGTGGCGCGCGCCGCGCGAGTCACGTTCCTCTCCTTCGGCGATGGCGCGGGCGCGCCGCACGACGGCGGGCTGACGGCGGGCGGGCTCGAAAGCCCGGCCGTCTGGTGCGAGCGCGTCATCGAAGTCCCGCGGCGGCAGGGCTACACCCCCTCGAAGCTCCTGCGCGGCGCGCTCGGGAGCAGGCCCGTCACCGTGCTCAACTACACCACGCCCGAGATGAGGCGGGCCCTGGAACGCGCCCTCGAAGAGGGCGGCTTCGACCTCGTCCAGGTGGAGAGCATCCACCTGTCGGCGTATCTCCCGCTCCTACGCGCGGCGAAGGGAAGGCCCCCGGTCGTTCTCGACTGGCACAACGTCGAGTCGGAGGTGATGACGCGCTACGCGGCGCGCGCGGGCGGGGCGCTGCGCCGTGCCTACGCGCGCAGGACTGCGCGGCAGCTCGCCCGGCTGGAGACGCGCGCGCTGCGCGACTTCGACGCGCACCTCACGGTCAGCGAGCGAGACCGTGCGCAGTTGCTCGCGCTCGACGCGGGCGCGCCAGCCTACGTCGTCGAGAACGGGGTCGCCGCCGCACACTTCGCCGACCAGGGGTCGGCGCCGGAGGGTGCGCCGCGGCGTATCCTCTTCGTCGGCTCGATGGATTATCACGCGAACGTGGACGCCGTCGTCGCTTTCGCGCGCGAGGCGTGGCCGCTGCTCGCGGAGAGCCTGCCGTCCCTCACCTTCTCGATTGTTGGTCGCGAGCCGGCCGCAGAGGTGCGTGAACTCTCCGCGCTCCCGAGGGTGGAGGTGTCGGGGACAGTCGAGGATGTGCGACCCTTTTACCGCGGCGCGCTGGCGTCGGTCGTCCCTCTGCGTGTCGGCGGCGGGAGCCGTCTGAAGATACTCGAAGCGATGGCGGCGGGCGTGCCCGTCGTCTCGACGCGGCTCGGGGCGGAGGGTATCGAGGCGCGCGACGGCGCCGAGATCATGCTGGCAGAGACGGCGGTCGAGTTCCGCGAGGCGTTGGCGCGGCTCGCATCCGACGACGGGCTGCGGCGCGACATCGCCGCCGCCGCACGCGAGTTCGTACGCTCGCGTTATGACTGGTCGAGCGTCGGCGCGGGGCTTCTTAAAATTTACGAGGGGCTGCTCGGCGCAGAAGGGGGCGTCCGCGCGGCGGCCGCCTCAGGTGGGCGCGACACGCGCGGCTAAAGAGAGACGCGGAGGTAACCCTTGGCGTTTGACGAAGGGCGCGGCACGCGCACGCTCAGGCTGCTGGCGGTGATGGAGGCGGCTACCGTAACGGGCGCGGCCAAGAGCATGCTCGACTTCTGCCGCGCGGCCGGGGAGGCGCGCGGCGCGCCGGGCGTGCCGGCCGTCTACGTATCCATCGTCACTTTCACGCGCGGCGGCCGCGACCCGCTCATCTTCGACGAAGGCCGCGGGGGCGCGGGCGCCCCCAACGAGTTCGTCAACGCGGCGCGCGCTCTGGGCCTGCGCTGCGACCTCGTCGGCGAGCGCTTTCGCTTCGACCCGCGCGCGCTGCGCGGCCTGCGCGAGGCCGTCCGGCGGCGCGCCCCCGACCTCGTGCTGACGCACCACGTCAAGTCACACTTCCTGATGCTCCTCTCCGGTCTGCGGCGGCAGTTCCCATGGGTCGCGTACCATCACGGCTACACCACGACCGACCGGAAGATGCTGGCCTATAACCGGCTCGACCGCTGGTCACTGCCGGCCGCAGACCGCGTCGTGACGGTCTGCGAAGCATTCGCGCGCGAGTTGGAGGGAGCGCGCGGCGTGCAGCGCGAAAAGCTCTTCGTGCAGCACAATCCGATCAGTCCCGGCCGCCGCGTGAGCGAGGAGGAGGTGCGCGAGTTGCGCAGTCGCCTGGGGCTCGGCGCGGGGGAGCGCGTGGTGCTCGCCGTGGGAAGGCTCTCGCGTGAGAAGGCGCACGCCGACCTGCTGCGCGCCTTCGCGCGGCTCGCGCGCGAGGAGGTGGGGGCGGGGGCACAGCTCGTCATCGTCGGCGACGGGCCGGAGCGCGCACCGCTCGACACCCTCGCGGCGGAGGCGGGATTGGACGGGCGCGTCATCTTCGCCGGGCAGTCGGGCGACGTGGCCCCCTTCTACGCGGCGGCCGACCTCTTCGTGCTGCCCTCGCACAGTGAGGGCTCGCCCTACGCGCTGCTTGAGGCGATGGCGGCCGGCCTGCCCGTCGTGGCAACGGCGGTCGGCGGCGTCCCCGAGATCGTCTCGGACGGCGAGAGCGCGCTGCTCGTCCCGCCACGCGACGAGCAGGCACTGGCGGCCGCGCTCGCGCGTGCGCTCTCCGACCGCGGGCTCGCGCGCACGCTCGCCGCGAGCGCCGCGGAGATTGCCGCCACGCGCCACGCGCCGGAGACTCACCTGCGCTCGCTCACGGGACTCTACCTCGATGTCGTTGCGGAGGCGCGCGGCCGCTCCGCGAAATTTTAATGAAGGCCGCGGGCCATTGACTGTATACTTACCCAGCATTGAGGCGGGCCGGTCACGGCGCCGCCTCCCGGCTTCAGTCAGCCCGCGCGCTATGCCGGCGAGCCTTTGAAGGAGTCCAACCTCGTGCGTAAGTTCTCAGCGCTTCTCATCGCCCTCGTCGCCCTGACGTTCATCGCCGCCTCGCCCTCCGAGACGCGCGCCGACCCGGTCGCCATCACCGGCGGGACGCTCTTCATAAGCAACACCTCCACTACGGTACCGGTCTACCGCAGCTACGGTTACGACCTCAGCGGCGACAATTTCCGCGCGCGCGGCGGCGAGGGCGACGGCGCGAGCGTGCACTCCGGCACGAACTGCGTGACTCCTTGCTTGGCCGGCTCGACCTTCAGCCTCAATTCCACCAACACCTACGGGAGCCTCGGGCCGACCGGTAGATTGACTTTAGGCGGCCAGGACTACACAGGCTTCCTGGGGGCGACGCTCACCTTCAACGCCGGCCCGATCACCATCCCGCTCGACGTCCCGACCGACCAAAATTTCACGCTCACGACGACCTTCACGATGACGGGCACGGTCGGCCTCATCGGATACGACCTCCAGAACGCGGTCCCCACGGGCTTCAACTACGACTCGCCCGTCTTCGGGGCGGGCTTCGCCGACATCAGGCTCTTCTTCAGCATGGTTACGCACCAGTACGAAATCGGGCGCATCGATTACCGCTTCCAGCCCGCGCAGACGCCCGAGCCGGCCACCCTCATCCTGTTCGGCACGGGTCTGGCCGGCGCGGCGGCCGCGCGCCGCAGGCGGCGCAGAGACCAGGCGGCGGACTGAACGGCCGCCATCCTTTCGCGAAGAGATTAAGAAGTGACTAACGCCCGGGCGTGACACGCCGCGGGCGTTTCGCTGTGGGGCGCGGGGGCGGGGTGGCCTGCGGCTGCGGGAGCGACGGCGCGGGGTCGATGCGGGCGATGAAGAGGTCGTAGCGCCCCGAGTTCTCCCAGTTCGACGTGTAGGCGATGAAGCGCCCGTCCCGGCTGATCGTCGGCTTCGGCATCGCCCAGTACCCGGTCGTGTTCGTCTTCAGGTCGATCAGCGAGCGGTGCTGCACCAGCCGCCGCATCCGCTCGCTGCCGTCCAACGCCACCTGGAAGATCTCGTCCCGGAAGACACCCGACGACGGCAGGTTGATCGTCCCGTCGTAGAAGGTCGCAATCGTCGCCCAGTCCTCGTTGTCGGCCAGCATCGTCGCGTGCATGTCCTGCGTCCAGTCGGCCACGCCCCCCGTCGGCCCCGGCCCCGTCCGCAGCCAGAAGACGTAGCGCGGGTTGTGCGGCTCGTCGAGGCGCCGGACGGTGAAGCCGTCCGTGTCGTTGTCCCACCCGAAGATGCAGTTCGTCCCCAAGTCCCCGTGCCCCGGCCGAAAGTCCGGCGC
>JBJMGP010000031.1:0-20924 GCA_045807865.1 Pyrinomonadaceae bacterium
ACGCGGCGGCACGGCCGTCGAGTTGATGAGCCCGAAGGTCGAGGGCGTGCCGATGTTGACCACCGACGGGAAGCGGAAGACCGGGTGGTTGAAGAGGTTGAAGAAGTCGCCGCGGAAACTGAACTGGTGACGCTCGCCGATGTGGAAGCGCTTCATGAGCGAGAGATCCCAGTTGACCTGGCGCGGCCCGCGGAAGGCGTTGCGCGGCGTGTTGCCGAAGCCGGTCGCCCCGGCATTGGCGGCGAAGCCGGTGGCGGGGATGATCGGCGCCGTCGTGAAGCAGGCCGGGTTGAGGTAGCGCGCGAGGCGCTGCTCAAGCGTGCCCTGCGTGTAGGCCGACTCGATGCTGGAGCAGGTGAACTGCGCGGTGCCCGCCGCGGTGCCGAAGATGCCGCCCGAGGTCGAGTCGGTCACGGAGAAGGGCAGGCCCTTCTGGTAGACCGTGATGCCGCTCACCGTCCAGCCCCTGAAGAGCTGGTTGTCGAGGAAGCTCTCCTTCGGCACCGGGATGTCGTAGGAGTAGCTGACGACGAGGCGGTGCGGCCGGTCGAAGTCGCCGCGCGCGTAGTTCTGCTGCGGGTTCGACTG
Organism: Pyrinomonadaceae bacterium; assembly: GCA_045807865.1. Taxonomy (GTDB): domain Bacteria; phylum Acidobacteriota; class Blastocatellia; order Pyrinomonadales; family Pyrinomonadaceae; genus QHXN01. The sequence continues at coordinate 589 of JBJMGP010000031.1, forward strand.
GTCGTTGTAGATGTTCGCGCCGTTCTGGCCGGCGCGCGTCGCGTTCAACTCGTCGGTCGAGAGCGAGCCGCTGACGTTGTCAGTCGTCCGCGAGTAGGTGTAGGCGGCCTGGAAATAGGCGCCGCTCTGGAGCCGGCGCAGCACCGTCAACTGGAGCGAGTTGTACTTGGCCTGCCCGATGTTGCCCGAGTAGCGCGCGCCGCGCTTGCGCGAGAGCCCGATGATCTGGTGGCGCAGCTCCTCGTTGTTCACCGTGTTGTTGGTGATCGTGTAGCTCGTGCCGTTCATGTCGCGCACCGTGAGCGGGTTCGACGCACTGACGACGGTCGCCTGGTACGGGTCCCAGATGCCGAGGCCGCCGATGTAGTGGGTGCCGACGTAGCCGATCTCGGCCGCCCAGCCCTTCCACAGCTCGCGCTGGAGCGTGATGTTCCACTGCTGCGTGTAGGGCGTGTAGGCGTCGAGCGGGGCCGAGGTGAACGACGCAAGGTTGATCGAGCAGTTGGTCGCCGTCCCGCCGTAGTTGAGGCAGCGCTCGCCCGCGGCGTTGACGAAGATGGGCGCGACGTTCGGGTCGTTCGGGTCGAGCGGCCCCGAGCCCGAGGTGCGCCGCAGGCCCGCGAAGAAGGTCGCCGAAGGGATGTAGGCCGTGGCGACGATGGAGGGCGGCGGGATGCCGGCGAGCGGGTTGGCCAGTTGCAGCGCCACCGGGTTGGCGCGGCTGTCGAGCGGCTGCACCGTGAACGGCGCGGCCAGAGAGTTCTGGAGGATGTTCTGGTTCGAGAGGCGCTGGTAGTAGAGGCCGTAGCCGGCGCGCAGCACGTTCTTCTGGTCGCCGCCGATGTCCCACGCGAGGCCGACGCGCGGCGCCCAGTTGTTGCCGTCGAAGCAGTCCCCGAGCGAGCAGTCCGAGACGCCGGGCGTGCCCTTGAAGCCCGCCAGGTCAACCTTCTCGGGGATGAGGAACGGGTTCTTGCCCGCGGCCGCGAGCGCCGGGTCGTAGATGCCCGCGCGGTAGAGCTTGTCGCGGCCGAAGCTCATCCCCTCCCAGCGCACGCCGAGGTTGAAGGTGAGCCGCTGCGACCACTTGTAGTCGTCCTGGAAGAAGCCCGCGTAGTCGGTGGCGATGAAGTTACGCGCCGGGTCGCCGAAGGCCGACTGGATGGCGGTGATGCGGCCGCGCAGGAAGTTCTGGAAGGCCGTGCAGTCGTTCGTGTCGTTCTTGCAGTTGGCGAAGGCGCTGGCCTGCGTCCCCGTCCCGCCGAAGGTCAGCGAGCCGCGCACGGAGAAGTTGTTGAAGCGGTTGAGCTGGTACTGCACGCCCTCGCCGCCGATGCGCATGCTGTGCTTGCCGTGCACCCACGAGACGGTCTCGACCAGGTTGTACTGGTTGGAGGTCGTGGCGCGGTCGTCGTTGACGCCGGTGCCGATGGAGAAGAGCCCCGTCACCGAGACGCGGTACATGCCGGGGAACTGGTCGGAGTTGCCGCGCGTCGCGCCGATGTCGGCGAGCGTGATGGGGTCGAAGGGCTGCTGCGCCGCGATGTAGCGGCTGTAGCCGGCGCGCAGCTCGCTGATGAGCGCCGGGTTGAAGATGTGCGTGTAGTTGAGCGAGAGGAAGCGGTTCTTCTGCACGTCGGTGCGCGGGAAGGTCAGACTCGTGTCCGTGCCGTAGGGCTTGGCGATGGAGCCGTTGTCGTAGAACCAGCGCCCCGTCAGCTTCTCGTTGCCGCCGCGCCAGAAGCGGTCGTAGCTGATCGTGTACTGGTTGTCGGTGACCGGCGCGACGGCCGCGAACTGGCAGGTGAAGTTGCCGGGGTCGGTGGCGGTGGCGCCGTTGAGCGTGTTGCTGCACGCGGTCTGCCCCCGCCGCGGGACGAGGTACGTGCCGCCGTAGCGCGCGTCCTGTTGGTTCAGGATTTTGACGGCCACGGGGTCGATCTGCGCCAGGTTCAGGTTGAACTGCGTGGCCAGCAGCGCGGCCGACGTGGTGCCGTCGGCGCCCGTCGCGAAGTTCTGCACGATGGGGTTGGTCGTCGAGCCGTTCGGGTCTACGCCGTTGCGCGCGCGCACGCCCTGGTAGTTGAAGAACCAGAAGCCGCCCGCCGCCGGCACCGGCCCCGAGGCCGTGCCGCCGAAGACGTTCTGTAAGAACTTCGGCCGCCGCTTGCCGTCGCGGTTGAAGAAGAAGTCGTTGGCGTTGAGCGCGTCGTTGCGGTGCTGCCAGTAGAGGTCGTAGTGGAAGTTCTTCGAGCCGGTCTTGATGACGAGGCCGAGGGCGCCGCCGCCCTTGCTGCCCTGCGTCGCGTCGTAGAGCGAGGTCGCGACCTTGAACTCTTGCAGCACGTTCGGGTTCGGCAAAGGCACCGTGTCGAAGTGCGCGAGGTTGAAGTCGTTGACGTTGACGCCTTCGAGCGTGACGCTGTTGTTGGACGTGCGGCCGCCGTTGACGTTCACGTCCACGCTGCCGCGCCCGGCGGTGCGCACGTCCGTCGGCTCCGAGGCCGTGCCGGCCGAGAGCGAGAGGAGGAAGAGCACGTTCGGGTTGGCGAGCGGCAGGCGCTCTATCGTCTGCGAGCTGATGGCCTGGCCCGTGACGGGGCTGGCCGTGTTGATGAGCGTCTCGGTCGCCTGCACCTCGACGACCTCGGTGACGCCGCCGACGGCGAGCGTCACGTCCTGGCGCGTCGTCTCGGTGATGCGGACGGCCGCGTCGGTCACCACCGTCTTCTTAAAGTTCTTGGCTGTGACCTCCAGCTTGTACTTGCCGGGCGGCAGCAGCGTAATCGTGTAGCTGCCGTCGTCGCCCGTCGTCATGCGCCGCTCGGACTTGCCGGTGACGTCGCTGATGACCTCGACCGTGGCGCCGGGGACGACCGCGCCCTGCGGGTCTGTGACGACCCCGGTGATGCCGCCCGTCTGCGCGCCCTGGGCGAAGGCGGCGGCGCAGCAGAGCGCCAAGAGCAGCCCGCTCGTCAGTATGCGTAGAAAGCTTCGCATGTCATATCCTCCTGTAGCCGTGTGGTTGGGGAACCCTTCTGAACGTGGCCGCGCGTGGCGGGCGCGGCGGATAAAGACGGCTTAGAAAATAGGGGACGGCCGCGACGCGGCCCGAAGCCCACGCGCGGTCGGTAAAGCTATTCGTCTGAACCCTTATGAAGGAGCCGCGGTAGCGCTCGCGACCCGGAGCATGACTGCGAAGAAAGGCGGATGAACGACCCTCGGTCGAGGGAACTATCCGTGGTGGGGCCTGCGCCCCGCGTCCGTTGCGTTAAAACTTAACGCAACCCCTATGCCCGCAGGGCGGAGCCGCTTAAATCGCGCGCGGCGCGCGTCCAGGGCATCCCGCATCGGGTACGGGTCTATGATTTTTTGGATGCCGCTTCATATTTATGGAGGGTGAGCGCGAATTTTGATTGGCGGCGGACGCGGCCGGGTGCGGTGCGCCGGCCGCATCGGCCTGTGAGATACTCGCGGCGAACGGACGTGTGGGAGGAGTTAGTTTGGGGAGGATGGGACAGGTCTACGACCGCTTCGCGGGCGTGTACGACCGGAACATGCGCCCGCTCGAAAGGTGTGGGCTCGCGCGTCTGCGCGCGCGTGCGCTCGCAGAGCTGGCGCCGGCCCTCGAAGACGGCGGGCGACTCCTTGAGGTCGGCGCGGGGACGGGCGGCAACTTCCCCTTCTACCCGCCGGGCGCACGCGCAGCCTGTGTCGAGCCGAGCCGCGAGATGCTCCTGCGCGCGGCGTCGAAGAAGGAGCGGCCCGAGGGCTCTCTGCTGGTGCGCTCGTACGCGGAGCGTCTGCCGTTCGCCGACGCGACGTTCGACGCCGGCCTGGCCGCGCTCGTCTTCTGCTCGGTCGGGTCGCCGGCCGAGGGGCTCAGGGAGCTGCGGCGGGTCGTGCGGCCCGGCGGCCGCGTCGTCCTGCTCGAACACGTCCGGCCCGCGGGCGCGCTCGGGTACGTCTTCGACGCCCTGAGCCTTCTGACGGTCGCGCTGATGGACGACCACTTCAACCGCCGCACGGTCGAAGAGGCGCGCCGCGCCGGGCTCGAAGTGTCGAAGGTCGAGAAACACCTGCTCGGCGTCGTGCAGCTCATCGTCTGCCGTGTGGGTCGAAGGTCAACAGATGACTGAACCTCAAACTGAATCAAGGTCCCGGGTGCGGGTCGGGTGCCAGGGGTGGAACTACGAGGACTGGGTGACGCCGCCGGCCGCGGCGCGGCCGGTCTTCTACCCGAGGGGCACGCGCGCCGAACACATGCTCGAAGCCTACGCGCGCGCCTTCGACACCGTCGAGGTGGACTCGACCTTCTACGCCGCGCCCGCGGATTCGACCTACGACAACTGGGCGCGGCGCGTGCCCGAAGGCTTCACCTTCGCGTTGAAGCTGCCGCAGAAGATCACGCACGAGGAGTCTCTGCGCGGGCGCGCGGCGGCCGAGGCGCTCGCAGAGTTCTGCCGCGGCGCGCGGCTGCTCAAGCACAAGCTCGCCGCCGTCCTCGTCCAACTGCCGCCGCAGTTCGAGGCCACGCGCGACAACCTGCGCGCACTCTCCGAGTTCCTGCCGCTGCTGCCCGCGGACATCCGCTTCGCCGTCGAGTTCCGCGACCCCTTCTGGTTCGAGGACGAGCTGCTCGTGCCGCTCTCGCTCCAGAGGAACGTCTCGCTCGCGCTCGTCGAAGGCCCCTGGGTCACGCGCGAGCGCGTCTGGCGCGCGGCCGCCCCCCTGCTCGACACCGACGACTTCGCCTACGTCCGCTGGATGGGCGCCCGCGACCTCACGCGCTTCGACGAGGTCGTCCGCCCGCGCGACCTCAATCTGGACAAGTGGGCCGCCGCCCTCGAACGGCTCCGCGGGCGCGTCCCCAGGGTCTTCGCCTACTTCAGCAACTACTACGAGGGGCACGCCCCCGCCAGCGCCAACAAGCTCAAACGGCTCCTCGGCGACGAGGTCGTCACCCCCGAGGATTTGGAAGACCAGCCCTCGCTCTTTTGAGAGGAAAGGGAATTCACATGGATGGACAGGATGAACAGGATTGAAGGAATCCGGGTTTGAAATTTCAAATCTCAAATCTTTATCCTGTCCATCCTGTCCATCCATGTGAATTCATCGTCTCGCCAGGCTCTCCCCGCGCGACGATTTATGGTATTCTTTCCCCGCTAAACCGCCCCTAACAACCTGACGTGTAGAGCATCTCTGCCAGACGAGGGAGGAAAGACTTTCATGCGCCTTGTGAACGGAACGAGAGGGGTTTTCGCGGCGGCGGCGGCGGCCTGCCTGCTCGCGGCCGCCGGCTGCCAGTCGGCCGTCGAGACCAGCAACACCCCGGCCAACACGAACGGCAACTCGACGGTCAACATCAACAGCAACTCGAACGCGAACGTCACGACCTCGACCGTGCAGACCAACACGGGACAGACCATCGAGGCGAAGGAGCCCGACAAGTACAGCGCGACGATGGTCGCCACGCTCGCCACCGCCGGCCAGCAGCAGCAGAAGGCCCAGGCCGAAATCAAGGTCGCGCGCAACGGCGCCGACCGCCGCTACTCGGTGACGGTGCCCGTCCTCGGCGACCTGATCTTCCTCGACAAGGCCGACAAGCGCTACGTCATCATGACGGGACGCAAGGAGTACGCCGAGCTGACGCAGGAGATGACCGGCGTCAACGTCGATCAGCTCCGCTCGATGACGCCGGGGCAGCTCGTCGCCTTCGTCACCAAGCAGCAGGGCGTCCAGCAGGTCGGCGAGGAGACCTTCAACGGCCGGCAGGCTTACAAGTACCGCGCCGCGGGCGGCACGCAGACGCAGACCGCCGCCGGGCAGGTCAAGGGCGAGACCTACATCTACGTGGACAAGGAGACGGGGCTCCCCTTACGCATCGAGGGCTTCGGCCAGTCTTCGGGTAACGTCCAGGGCGTCACGGGCGGCAACGTCGTCATCGAGACGCGCGACCTGAAGACGGATGTCAACCCGGCCGACTTCGAGCTGCCGCAGGGCTACAGGCAGCTCTCGCCCGAGGAGGTCAAGCAGCGCGTCGCGCAGCTCGCGCAGGGGTTGCAGATGTTGATGTCCTTCATCAACTCGCAGGCCGCGGCGGCCGGCAACGCGCCCGCGGCGTCGCCGACGGCCACGCCCGGTCGCTAAGGTCACCAGGGGGGCACGGATGAAGTTCATTCTCACGCTTCTGCTCGGCGTGCTGCTGGGCGGCGCGGCCGCGTACTTCCTCCTCGTCGGGACGCCGCGCACGGGCGCGCTCAAAGGGCAGCCCGTGCGCGCCCCGGAGCCGGGGGGGCCGCCCGCGGGCACGGCCGTCGTCGAGCTGGACGAGCAGTTCTTCGGCGCGCTGCTCGACTCCATCTTCCGCGACCTGAACAAACCCGCCTTCCCGCCGGCGGCGGGCGGGGGCTGCCAGAATCAGGTCGTCATCGAGCCCAACGCGGGCGACGTGAAGACCGGCGTGTTGATGCGCGACGGCAAGGTCGTCGTGCCCCTCGCCTTCAGCGGCACGTACAGCCTGATGGGGAACTGCCAGAACCTGCGCGGCACGGCCGAGGCGGGGCTCGACCTCCGCTTCGCACCCGAAGAGCAGACGCTCTACGGGCAGTTGAACGTCGCGGGCGTCAACGTCGAAGGCATGGCGCCGGTGCTGAGCGGCTTCGTCACGGTCTTTGTCCAGGGGGCCATCAACCAGCGCGTCAACCCACTGGTGCTGATGCGCGGCCAGCAACTGACACTCAACATCCCCGTCCAGGCCGCCGGCGGGACTCTGCACGCACAGGCCCGCGAAGTCCACCAAGAGGCCAAAGACGGCAAGCTCCGCCTCCTCGTCACCTACGACTTCAAAGGCGACAAGGGCGGGCAGTAACAGGCGCTTGGCCGCAGAAGCCGGAGGGCGGGGCTTCGGGGACTAAACCCGAGGCCCCGCCCTCGACTTATTCATCTTTGTAAGTATCTTTATGACAAAAGAATCATCCGCCCGCTGACAGACCGGCCCCCGCGCCGCCTTTACAATCCCCGCAGACATATGAAGGATGAAAAACGCGCCTCCGACTCGGTCGAGCCGAGTCCCTTAGACAGAGAGATTGCCCAACTGCAAGAAGTGTTGAGGCGTCTGGTCTCAGACACGTCGGTACTCATCTGCACCCACCCGGACGAAGCGCGCGGCCCGCTGGATTCGGCGGCCGTGTGGGAGTGGGCGTCCGCAGGCCCGTCTCAATTTCCGCTTCAAAACCTTTCGGTAGACGAGTGGGAAGTTTGTACTGAATACGTGAACTGATTATCCCTTTCCTTAAACTGTTCACGTCCGGTTCCTCCTGTGACGGACGTTTCCCCCGCGGCGCAGTTCCACATTGTGCCGCGGTCTTTTTATTCAAACGCGTGTAGAGATCAACCGCACTCATGTGAAATCCATCCCGACGCGCGTCGAGAGGCCGCCGGCACGCGTCGAGAGACGATTTCCGTCTGTCGAGGTGACTCCGACGGCCGTCGAGATGACTCCGGCGTGTGTCGAGGGAACACCGAAGCGTGTCGAGCGGAGCTTTCAGCCCGGAGAGATGACGCGCACACCTGTCGAGCAGACCTGACTGCTAATTCAATTTATCCGCACGCATGTTTAGATAAATCGCATTTATGTAAAATCCATCCGCACACGTGTAGAGATGAGTTGTTAGTCAGTTCAATTCATATGTGAGCTTGTAGAGATGAACCGCATTTATGCAAAATCTATCTCCACACCCGTCGAGATGACTCCGACGACTGTTCAAGCTATCCCGACGGCCGCAACATAAAGCAAACTGACCGCAGAGACGACCTCGGAGCGTGTAGAACCTGTCCCGGCGGGCGCAAAATGCATCTCCCCAATGCAAAAATGGACTCGGCTGCTTGTAAAGTCGCCTCCGGCGGCGCACAAAATCCTCCCCACATCGTGAAATTTATAGCGGCTTGCGCTTGAGTGCGACCGCGGATGAGTCAGTACCGCCTGCGGTAGCGGGCGGGTAGCGCGCACGAGACCCGCCCGCTCCCGCAGGCGGTACTGACTCATCCGCCTTCCGCACCAGTCGCATCCAAGTGCAAATCGCTATAATAAGGTGAGCCCCGGAGGGGGAGAAAGTAGCCGGGGGATATTTATTGGTGAACCTGAAAGACCTGCGGCCGGTGAGGTGCCGCCGCCTCTCTACTCCTCTACGGGCTCCAGGCCGTGGATGGCGGGGCCGTTGAGGACGTGGCCGTCGGTCGGGTCGAAGCGGGAGCCGTGGCAGGGGCAGTCCCAGGACTTCTCTTTGTCGTTGAAGGCGACGACGCAGCCGAGGTGTGTGCAGACGGCGGAGTGTTCGTGGAGCGCGCCGGTGTCGTCGCGGTAGAGGGCCACCTTCGACAGCCCCCGCCGCATGATCGCGCCCGTCCCGGGGGCGACCTCGTCGGGCGAAGAGACCTCGCCGCCGGTCAGGTAGTCAGCGTACTGCGCCGCGACGTTCAGGTTCTCGCGCGCGTACTCGCCGCCCGCGCGCAGGGAGAGACGCGAGGGGTCGTACAGAGTCGCCCAGGCGTTCTCGCGCCCGAGGATTAAATCCCGGATCAGCATGCCGGCGATGGTGCCGTGCGTCATGCCGTTGCCGGAGTCGCCGGTGGCGATGTAGACGTTGCCGGCGTCGCCCGGGTTGCGGCCGATGTAGCCCAACCCGTCCACGGGCTCCATCACCTGCCCGGACCAGTGGTACTCGAACGCTTCGACCGAGGGGAAGCGCTCGCGCGTCCACGCTTCCAATCTTCGGAAGCGCTCGTCGAAGTCCTCGGCCTGGCCCGTCTTGTGATCCTCGCCGCCGACGATGAGCACGTCCGACCCCTCGTCAACCGACTGCAAGCGCACGTAGTGGTAAGGGTCTTCCGTGTCCCACAAAAGCATCCGCGGCACAGACCCGCGGGCCACACGCGCGCCGACGACGTAGGTGCGGTAGGGCGCCTGCTTGGTGTGGATGGAGACGAGGTCGTTGACCGGCGTGTTGGTGGCGACGACGACCGCGCCGGCCTTGACGACGTGACCGCCGGCGGTCTCGACGCGCGCCGTCTTGCCGTCGCCCTCCATCTTGTCGGCGTGCGTGTGCGTGTGCAGACGCCCGCCGAGCCGCGTGTAGGCCGCGGCCAGCCCGGACATGTATTTGAGGATGTGGAACTGCCCCTGGTAAGGGAAGTGGAGCGCGGCGCCGAAGTCGTAACCGTCGTAGGGAAGACGCTCGACGTACTTGACCTCGGTCAGCCCGCAGCGGTGCGCGGCGCGCAGCTCATGGCCGAGTTGTTCCGTGGACTGGCCCGGCCCGACGCAGAGGTAGCCGTCGAGTCGCGTGAAGTCGCAGTCGATGCCTTCGCGCTCGACGATCTCCTCGATCTGATCCACAGCCGCGGTGTGGCTCTCGGCGGCGAGGCGCGCGCCGCGCCCGCCGTGCAGGCGCTCAAGCTCGTAGTAGCGGTCGTCCAGAGCGTTGACGAGGTGCGCCGTCGTGCGCGCCGTCTCGCCGCCGGCCACCGGGCCGTCGTCCAACACGACGACCGAACGCCCCTCGCGCGCCAGCAGATAGGCCACGGTCAATCCCGCGATGCCCGCGCCCACGACGCAGACGTCCGCGCTCGCGTCCCCGACCAGAGGCCCGAACACGGGCACGTCGCCCGTCGCCATCCAGACGGAAGTCGTCCGCCCCGAATCGCTCTCCATCTCTTCCCCCTTATTTCTTACGGCCGCGCGCGTCTTCCGGAATCGCCTCGTCCACTTCAAAGCGTGGCCTCTTCTGCTGTTCGGAAAGTTTGGCTAGAACTTAGCACCGACACTTCGGCTCGCGCAATCATTTTGTCGGCCGCGCGGGGTTCAAAATTTCGTATGCGTAACGGAAATTTGGAGGGCGCCGGGCGTCCCGCGCGTCGCGGCCCCGCGGTTTGCGCGGAAGTTCGGCGCGCGCGCAGTTGGCACCAACGTTGCGTCTTCGATTCGCAAGCCCCGGATTCGCGCTGAGCAGTCGGACCGAATCCTTATCCCGCACAAGTCCCTTGTTTGACGCGCCCACCTCGCGGCGCGAGAGCCGAAGGGTCGCACGTTGCTTCGCCGGCCGCGCGCGCTACGCACGCCGACGACATTCAGGAGTCCGTCGCGACGGCCGGATGAGACCAGGTCGTCTCCCCACCAGTCACAAGGAGAGTCACACCATGTTCGAGAGGAAAAGCAGCTCCCGCCTTCTGAGCACGCTACTCGCCGCGGCCTTCTGCCTCGTCTTCGGCGCGAACGCTCTGGCGCAGTCCACGGCGACCCTCCAGGGCACCGTGACCGACCCGCAGGGCGCGGTCTTGGGCGGCGCCAGGGTCACCGTGCGCAACCGCGAGACCGGCCTTGAGCGCACCGCGCAGACCGACGAGGCGGGCGGCTACCAGTTCGCCTCGCTCCAGCCGGGCACCTACGGCATCGAGGTGCAGGCCCAGGGGTTCCAGACGCACGTCGTCAGCAGCGTCTCTCTGGAGGTCGCGCGCACCGTCGTGCAGAACTTCCAGTTGACCATCGGCAGCGTCTCGCAGACGGTGACGGTCGTCTCCGACGCGCCCGTCATCGAGACGGCGACCACCTCGGTCGGCACCGTCATCAATCAGCGCACCGTACAGGAGATTCCCCTCAACGGCCGACACTTCGTAGACCTCGGCCTGCTCCTCCCCGGCTCGGTCGCGCCGCCGCAGAACGGCTTCCTGACGGCGCCCCTGCGCGGCCAGGGCTCGTTCGCCTTCAACACCGCCGGCAACCGCGAGGACACCGTCAACTTCCAGATCAACGGCGTCAACCTCAACGACATGGTGCAGAACCAGATCACCTTCCAGCCGTCGATCAACACCGTCTCCGAGTTCAAGGCCGACAACTCGACCTTCTCGGCGGAGTACGGCCGCAACTCCGGCGCGGTCGTCAACATCGCCACGCGCTCGGGCACGAACGACTGGCACGGCGAGCTCTTCGAGTTCCTCCGCAACGACGCGCTCGACGCACGCAACCTCTTCAGCTCGACGCTGCCGCACCCGCCGCCCTTCAAGCGCAACCAGTTCGGCGGCAACCTCGGCGGCCGCATCAAGAAGGACAAGGCGTTCTTCTTCTTCTCGTACGAGGGTCTGCGCCAGAGGCAGGGCCTGACCTTCAACACGGTCGTCCTCGACGCGACGCAGCGCGCGGGCGTCACCGACCCCATCTCGCGCGGCCTGCTCGACTTCATCCCGCTGCCGAACTCCGGGACGAACCGCTTCATCGGCTCGGGCACGGCGCCCGTCAACATCGACCAGTGGACGGGCGACGTGAGCTACAACCTTACGAACGACGACCGCGTCCACGGCTACTACGCCTTCCAGCGCGACCTGCGCGGCGAGCCGAACCTCCAGAACAACAGCGTCCCCGGCTTCGGCGACACGCGCCAGTCGCGCCGGCAGATCTTCACCCTCAACGAGACGCACACCTTCGGCCCGACGCTCGTCAACGAGGCGCGCTTCGGCTTCAACCGCATCAACATCACCTTCACGCCGAACGCGCTGCTGAACCCGACCGCGTTCGGCATCAACGTCGGCCACAGCCAGGACATCGGGCTGCCGCAGACCACCATCGGCGGCACCGGCGTCAACATCGGCGGCCCCTCGAACTTCCCGCAGGGGCGCGCGGACACGATGTTCGTCGTCTCCGACACGCTGAACTACCTGCGCGGCAACCACTCCTTCAAGTTCGGCGGCGAGTTCCGCCGCTTCTACAACAACAACTTCACGCTCGACCCGGGCACCTTCGCCTTCGGCAGCGTCGCGGCCTTCCAGACCGGTCTGGGCAACGCCTTCAACATCACGCTCGGCGACCGCGGCAGCTCCATCGGCACCGGCGCGCTCGGCTTCTTCGTGCAGGACAACTACAAGGCGCGCCCGAACCTGACGTTGGAGCTGGGCCTGCGCTACGACTGGAACATGACGCCCACCGAGCGCTTCGACCGCTTCGTCGTCTTCGACCCCCACACCGCCTCGCTCGTCCGCGTCGGGCAGGGGATCGACAACGTCTACCGGCAGAACGCGCAGAACATCCAGCCGCGCCTCGGCCTCGCCTGGGACCCGTTCGGCGACGGTAAGACGAGCGTGCGTACCGCCTACGCCATCCTGGTTGACCAGCCCGTCACGAACAGCGTCACGGGGCCGACGGCCAACCCGCCGCTCGCCACGCCGCTGACCTTCGCCGGCAACATCCGGCTCTCGAACGCGGCGGCGACGGCCGCCTCCGCGGGCCTCGCCCCGAACACCATCGACCACGACTTCCACAACGCCTACGTCCAGTCCTGGAACCTGAACGTCCAGCGCGCCGTCACGCCCACGCTCGGCGTGATGATCGGCTACTTCGGCTCGAAGGGGACGCACCTGCGCATCTCGCGCAATTTGAATCAGTTCGTCAATGGCGTCCGCCCCTTCCCGCGCCTGTCGGCTGCGAGCCCCATCCTGCCCGGCACCGCCCTCGGCAACATCACGCAGATCGAGAGCAGCGGGAATTCGAGCTACAACGCCATGTGGCTGACGGCCGACAAGCGGATGGCACGCCACCTCCAGTTCAACACCTCCTACACCTGGTCGAAGTCCATCGACTACAACTCGCTCAACTCGCAGGGCGTCGTCGTGCAGGACAGCTACAACCTGAGGGGCGACCGCGGGCTCTCCGACTACGACGCGCGCCACCGCTTCGTCATCAGCGGACTCTACGAGCTGCCCTGGAAGGGCAACCAGCTCGTCGAGGGCTGGCAGCTCGGCACCGTCTACCAGGTGCAGAGCGGCAACCCCGTCAACATCCTCGCCGGCAACCCCGTGGCCATCCCCGGCACAGGCATCGGGGCCGGGGCCGGCGTCGCCACCTTCACCGGACTCGGCACGGTTCGCCCGGACCTCGTCGGCCCCGTCCAGGTCAACGGCACCATCAACCAGTGGTTCAACAGCGCGGTCTGCGACCCGCGCGGCGGCGCGTGCCCCGCGGGCGCGGCCTTCGCGCTGCCGGTCGCCTTCGCCGGCGGGCAGAACGTCTACCACTTCGGGAGCCTCGGCCGGAACGTCATCATCGGCCCGGGCTTCAACAACATGGACTTCTCGGTCATCAAGAACACGAACCTGACCGAGGCGGTGCGCGTCCAGTTCCGCGCGGAGTTCTTCGACCTCTTCAACCACGCCAACCTCGGCCAGCCCGGCCGCACCGCGCAGGTCGGCAGCGCCACCTTCGGCCTCATCACCAACACGCGCTTCGCCACGGGCGACTCCGGCTCCTCGCGCCAGATACAGTTCGCCCTCAAGCTCCTCTTCTGAGGGGCCAGAGGTTAGCGAGAGAGTTCGACACAGAGACACGGAGACACAGAGACACAGCTGGTTGAGTAATCCTCTTCAAGCCGTGTCTCTGTGTCTCCGTGTCTCTGTGTTAATTCATCCATGACCGGCCTCTCTTTTGTTGGTCGGACAAAATTTTTTACCCCACCCTGTATTTCCGCCGCCCCGCGCCGCACTGTCCGGTATCTCCGCAAAAAGGCCGCTTCTCCGACGGCGGCCTCGTCGCCGTCTCTACAAGGGGAGCAAACGAATCATGGGTAGGAAACTGAAACTCTACGTCGCGGCCTCCTTCCTCGCCGCGGGCGCGGGGTGGCTTCTGCTCGCCACCTCCACTACGAAAGCCACGCGCACCAACCAGACCTTCTCCGCCGCCTTCCAGCGCAAAGTGCTGGAGACGGCGCCCGAGGCGCCCTTCGAGCTGCGCCTGTTCGAGACGGCCGTCAAGACCAACTCGAAGGGCGAGATCATCACGGGGCCGACGAGCGACCCCGTCAAGCACGTCGTCGGCGCCGAGAGCGCGGGCACGCGCGCCGGGCTCGAACGTTTCACCAAGATCATGTACGGCGCGAGCTACATCGACGGCCGCCCCGACCCCGGCACGCGCATCGACCCGAACAACCCGGCGGTGAAGAGCGGCAGCCAGTACTGGCCGCACCGCGAGCAGCCCTTCCGCAGCCAGCCGCGCGCGCTCGCCCTGTCGCAGGACGGCAAGAAGCTCTACGTCACCCTGCCCGGGCGCGAGGGCTACCCCGACTGGCGCGTGGCGGTCGTGGACACCAACAGCCGGCAGGTCGCGCGCTGGATCGACCTCCGCCCCGCGGGCGAGTCGAGGGGCCTGCGCCCCATCGGCGTCAAGGCCGCGCCGATAAATAGCTCCATCAGCCAGTTCCCCTACGTCGTCGTGCTCAACCAGTACGGCAACTTCGCCTCCGTCATCGACGCCTCGACCGATTCGGTCGTCGGCGAGTTCGAGACGGGCTTCTACGGTGAGAAGCTCGTCTTCAACCGGGCGGGCACGCGCCTCTACATCACCGACAGGTACAAGGACGCCGTCCGCGCCTTCCGCATCGACCCCGGCCCCGTCTTCACGCAGATCGCGTTGATCCCGACGGGCAACACGCAGCTTGAACGCACCAACCCGCGCGACCTCGACATCTCGGCCGACGGCCGCACGCTCTACGTCGCGAACACCCTGGGCCACACCATCGCCGCCATCAACATCGACGGCGACGCCAACACCCTCGTCAAGGTGTTGCCGCTCGGCGGGCTCGCGACCGACGTGAAGCTCGCCGGCCGCTGGGGCATCGCCTCGGGGCAGGAGACGAACACGCGGCTCAACGAGCCCGAGTCCGGCCACGGCCTGCCGACCAAGCGCGCCGACGGCGTGGCCATCAAGAACTCGGGCGCGCCGCTCGGCTACACGCCGGTCATGACCGACGCGACGAAGGCGACGACCTTCGACGACATCGGGAGCGAGTTGAACATCTTCGACACGGAGACCGACCGCTTCGTCTTCCGCTACGTGGACGAGGGGCGCGACCAGTCGCAGCTCGTCACGCCCGGGCAGTTCGTAGACCTCGGCGACCACACCGGCGCGCAGAAGATCATACGGGGCAGCGGCCCCGAGCAGTTGTTCGTCCGCGGCAACCTCCTCTTCGTCACCTACGCGCACTCCGAGCAGGTGCAGGCGTTCCGCATCGACCTCTCGACGGGCGACCCCGCGCAGGTCTTGCAGCCGCTCGGCGTCCAGTACACCGGCGGCGTCACGCCACAGGGCGTCGAAGTCTCGCAGGACGGCCGAACGGTCTACGTCGCCAACTTCCAGACCGAGGACGTTTCGTTCCTGAACGTTGACTCGAACGGAAATTTAACGAGGCAGGGTTATCTCCCCGTCGGCGTCACGCCCTCGACGCCCGACCCGACGACGGGCGGGCACGGGCAGCAACTCTTCGCGACCGACGAGGAGGTCGGCCTGCGCTGGTTCTTCTCTTCCGCCTACTCGGACGACGGGCAGAAGTCCTGCGGCTTCTGCCACTGGGACGGAAGGCAGGACGGCTGCCAGTGGAACGTCGCGGCCAACGCCGTCGGGGGCACGAAGGTCTGCCCGCAGAACAAGGACATCTCCGACAACTGGCCCGAGTGGTACGAGGGGCTCAACAACGACTTCATGGCCTACGCCTCGGCCTGCAACGGCGAGGTGCTGCTGGGCGAGCGTAACCCGACGCCGCTCTTCCCACAGGCGAACGCGGTTGACCGCTTCAAGGCGCGCGAAGATTTCGTCCTCCGGAAGACCGAGGAGAACTCGAAGGCCATCGGCCGCCCCGACCTCAACGGCAA
Source organism: Pyrinomonadaceae bacterium (assembly GCA_045807865.1). Lineage (GTDB taxonomy): Bacteria > Acidobacteriota > Blastocatellia > Pyrinomonadales > Pyrinomonadaceae > QHXN01. Next base: position 16,276 of record JBJMGP010000031.1, read on the forward strand.
GGCGCAGAAGGTCGGCTACTACGACATGGCCTACCTGCAAATCCTCTGGTCCGCGAACGAGGTCAGGCGCCTGCCCTCGCCGCTCGGGCAGTTCCCCGAGACGGAGACGGAAGCGTTGAAGGTCGAGCGGGGCAGAGACATCTTCACGAAGACGGTCGGGCAGGGCGGGGCGGGCTGCGCCGAGTGCCACCACAACGGCAACAAGTTGACGAACGGGGTGCCGGACGACACCTTCCAGGACTTCAACATCCACGAGCCCGGCGTCGTCAGCGAATCGACCGTGGACGGCGAGGGGCCTTTCTTCCGGCCCGAGAACGACTACTTCTTCACGCGCTTCGGCCCGCCGCAGGACGTGGGCACGCCGCAGAACTTCTCGTCGCGCAACACCAAACACCTGCGCGCCTTCTGGGACGCCGTGCCGCGCTACCTGCACTACGGCTTCGCGCACACCGTCCGCGAGGTTCTGCTCCCGCCCGACTCGCCACTCCTCAAACCCGGCGAGCGCGGCTTCAACTTCCGCACGGTGCGCGCCGACCAGCGGCGCGGCGCGAACAACCTTCCCACGGAGGTGCCCGTCACCGTCGCCGACCGCACGGGCGCGCTCGCCGGCGACGGCTTCGGGCAGGTCATGGTGAGCCTCGACAGCCCCACGGTCGTCGAGAACGGGCGCGCGCAGATCGACCGGCTCGGCACGTCGAACCTCGCGCCGCTCGTCGCGGGCGGGCAGATCAACCCGCAGCTCGCCGCCGCGGGCGTGCGCGTCATCAAAGACACGCACGGCAAGACCTCCCAGCTTTCGGCCGAAGAGATCGACGCGCTGGAGGCGTATCTGAACTCGCTCTCGCTCTCGCGCCCTTTGAACTCCTCCTCGGGCTCAAGCGGCTCAGGCGGCTCAGGCGGTTCAAGCAGTACGACTCTGGCAAAGGCGCAGTTCGCCCTGACGGACGTGCGCGTGGACGAGGGGGCGGGGAGCTGTGAGGTCGAGGTCGTCCGCACGGGAGACGTGGCGCGCGAGGCTTCGGTCGATTACAGGACGGCAGACCTCTCGGCCGACGAGCGCTCCGACTACACTCTGGCGCGCGGCACGCTCCGCTTCGCGGCGGGCGAGACGAGCAAGCGCATCAGGCTGCTCGTCACCGACGACGGGGCGGCAGAGGGCGACGAGCAGATCAACCTCTCGCTCGCCAACCCGGGCTCGGGCTGCGCGCTCGGCGAGGCCGCGGCCGCCGTCGTCACGATCCTGGACAACGACGACGCCGACGCGACCTCGAACCCGGCCGACAACACGGCCTTCTTCGTCCGCGAGCACTACCACGACTTCCTCAACCGCGAGCCGGACGCGCCGGGGTTGAAGTTCTGGGCCGACCAGTTGAACGAGTGCGGCGCGGACGCGCAGTGCCGGGAGGTGAAGCGCGTCAACGTCAGCGCGGCCTTCTTCCTCTCGATTGAATTCCAGCAGACGGGGTACTTCGTCGAGCGGCTCTACAAGTCTGCGTACGGGCGCCGGCCCGGGCTCGTCGAGTTCATGCCGGACACGCAGGCGGCGGGGCGCGACCTCGTCGTCGGGGCGGAAGGCTGGGCGGAGCAGCTTGAGGCGAACAAGCGCGCCTTCGTCGAGCAGTGGGTCACGCGCCCGCAGTTCAAAGCCGCCTTCGACTCTCTCTCGAACGAGCAGTTCGTCGCGCGGCTCTACGCGAACGCGGGCGTCGAGGCGGGGGCGGAGGGCGCGGAGCTGGTGCGTGCTTTGAATGAGGGGAGGGAGACGCGGGCGGGCGTTGTCCGCCGCGTGGCCGAGCAGCCGGAGTTCGTGAAGCGGGAGTTCAACCCGGCCTTCGTGCTGATGCAGTACTTCGGCTATCTCAGGCGCGACCCCGACCAGGACGGCTTCAACTTCTGGCTCGCCAAGCTCGAACAGTTCGGCGGCAACTTCCAGCACGCCGAGATGGTCAAGGCGTTCATCGACTCGACCGAGTACAAACAGCGGTTCGGCAGTTAAAAGAACCTGAACCGTAAACCGTGAGCCGTGACCGGAGGAAGACGGGTTCTTCCTCCGGTCACGGCTCACGGTTTACGGTTTACGCCGTTAGGTTCTCAGGCTTTGGCCGCGGATCAGGCGGTAGCCGACCAGCAGGACGATGGCGCCGATGACGGCGAAGACCATGCTCATGATCATGCCGGGCGTGCTGTCGCTGCTGTAGAAGAGCGCGCGCCCGATGAAGCCGCCGACGATGGAGCCGGCGATGCCGAGCAGGATGGTGACGATGGCGCCGCCCGGGTCGCGCCCGGGCATGATGGCCTTCGCGATAATCCCCGCGATCAGGCCGAAGACGATCCAACCGATAATCGCAAACATCTCTTCCTCCTCCGACAGTAAAGGGTCTGTCATACGCGCCCGCGCCCCTCTGGGTCGAAGACGCGCGTACCGTTTTTACATCCGTCCTGAAGACGCACTAGAAGGGAAGCAAGTGCCGCGCCGCGGCAGCGAGAGCCGCAGAAGGCGAGGACTTTCAAGCATTCGGATTGTCGTGGCGCTCCGCCGCACGCGCGGCGACGCCGAAACAATACACCCCGGGCGGAGAGGTATCAAATAATTCGCGTGCGAACTCCGCGACTATTGCTCCGGGTCGCGGTCGCCCCGCACGATGTCAATCAGCGCGTCGAGCCTCCGGTCGCTATGCCTCTGCGACGCGGCAAGTTCCCTGAGTGATTCCTGCGTCCGCTCATGCGACTCGGCGAGTTCACTGAGCGCTTCCCGCGTCTGCTCGTGCGCCTCCGTGAGTGTGACGAGGGCGTTGCCCAAGTGCTCAATCTGCCGCGCGGTGTTCTCCTGAATCCCTTCTATCCGGGCGATGCGCGCGTCGGATTCCGCCCTTCGCTCCTCGGCCTTCGCTTCGGCCTCAGCCATGCGCTCCCTAGCCTGGTCCATATCAACGGTAGACTGCGCCTGATGTTCGAGGATGAACTGCATCAAGCGCTCCATCTCTTCAGATGTCATGTCCGTCCCGTCCTTCCTTCAATGAAATTGGTTACTGCGTCCCATTGATAACCGGGCAGCGGACATCGCACAGGGCTTTTGCTCCGTCTTGAACCGGGCACCTTTGTACACTTCTCAGTTCCGTAAGGGAAGAGTCGGCTCATCAACTCTTTCGTTTCCTGGCCGCACCTTTCTTGGTCGCGCCTTTCTTGGCCGCGCCTTTTTTGGCGGCGCCCTTTCGCGCGCCCTTCTTCGCGAGACGCTTGGGCGCGGGGCGCTCGGCGTGGGCGGCGCGGAGGTAGGCGTCGAGGTCGAGGCCGAAGAGTTCTTTGACCTTCGCGGAGATGGTCGGCAGCACGACCTCGGCGAAGCCGGAGAGTTCGGCGACGACGTGCTCGCCGGTGGTGACGGTCTTGCGGCGGCCGCGCGGGCGCGGCTCCTCACGGTCGTCGAAGGCGCGCGCGATGCCGAAGCCGACGAGGATGCCGACGGAGACGGCGCCGGCACCCCAGACCAGAGGGTTGCGCTCGAACTCCGTGCGCCAGTCGAGCACCTCGCCGACGCCCTCCTTGACGCTCTCGACCGTCTCGCGCACCTCCTCGTACTGGTGCGTGACGACCGACTTGATCTCGGCGACCGTCTCGCTGATCGACCCGCGCGCATCCTCCAACTGTTGTTGCAGCGCTTCCTTGCTCTCCGGCCCCACGGCGTCCGCCCGTCTCCTGCTCATCCGCCGCCCCCTCGTCTGTCTGGATGGAATAGCTTCGGCGGCGAGTATAACAACTTTCGGGCGGGCGGGGTTTGGAGGAAAACGCTTTACAGCCCGCGGCCGCGGAAGTATCTTTAAGCCGGACGATTCCCCCGAACATTCCATAGACCCAACGTGAGGGGCACCGGTGCGCCGAGGCGCCGCGACGGCTCCTTGAGATTTACGCCAACTCGCGGACAAACCCTTGCGCTAGGTTCGAGGAAACAAGGAGGAGTAAGAACATGGAGAGTAGAGCCAAGGCCCTCGGGCACCCCATCCACCAGATGCTGATTCCGTTCCCGTTCGGGCTGCTCGCCACCGCGGTCATCTTCGACATCGTCTACCTGTTCGTGTCGAACCCTTCGACCGCCGACACGCTCTCGACGGTCGCCTTCTGGATGATCGCGGCGGGCATCGTCGGCGGGCTCGTCGCCGCGCCCTTCGGCCTCATCGACTACCTCGCCATCCCCTCGGGGACGCGCGCGAAGTCGGTGGGGCTGCTGCACGGCGTGGGCAACGTCTTCGTGCTGGTGCTGTTCGCGCTGAGCCTGTGGGTGCGCTACAACGCGCCGACCGCGGCGCACCGGCCGACGACCGCCGCGCTGGTCGCGGGCTTCGTCGCCTTCCTGCTCGCGGGCGCGACGGGCTGGCTCGGTGGCGAACTGGTCGACCGCCTCGGCGTCGGCGTCGACCCTGATGCGGGCCTGGACAACCCTGCGAAGTTCGACAGCGGGATCCGCTTCCACCGGGGCGACAGCACCTCGTCGGGGCGCGGGCGCTGACCGTGCCCGATCGCCATGTCCCGGTCCTCGTCGTGGGAGGCAGCCTCGTCGGGTTGTCGACATCGGTGCTCCTCGCCGTCCACGGGGTGCCGCACCTGCTCGTCGAGCGGCACCGCGGCACGGCGGTCCATCCGCGCGCGGCGTC
>JBJMGP010000032.1:0-19919 GCA_045807865.1 Pyrinomonadaceae bacterium
GACGACCGGCAGGCGCACCTCCACCGAATATACCTTGACGGGCTCCAGCACCACGCCCGCGGGCGGCTGCAGCGCGATGCAGAATGGTGCAGCGGCTAACAGGAGAATGATAAGCGCGAGGCGGGCGGGGGGTCTGTCAGACACGGAACACTCCGAAGGTTGATGTACACGCCAGTCGGACATCGCCTACAGGCGGCAATGTCCGACTGGTAATTCGCCTCACGCTGCTTACGGGACGGGCGTGCTGGCCGTGGTCGGGGCGGGCAGGCTGTGCAGGGCGTTGATGCGGCCCATGACCTCCTGCGCGAGCCCTTCGACCTCCCCGGGGCTGTAATTGGCCGCGCGGAAGGCGTCCTTGACCTGCTCTTCGCTCAGCTGCGAGAGGATGTCGCCGATCCACCTCGCCTGCTCGATGGTGACGGCGTCGAAGAGGCCGCCGTTCTTCCCGTGGTAGTCGAAGCGGACGTGGTCACCCTCGACCTTGTCGAGGAAGCCGGTCTTGATGTACTTCTCGGGCTCGTTCCGGCTGTGCGAGATCGGCCCGCCGGTCTTGCCGAAGGTCGCGCCGAGGTCGCTGACGATGTAGCGCAACTGGCCGCCGTTGTCGCCGGGCACGTAGACGATCTTGTTGTTCGTGTCCTTCAGATCCCAGTTGTTCAAAAGCCCCATCAGCACGACGAAGCCGGCGAACTCCTTCGTCCCCGCGAACGGGTTCTTGTTCCAGCTCCACTCTTCGAGCCGCTTGTAGTTCTCGGGGCGCGCCTCGAAGCGGACGTTGGCGAAGCCCTTGCCCTCGCAGCGCTTGATGCTCTTGTTGGAGGGCGGCTTCGGCGCGTTCGTGATCTGCACGCAGGGCAGGAGGTAGTTGACCTCGGTCGGGTAGCCGGCGGCCCAGACCAAGCGCGTGGCGACCGTCTCGGGCTGCGCCTCGTTGCCCAGTTTGACGACCCAGTGCTTGCCCGAGGCGTCGCGCACGCGCCACTTCACCGAGTAGCCTCCCTCGGGCACGGACTCCTCCCAGATGATCTGCTTGAGGTCGGGCTTCATCTCCTCGCCGCCCGGGCCGAGCAGAAGGTTGCGCGACGAGATGTCGGTCGGCTCCTGCCAGAAGACGGGCGTGCCCTGCGCCATCGCCTCCTTCTTCTCCGCCTGCTTCTCCTGCTTCTCCTGCTTCGAATCGCCCTGCCCCGAGGCCGGGGCGCACGCCGTGAGGGCCAGAACGACCGACGCCCACGTTAAGATAAATGTGCGGAATCCCTTGTTCGACATATTCGACACTCCTCTAAATACATGTAGACTTTCATTCAGGTGTGGGGGCGTCGATGAAAAAGAGTTGACTGTTGAAGCGTTCGGCTCCCTCTTCCAGGGGGACGGGGCGGTAGCGGCCATCGGGGCCGAGCACGCGCGCCTTCACGTTGTCGCGCAGGTACGCGGCGAGCAGCACCTCCTTCAGATACTTCTTCAAACGCTCGTCCTGGACGGGGGCGATGGTCTCGACGCGGCGGTCGAAGTTGCGCAGCATCCAGTCGGCGCTGCCGGTGTAGAGTTCCTCCTCGCCGCCGTTGGCGAAGTAGTAGGCGCGGCTGTGTTCGAGGAAGCGGCCGACGACGCTGCGCACGCTGATCGTCTCGGAGAGGCCGGGCACGCCCGGCTTGAGCATGCAGATGCCGCGCACGATGAGGTCGATGGGGACGCCGGCCTGCGAAGCCTCGTAGAGCGCCGCGATGACGCGCGTGTCGGCCAGGCGGTTGATCTTGACGACGATGCGCGCCGGACGGCCCGCGCGCGCGTGCTCGGCCTCGCGGCGGATGAACCCGAGGGTCTTCTCCCGCAGCACGGCCGGCGAGACGAGCAGCTTCCTGTACTCCTTCTGCCGCGAGAAGCCGGTCAGGAAGTTGAAGAGGTCGGTGGCGTCGGCCCCGATCTCTTCGTCGGCCGTGAGCAGCCCGAGGTCTGTGTAGAAGTTCGAGGTGACGGGGTTGTAGTTCCCGGTCGCGACGTGCACGTAGCGGCGCAGTCCCCCCGCCTCCTGCCGGACGACGAGCGCGACCTTGCAGTGCGTCTTGAGCCCGATGATGCCGTAGACGACGTGGACGCCCGACTCTTCGAGCCGCTTCGCCCACTCGATGTTGTTCTCCTCGTCGAAGCGCGCCTTGAGTTCGACGAGCGCCGTCACCTGCTTGCCCTGGTGCGCGGCCTCGATGAGCGACTCGGGGATGGGCGACTTCTGCCCCGTGCGGTAGAGGCAGATTTTGATGGAGGCCACCGCCGGGTCTTTGGCCGCGCGGTCGATGAAGTCGGTGACGGCGTCGAAGGACTCGTAAGGGTGATGGAGCAGCACGTCGCGGGCGCGGATGACCGCGAAGTAGTCTTCGGCGCCTTTGAGCGCCTTCGAGGAACGCTGCTTGAGGGGCGCATCCTTCAGCTCCGGCCGGTCGAACTTGTAGAGCTGCATCAGGTCGCGGACGTTGAGCGGGCCGTCGATCTCGTACACGTCGTCGGGCTCAAGCTCAAGCTCGCTCATGATCTTTTCGCGGAGCGAGGCCGGCATCCGCGCGTCCACCTCCAGGCGGACGGCCGTGCCGAAGCGACGCTTGCGCAGAGTCTTCTCCATCATGCTGAGGAGGTCGTTCGCCTCCTCCTCGCGCACGTCCACGTCCGCGTCGCGCGTGACGCGGAAGGCGTAGCAATCCTTGACATGCATCCGCGGGAAGAGTGCTTCGAGGTTGGCCGCGATCAGGTCTTCGAGGAGAACGAACTTCGAGTTCGAGTCGTCTACCGGCACCAGGCGGGGCACAATCGAGGGCACCTTGATGCGTGCGAAGCGGGGCTCCACTTTGCCCGTCAGCGAGCGCGTGATGCCGTGCTCGGGCAGCGGCTCGACCGTCAGCGCGAGGTTCAAGCTCTGGTTCGAGATGTAAGGGAACGGGTGGCCCTGGTCGACGGCCTGCGGCGTGAGCACGGGGTGCACCTGCCGCTTGTAGAACTCGCGGAGGTGCTGCCGCTCGGGGAGCGAGAGCGTGCTGTACTGGACGACGAGGATGCCGTGCCCGGCCAGCCCCGGCAAAACCTCTTCGCGCAGGCAGCGCGCCTGCTCGGCAAAGAGCGGGAGCAGACGCGCGCGTATCTCCTTCAACTGTTCGAGCTGCTTCAGCCCGTCGGGCGAAGGCTCCTCCACCTGGCCCAGGGTCTCCTGCAAGCCCGAAACGCGGATCATGAAGAACTCGTCCAGGTTCTCGGAGAAGATGGAGAGGAACTTCAGACGTTCGAGGAGCGGCTGCGTCGGGTCGAGCGCCTCTTCGAGGACGCGCCGGTAGAACTCAATCTGGCTGAACTCGCGGTTGAAGAGGGGCAGCGACTCGGCCTGCGCCTTCCAGGCTCGCGTGTTTGGCCCGTCGGGGCGCTCGCCGTCTAAGGACTGTGTGTTGGTTGACCTGTTCATTCGTCTCAGCGCGTTGGAACTCCTTCTGCAAAGCTACGCCGCGCCCGTCCGCGTTGAAATGTTAAAGCTAAAAACTTTCCTTTGAGATGCACGCAGTCACTTGTGCGATAGCCAAAAGCGCGCCGAAAACTACCCGACAAAGATTCGTCGCTCAAACGTCCCGACGGCCACCTCAACCCGCGCACGAAGCACACGAATGGCGCGACGGGATGCAGGCGGGCTTATAGCAAGCACCGTTCCTTCAAGCCGCATGTTCGAGGGTGGCTCCGCTGAAGTTATTCTACTGCAAGATTTAACTTGTGCAAGCGGTGCCCCAAGGCCGGAAGTGCCTGTACGGTTTCAACCCTTTAACCGCCTGACTCTGCCTGCATTTGCGCGCGGCGCCGGCTATTTCAGAGTCAAAGCCCCGGCCGCCATCGCCGCGTCGAGCAGACGCACCACGTCTTCGAGCGTGACCGTCCCGTAGTACCAACTCCCGGCCGCGGCCGACTCTGCGTAGACGGCCTTGTAGATGTCGTAGTAGGAGCGCCGGCCGTCCACGAAGTTATAGACCTCCGTCCGCATCAGACCGTGCAGCGCCCCGCCGGCCGAGCCCGGAACCTTCCCGCGTCTGGTCAGATACGTGTCGAGCGAGGCGACGTTCGCCGGCACCTTCCTGCTCGCCGCGCGCTCGGCGTCGTCGAGGGGCGCGGGCCGCGGCGGGTTCACCCCGTTGAGCTGATTGTAGAACCGCGTCAGCTCGCCCAGCGGGGCGTTGTTGGAGACCAGCAGCGCCTTCATCTCGTCGATAGGGGTACCGGTGTTGTTGCCGGTTGCGAAGACGCGGATCGATTCGAGCGCGCGCGCCTCGCGCAGGACGCCCTGCTCGACGACGGTGCTCGCCAGCTTCCAGCCGCCGTCCCCCTTGCCACGCTCCGCGACGAGCAGCTCCATTGCGACGCGCATGTCGTTGGCGAGCCGCCTCGACCCCTGCGCGTACGTCTCGGCCACGAGTAAGGGAACATCCTTCTCGTCGGCCTTCGAGAGGAAGTAGGCGAGCGCGCCAATGAGGAAGTTGTTGCGGCGCAGCTGCGTCTGGTCGATCTGGTAGAGGTCGTCGTCGGAAGAGTGTATGTAGGGGTCGTCCCAGTTGATGAGCGCGACGGCCGGAATGCCGACGGCGCCTTCGAGGAAGACGAGGTGGTCGGACGAGCCGAAGTGCGGCACGAAGCGCGCGTTATAGCCCTGCCGCGTCCCGCGCGTCGAGTAGAGCGGGCGGGTGAAGGGTCTGGGCAGTCCCCCCTGCCGACTCGCGGCGAGGAAGCCGTTGTTGGTGTTGATGAGAAAGGTGCCGACGCTCTCGAAGATGGCGTCGAGGTAGGAGGTGCGCGAGTGGGGCGCGAAGATGAGGTGCTGGACGCGGCTCCCCATCGAGAGGTTCGCGCCCGTCATGTCCTGGTGGACGTTCGCCAGAATCTTCTTGATCTCCTCGGGGTGCTCGCGGAAGAGCTGGTACTCGGAGAAGATTTCGTCCGTCCACCAGAAGCGCAGGTCGCGCTGCGGCCGCTTCATCTTCCCTTCCTTGATGAGCTTGCTGAAGGTGCGGGCCAGCTCCAACAGGTTGGCGCAGCCGCTCCCGTCGTCGTTCGCGGACGACTTCTCTTCCTGTAGGTGCGCGGTCAGCACGATCTGCTGCGTGTCGGGGCGCGTGCCGCGGATGATGGCCTCGACGAAGCCCGTCTTGCCGGGCGCTTCGCCCATCTCCGTGTCAACTATCGCGTGCAGGCGGACGCGGCCGCCGCGCGCGGGCTTACCCGTGGCGAAGAAGTCCTGCACGCCCTCCGTGTGCAGGATGCGCCGCAGCGTGTCGCCCTTGCGCGGCGGGAGCACGAAGGCGAAGGTGCCCTTCGTACCCGCGGGCGGCTCCGCGCTGATGCGCGACCAGGCGATCTGGTCGGGGTAGTCCATCGGGCTCTTGTTCTCGGAGGTCTGGTAGGTGACGACGCCGACCGCGCCGCGCTTGGCCACTGCCGTGTCCACGGCGCGCTGCGGCGGCCCGCTCGTCAGCACGATCTTGCCCTTCACGTCCAGGCCCTTCAGCGCGTCCTCGGTGCCGTCGCCGATGTCCACCAGCTCGGCCGTCACGTCCGCGTCGCGGCTCATGTCGGCGAGGTAGACGGCCTGCTCGCCGATGTCCGCGAGCTTCAGCTCGACCGGCTCCGTCATCCACAGCTCGGCCGTGCGGGCCGTGTAGTTCGGCCCTTCGAGCGGCTGGTCGATGAAGCGCACCTCGTCCACGCCGGCCTCGCGCGCGGCCTGCATCACGTAGTCGCGCGCCTTGAAGAAGCCCTCCATGCCCGAGTCGCGGTGCCAGTGCGAGAGCCAGCGGATGTGCTCGAAGGCGCGGTCGCCCGAGATTTCGTTCGAGAGCATCCGAATCTCTTCGTCGGACAGGAACGGCGTCGTCTGCGCGCGGCAGACGATGGCGAGCGGCGAGATGACAAGGTTGATGACCAGAAAGACGGAGAGCGCGAGAGTCCTTTTCATCGAAGTCTCCTGCGGTGCTTGGTGTTACGAGCTGAGGGTCGAGCGCGGTGAGTTTATCAGGACGAAAGGCGTCTGTCTCTACCCTCTGTGCTGCACGAGCACCTGGAAGTGTGAGGCCATGCCGCCGGGGAGAATCATCTCGCGCGCGTCGAGGCGGAGGGCCGCGACCGCCGCTTCGGACGCGGCGCGTGCGCTCTCAAGCTCCAACTGTTCTACGAGCCCCGCGCGGAGGAGGAAGGCGTCGAGCCGTTCGAGCGAGCGCGCCCGCCAGCCGACGCGTTCGCCCTCGGCGACGACCTGCGTCCAGTTGACCGTCGTCGTCAAGTCCTGTCCACCCGGGTCGCGCAGAACGTCTGCCACAAACTCGTGCCCGCGAAAGGCGCGGAGTGTTCCCGCGCGCCTGTGCGGCGCGCCGTAGAGCGCGTGGGCCTCGTCGCCGTAATCGACCGTGACGAGGAAGCCTTGGCCGACGACCTCGGCCGCGCGCGCGAGCCAGCCGCCCACTTCGAGATTGACCTCGGCCACCTGCCCCTCTTCGAGCGCCAGGCCCTGCCGCTCAAAGTATTCGGCGAGGCGCGGCGTCGTGGGCTCGCCTTCGACGAAGACGAAGTCGTCAACGTCGTCCAGCCCGACGAACGATTCAAGGAGGCGCCCGTCCCGCCACGTCACGCGATGCACGGGGAGGGCGTCGAGCAGTTCGTTCGAGAAGAGGATGGCGTAGTCGAGCCTGTCGGCCATCTCGGAAAGACTCTGGAACTCGATGCGTTCGGCGAAGGGCGCGAGCAGTTCGGCGGCGCGGCGGCGCGAGTCGGCCCCGGCTTCGTTGAAGACGTAGCGGAGAGATTCGTAGACGTGCGGCGCATCACGCCGCAGGGTCTTCAGCACGCCGTACGCGAAACGGCCTGCGCCGCCTCCCGCTTCAACCAGGTGGAGGACGCGCGGCCGGCTCAGCTCGTCATAAAGTTGTGTGAAGTATCGGGCGAAGGTCGCGGCGAAGAGCGCGCTGCGCTCCGGCGCCGTGCGGTAGTCGCCCGCGCGCCCCCAGCGCTCTGCGCCCTGCCTCTGGTAGTAGCCCTCCGGCTCGTCGTAGAGCGCCGCACTCATCCACTCGCGGAACGTCAAAGGCCCAGACCTGCGTATGCGTTCGCGCAGGCGTGCGGCGAGTGAACATTCGGCGTCGCCGACACGCGGGTCTTTACTGGCGCTGGGACTCATCAGGCTGCTTGTCGAGCAGGCGCGTGGTGTGCTCTGTGACGCTTGCGCGCGGGGGCTCGACCAGCTCGCCCGTGTTGTAGCGCTGCGGGCGCGGGGGTGCGGGGATGGGCGTGCCCTGACGCGGCGGCAGCGTGTGGGAGTGCTGCGGCGGCGGTGTGCCGAGGTAGTTCGGGATGGCGGGCGGCGGCATGTAAGAGGGCTGCGGGGCCGCGGGGAGGGCCGGCGCGTTACTCTCGAAGAGGAGGGCGTACATGATGCGGAGGAAGCCGCCGACGGGCAGACCGACTGCCGCGAGCGCGACGATCTCGCCGGGGAGGTCGAGCATCGCGACGCCGAAGATCGCGAGGAGCGGCACGGCGAGCAGCGTGAGGAGCATCAACATCGCCCCCTGCCGGATGCCCTTCTGCCGCGGCGAAAGCTCCTGCGTGCCTCCCTGCGGCGGGCGCAAGCGCATGCGCCCGCCGCTCGTCATCAGCTCACCTACGACTTCGAGCGAGAAGCCGCAGGCGGGGCAGAAGCGCGCCTCGTTCGAGACCTGTCGCTGGCCGCAGTTGGGGCAGAACATCTTCGACTCCTGTAGATTCGGAAAAGGTTCAGCGCGTCTTCTCGTCGCGCTCACGTTCGAGGAGTCGCGTCGTGCCTTCGGTCACGCTCGGCCGGTAGGACAGCTCGGCCGTTTCGGGGCGCGGCGGGACGTACGTTTGCGCCGGCTGCGCCTGCGGCGGCGGCAGGGCCGAGACCGCCTGCGGCGGCGCGAACTGCGACTGTGGGACGTAGGCCGTCGGCCGCTGGAGCTGCCTGCGGTAGGGGCCGTCTTCAAACAGTACCGCGTAGAGGAGTCGGAAGAGGCCCGCGACGAGGATCATGACGCCGCCGAGCGCAATCTCGTCCTGCAAGTGGAATATCTCGGCCATGGCCGCCAGGATCGGGATGAGGAAGATGCCCGAGAGCATCAGCTTGCCGCCGAGCTGCACGCCCTTCCTCTTCGGCGAAGGCGGGGCCGGCACGGTCTCGGAGAAGGGCTCGGGGGCGACGGCGCGACCGCCCGTGGCGAGCAGCCCCGAGACCAACTCCAACTGTAAGCCGCAGCGCGAGCAGAAGCGCGTGGCGTCAGAGACCTGCTGCTGGCCGCACTGTGGACAGTACATCTATCTCTCTCAACCTTTCTTCCGGGGGATGAGGTTCAAGCCCCGGCTTCCCTTACGACTATCCCACGGGCGAAGTTCACGCGCAACCGCCCCCCGACGGCTTACAGGCGGGGCAGTCTGGCGTCGGAGAAGAGACGCAGCGTCGCGTAGGCGCGCCCCTGGTGGTGCGCGGCGCGCGCGAGCGTCTCGACCGCGAGCGAGAAGAGCGTGCGCATCTCGCCCGAGGGCGCCGCTATCTCTTTCGAGAGGTCTTCGTCCGAGCGCAGGAACTCGAAGGCGCGGCGGCGCGTGGCCTCCGCCTCTTCGAGGTAGCGCGCCACGTCGTCGGGCGTGGGCAGCGCCTCGGGCAGAGTCCACTCGAAGGGGTCGTCCCAGAGGTTGACGGTGATGCCGCCGAAGGTCTGCTCGACGGCGGCGGCCGAGCGCAGGAGGTGCTCGCCGCAGGAGTAGACGGGGAAGGTGCGCGCGCCCGCTTCACGCTCCGGCTGCCAGTAGAGTCGGTCGGCCGGCACGGCCCGCACGAGCGCCACGGAGCGCCCGTGCAGGCGCGCGAACTGTTCGTCGAGGCCGCGGGCTAGCTGCATGATCTGTGTGGCGCGGCCATTCGAGCGCGGGCCCTCAGTGGTTGTCTTTCGCCTTACGCCCCGACTCCCTCAACGCCGCTGCGAGGTTCCGGCCGCGGTAGACGAAGCCTGTGATGATGCGCCCCTTCGCCTCGACGCGCGAGCCGCGCGCGGGCACGGCGCGCTCGGCAATGACCCAGATGCGCCCCGTGCCGTCGTCCAGCTCGTAAGCGCCCTCGCCGAGCACGCCGTAGCTGTCGGTCACGGTTCCCTCGATGGTGACCTTCTTGTCGTAGTAGCGACTGGGGTCGCCGTTGATCTTGTTGATGGTCGTCTTGGCGAGGGTCGTCTGGGCCGTCGCGCAGGCGATGACAAAAACCAGGATGAAAAGCTTGCGACGTGAAAGCATGTGCGTCTCCTTCAACTTTATTCGACGGTTATCGGGAGAGCGTCTCGGATGATACCACGGCGAAACGGCGCCCAAAAAATAGACGCCGCGCGCGCACGTTGTGTTAACTTACCCCGGCACGCACTTCGACCTACTTCCGAACGATACAACCCGACCTTAAATTTGGAGAGAGTTGTGAACCAACCTTTGATTGCCCTCGCCGTGCCGGCGGTTGCTCTCTTTTCCGCGCCCCTCGTTCGCGCGCAGGCGCCGGAGCAACTTAGGCTGAAAGGCGTGAGCGAGCAGTAGCGGATGGAACCTTGAATCTCAGGTCTGAAATTTCCAATTTCAAATCTCTGCTGGCGCTGCCGCTGCTCCTCTGCCTCGGCGCCCGCGCAGAGGCGCGCGACGACTACCCGCGACAACCCGGGCTCGACGCGCAGACGTACCGCATCAGTCTGAACATCGGCGATGCCGGAGACGAGATAAACGGCGAGACGGAGATCGTCTTCGCAGCCAGGGCCGAGAACGTCCGCGAGGTCGCGCTCGACTTTCCAGACCTCACGGTTGACGCGGTGACGGAGGACGGCCGCGTCGCGAAGTTCAAGAGGGACGGCGGGCGGCTCCGCGTCACGCTGGCCGACATCTATCAACCCGGCGACCTCTTCAAAGTCGCCGTCAGATACCACGGCGCGCCCACCGACGGCCTCTACTTCAAGCGGAACAAGTTCGGCGACCGCACGGTCTTCGCAGACAACTGGCCCGACCGCGCGCGCCACTGGTTCCCTTCCGTTGACCACCCCTCAGACAAGGCCCGCGTGGACTTCTACATCAACGCCCCCGCGCGCTACGACGTGGTCGCCAACGGCGAGCTGATCGAGACGACGAGCCGGCAGGACGGCACACGCCTCACACACTGGCGCGAGTCAATTCCCGTCCCCGTCTACTGCATGGTCTTCGGCGCGACTGAGTTCGCGGTCGTCAACGCGGGCACCTCCGACGGGACAAATCTCTGGCACTATCTCTACCCGAAAGACCGCGACCGCGGGCTCGCCGACCACGGCCGCGCGCTCCGCATCCTCGAATTCTATACGTCCCTCGTCGGCCCCTACCCTTATGAGAAGCTCGCGCTCGTCGAGTCCTCCACGCGCTTCGGCGGGATGGAGAACTCCTCGAACATCTTCTTCGACGAGAACGCCTACGACGGCACGGGGCAGCTCGAAGGCACCGTGGCGCACGAGATCGCGCACCAGTGGTTCGGCGACTCCGTGACCGAGTCTGACTGGCACCACCTCTGGCTGAGCGAGGGCTTCGCCACCTACTTCGGCGCACTCTTCTACGAGCGTGCCGACGGCCGCGACCGGTTCGTGCGGATGATGCTCGACAATCGTGAGCGCTATCTGAAGGACGCCGACGCGGTCGCGCGCCCCGTCTACGACCCCTCGGTCAAAGACCTCTTCAAGCTGCTCAACCGGAACAACTACCAAAAGGGCGCGTGGGTGCTGCACATGCTCCGAAGGGTCGTCGGCGACGAGAAGTTCTTCGAGGGCGTGCGCGACTACTACCGCACCTACCGCGACCGCAACGCCCTGACCGAAGACTTCCGCCGCGTGATGGAGTTGCACTACGGCAAGCCGCTCGGCTGGTTCTTCCGCCAGTGGATTTACGAGCCCGGCTTCCCCGCCTACGACGCCTCCTGGAAGTGGGACGAGACCGCGAAACGCCTCACCCTCAAGGTCAGGCAGACGCAGGCGGGAACCCTCTTCCGCATGCCGCTCGACCTTGAATTCAAGAACGGCGACGGGACGCGGCGCGAAGTCGTCGAGGTCTCAGGGCGCGAGCAGTCCTTCGACTTCAATCTCAAAGCAAAGCCGCAGGCCGTCGCCCTCGACCCAGACGAGTGGGTGCTCAAAACTCTGAAGCTGCGGGAGGAATAGACCTCTCTTCGAAGAGCTCTGCCACAACTTTTCAGACTCGGAGTGAACCGATGAACAAGATGAGAAGGCGTGACTTTCTACGCGCGGGGGCGGCGGCGGGCGTGGCCGCCGCCTCGGCGAAGAGTCTGAGTGCGGGCGCGCCGGCCGTGCTCATTCAAAACGTGAGGCCCGCGGTCGTCGCCTCGGCCAACGGCAACCAGTTCAAGAACGGCGGCGACGAGACGTGCGTCCAGCGCGCCTTCCGCCTGATGACCTCGGGCGCCGACGTGCTCGACGCGGTGATCGCCGGGGTCAACATCGTCGAACTTGACCCGACGGACGACAGCGTCGGCTACGGCGGCCTGCCGAACGCGGACGGCGTCGTGCAACTCGACTCCTCCTGCATGCACGGGCCGAAGAAGCGCGCCGGCGCGGTGGCCGCGCTCGAAGGCGTGCGCACCCCCTCGCTCGTGGCGAAGGCCGTCCTGGAGATGACCGACCACCACCTCATCGTCGGCCGCGGCGCGCAGGAGTTCGCGCGCAACGTGGGGTTCAAGATCGAGGACGACCTGAACACGGAGCACTCGCGCAAGCTGTGGCTCGAATGGAAGCGGCGCACGGACCCTTCGCACTACCTCGACCCGGCGAAGCGCGCGGAGGTCTGGCGGCGTGAAGGTCTGAAGATGGTGCGGGAAGGGCTCATCCGTGCGGAGCACTTTTACGGCACGATCAACTGCGACGGGGTCAACGCGAAGGGCGAGGTCTGCGGCGTGACGACGACCTCGGGGCTCTCTTGGAAGATACCGGGGCGCGTCGGCGACTCGCCCATCCTCGGCGCGGGCCTCTACGTGGACGGCGCGGTCGGCGCGGCCGGCTCGACGGGGCGGGGCGAGGCGAACCTTTATAACCTCTGCTCCTTCCTCATCGTCGAGGAGATGCGCCGCGGCAGGAGCCCGAAAGATGCCGGCATGGAGGCGCTCCGCCGCATCAAGGCCAACACCATCGAGAAGCGCCTGCTCAACCGGGACGGCAACCCGAACTTCGGGATCAACTTCTACGTCCTCAACGCGCGCGGCGAGCACGCCGGCGTCACCATGTACGAGGGCGCCAAGTACGCCGTCTGCACCGACGCCGGGCCGCAGACGCTCAAGTGCGAACCGCTGCTGCCGAAGCCGAAAGAGTAGCGTGCCGGTTCGGCCCTCTGACAATCCGGCGTGTGCACAGATGAACGGCCCGCGCGCCCCGCAGAAACGGGGCGCGCGGGCCGTGTTGTTGTTGAAGAGTCTTCGGGCCTTTCCCTAGAACTCGATGCGGGCGGCGAACTGGACGACGCGCGCCTGCGGGTCGCCGGTGCGCGGGTCGCCGGTCTGCGTGATGCGGCCGAAGGTGTTGGCGTTGATGCTCTGCACCTGCTGCGCCGCCGAGATGGCGAAGTGCGGCGTGTTGAGAAGGTTGAACGCCTCGGCCCGCAGTTGCAGGCGAACGTGCTCGGTGATCGGGATGGTCTTGAAGATCGAGGCGTCGATGTTGAAGTACATCGGCCCGTTCAGGAAGAACCTCTCAAGCTGGCCGAACTGGCCCGGCGGGACGTTGAAGAAGACCTGGCCGGGGAAGGCCGCCGTGCCGATGCCGTTGGCGCCACGGCTGCCGCCGATCTCGTTGCAGCGGCCGGCGGCGAGCGCATCCTGGTTGATGGTCGTCACGGCCGGGTTGATGAAGAAGATGCCGCAGGGCGTGCGGAAGACGCCGACGAGCTCCTTAATCTGCTCCTTCGTCAGCGAAGAGTTGGCCGTGTTGCGCGCCGAGCGGGCGGTCGAGCCGAAGGTCCCGCGCGGGTCGAAGACGCCGAACGGGGCGCCGGTCGAAAGGCTCGCGATGGTGTTGAGCTGCCAGCCGCCGACCACGCGGTCGAACCAGGGGCCGGCGCCGTTGAAGAAGTGGCGCCCCTTGCCGAAGGGCAGCTCGTAGATGGAGTTGAAGTTGAAGACGTGCGCCGTGTCGGTCTGCGCGCGCGAGTACTCGAGTTCGTCCCGCTTCGGGTAGACCTGGAACTCGAAGCGGCGCTGGTCGACGCCCGGCGCGTTCGAGAGCGTCTTCTGGAACGTGTAGTTGCCCTGGAAGTAGAGCCCCTGCGCGAAGCGGCGGCGCAACTCGACCTGGAGCGAGTTGTAGTTGTAGCGCGCGCTGTTCGAGAGCAGCAGGCCGAGGCCGATGTTCGGGTTCGCGACCAGCGGGACCGTGCCGGAGAGCCCGTTGCCGACGTAGGTGGCCGCGAGCTGGCCGGGCAGGCCCGTCGAGACCAGATTCGCGACCGTCGCGTTCGCCGCGGTCGTCGCGTTGCCGATGCCGCCCGGCGTGCCGGAGAGCGTCCCCAGGTTGACGAAGACCTGGAGCGGCTGGCAGCCCGCGTTCTGCGCCGTCGTGCAGTTGAGCTGACCCGTCAGCGACTGGTTCGTGCGGGCGCGGAAGAAGTCGTCGAGGAAGCCGTTCGTGATGAGCTCCGGCGGGTTGACGTCGGTGTAGCGCGTGACGTTGTTGCTGAAGGCCCCGACGTAGCGGATCTCGAAGGCGGTCTGGAAACCGATCTCGCGCTGGATGCCGATAGTGTACTCGTGGTTGATCGGCAGCTTGATGTTCGGATCGACGGTGGCAATCGACTGGATGGCCCCGCCGGCCCGCGCGTTATTCTGCGCGAAGGTGCGCGGGATCAGGACCGTCGGCGTGGCGATGGTGCCGAGGGTGCCGAGCCGCTCGTTGATGTTGTTGCGGCTCGCGTTCTCGCGCTTGCCGGAGTTCTGGTCGCCCTCGCCCGAAGAGCCCTTCAGGAACTCGTCGTTGAAGTAGCTCAGGCGGTAGCCGCCGCGGATGACGGTCCGCCCCCCGCCGGGCAGCAGCCGGCTGAGGAACCTGTTCCGGAACTGCGGCGAGTAGGCGACGCTGAACGAGGGCGCGAAGTTGTTCGTGTCGGTGTTGAAGAGCTTGCCGCCGCCGACGTTCGTCCCGGCGGTCTGGAGCCCGCCGTTCGGGTCGAGCAGCGCCTCGGTCACCGTCTTCCCTTCGGGGACGATGACCTCGGCGAGGACGCCGTTGCGCTCGCGCACGGCCGGCCACAGCTCGTACCGGAGTCCGAGGTTGATGGTCAGGTTCGGCCGGAGCCGCCACTGGTCGGAGACGTAGATGTTGTAGTTCTCGTAGGCGTAGTCCTGGCGGAAGCCGGCGAGCGGGACGAGCCCCCCGTCGGCGCTCAGCACGTTGAAGGTCTGCGTCTGCGTGTTGACGATGCCGCCGAGGAAGGCGTAGAGCGCGTTGGCGGTCCCGCGGTCGGTCGTGTTGATGCCGCCCGGGAAGAGCGCCGGGTTGGTGAAGATGGCCGTCGTGATCTGCGGCGTGTTGGTGCCGACGCCGATGGCGTAGGTCGGGAGCACGCCGCCGTCGTTCAAGCGCAGCGCGCGGTACGCGTTGGCCTGCACGCCGAACCGCAGCGAGTGGTCGCCCCACAGGTAGTCGGCGTTGTCCTGGAGCGTGTAGGTCTTAGTGTGGCGCCCCTGGAAGAGGAACGTGGACTCGGGGTTGCTGATGAAGCCGGCCAGCGCCCCGGCGGCGATGTTGGTCTGGCTGAACTGGTTCGGCTGCCGCCCGGCCAGCTCCGGGAAGAGCTGCGCGCTGCGGACGTAGCCGGCGCGCACCTCGTTGGTGAAGACCGGCGTCAGCGTCGAGCGGTAGGCGAGGACGTAGGCGTCGTTCGGCGTGCTGAAGCCGGCTGCCGGCGTCGGGTCGAAGCCGTTGAGGTCGGCGAAGTCGGGGACGAAGCCGGTCGCCGTCTGCCGCTTGTAGATGGCGTTCAGCGTGTTCGACGAGTTGAGGTCGTAGTCGAGCCGGACGGTCATGTTGTCGGCGTCGGAGTCCGACTTCTGGTTGAAGCGGAAGCCGGTGGTGTTGCGCTGGTCGCCGGCCTCGATGGAGTTGCCGCCCGGGATGTTGGCGAGGAAGCGACTCTGGATGACGGGGTTGATCCCGGTCGGCGGGTTGTTGGCCGTGATCGGCAGCGCGAAGAGGTTGACCTGCCGCGTCGCGCCCCCGTTATCGACGTAGGTGAAGAGCCCCTGGCGCGCCGAAGGCGTCAGCACCGTGCGCAGGCTCGGCGACGAGAGGCGGTCGCGCGTCCCCTCGTAGTGGCCGAAGAAGAAGAGCTTGTTCTTGATAATGCGGCCGCTCAGGCGCCCGCCGAACTGGTTGAAGTTGCGGAAGGTGCGCGGGCTGCGCGCCGCGCCGGCCGTCGCCTGCCCGGCGAGCACCAGCGGGTCGTTCGGGCCGAAGTTGCCGGCGGCGTTATTGAAGAAGGTGTTGGCGGCGAATTTCGAGTTGCGGTTGTACTCGAAGACCGCGCCGTGGAACTCGTTCTGCCCGCGCGGGGTCGCCAGCTGCACCTGCGAGGCGCCGAGACCCTGCTCGACGCCGGCGTTCTGCGTCGTGACGGTGAACTCCGCCACGTCGTCGGTCGAGAGCGCGACCTGCGTCGAGGCCGACGCGCTCTGCCGGATGAAGTTGTCCTGGATGTTGAGGCCGTCGAGCGTGATGTTGGTGGCCGACGGGCGCTGGCCGTTGATCGAGGTGGCCTGCGCGCCGTTGTTCGACGTGCCGGCCTGGAGCGTGATGAGCGCGAGCGGGTTGCGCCCGTTGAGCGGCAGGTCCTGGATCTGGCGCGGGCTGACGGTCGTGCTCAGGTCCGAGTTGGACGCGTTGAGGACGTCGGCGCCGGCGACGACGATGACCTGCTCGCTGATCTCCCCGACCTCAAGCGTCGCCGTCAGCGAGTAGTCGCGCCCGACATCGATCTTGACGGCGGAGGCGGTGAAAGTCTTGAAGCCCGGCGCCGTGACCTTCACGGTGTAGGTGCCGGCGTCGAGCTGCGGGACGGTGAAGGAGCCGTCTTCGGTCGAGACGACGGTCCGCTCCCTGCCCGTCTGCATGTCGGTGACGGTGACGTTCGCGCCGGGGATGACGCCGTCCGGCCCGGAGACCGTGCCGACGAGCCGGCCGGTGTTCGACTGCGCGACCGCTCCGGCCGCGAATAAGCAGAGCGTGAGACACGCCCATAGCATCCTCTTCATGGAGTTCTCCTCAAAGTTGAGACAGGTATCCTCGCGTCCTCACACGCGCCGTGCGGCGCGGCCGTCCGCGTCGCCTCACGCCGCGCGCGCCCACCCGGATAATTCAGAATCCTGTACGGCCGCCCGCCGTCGGCCGCGCGGCCGTGCCGCGCGTGCGCGTGTGCTGTGGCGTGGCTCATGTCGAGTAGGCAACGTTGGTGCCAACTGGAGGCGCGAGCGCGGCGCGCTCGCGCGGTACGCGCCCGGCCGGACGATTCCCGCGTGGTAAGGTGGGCCGGCCGCCGCGGGACGTGTGCCCCGACCGCGAACCCGAATTCTTGAATTTATGTTTTCATATATATTATGAATATGGTGGCGGGGACGCGGGCGGGCACTGGTCGGCGCGCGCGCTGCGCGCATCCAACATTACGTACGGGCGGTGCCTGCGCGGGCGCTCTGCTCGTTCAGCAATTTGCTCTTCGGTACAATTCGGCGGAACGCGAAGGGCTCTGACGCGCTCGGCAAACCTCCGACGAGCAACCTCCAGGGTGAGAACCGCGCGAACTTTTTTCGGATGACGTATGATGCGTCGGCCATTCCCCTTACACAAAAGCGGGACATCGAACGAGGGGCGGAGTCGTCACGACGCGGGTCAAAGCACCCGCACGGAAGGAGCCGTCTATGTTCGTGGGAAACAGAAGGTTGAGATTGTGCCTCGCCCTCTTCGCGTCTCTGTTGCTGTCGCCCGCCGTGTCGGCGCAGACGGCGAACGGCGACTGGTCTGCACTGAAGGCCGTCGAGACCGGGAGCAAACTCTCCGTCAAACTCAAGTCGGGTAAGACCGTCGAAGGCAGGCTGACGGGCGTGAACGACGACGCGCTGTCGCTGTCGGTCAAGAGCAAGCCCGCCGACTTGAAGCGCGAGGACGTGCAGAGCGTCTATCAGGTGAGGGGGAAGTCTGCCGCCAAGGGAGCTTTGATCGGCCTGGGGGTCGGGGCCGGCGCGGGCGCCGCGCTCGGGGCGGCGGCGGACAGCTCGTCCGACGGCTTAGAAGGGATCGACGCGGCCGTGACCGCGGGGCTGACCGTGCTCGGCGCGGCGGCCGGGGCGCTGACCGGGTTCCTCATCGGCAAGAGCGGCAGCAAGCGCGTACTCGTCTATCAGGCCGCGGAAAGGCCGTAAACCGTCAACCGTCAACCGTGACCAGAGGAAGAACTTGTCTTCTCTGGTCACGGTTCACGGTTGACGGCTTACGGTTTTTTAGTTGCCGAACCAGCCGATGGGCTTGCCGGAGAGATCGACCCAGACGCTCTTGACCTGCGTGTACATCTCCAGCGCGTGCTTGCCCATCTCGCGGCCGTAGCCTGTTGTATGTTCAAAAGCTAGCTTTTGTTCTGCACAGTCGTCGCTTCCTCGCTGTAACGCTCAAGGAAAGATGCAACCGTTTTGGACTCTTCAAACGGCCAGATGGGAATCAACTGCTGTTCGCCCAGAGGGACGGGAATCTTGGCACTCACCCAAGGGTCACTGTAGAAAGCATAGATAGGTTTACTCAGTCCCCAAACCGCTCCTAGCTCCTGCAAAACCCAAGGGGAATCAATAGCGTTCTCCGTTAAGAGTACGGCGAAGACATCGCAAGCGTACAGTTCGTTTTTTAACTTACTTGACCAGTCTTCGCCCGCACTGAGCCCATCCCTGGTAAACAACTGTACGTTCGGATGCCGAAGCATAGCCTTGCGTAGCTCAGTTGCTATCTCCCTATCTCTTGAGTCAAAGCTGAAGAAAACGCGGATGGGCGTCTTGATGTCATCAGTTTTCGTCATAGTCCTTATACTTTCTTGGCACGCTCTACAATTTCATCCAGATACTTTTCAAATTCATTAAGGTCAATAGCCTTGTGCTGGACAATTATATGTGGCATCTCCTCTGGCGTCACTTTATCAACGATTGGAACGATACGCTTGTTTCCCATCCAAGCTGCGCCTATTTCGAGCAAGACCCATGAGCTATCCACGGAGTATCTACTGATTGAAACCAAGAATTCATCACAAGCTTCAATATTGCTTTTTATCGTATCTGAGATTTGGTCGCCGCCCTTTATATCTCTTTCATCAAGGAACGTTTTAACATTATATTTACGGCACTTTTCTCGTATCAGCTTGTCAAGTTGCTTCGCGATAAAAGTATCTTTTGATGAATGGCTAATGAAAACGAAATACCTCTTCTTGGGTAGCTTTTTTGGCATAAGCACATATGACTGATCGACCGATACAGGCCGGCGTCCTTATTAAGGTCGGCCAGGCGTCGTGCCGTAAGGAAGAGAGTTCTCCTTACGACACGACGCCTTTTTAATATGTGCTGAGCTTACTTATGGTTAGCTCCCGAACCAGCCGATGGGCTTGCCGGAGAGATCGACCCAGACGCTCTTGACCTGCGTGTACATCTCCAGCGCGTGCTTGCCCATCTCGCGGCCGTAGCCGGACTGCTTGTAGCCGCCGAAGGGCGAGGCCGCATTGAACATGTTGTAGGTGTTGATCCAGACGACGCCCGCGTGCACGGCCTTGGCGAAGCGGTGGGCGCGCGTGATGTCCTTCGTCCAGATGCCGGCCGAGAGGCCGTAGGAGATTTCATTGGCCTGCTTGATCAGCTCGTCCTCGTCCTCGAAGGTGATGACGGAGACGACCGGGCCGAAGATCTCTTCCTGCGCGACGCGCATCGAGTTCTTCACCTCGCCGAAGATGGTCGGCTGGAAGAAGTAGCCCTGCTGGAAGTCGCCTTCGAGCTGCGGCGGGCAGCCGCCCGAGAGCACCTGCGCGCCCTCCCCCTTCGCGATGTCCACGTAGCCCTTGATGCGGTTCAGTTGCTCCTCGGAGACCTGCGGCCCCATCTGCGTGTTCTTGTCCATCGGGTCGCCGACACGCACGCGGCTCGACTTCTCCTTGAAGCGGTCGAGGAACTCGTCCTTGACCCGCGCGTCGAGGAAGAGGCGCGAGCCGGCGCAGCAGACCTGGCCCTGATTGAAGAAGATGCCCATCATCGCGCCGTTGACCGCCTGCTCGATGTCCGCGTCGGCGAAGACGATGTTCGGCGCCTTGCCGCCGAGTTCCAGGGAGACCTTCGTCAGGTTGTCGGCCGCGGCGTGGGCGATGATCTTGCCCACCTCGGTCGAGCCGGTGAAGGCGACCTTATCAATACCCTTGTGCGAGGCGAGGGCGGCGCCGGCCGTCTCGCCGTAGCCGGGCACGACGTTGACGACGCCGTCGGGGAAGCCGGCCTCCTGTATGAGCGCGGCCAGCTCCATCGCGCCGACGGGCGTCTGCTCGGCGGGTTTTAAGACGACGGTGTTACCGGCGGCGAGCGCGGGCGCGAGCTTCCAGGCGGCCATCAACAGGGGGAAGTTCCAGGGGATGATCTGGCCGCAGACGCCGACCGGCTCGCGCAGGGTGTAGTTGAACATCTGCCCCGGCACGGGGATGGTCTCGCCCTCGATCTTCGTCGCCCAGCCGGCGAAGTACTCGAAGTTCTCGACGACCTGCGGCAGGTCTACGTAGGAGGTCTCCCTGATGGGCTTGCCGTTGTCGGAGGTCTCGATGGCGGCCAGCTCCTTCGACTTGGCGTCGATGAGCTGCGA
>JBJMGP010000033.1:0-17052 GCA_045807865.1 Pyrinomonadaceae bacterium
CGTCTTCGTCTCCGGGATCGGCTGCTCCAGCCGCTTCCCCTACTACATGAACACCTACGGCTTCCACACGATCCACGGGCGCGCGCCGGCGCTGGCGACCGGCATCAAGGCTTCGAACCCCGAGCTTTCGGTGTGGGTCGTGACGGGCGACGGCGACGGCCTCTCCATCGGCGGCAACCACTTCATGCACGCCCTGCGCCGTAACCTCGACCTCAACATCATCCTCTTCAACAACCGCATCTACGGGTTGACGAAGGGCCAGTACTCGCCGTCCAGTGAGATCGGCAAGAAGACGAAGTCCACGCCGATGGGCGTCATCGACTACCCCGTCACGCCACTCTCGCTGGCGATTGCGTCCGAGGCGACCTTCGTCGCCCGCGCCATCGACATCGACGTGAAGCACCTCTCCTCGATGGTCGAGTCGGCCGCGGGGCACAAGGGCGTCAGCTTCGTCGAGGTCTACCAGAACTGCAACATCTTCAACGACGGCGCCTTCGAACACTTCACCGAGCGCACGGTCAGGCCCGAGCGCGTGCTCTACCTTGAGCACGGCAAGCCGATGGTCTTCGGCAAGAACCGCGACCACGGCGTCCGCATGAACGGCACGCGCCCCGAGGTCATCCAGTTGGGTTCCGAGACCGGGCTCAACGAGAATGACTGCCTCGTCCACGACGTACACATCGAAGACCCTTCGGTCGCCTTCATGCTCGCGCGCATGGAGCAGCCCGAGTTCCCGCAGCCGGTCGGCATCTTCCGCGACGTGCGACGCGAGACCTACGAAGACCTCCTCGTCCACCAGATCGAGGAGTCAATCGCGCGCTCCGGGCGCGGCCAACTCCACAAGCTCATCCACAGCGGCGACATGTGGGTGGTAGAATAGGCGCCACCGTCCACTACCTTGAAAGGAGTGGGAAGGCCGCCAACTTCCCTTGCTGCACGATGAGTAACCAGCAGCCGGAAGAGAACGAGAACTTGCTCAGACACATCGCCTCCACGGTCAAAGACATCCTCGACCGCATGGTGACCAAAGAGGACATCGAGCGCGTCGTAACCAAGGAGGAGTTCGAGCCTGTGCGAGAACAGGTCGCATTCCTCGGCGGTCAGGTCGAAGACATCCGCGACCGCATGGCGACGAAGGAAGACCTCGCGCGCGTCGAGGCACGTCTCGAACACAAAATAGAGGTCGAGACCACGGCCGTCCGCGGCGACATCGAGCAGGTGCAGTTGCGGCTCGACGGCATAGATAAGGCTCTCTCGTCGCGCATCGGCCACGTGGAGGCTGAGATGAGCCGGATGCGGAGCGTCCTCTACCTTTTGGTGAAGGACAGGCCGGACATGCTCCGGCTGCTCGGGCAGGCGCCGCCGGCGGGCGGCTGAGCCGGCAAAGGGTTTCAAGGCCGCGCGCCCCTCCCAGGCCCCGGGGGCGCGCGGCCTTGGCCCTCCCACCCACTGAAAGCGAGGCGCTCGCCATCTCCTTCGACACCTACGACCAGCACTTCAAAGAGAAATTCGACCTCGACGCCCTGCGCGATGCCGCCTTCGGGCGCGCCATCTCCGGGCCGCTCAAGCTCCCGACCCTCAGCCGCCTCTCCAGCCGCCTCGTCAAAGACTTGCGTCAGAAGCTCCCGGCCGCCAAGAAGGCGAAGTGAGGGAAGAACGTAGGCGGTAGGCAGATGGCAGCAGGCGGCCGCCCCGCGTGTCGGAAGTTGAAAGGTTAATCAGAAGTTCTTGAAGAAAAGGTCTTCAACTGCCTACTGCTTTTTCCGCGTGCGCTTTTGACAAAGCGCGCCGCGGGTCTTAGTTTGAACTAACAGTCATCCAAACTTTCATCGAAGGAGATTCGGTTCGGCAGTCACATGGCAAAATCTGGTCATAAAGGAATCAGTCGCATCGACAGCGCGCAGAAGAAAATGCACGGCTGGTACGTGCGTGTGAGACTCAACAACGAGACGCGGTCGAAGTTCGTCACCGACCGCCAGCACGGGAGCAAGGAGGCCGCGCTCGCGGCGGCCGTCGAGTGCCGCGACGAGCTGGAGCGCGAGCTGGGCAAGCCGCGCACCGACTGGGTCGTCGTCGGCAGCAACCCGCGCAACAGCATCGGCGTCGCCGGCGTCCGCCGCGCGGTGAAGAAGTACAAGGGCAAGGACGGCAAGGTCTACGAGAACGAGGTCTACGAGGTCTCCTGGAACGCCGGCCGCGAAAAGAAGGGGCGCACGAGCGTCTCGATCAGAAAGTACGGCGAGGCGCGCGCCTTCCGCATGGCCTGTGCCATCCGCCGCGAGAAGGAGCGGCAGATGTACGGCGAGCCCGTCGCCGCCAAGTGGGCGGGCGCGCTTTCGAAAGTCTGCGCCGCCTGACACAGGCCTGCCCCGCGCGGCCGCCTGCGTCTAGGCCACCGCCACACTCCACGCGCCCCGCCGGCCCCGACCGCGCGGGGCGCGTTTTTTTCAAACGCCTGACAGGCCGGCGGAGGTATCATGCCCTGGTTCAAGGCGTCGGAGGAGTCCGATTCCGCCGACGACTGAAGTTGAGATGGCGCAAAAAACCGGTGACTGCTACATAGATGTCTGGCGCGAGGCGGACTTCCGCGGCGAGACGATGCGCATCCGCGGCCCGGCCGAGTACGGCTCGCTCGACTTCGCGCGCGAAAGCTGGTGCGACGACATCGGCAGCCTCCGCGTCGGCCCCAACGCCTTCGTCATGGCCTACCGCCGCCGCGACTTCCAGGACGAGCCCGTCACCTTCGGCCCCAACGACGAAGTCGCCGATTTGAGTCAATTCGAATTCGACGACGAGATCGAGTCGATGAAGGTCATCGACTCGCTCAAAATCTTCGACCACCTCGACTACAACGCCGCCCTCACCCCGGCCGCTCCCGACGCGGACGTGCAGGGCGGCGACGAAGCTCAACCCAACCCCGACAAGGGCAAGCCCCGGAAGGGCAGAAAACGTTAGACGCGCCATGAGGTTTAAGAGTCTCGCCCGGGCCTGCGCGGCGCTGTTGCTGTTCTCTCTCCACGCGTCCGCGCGCGCCGACGACAAGGTCTCGAAGGAGACTACGGGGAAGGTCTCGAAGAAGACCATCGAGTCGGGCGGGCGGAAGCGGACTTACTACCTCTACGCGCCCGCCTCAATGAAGCCGCAGGCTCCGCCGAAGGCTCCGGCGTGCTGAAGGCGCGCGCCGAGCTGCAACTCGCCGGCGGCCCGCCCGACGAGATACAGTCGAAGGTCAACGAGGCCGCACTCAAGTATCAGAAGCTCTTCGACGAGGCCGAGGGGTTGGAGCGGCAGGCCGAGCGAGCACGTTCGGCGCAGGGGCCGCGAACGTTCAAGTGGACGCGCGCCGCGGGTAAAGGTGCAGGGTGTTTAGACGGTCGTTCAGATTCGTCGCCGTGTTCGCCGCCGCGCTGGCGGTCGTGCCGTTCCTGCCGCTCTACGTCGAGCGGACGTTCGTGCGTCTGTTTCTGGTGAGCGGGGCGGCGGGCGACACGGTCGAGTGGGGCTGGGCCTTGCGCACGCTCTCGGGCTTCTGGTCGGACTACCGCTACTTCCAGCCGGAGCAGCGGCCGGCGCTGTGGCTGTGTGTGAACCTCGCGCTCGCCGTCACGTATGCCGTCCTGATAGCTTTCATCGTCAACTATCTGCTCGTCCGCGTTTCTGGATTTAAGTCGGGCCGCCCGCAACGATAAACTTTCCCGCCGCCGAACCCGTAACACACCTCCGAACCTCCGCGGGGGCCTCGAGACTCTTATATTCGGTCAGGCAATTTCAAAGGCAGGAGAAACGAAACATGCACGTCTGGAGACGTTCCCTCAATTTCGCGCTGTCGGCCGCGATGCTGTTTTCGACGGCCTCCGCGCTCGCGCCGCGCACGCCGGCGCAGACGGCCGCGCCGGCGCCGGCCGCGGCGCCCTCAGACCTCGGAGCGAGGCTCGCCGCCGTCGAGAAGGTGGTCGAAGAGAAGCGGCAGGCGCTCGGCATCCCCGGCCTCTCGCTCGTCATCGTCAAGGACGACAAGGTCATCTACCTGAAGGGGCTCGGCTACAAGGACTTCGAGCACAAGGTGCCGGTGACGCCCGACACGCTCTTCGCCATCGGCTCTTCGTCGAAGGCGTTCACGGCGTTGCTCGTCCAGATGGCGGCCGACGAGGGCAAGCTCTCGCTCGACGACTCGCCGAAGAAGTTCCTGCCCTACTTCAAGCTGCAAGACCCGAAGGCCGACGCGCAGATCACCCTGCGCGACCTGCTCTCGCACAGCTCGGGCCTGAACCGCACAGACCTCGCCTGGGTCTCGGGCGTGCTCAACCGCGAGGAGGTCATCCGCGTCGCCGCGCAGGCGAAGCCCACCGCGAAGCTGCGCGAGAAGTTTCAGTACCAGAACGTCATGTACGCCGCCGCGGGCGAGATTGTCGGCCGCGCCGAGCACTCCACCTGGGAGAAGCTCGTCGCCGAGCGCATCTTCAAGCCGCTCGGCATGAAGTCGTCCGACACCTCCGTCCCCGAGATGCAGAAGGCGCAAGACTACTCCTACGGCTACGTTTACGAGGAGGCGACGAAGGAGACGCGGCGCCTGCCCATGCGCGACTTTCCGGCCGTCGCGCCGGCCGGCGCCATCAACTCCAGCGCGCGCGACATGGCGCAGTGGCTCCGCCTGATGCTCGGCGGCGGCGCGTTCGAGGGCAAGCGGCTCGTCTCCGAGCAGAGCTTCGCGGAGCTGTTCAAGCCGCAGATGAAGGTCGCCGGGTCGGTCAGCTACGGGTTGGGTTGGTTCCTGCGCGAGTGGAAGGGGCACAAGGTCGCGGAGCACGGCGGCAACATCGACGGCTTCAACGCGCAGGTCGCGCTCATGCCCGACCAGCACCTCGGCTTCGTGATGCTGACGAACGTCTCGGCCTCGCCGCTCCCGGCCTCGACGATGAACGTCGTCTGGTCGAACCTTGTCGGCGACCCGAACGCGCCCGCGCCGTCGGCGGCGACCGTCGCGGCGGCCGACCCGGCCGCGAAGATCGAGAACGAGGCCGGCGAGTACCTGCTCGAAGCGGTGAACGTCAAGATGGCCGTCGCGGTCAAGGAAGGGAAGCTCAACCTCACGGTGCCGGGGCAGCCGACCTACACACTGGAGCCCGCGGGCGGGCGCCGCTACAAGCTCGCCGGGGCCGAAGGCTTCTACGCGACCTTCCGCCCGGCAAAGGGGAACCCGCAGGAGACGGAGATGTATCTGGAGCAGCCGCAGGGCAACGTCGCCTTGAAGCGGGTCAAGGCGGCGGACGCTTCGACCGCGGGCGCTTCGGGCGCCTCGGCCGACTACAACGGCGCGCTCAAGGAGGTCGTCGGCTCCTACGAGCCGGAGAAGCAGGGGCCGGACGTTGAGGTCGCCGTGCGCGACGGCCGAGTAGTCCTCGTCGTCCCGGGTCAGCCCGCCTACCCGCTCGTCGAGCGCTCGAAGGACGTGCTCGGCTCGACCGCTCTGCCCGAATCCTACAGCGTCGTCGTCCGCCGCGACGAGGCGGGGCGCGTCGCGGGGCTCACCCTGAAGCAGCCCGGCGCCGAGACCGTCTTCAACCGCGCGGTCGAGTTCAAGGCTTCGATGACCGTGGACGAGCTGATGCGGAAGGTGGTCGAGGCGACGGGCGGCGAGGCCGCGCTGCGCAGGCACAGGACGCTGCGCATCGTCGCCGACGTGGAACTTTTGCATCAGGGCGTGAGCGGCGAGGCGCTCATCTACGCGCGCGCGCCGAACTCCGCTTCGCAGGACGTGACACTCACGGCGCTGGGGAAGAAGATCGGCTCCTTCCACGAGTTCTTCGACGGCGCGCAGGGCGGCGAGGAGGGCAGCTTCTTCCCCTTCGACCCGAAGACGGGGAAGGAGCTGGAAGAGACGCGCAACGCTTCGGACTTCTACGCGCCGCTCAACTGGAAGACGGTCTTCAAGACGGCGGAGATCAGGAAGATGTCGAAGGTGGACGGCGAGGAGACATACGTCGTCCTCTTCACGCCGGAGAAGGGGAGCCCGGTCACGCAGTACATCTCCGCGAAGACGTTCCTGCCGCTCAGGACGGACACGGTGGCGACGAGCGACACCATCTCGATGCCGGTGACGGAGACCTACTCGGACTACCGCAGCGTGGACGGCGTGTTGATTCCGTTCAGGCGCGTCTCGAACTCGCAGGAGATGGGCGACACCGTGCTCAAAATCCGCGAGGCCAGGTTCGACGCGCCCGTGCCCGAGGAGGCTTTCAAGCGGAAAGCCGGCGGGAAATAAAAGAGCGAGCCTGTCTCGAACTCGTCATGCGAGCGCAACGTGTTTGCAACCAAAGGGGGAATGACCGGGGCTACTATGTACTCACCTAACGGGCGTTCCTTCTGAGAACGAGTGAAACTTTGGGGCAGGCCACGCGAGTGGCCATCGGGGTCGGGCTTGGGGGAGTCCGACCCCTCTCTTTTTTTACGCGGTAGGTGGATGAAAGGGCGGCCCCGTCATCGTCGTGAGTGACGACGATGACGGGGCCGCCCTTTCATCTCTTGCCTCTTTATTACTTCCGGCCTTTGCCCGTACCTTTGTTTGTCGCGCCCCGCGTCGCCTTCTGGCGGGCCTTGAACTCGGCCTCGCCGCCCGACTCGCCTATCTTGCCGCGGGTCGGGATGGCGGCCGGCACCGAGGGCGTGTTGTCGCGCACGGTCTCGCCGCGCGTGCCGGTGCGCTGAAAGGACTCGTCCGCGTAGAACTTGCTGGCCGCCTTGCGCCGGCCGCGC
This sequence comes from Pyrinomonadaceae bacterium, assembly GCA_045807865.1. Taxonomy (GTDB): domain Bacteria; phylum Acidobacteriota; class Blastocatellia; order Pyrinomonadales; family Pyrinomonadaceae; genus QHXN01. Next base: position 6,754 of record JBJMGP010000033.1, read on the forward strand.
AGGGCGGGCGTCTCCTTTTGAGCCTCGTCCATCTTCGAAGCCTTGCTGCGCTCGTCGCCCATCTGCTGCCCGCGCCGCTGCTCGGGCACGCCCGCCTTCGCCTGCGTCTTCCTGCTCGTCGCCATGCTCTCGATCCCCCCCGTCCTAAGTGGAAGCTTTTAACGTTCCCGCGCGCGGACGGGCTCGGGTTCCGCCTGCGCGGGCTTCTGCGCGCCCGCGCGCGACTCTTCCGCCTGCGGGTCCGCGGGCGGGGGCGGTTGCGCGACGAGCTTTTCGAGCGTCTGGTCTAAAGCCTCGCTGATGCGTGAGACGTAGACGATCTCCAACTCCTTGCGCACGTCGTCGGGGATGTCCTCCGTGTCGGGCTCGTTGCGCGCGGGGAGCACGACGCGGCGCAGCCCCGCGCGGTGCGCGGCCAGGACCTTCTCCTTGATGCCGCCGACGGGGAAGACCAGACCCGAGAGCGTGATCTCGCCCGTCATCGCCGTGTCGTTGCGTACGCGCCGTCCCGTCATCAGGGAGGCGAAGGCCGAGGTGATGGCGACGCCGGCCGAGGGGCCATCCTTCGGGATGGCGCCCGCGGGGACGTGCGTGTGCACGCCGTAGTTCTTGAACATCTGCGGCTCGATGCCGAACTCCGCGGCGTGCGACCAGAGGTAGGAGCGCGCCGCGCGCGCCGACTCCTGCATCACCTCGCCGAGCTGACCCGTCAGTTGCAAGCCGGAGCTTCCCGGCAGGAGTGTCGCCTCGATGAAGAGCAGTTGCCCGCCCGTCTCCGTCCAGGCCATGCCCGTCGCGACGCCGGTCGGCAGCTCCTTGCGCGCCTCCTCCGGGTAGAAGCGCGGCGCGCCGAGCACCTCCTTCAGGTCGCCGGCATCGACGACGATCTTCTCCGTCCGGCCCTCGGCGATGCGCAGCGCCGCCTTGCGCGCGACCCGCCCCACCGTGCGCTCCAACTGGCGCACGCCCGCCTCGCGCGTGTAGCGCGCGGCGATGAGCGCGAGCGCCGCGTCGGTGATTTCGAGCTGACTCGCTTGCAGCCCGTTCTCGCGCGTCTGGCGCGGGATGAGGTACTGCCGCGCGATGTGCAGCTTCTCCTGGTCGCTGTAGCCCACAAGCCCGATGATCTCCATGCGGTCGCGCAGCGGGCCGGGAATCGGGGCGAGCTGGTTCGCCGTCGCGATGAAGAAGACCTTCGAGAGGTCGAACGGCAGATCGAGGTAGTGGTCGCGGAACGTGTGGTTCTGCTGCGGGTCTAAAATCTCCAGCAGCGCCGAGGCCGGGTCGCCGCGAAAGTCGTTGCCGAGCTTGTCGATCTCGTCGAGCATCATCACGGGGTTGTTGACGCCCGCGCGGCGCAGAGACTGGATGATGCGGCCGGGCATCGCGCCGATGTAGGTGCGGCGGTGGCCGCGCAGCTCCGCCTCGTCGCGCACGCCGCCTAAGGAGAGGCGCTCGAACTGCCGGCCGAGCGCGCGCGCGATGGACATGCCCAGAGAGGTCTTGCCGACGCCCGGCGGGCCGACGAAGCAGAGGATCGGGCTCTTCGAGTCGCGCCGGAGCTTGACGACGGCAAGGAATTCGAGGATGCGCTCCTTGATGTCTTCGAGGCCGTAGTGGTCTTCGTCGAGGACGCGTCGCGCTTCAGTTAAATCGAGCTTGTCCTCGGACGACTTGTTCCAGGGCAGCTCGGTGATGAACTCCAGCCACGTGCGGATGACGTTGTAGTCGGGCGCGGCCTGCGGCAGGCGTTCCAGCCGGCGCAGCTCGCGCTCGGCCTCTTTACGAACCTCCTCGGGCAGGTCGGCGGCGTCGAGGCGCTCGCGGAGCATCTCGGCCTCGGCCCGTTCGCCGCCCTCTTCGTCCTCGCCCAGCTCCTTCTGGATGGCCTTCATCTGCTGGCGCAGGAAGTAGTCGCGCTGCGCCTTCGACATCTCGCCCTGCGCCTCGGCCGCGATCTTCGTGCGCAGCTCCATGATGTCGGCCTCGTGCGCGAGCCGGCCGTGGGCGATTTGCAGAAGGTCGTCCACGGTGTCGGCTTCGAGCATCTGCTGCTCCTGCTCGACGCCGAGGTTGAGGATCGAGCCGAGGAAGTAGGAGAGCTGCACGGGGTCCTTCGCCGAGAGCACGGCGCCCCGCACCTCGGGCGGAATCTCGGGGAGCATCGCGAGCACGCGCTGGACGAGCGACTGCACGTTGCGCGTCAGGGCCTCGACGGCGTCGGGGTCGCGCGCGACGGGCGCGGGGATGATGCGCACGCGCGCGCGGAGGTGCGGGTCGGTCTGCGTCCACTTGACGACGCGGACGCGCTCGGTGCCGTGGACGATGAGCTGTAAGCCCTCGGGCGTGCGCATCATGCGCTTGACCATGACGAGGGTGCCCACGTCGTAGAGGTCTGCGGGCGGCGTGGCCTCCGTCTCGGACGAGGCGCGCGCCTCACGCACGGTGACGCAGGCGAGCAGCTTCTCCTCAGTCGCGAGCGCGGCCTCGACCGCGGCGACCGAGCGCGGGCGGCCGGCCGCGAGCGGGATGACGGTGCCCGGGAACATCGTCGTCTGCTGCAAAGGGAGCACGGCGATCTCGAAGACCTCGGAAGTGTTGGCTTCCGCCGCCGCGCCCTCGGGCGCGACGTAGGCGCCGCCCGTGCCCGCCTCCTTCGACTCGTTGAGCGCCTGCTGCGGCGTGGTCTCCGGCGCGCCGGGGTCCGTCGCGGCGGGGGTCTTCGTCTGCTCCTGTTCGCCTCTCGCGGTCTTGTCAGCCATAAGGGATGATCGTCCTCTTCAAGTATGAAAGGGAGAGTGCACGCGTCTCACTGTTCAGTCGCACTCGGCGGGGCTGCGTATGTAAAGGATGAGGAGGCCGTCGCGGTAGCGGCGCTCGACGCGCGCGCCCTCGACGGGGCAGGGGAAGCGGATGGTCTTCTCGAAGCGGCTGTAGGTGATTTCGAGCTGGTGGTACGAGACGGTCTCGGTCAGAGCCTCGTCGCGGCGCGTGCCCGAGACGCGCAGCGTGTCGCCCGAGATTTCGACCGTCAGCTCGTCGGGCGCCACGCCCGCCAGCTCCACTTTCACCACCCACCCCTCGCCCGTCCGGTACACGTCGGCCGCCGGGTACCAGAAGTTCTCCGAACACCGCAGGCCGCTCGTCTTCGGCATCATCCGCAGGTAACGTTCGATGGATCGTGCCATTGTAAAAGTACTGGGGACTGAGTACTGAGGACTGAGCGAGGCGAGTCTTTAACTCGGTCCTCAGTCCTCAGTACTTTCTTAACTAAAGATTCTGTTCCAGAACGACGAGCCGCTCGAAATCTCTTCGAGGGCTTCGCCGAGTTCGCGGTCGGCCTCGGTTTCGAGTGCGATGTCGGCCATCGAGATGATGCCGCGCAGGTTCCCCTCGCGGTCTACGACGGGGAGGCGGCGCACCTGCCTGTCGCCCATCTTGCGGATCGCTTCGATGACGCGGTCGTTGGGGCGGACGGTGTAGAGGTCGGTCGTCATCACGCTCTCGGCCGTGACCGCGCGCGCCTCCTGCCCTTCGGCCAGCGCCCGGATGACGATGTCGCGGTCGGTGATGAGCCCGACGAGGCGGCCGTTGGCCTGCGTGCGCGCGGGCACGCGCTGGACTTCCGTGACCGAGTCGGAAGGAGTCTCACCCGGCTCGACGACCGGGATGACGCCCGTGTCCTCGTCGCGCATCATGCGCGCGACCTCTTCGAGCGTGGTCGAACGCGAGGCGACGGTCACGTCCCTCGTCATGATGTCGCGGCAGCGCAGGTGCGAGCGCGTGGCCCCGCCGCGTCTCCGTCCGCGCTCATACTCCGCGCGCGGCGGCGGCGGTGGCGGCGGCGTGCGGCCGTACTCGCGCTCCCCGCGTCCCGCGTCGCGCGGGCCGTAGTATTCGTCGCGGTAGAAGTCGCCGCGGCCGTAAGCCCTCTCGTCGTACTCGCCGCGCGCTCCCCAGGGGCGCCCGCCGCGCGGCAGGTCGCGCTCGTCGTACTCGGAGCGGCCGCGCGGCGGCGGCGGCCCGCCGAAGCCCGGCCCCTCGCGCTCGCGGCGCGGGCGCGGCTCGCCCTCGTAGAAGTCGTCGTCCCAGTCTCCGCGGTGTCTCGACATCGAAAGCCTCCACGCCGCCCCCGACGCCGACGGACGCCCGTGGCCGCACACGTCTGCGCGGGCCGGGGTTACGTCGAATCTACGTCGAGGGGAACTTGCGGCCGATTATACTCGCTTCGTTCGAGATTGCCAGAGGGCAGTAGGCAGATGGCAGTTGTCTCGGTTCGCGGTCGGACGGATGTCGAGAACTTTCAACACGGAGACACGGAGACGGAGAGACACGGCTTCAAAGAGTTATTGCTTCAAGCTGTGTCTCTCTGTCTCCGTGTCCAACGCCTCTCGGCTGTCTGCGCCTGCAAAAAGCAATAGGCCACATCCCTACCCGAACTGCCTACTGTCCCGTCTCGATCTCCGCGACCAACTGCACCTGTGCGCGGAGGTCGAGGGAGCCGGGTTCGATGGGGGTGGCCGTCTGCGCCGTCGCGGCCGCCTTGCCGAACTCGGCCGCGTAGACGGGGACGGGCGGACGGATGTTGGTGCCGGCCTCCTGCACCTCCAGGACGCGCAGGACGCGGCCGCCGAGCGTCTGCGCGATGGCGCGCGCCTTGGCCTGCGCTGCGCGCGTGGCCTCGCCGAGGGCGCGCAGTCGCGCCTGCGCGTCGTCGCGCAAAGTGAACGAGAGGCCGTCCACGCTGTTGGCGCCCGCGCGCGAGGCGGCGTCGATGATGGCGCCGGCGCGGCCCAATTCGCCCGTCGTCACCGTGACCGCGTTGCGCGCGATGTAGCTCGTGATGAAGGGCGGCACGCCCTCCTTGTACGCGTACTGCGGCTGGAGGCTGTAGCCGCTCGTCTTGACCTCCGCGCCCGCCCCCGCGGCCGCGCGCACGGCGCGCACCACGGCGTCCGTCTTCGAGGCGTTCTCGGCCTGCGCTTCGGAGGCGCTCGCGTTCTGTGTGACGACGGCGAGGGTCAGCAGCGCCGTGTCGGGCTGTGCCTGCACGGACGCGTCGCCGTTGACGACGACGCGCACGCTCCCGCGCGCCCCGGCGACGGCCTGCCCCGTCGTGCTTGGTGTCGCGTCGCTCTGGGCGTCGGCACTCTGTGCGGTGCCTTTGCGCGAGCCGGCGCGCGGGCGCATCGTGCGCGCCTGGAAGGGGACGCCCTCCATGTGGATCGACATCACGTCATCGCGCACGCGCCCCGTCGCCTCGACCGACGCGCCCTCGCGGAACCAGGGCTGGCGCCGGAACTGGTTGGCGTTCGTGAGGAGGTACTTCCCGTAGTCCGCGACGACGAGCCACCCGCCCGCCTCGACCGTCGGCGTGAGCCTCCCCACCACCGTCAACTCCTTCGCCTCCTGCGCCGCCCGCGTGCCCTGCGCCGTGAACAGCAGCGCGAGCGCCAGAGACGCCGCGCGCACGATTAACAGACCTCTACGCATGATTGCTGTGCCTCCTCTTCGTTTAAGAGTTTTCGCCCGGGAGAGGATTGTAGTTGAAAACGGGAGAGGCTTACTACGCCTTGAAGAACGGCTTGAGGCGCCGGGACTTGCAGGGGCGGATTGGTGAGCGCCCTGACGTTTTGTTACGATGCCGGAACGTTATGGAGCCGACGGGAAGAAGATTCGGGAACCCGAAAGTCCCCGCGCGCGAGGGCAAGCTCGTCACCCTCGGGCGCGTCGAGGACGTGCCCGAGGGGCGCGGCGCCACGGTCGAGCTGCACGGCGGCAGGGAGCTGGCCCTCTACCACATCGAAGGCCGCTTCCACGCCATCGAGAACTTCTGCCCGCACAAGGGCGCGCCGCTCGCCGACGGCAATCTCACGGGGCACGCGGTCGAATGCGACTGGCACGGCTGGCGCTTCGACGTGCGCTCCGGCGCCTGCCTCAACCGCCCCTCCGAGCCCGTCGAGACCTACGAGGTCGTGATCGAAGACGGGTGGATCAAGGTCAGAGTGTAGGAAGGGTGTTGGGTATAAGCCGGCTCTACCCGAACACCGAACACCGAACACCCCTCTCACTCCCCGTCGTTGCCGATGGCTTCGACGGGGCAGGCCATCAAAGCCTCTTCGCAGAGGGAGCGCTCCGCGTCGGACTGTGGCTGTCTGTAGACGAAGGAGTAGCCGCCCGCGTCGGCGCGCGTGAAGTTGTCGGGTGAGGTGTCGCGGCACACGTCGCAGTCGATGCAGTTCGTGTCCACGTAGTATGTGCCCGGCACGTTCTCGGGCACGCGGTCGTTCGAGTCAGCCATTTTTTCGTAAACCGTGAACCGCGAACCGTAAACCGTGACAAGATGAGAATGGGTTTTATCTTGTCACGGTTTACGATTCACGGTTTACGTCATTTGATAGCAAGCATCCGGTCGAGGGCGACGCGCGCCCACCGCGCGGTCTCCTCGGGGACGGTGATCTGGTTGACGACTATCCCTCGGACGAGCGAGTCGAGCACCCAGGCGAGGTTCTGCGGCGCGATGCGGTACATCGTGGCGCACATGCAGAGGTCGGGCGCGAGCAGGCGGATCTCTTTGTCCGGGTGCTGCTTCGCGAGGCGCTGGACGAGGTTGACCTCGGTGCCGACGGCCCACTTGGAGCCCGCGGGCGCCTCCTCGATGGCCTTGATGATGAACTCGGTCGAGCCGTTGAGGTCGCTCTGCTCGACGACCTCGCGCTCGCACTCGGGGTGGACGAGCACCTTGATGCCCGGCACCTCCTTGCGAATCGTCTCGACGTGCCACGGGCGGAAGCGCCCGTGCACCGAGCAGTGGCCCTTCCACAGGATGAGCCGCGCCCCGCGCAACTGCTCCGGCGTGTTGCCGCCCAACTCCTGGTTCGGGTCCCAGAGCGCCATCTCGTCTAAGGGGATGCCGAACTTGACGCCGGTGTTGCGGCCGAGGTGCTGGTCGGGGAAGAAGAAGAGCTTGTCGGCCTCCTGCAGATACTTGTCGAAGAGCGGGACGGCGTTCGAGGAGGTGCAGACCACACCGTTGTGCTCGCCGCAGAAAGCCTTGATGGCCGCCGTCGAGTTCATGTAGGTGACGGGCGCGACCTTGAACTCGTCGAGGATGCCGAGCGCGTCCAACTGCTCCCAGGCGTCTTCGACCTGCTCGGCCGTCGCCATGTCGGCCATCGAGCAGCCGGCGCCGAGGTCGGGCAGGATGATCTTCTGGTCTCCGGGCTTGAGGATGTCGGCCGACTCGGCCATGAAGTGGACGCCGCAGAAGACGACGTAGTCGGCCTCCGGGCGCTCGGCCGCGAGCTTGGCGAGCTTGAAGGAGTCGCCCGTGTAGTCCGCGTGGCAGACCACGTCGTCGCGCTGGTAGTGGTGGCCGAGGATGACGAGCCGCTTGCCTAGAACCTTCCGCGCCGCCTCGATGCGCTCGGACAGCTCGCCTTCAGACTGTCCGAAGTAGTCTTCGAGCGCCGGCGCCTTCGCCGAAGCTTCAACTTCCAGAGTCTCAAACGCCGTGGTCATCTTCCTTGAACCCTCCGGGGTATCCCCTGAACAGCACCGGCGACTTCTGCGCCGCCAGCGCGAAACGCGAAATATAAGCCTTCAAAGGGCGCCCCGCAAGCGCCGCCGCGGGTTGTCTCACGCCGGAAATTAGATGCGAAGGGTGCCCCGATAGTTCGTAACAGCGGACGAGGAGTTAAACACAGAGACACGGAGACACAGAGACACAGCCTGTTGAGTAATACTTCTTCAAGCTGTGTCTCTGTGTCTCCGTGTCTCTGTGTTAAATCTGTCCCTGGACACAACGCACTATGGATGCGTCATCTCTTCGGGCTTGACGTACTCGTCGAACTGCTCGGCGGTGAGGAGGCCCAGCTCGACGGCCGACTCGCGCAGGTTGATGCCCTTCTTGTGCGCGTGCTTGGCTATCCGGGCCGCGTTGTCGTAGCCGATGTGCGGGTTCAGCGCCGTGACGAGCATGAGCGACTGCCGCAGATTCTCCTCGATGCGCGCGCGGTTCAGCTCCAGCCCCTCGACGCAGAAGTCCACGAAGCCGCGGCACGCGTCCTTCAGAAGCCTTATGGAGTGGAGCAGGTTGTGAATCATCACCGGGTTGAAGACGTTCAGCTCGAAGTTGCCCTGCGAGCCCGCGAACCCGATGGCCGCGTCGTTCCCCAAGACCTGCACGGCGACCATCGTCAGGGCCTCCGACTGCGTCGGGTTCACCTTCCCCGGCATGATAGAAGAGCCCGGCTCGTTCTCGGGCAGCACCAGCTCGCCGATGCCCGCCCTCGGCCCGGACCCGAGCCAGCGCACGTCGTTGGCGATCTTCATCAGCGAAGCGGCCAGAGTCTTTAAAGCTCCGCTCGCAAAGACCATCTCGTCGTGCGCCGACAGCGCCGCGAACTTGTTCGGGTGCGACTTGAAGGGCAGCCCCGTCAGCTCCGCGATCTTCGACGCCGCACGCTCCGCGAACTCCGGGTGCGAGTTGAGACCCGTGCCGACGGCCGTGCCGCCAATCGCCAGGTCGTAGAGCCCCGGCAGCACCGCCTCCAGACGCTCGACATCCCTCTCCAAGAGAGAGGCCCAGCCGCCGAACTCCTGCCCCACGGTGAGGGGCGTCGCGTCCTGCAAGTGCGTGCGGCCGATCTTGACCACGTCCGCGAACTCGCGCGCCTTGGCGTCGATGGCGTCGCGCAGCCTTTTAACTTCCGGGATCAGCTTCCGCATCTGCTCGGCGGCGGCGATGTGCATCGCCGTGGGGAAGGTGTCGTTCGAGGACTGCGACATGTTGACGTGGTCGTTCGGGTGGACGGGTCTCTTCGAGCCCAACACGCCCCCCGCCAGCTCTATCGCGCGGTTCGAGATGACCTCGTTCGCGTTCATGTTCGTCTGCGTCCCCGAACCCGTCTGCCACACGCGCAGGGGGAAGTGCTCGTCCAGCTTCCCCGCAATCACCTCGTCGGCCGCGCGCTCGATCAGACGCGCCTTGTCAGGGGGCAGCTTCCCCAGCTCCTCGTTCACCAGCGCCGCGGCCTTCTTCAGCAGTCCCAGCGCACGCACCAACTCCCGCGGCATCACGTCGAACCCGATGTTGAAGTGGTGCAGCGAACGCTCCGTCTGCGCCCCCCAGTACCTGTCGGCCCGCACCTCGATCTCGCCCATCGAGTCCGACTCGACCCGCGTCTCCGCCGCCCTCTGCCCCGCCGCTTCCTTCGTCATAAGAGGGTACATCCTTCGATAAAATAAGAGAGCTTGACGCCTCCGATTCTACACCCGCCGCCCGCCCGAGGCACACGAAGGGGGCGCCACTCGCGCGCCCCCTTCGCCTGTGCCCCGCGTTGACGTGCTGCTGCGCGCTAACTGTTTGTCGCGCCTCCCGTCTTCTTACGCTGAGGCGACTTCCGCTCCGAAGTCTTCTTCCGTCCTAGCGCCTGCACCTCGTTCGAGTCCGGCCCGAACTGCGCCGTCACCTGCTCCTTCACGCGCAGCATCAGGTTATGAAACTCCCACTCCCGCCCGACGGCGATGTCGCGCGCCGTGTCCAGCGCCGCCACCGCCTGCGCCTCCTCCGTCCGCGCGCTCAGCAACAGCCCGTGCGCCGTCCCAACCGCCGGTAGCCCGTACGCAAGATTCGCGGGCTCGTACGTCGCTATCGCCTGCAAAGCCGCGAACCCGTCCTCGTCCTCCGCGATCTGCCCGGGTCTCAAACGCTTCGTCTCGTTAGCCATGTCGTTGCTCCTTTTCGTGAGAAGACTGAAAAGAGTTTGCGAGGCGACCCGCATCTTACGCCTCTCCCAAATTCCTTGCAACAACAAAATGCGCCCCTCTTGCCAAGCCTTTCCCACCGCCCGCAACGCCATTACACCGCACGGAAACGCCATTACGTCACGACGTAACGCCATTACGTCACGATGTAATGCCATTACGCTGCGACGTAACGCCATTACACGCCGCTGCAATGCCATTACGTCGCGGTGTAACGCCATTACACCGCGACGTAATAGCATTACGGCGGGGCGCAACGCGATTACGTCGCCTCGCAACGCCATTACATCGCAGCGTAACGGCATTACGTCGCCCCGCAACGCCATTACGGCGCACGGTAACGCCGTTACCGCGCGTCGCAAAAGCGCCCCGCCCGCCGGAAATACCCTCTCCACGCCTCAAATAATCGAAGGCCGTGCATAAAGCGCCGCGTCAGCGGCGTCTGAGTTTAGCCCGGCCTTTCAAGGCCGGGTCAACGTCGTAGCGAACGACGCCGCGTCGCGTCAGCGACGCCTGAAGGGTTCAGGCGTC
>JBJMGP010000034.1:0-16062 GCA_045807865.1 Pyrinomonadaceae bacterium
TCGACCTCGACCCGCAGCCCGGGCAGGCGATCATCCCGCGCAACTACGGGCGCGGCCCCGGCTTCTTCTCGGTCAACATGCGCCTGAGTAAGACCATCGGCTTCGGCGAGCTGGCTTCGGCCGGGGCCGGAGGCGCGGGCGGCGGCGGGGGCGAGACCTTCGGCGGCGAGAGCACCGAGCATCGTTACAACCTGACGCTCTCGATGAGCGTGCAGAACCTCTTCAACCACCCGAGTCTGGGGACGCCCGTGGGCAATCTCAACTCGCCCTTCTTCGGCCAGTCGGTCTCGGGCGGCGGGCGCTTCGGCTTCGGCGGCGGCGGGGGCCAGAACGGCGGCGCCCGGCGTGTAGACCTGCAACTCCGCTTCAGCTTCTAGGCGTACGAATGAATTAACATGGATGGACGGGACGGGCAGGGTAGAGATTTGGCATTGCTCTATCCTGCACGTCCCGCCCATCCATGTTAATTTTTCCTCGATGCGAGTAAAAAGCCTCTTCCTGTTGATAGGTCTCTGCCTCGCCCTCACGGCCGCCGGCTGCGCTTCGCGCGCGGAGAAGCCGGCCGCCGCCGGGGCGGTCACGCCGCGCGTGCTCTACGAGCGCAACTGCGCCGTCTGCCACGGCCCGCAGGGGCAGGGCACCGAACTGGGCACGATGAAGGTTCCACCCCTCAACTCGGGCGCCGCCCTCAACGACCCGGACGAGAAGTTCTACCAACAGATCAACGACGGCGGCAAAGGCATGCCCCCTTTCAAAGCCACGCTCGACGACGGACAGATCGCAGACCTCGTCCGCTTCATCCGCGAAGAGATACAGGGGAAGAAGTAGGTGCTGGGTTTTGGGTGCTGGTGAAGAACAGTATTTTAGCCAACACCTAAAACCCATCACCTATCTTTTCGGCAGGATGACCTCGAAGAGGGGCGTGGGCGTCTTTTCGCTGGTCGCGAGGAGGGCGGCGCCGTCGAGGCGGTAGGCGACCGACTCGCCCTGTAGGCGCGCGCCGAGCGAGAGGGCGGCGGGCGTCTGCTTCCAGACCTCGTCGAACTCCTTCGAGCCCTCGGGCAGCTTCAGCTCGTAGCCTTGCGCGTAGTCGCAGAGCGCGACGCGGCGGCCGTCGGGCGCGATGTCGGCGCCGGTGACGAGCGTGCCGAAGAAGTCCGGGCCGCGCAGCGTCGCCACCTTCGAGAGGGTGTTGACGACCTTCGGGTCGAAAGGGGCTGAGAGCTTGTACACGTCCGCGCTGGCGCTGGCCTTCGTGATGACGTAGAGGTCGCCCGTCGTGGGGTGGACGGCGAGCGCCTCGGCGTTGTGCGCGCCGTCGGGGTACTTGAGGCGGATGGCCTCGGCCTGTGGCGTCGAACGTGTTGGGCCGCCGTTGGCGCCGGCAAAGTCAGAGGTGACCTCCGGCTCGGGGAAGCGATAGACGACGATGAACTCGCGCTCGCGCCCGTTGTCGCCGATGTCGCCGGCGTAGAGATAGCTCTGCCCCTGCACGGGGCCGGGGCCGGCGGCGATGTCCTCCCAGTCGATGGCCTGCGCGCCCTCGACGCGCCACGTCCCGCGCGAGCGCCCCGCGCGGTCGAAGGCGTAGACGAAGGGGCCGTCGCCCGAGTCGTTGTGCGTCCAGAGGAGGCCGGGGCTGCGGCGCGAGGCGACCAGTCCGCTGCTCTCGCCGATGCGCCGGTCTTCGAGCGTGGCGAGCTGGACGGGTTGCGCGGGGTCGAGCGGCAGGGGCTTGGAGACGGAGGCCGCAGCATCGCCCTTGCGCGTCTCGGCCGCGACCTCTCGCAGGCGCGTGGCCTCCGAGGTGTGACAGGCCGGGGCCGGCGCGGCGAGCAGCAGCGCGAGCGTGACGACGGCGGCTCTCTTCTTCATCAGTCCCTTCCCGTTCGCGTTTCTTAAAGCCGGCGGGTAGAGTATCATCAACGCACCGCAGACATCTTTACGCGACGCGCGAGCAAGGGGTTCGCGCGCCCGCGGGACGGGGCTCCACCTTCCTACAGAGTGAAAAATCTTATGCGACTTAAAAACGCCGGACTACTTCTGTGCTCACTGCTGCTCCTGTGCCCGCCGGCGGCGCGTGCGCAGCAGAAACTCCTGACCATTGACGACATCTTCGACCCCGCGAAGAAGGTCAGCTTCTCGGGCACGCCGCCGGCCTCGCTCGAATGGCTGAAGGACGGCGAGCACTACCTGCAAAGCCGTAAAGAGGGGGACGCGGAAGTGCTCGTGCGCGTCAACGCGCGCACGGGCGAGGCCGCGCCCTTCTTCGACGCCGCGCGGATGGAGGCGGCGCTCGCGAAGCTGCAAGGCTTGAGCGGGGAGGACGCGCGCAGACTCGCGCACCAGGATTCGTACAGGCTGAACCCTGCGCAGACGGCCGTGCTGCTCAACCACAAACATGACCTTATCTACTACGAGTTGAACACGGACGCGGCGGCGCGCCTGACCGAGACGCCCGACGCCGAGGAGGCCGAAGAGGACTTCAGTCCCGACGGCCGCTGGGTGAGCTTTGTGCGTGGGAACGACCTCTACGCCGTCGATGTCAGGACGCGCGCCGAGCGCCGTCTGACGAAGACGGGCGACGAGAAGAGTTTGAACGGCGTGCTCGACTGGGTCTACGAGGAGGAGTTGTACGGGCGCGGCAACAAGCGCGGCTACTGGTGGTCGCCCGACTCGGCGCGCATCGCCTTCCTCAACACCGACGAGCGCCCCGTCCACGACTTCCCCGTCGTCGATCACATCCCGCGCCGGCAGGTTCTCGAAGACACGCCCTACCCGCTCGCGGGCGACCCGAACCCGCTCGTCCGCCTCGGCGTCGTGGACGTTTCGATGGGCGAGCCGCGCTGGGTGGACGCGGCCGGGTACGAGCCCACGGACTTACTCGTGGTGCGCGTCGCGTGGTCGCCGGACTCGCGCCGGGTCGTGTGGCAGGCGCAGAACCGCGAGCAGACCTATCTCGACCTGAACGCGGCCGACCCTTCGACGGGCAAGACCAGCCGCCTCTTCCGCGAGACGACCAGGGCGTGGGTCGAGGCGTTCGACGACAACCCGCGCTTCCTCAAGGACGGCTCGTTCATCTGGCGCAGCGAGCGCTCGGGCTGGTCGCACCTCTACGGTTATGCCTCCGACGGCAGGCTCATCAAACAGATCACGAGCGGCCCCTGGGAGGTGCGAGGGCTAGACGCCGTGGACGAGTCGGGCGGCTGGGTCTACTTCCACGGCACCGAGCACAGCCACATCGCCGAGCACGTCTACCGCGTGCGTCTCGACGGCGTGGGGCTCAAGCGCCTGTCGGAGGCGGAGGGCAACCATAGCCCCTCCTTCAACCCGACGGCGACGTACTACATAGACAAGTGGAGCGACGTGAACACGCCGACGCAGGTGCGCCTCCACTCCGCCGACGGCGCGCAGGTGCGCGTGATCGAAGAGAACAGGGTGGCGGCGCTCGCGCAGTACAGACTGGGGAAGGCCGAGCTGATGCGCGTGAAGACGCGCGACGGGTTCGGGCTGGAGGCGTTGATGATCCGGCCGCCGGACTTCGACCCGTCGAAGCAGTACCCGGTGCTCGAATACACCTACTCGGGGCCGCACGCGCCGCAGGTGAAGAACGCGTGGGGCGGCTCGACCTACATGTGGCACCAGTTGCTCGCGCAGAAGGGCTACATCATCTGGGTGCTCGACAACCGCTCGTCGAGCGGCAAGGGGGCCGAGTCGGCCTGGGCCTCTTACAAGAACTTCGGGCCGCTTGAGCTGCGTGACCTGGAGGACGGGCTCGGGTACCTGAAGACGCTGCCGTACGTGGACGGGTCGCGCATCGGCCTCTGGGGGTGGAGCTTCGGCGGCTACATGACGACCTACGCGCTGACGCACAGCCGGCAGTGGAAGATGGGCATCGCGGGCGGGACGGTCGCGGACTGGGCCAACTACGACTCGATCTACACGGAGCGCTACATGCTGACGCCCCAGCACAACCCCGACGGCTACAAGGCCGGCTCGCCGCTCGCCGGGGCGGCGAATCTTTCGGGTAAACTCCTGCTCCTCCACGGGGCGATTGACAACAACGTCCACCTGGCGAACACCATCCAGCTCGCCTACGAGTTCGAGAAGGCGGGCCACCAGTTCGACCTGATGATCTACCCCAAGTCGCGTCACGGCGTCACGGCCCCTCTGCTCCTCAAGCACATGCGCCAGAAGATGACCGACTTCGTCACGGCGAACCTGTGAGGAAGAAGTAGACAGTAGACAGTAGAGAGTAGACAGTGAAAAAACAGGCGGCGCGCTCCGGTCATCAACCCGAGCGCGCCGCTTTGTCTTACTACTGGCTACTGACTACTGTCTACTCCTTAACCCTCGCGCGGCGTCATCTTTTTGACGAGCGGCGTGAGGGCGAAGAGGATCAGCGCCGCGACCCCCGTGATGGCGGCGACGCCGCCGAAGAGTCGCGCCAGCGCGGCCGGCTCGGGGGTGAACTCGCCGCCCAGCTTCCCGGCGATGAAGTTGCCGAACGAGATCGAGAGGAACCACACGCCCATCATCAGCCCGACCATCCGCGCCGGCGAGAGCTTCGTCACCGTGCTCAGGCCGACCGGGCTCAGGCACAACTCGCCCAGCGTCTGGAGCAGGTAGACGGCGACGAGCCACCAGGGGCTTACCTTGCCCGCGCCCGTCAGCGTCGAGGCGAAGGCGACGAGCCCGAACGCGAGACCGGCGAAGATGAGCCCGACGGCGAACTTGACGGGGCTCGAAGGGTTGCGCCGCCCCAGCCAGAGCCAGACGCCGGCGAAGACCGGCGCGAGCAGGATGACGAACGTCGGCTGCACGGTCTGGAACCAGCTCGAAGGGAACTCGTAGCCGAGGATGTTGGTGCGCGTGAGCTGGTCGGCGAAGAGCGTGAGGCTCGTCGCCGCCTGCTCGAACGACATCCAGAAGATGATCGAGAAGACGAAGAGGATGAAGATGACGCCGACGCGCCCCATCTCGCCGCGGTTGAGGTGGCGGCACATCCCCGCGATGTAGCCGAAGGCGATGCCGACCACCGTGAAGAAGAGCGCCGAGACCGCGCCGACCGACGAGTCGTAACTGAAGTACGCGCCGGCCAGACCGCCCACGACGGCGAGCACGGCCGTCACCACGTCGAACTCCTTCGGCGCGTCGTGCGCCTTGAGCTGCTCGATGTCCGCCTCCTGCTTCCGCACGGGCTTATCGCCTACCCCGCGCAGGCGGTCGCGGCCGAGGACGTACTGCACGAGCCCGAATACCATCCCGATGCCGGCGGCGGCAAACCCGTAGTGCCAGTCCACCTTCTGCCCCAGCCAGCCGCAGATGAGCGGGGCGATGAGCGCGCCGAGGTTGATGCCCATGTAGAAGATCGAGAAGCCGGCGTCGCGCCGCTCGTCGCCCTCGGCGTAGAGCTGCCCGACCATCGCGCTGACGTTCGGCTTCAGAAGCCCCGTGCCGAGGGCGATCAGCGCCAGCCCGCCGTAGAAGTTCGCCATCGTGTGGAAGACCATCGAGAAGTGGCCGCAGGCGATGATGATGCCGCCGAGCAGCACGGCGCGGCGCGTGCCGAAGACCTTGTCGGCGAGCCACCCGCCGAGGAGCGGCGTCCAGTAGACGGAGGAGGCGTAGGTGCCGAAGATGAGGCCGGCGTACTTCGTCTCGAAGGCCAGCCCGCCCTCCGCCAGCGACTTCGTCATGTAGAGCATGAGGATGGCGCGCATGCCGTAGTAGCTGAAGCGCTCCCACATCTCCGTGAAGAAGAGCGTCGAGAGCCCGCGCGGGTGCCCGGCGATGCCCGAAGTGTCACGTGTCTTGTCGGGGCTGACGCCCGTGCTGTCTACGGCTACGCTCATCTGTGTGTGCTCCTGCGGCGGCTGCGGTCTCGAAGAACTTTAAAAGGGGGAGGGGTGATGCCGAACTTCTCCGACATGATACATGGATGAAGGGCGAAGGCAAGCGAGTTGCCGGTTTTTGAAGTAGACAGTAGACAGTAGGTTAAAACGCGGCGTCCGGTCTTTCTACTGACTACTGACTACTGTCTCCTGTATAATCCCGCCGCCAAACAAACTCGTGAAGGGAATCGACGAACGTATGACGACGACCGAAGGCGGCGCCAACGCTGCGCGCGTGGCCGACATCCAGGCGGCGCTGCGCGAGGCGGGACTCGACGGCTGGCTCTTCTACGACTTCCGCCAGAGCGACCCGCTCGCCTACCGCATCCTCAAGCTCGACCCGAACCAGTTCTCCACCCGCCGCTGGTTCTACTTCGTCCCCGCCGAGGGCGAGCCCACGCGCATCAACCACGCCATCGAGCAGGGCAAGCTCGACCGGCTGCCCGGCCGCCGCCTCGTCTACAGCGGGTGGACCGTGCTGCACGGGCACCTGCGCGACACGCTCTCGCAGGCCGGCGGGAACGGACGCGCGCCCCGCATCGCCATGCAGTACTCGCCCGAGAACTCCATCCCCTACATCTCGCGCGTGGACGCGGGCACGATTGAGCTGGTGCGCTCGCTCGGCGTCGAGCCCGTGACGAGCGCCGACCTCGTCCAGCTCTTCGAGGCCGTGTGGACTGAGGAGCAGTACCGCTCGCACGTCACGGCCGCCGACAACATCCACAACATCATCCAGGAGGCTTTCGCCGAGGTCGGGCGGAAGCTCAAGGCGGACGAGCCCGTCACCGAGTACGACATCCAGCAGTTCATGGTGCGCCGCTTCGAGGAGCTGAACATGACCTGCAACGACGACCACCCCATCGTCTCGGTCAACGCCAACGCCGCGAGCCCGCACTACCAGCCGAACGCGGAGAAGTTCGCGCCCATCAAGCGCGGCGACTTTCTCCTGCTCGACGTGTGGGCGAAGCTCAAAGACCCCGGCGCCGTCTACGCCGACCAGACCTGGACGGGCTTCGTCGGCGACGACCCGTCGGAGGAGCACGTCAAAGTCTTCAACATCGTCCGCGACGCGCGTGACGCCGCCATCGAGTTCGTCCGCGATTCGGTCGCGGCGGGGCGCGAGATAAAGGGCGCCGAGGTGGACGACGTGTCGCGCGGCGTCATCGAGCGCGCCGGCTACGGCCAGTACTTCACGCACCGCACGGGCCACTCCATCGGCGAGGAGGTGCACGGCAACGGCGCACACATCGACAACCTTGAGACGAAGGACTCGCGCAAGATCATCCCGCGCACGTGCTTCTCCATCGAGCCCGGCATCTACCTGCCCGGCAACTTCGGCGTCCGCTCCGAGATCGACCTCTACGTCGGCGACGGCGGGATAGAAGTGACGGGGCAGCCCATCCAGACCGAACTCGTCCACATCCTGAAGGACTAGGCGGCAAGGATGGGCAAAAGAGAACAGCCAGACCTGCACCGCATCGCGCGCGAGGCCGTCCGCGACGCCGGCTTCGAGCCTGACTTTCCGCCCGGGGTCGCGCAGGAGCTTGAGGGCTTAAAGGAGGCGTCGGCGGGCGAGGAGGCGGGCGTCAAAGACCTGCGCGAAACGCTCTGGTCTTCCATCGACAACAAGGAGTCGCGCGACCTCGACCAGATCGAGTACGTCGAGCGCCGGGACAAAGACTACCGCGTGCTCGTCGGCATCGCGGACGTGGATGCGTACGTCCCGAAGGGCTCGGCCGTAGACCGCCACGCCGCCGTCAACACCGTCTCCGTCTACACGCCGGCGGAAGTCTTCCCGATGCTCCCGCTGCGGCTCTCGACCGGTCTCACCTCGCTTTTGGAAGACCAGGATCGCCTCGCCGTCGTCATGGAACTCTGCGTCTCCGAAGGCGGCGAAGTGCGCTGCGAGCAGGTCTCCCGCGCGCTCGTGCGCAACCGCGCGAAGATGGACTACGAGTCGGCGGGCGCGTGGCTCGAAGGGCGCGGCCCCGCGCCCGAGCCTTTGCAGAAGATCGAAGGTCTCGAAGCGCAGGTCAAACTTCAGGACGAGGTGGCAAGCGCGCTGCACGAGCTGCGTCGGCAGAACGGAGCGCTTGAGCTTGAGCGCCAGGAGCTGGTGCCCGTCCTCGACGAGCAGGGGCGCGTCGTGCGCCTCGATGAGCGTAAGAACAACCGCGCGCAGACGATCATCGAGAGCCTGATGATCGCCGCCAACACCTCGATGGCCGAGCTGCTTGAGTCGAAGGGCGTGCCCTCGCTCCGCCGCGTCGTGCGCGCGCCCGAGCGCTGGCCGCGCATCGTCGAGATGGCAGAGTCTCTAGGCGAACATCTGCCGCCCGACCCCGACCCGCGTGCCCTCTCCGACTTCATGTCGCGCCGCCGCGCCGCAGACCCCGGTGCTTACGCCGAACTCTCGCTCGCCGTCCTGAAGATGATGGGGCCGGGCGACTACCTGGTCGAAGCGCCCGGGCTCGAACAGGAAGGGCACTTCGGCCTCGCCGTCCACGACTACACGCACTCGACCGCGCCCAACCGTCGCTACCCCGACCTCGTCACGCAGCGCTGTCTGAAGTCGGCCGCCGACGGCGCGCCCGCGCCCTACACGCGCGAAGAGCTTGAGACCATCGCCGCGCGCTGCAACCTGATGGAGTCGGCCGCGCGCAAGGTCGAACGGCGCATGCGCAAGGTGGCCGCCGCCGCGATGCTCTCGGCGCACGTGGGCGAGACGTTCGACGCCGTCGTCACCGGCGTCAAGCGGACGGGCACGTTCGCGCGACTCCTGCGCCCGCCCGCCGACGGCATGGTGGTCAAAGGCGCCCGCGGCCTCGACGTGGGCGACCGCGTCCGCGTCCGACTCCTCTCCACCAACCCCGACCGCGGCTTCATAGACTTCGCGCGGGTCTGAATCAGTTAACCGAAAAGATTACCTTCGGCGCGCCTTCGGTCTCGGCGCGCTGGAGCATGTCGGCGATATGTTCGTGGAGGCCGGACTGCGCGGCTCTCTTCGCCGTCCAGCCGTTGCGCGCGCGCGCGTAGACGTTGGCGCCGTACTGCAAGAGCAGCGCGACGACGAGCCCGTGCCCCTTGTGGGCCGCGAACATGAGCGCCGTGTCGCCGTCCGCGTCCCGCGCGTTCACGTCCGCGCCGCGCTCCAGAAGGTCGATGACACCCGCCGCGTCTCCCCTGAAGGCCGCCAGCATCAGCGGCGTCCTGCCTTTTACGTTGTCGTTCGCCTCGTACCTCATCACGTTTTAAAACCCCCTCTCCGATGCTTACGAAGAGAGAATGCGGGAGCAGACTTGAGAAATCCTTGAGCGCGGTTGAACACTCTGGCGAAAGTGTCCTTGAGGGGGTTGAACTTTCACGAAAGTTTTGCTAATTTTTCTCAAAACATACGTCGGGCGCCCGCCCCTGCCCTCCGGCACAGACCCCGACGGATAACATTGATAGGAGTTTTAATCTCTTGAGCGAAGCGCCACGCATCCTTTTCGTAGACGACCACGAGGACACGCGGTATCTCATCACGCACCTGCTCGGCGGGCAGGGTTATGAGGTGGAGGCGGCGGCGTCCGTGGAGGAGGGGCTCCAGCTCGCGCGGGCGGGCGGCTTCGACCTCTACCTGCTCGACAGCCGCTTCGCCGACGGCTCGGGCATGGAGCTGTGCGAGGGCATCCGCGAGTTCGACAAGACGACCCCCATCGTCTTCTACTCCGGTGACCACCCCTCGCGCCTGAAGAAGGCGCTCGACTGCGACGCGCAGGGCTTCGTCCTCAAGCCCGGCTTCGACGCCCTCCCCCGCGAGCTCGAACGCGCGCTGGCCACCTCCGTCTAAAGTTGATAAATTTCCCCCGCCAAAGGCCGGGGCGCGGAGTTCGAAAGTTTCGGACTCCGCGCCCCGGCCTTTGCGTCGAGCGTTATCGTGACGAGGTGGCTGACGCCGCGGACGGGCGCGACAGCTCGTCGGCGACTTCTTTGGCGCCGTAGACCTTGCGGAGGGCTTCGAGCATGCCGCGCGCATCGACCGAGACGGCGCGGTTGACCGACTCGTCGTAGTAGAAGTTGCCGACGAGCGACTGGATGTTGCCGTCGAAGATGAGGCCGAGCAGCTCCATGTCGCGGTTGAAGGTCGGCGAGCCGGAGTTGCCGCCGATGATGTCGTTGGTCGTGACGAAGTTGAACGGCACCTTCATGTCCACCTCCGACTTCTTCTCGACCCAACGCGGCGCGAGGTTGTAAGGGAACTTGTTCCCGTGCTCGGCCGCGCGCTCGTAGAGCCCGGAGAAGTAGGTGAAGGGTTGGACGGTCTTCCCGTTCTCCTTGTAGCCCTTGACCGCGCCGTACGAGAGGCGCGGGGTAAAGGTCGCGTCCGGGTAGATGCCCGTCCCCTCCTTCTCGAAGAGGGCGCGCGCGATCTTGCCGTAGGCCGTGCGCTCGACGCCGAGCACCTCCTTCTCGTAGCGCTGGCGGTACTGTCTTGCTTCGGCGTCGAGGTCGCGCGCCAGCACGATTAACGAATCGTTCGAGGCATCGACGGCCTTCTTCCCGCCGGCCGCGAGCTCCTTGCGGTAGGCCACGTCCATGAGCTTCGTGCCCGCGAGCAGCTCGGCGGCGCGCGCCTCGGGCGTCTTGCCTTGAAGCACCTTTTTGACGAGCGCGTCGTTCGCGCCGAGCGTGTCGCGCAGGAGCGCGAGCGAGGCGGCCAGCTTCACCTGCTCGAAGTCTGCGTAGACGGGCGCCTCCGAGTAGAGCATGGCTTCGAGCGCGGCGCGGCGCGCGTCCGTGTACTCGGGCAGACGCGCGGCGTCGGGCTTGGCACTCTCGTCGGCGAGCCGGACGAGCGCGCGCGCATAGCCGAAGAGCACCGTGTTGAAGGCCGAGTTGGCGTAGTCGGTGAGCGAAGCCCCGCCGAGCAGGCGCCGCGCGCTGTCGTAAGCGGCGAGCGATTTACGCGCCTGCGCGACGGTCTCCCACGCCTCCACGTAGTCCTTGCGGTTGCGCGACGACTCGGCGTAGGCGCGCAGCGCCGACTCCTCGCCGTGCTTGCGGGCCATCAGCTCCTTGCCGCGCAGCCCTTCGATCTCGCCCGCGAAGACTTTGACGAAGTTCTCGGCGTAGTTCAGCTCGTTCTGGCCGCGCCGCGTCTGCTCCTCGCCCTGCGCCATGTACTTCTTCAAAGAGTCGCGGCGGGTCTCAAGGATGCGGAGGGTGAGCGGCAACTGCGCGTCGCGCAGGTATTCGAGGTGCGCGACCGTCAGCAGCCGCTGCGTCGTGCCGGGGCTCCCCGAGACGAAGGAGAGCTCGTTCTCCTGCGGCCCCTTCTTCGACCACCTGAAATAGTTTTCGGGGCGGAGCGGCGCGCCGCCTTCGTAGACGCGCACGAGCGCCATGTCGAGGTCGTAGCGCGGGAAGTTGAAGTTGTCCGGGTCGCCGCCGAAGAAGGCGGCCTGGAACTCGGGCGCGAAGACGAGCCGCACGTCGGTGTAGCGCTTGTAGTAGTAAAGGTTGTAGACGCCGCCCTGGTAGAGCGTGACCACGTCGGCGCGCAGCCCCGAAGCCTTGGCCGCCTCCGCCTCGACGCGGGCGATCTCGGCCTGCCGCGCGCCGCCCGCCTCCGTGTCGCTCATGCCGGGCCGCGCCGCGCCGTTGACCCGCGCCGTCACGTCCTCGATGCGCACCAGTTGGTCGAGCGCGAGGCCCGGAATCTTCACCTCCTCGGCGCGCGTGTGCGCGACGAAGCCGGTCTTGGCGAGGTCGCGCTCGGCCGTCGAAAGCTCGCCGACGATGTCCTCGACGATGTGGTAGTTGGTGAGCACGAGCCCCTCGGGCGAGACGAAGGAGCCGGTGCCGTTGGGAAAGCGCACCGTGGCCGACTGGACGCGCTTCACCCAGTCGTCGGTCACCTCGAAGCCGTAGCGCCGCTTGATCTCGGCGCGCGGCAGGTTGTTGAAGGCCCACATGCCTTCGTCGGCGAGCGCCGCGGGCGCGAGCGTCGCGGCGAGCAGGAGCGCGGCCAGCGCCACGCGCAGGTGTCTTGTCAGATTCAAAATCATAATTCCTCTCGGGTGGTTTGTGTGTCGCACAGATTATACTCCTTTCCTCGGCCTTTAAAGGAGAGCTCCCTGTGCGTAGACCAGCAGTTTAAGAAGAAGGAAGAGTCCGAACAAAATGTTCCTCTTTAAGAAGCTCATGGCGCCGTTTCTGATGCCCGTGCCGCTCTGCCTGGCGCTGTTACTGTTGGGGCTCGTGCTGCTCTGGCTCACGCGGCGGCAGAGGGCGGGGAAGTGGCTGGCGACGTTGGGGGCGCTCCTGCTGCTCCTGCTCGGCTACGGGAGCTTTTCGGGCCGCCTGCTGGCGACGCTCGAACGAAGGCACGCGCCGGTCGTGGACGTGTCGGCGGCGGCCGGGCGCGTGCGCTGGGTGGTGGTGCTCGGCGGCGGCAGCTCGTCCGACTCGGGGCTGCCCGCCACCATGCGCCTGTCGGAGGGGAGCCTGGCCCGCCTCGTCGAGGGCGTCAGGCTCCAGCGGCAGTTGCCGGGGAGCCGCCTGCTGCTCTCGGGCGGCAGCGTCTTCGGCACAGACCCGGACGCCGAGACGATGCGCGCGCTCGCCGTCGAGCTGGGCGTAGACCCCGCGTCGCTCGACCTCGACTCCTTCTCGCCCGACACGGAGACGCAGGCCGAGGTCGTCCGCGCCCGCCTCGGGGCGGAGGAGTTCTACCTCGTCACCTCGGCCTCGCACATGCCGCGGGCGCTGGCGCTCTTCCGCAAGGCGGGCACCAACCCCATCCCCGCGCCCACGCACTTCCTCACGCAGAGCGACAGCAGCCTCGTCCCCTCCGATTTCTTTCCAACCTCTGGCGGCCTCCGCCGCGCAGAGGCCGCCACCTACGAATACCTCGGCCTTGCCTGGGCGAAGGTGAGGGGGAAGATTTGAGCGGTGTCGGAGGCTGGGTGTTGGGTTTGAGGTGTCGGGTAAAACCAGGCTCTTACCAACACCCAACATCCTTCACCCAACACCCTCTGTGTTACACTCCACGGCCATGCCGAGCCAGCCTGACTTTTTAAAGACTTTAAGAAGCCTCTTCGTCCTCATCGCCGTCGCCGTCTCTTTGTGTGTCGCGCCGCTGAGGGTGTGGGCGCAGGATGATGACGACGATGATAAGCGCGGGCAGCGTGCGGAGTTCTTCGACCGCGCGGAGGACGAGGAGGACTTGAACCGTGAGCTGTGGGAGTACGTGAAAGGGACGCCTTACGCGGGCGCGCTCTCGTACGTCGCGGCGGCGCAGGCGCGTGCGCAGGCGGCGCGCGTGGCCGAGGCCGTGCTCCCGACGGGATGGAAGCTCGCGCCCGCCGGGCGTCAGGTCGAACTGGGGCGTCTGCCTTACGAGGCCGTCCCTTTCGCCGGCCGGCTCGTCGTCCTCAACACAGGCTACTACACGCGCGAGCCGCAGGAGGTCTCCGTCGTCGAGCCCGCCTCGGGCCGCGTCGAGAAGACGCTGCGCATCAACTCGCTCTTCCCGAGTGCGACCGTCGGCCCCGGCGGCGACCTCTACCTGAGCGGCGGCTTCGACTCGAAGGTCATCCGCGTTGACCGGCAGTTCAACGTCGCGCGCGAGTACGCGGTCGCGGGCTTCGCCGCCGGGGTCGCGGCGATTGACGAACGCCGCCTCGCCGTCCTCTACCTCGCCGGGAAGGACGAGAAGGGCAACTACGTCTCTGGGCGGCTTGCCATCCTCGACGCGGAGACGGGGAAGGTCGAACGCGAGACGGACGCGGGCTACTTCCCCTACTCGGTGCGCTTCATGGGCGGCAAGCTCTACGTCACCGTGCTCGGCGAGAACCGCCTGCGCGTCTTCGACACACAGCTCAAGGAACTCGGCGAGATACCGGTCGGCCGCCGGCCGCAGGAGATGTGCGCCGAGGGCACGCGCCTCTATGTCGTCAACACCGACTCGGATGAACTGACCGTGCTGGACACGGCGCGCGGCCGGGCCGCGGGGACGCTGCGCACGAACAGCTTCAAGAGCCCCTTCGGCACGACGCCCACGTCCTGCGCCGCCTCGGGCGGGCGGGTCTACGTCACGCTCGCCGGCATGAACGCCGTCGCGGTCTACGACCAGGGCACGCGGCGGCAGACGGGGCTCATCCCGACGGGTTGGTACCCGACGAAGGTCGTCGTTGACGGCGGCAACCTGCTCGTCCTGAACGCCAAGGGCGTGCGCGCGCGCCGCCCGAACTCACGTGGCCCGCAGCCGCCGGGCGGTGTCCTCGATTATGTGCTGACGCTTTTGAAGGGAAGCCTCTCCGTCCTGCCACTCGCCGACGTGAACGCGCGCCACACGGCCGCCTGGACGCGGCAGGTGCTCGCGGGCGCGCCGACCTTCGACGCGCGCCGCGGCTTCAAGCTGCCCGTCAAACACGTCTTCTACGTCATCAAGGAGAACCGCTCGTACGACCAGGTGCTGGGCGATCTCGGGCGCGGCAACGGCGACTCTTCTTTAACCCTCTTCGGCCGCGACATCACGCCGAACCAGCACACGCTCGCCGAACAGTTCGTCACGCTCGACAACTTCTACGCCGACGGCGAGATCAGCGTGCTCGGCCACAGCTTCACGACGAGCGGCTACGCCTCGCCCTTCCTCGAATGGATGGGGAACGCCGCCTACTCGGGCCGCTACCGCGGCTACCCCTTCGGCATGGTGCCGTCGGTGACCTCGCCCGCCTACCTCTGGGACGCGCTCGACGACGCGCGCGTCAGCTACCGCGTCTACGGCGAGAACTACTACCTCTACACGCGCGCCTACCGCATCCTCTCGGAGGAGTTGGGCGAGCGGGGCGAACTGGCGCGCAGGTTCTACGCGCGCATGATGTCGCTCGCCGGCGAGACCGACCGCGGGCGCGTCTTCTACGACTTCGCGCACACGTACGCCGGGCGTGCCGACACGCAGGCGGACGCCGAGCGTCTGCTCGCGGACGAGAAGTTCGTCGCCGGCCTCTCGAACTTCCTCGTCGGCGACGGCTCGCTGGCCGCCGCGCTTGGCGCGAAGCCTACCTTGCGCCGACGCTTCGCCGAGTACCTGACGCGCTACGCCTTCGACTACCGCTCCTGGGACTTGAGACACTCCGACCTCGACCGCTTCGCGGCGTGGCGCGCCGACTTCGAGCGCCACGTCAGGGCGGGGACGGTGCCGCGCTTCAACTACCTGTGGCTGCCGAACAACCACACGAACGGGGCGGACACGTCGATCCGTTCGCCGCAGCAGTTCGTCGCGCAGAACGACGCGGCGCTCGGACTGCTGATCGAGACCATCTCGCGCAGCCCCGTCTGGCGCGACTCGCTCATCCTCGTCGAGGAGGACGACGCGCAGAACGGCCCAGACCACGTGGACGCGACGCGCATCGTCGCGCTCGCCGCGGGGCCGTACGTCAAGCGCGGCGCGGTCGTCAGCGACCGCTACGACCAGTTGAGCGCGCTGCGCACGGCGGGGCTGCTGCTCGGCCTCCGCCCGCTCAACCTCAACGACCGCATGGCCGTCCCCATGTTCGGCATCTTCAACGCGCAGGCTGATCTCAGACCCTACACGGCGCCGGCGGCCCTGCCCGCGCTCTCCGAGACAGACCGCGCGCGATATGAAGAGTTGCGGCAGAAAAGGTGAGTGGCGCGGAGGATAGGTGTTCCGCATGAGCTGCTTTCGACCTCGGCGGTCTAATTCTCTGTCACTACACGCCCATCCGGCCCACGACGGACAAAATCTCGACCGCGACGAGCCCGTACGGACTGCGACGGCGTCAATACGGGGTCGGCACGCCCGTACGGAGTCCGGCATCCAAAATATCGAATAAATCTACGACGTACCGGAGGCGCGCGGCCTGTACGGACTTCGACGGCCTTAATACGGAGTCGGCGCGGCCCAGACGGGGTTCGACCGTGAAAATCTCGACTCGGACGGCCCCGTACGGGTCTCGTCTGTACAAATACGGAGTCCGAACGTGCAAATCTGGAGTCGGACGAGCCCGTACGGGACTCGACGGCTCAAATCTCGGCTCCGACAGCTTAAAATAAAGGCCGTTCATATTCGCCGCGGAGCGGCGCGTGAATTTAGCCCGGCCTTTTAAGGCCGGGTCGAGGTTGAACGAAACGACGCCGCGTCGCGTCAGCGACGCCTGAA
>JBJMGP010000035.1:0-98309 GCA_045807865.1 Pyrinomonadaceae bacterium
GGAGGACGACAGCCGCGAGGCGTTTCGTCGGCCGGTGTCTGATTCTGACGCTGGCGCTCGGTTCTTACGTCGGCGCGCCCGCGCCGGTGGGGGCCGCGAACGTCACCGTGAACGTGGACTACAACAGCCCTAAGCAGACCTTTGAAGGGTTCGGGGCCTCGGCAACGTGGGTCGCCAACGACCTCGACAAGTTCTCCGCCGCGAAGCAGACTCAG
The DNA here is from genome assembly GCA_045807865.1 of Pyrinomonadaceae bacterium. Lineage (GTDB taxonomy): Bacteria > Acidobacteriota > Blastocatellia > Pyrinomonadales > Pyrinomonadaceae > QHXN01. The sequence goes on from JBJMGP010000035.1 coordinate 216, forward strand.
ATACTCGACCTGCTCTACAAGACTTCGCAGCCCGGCGCCGGCCTGAGCTGGGTTCGCGTCGGCAGCTTCCTGTGCAACTTCAACCCGTCGCCCGGCGTCTACGACTGGAACCACTGGGGCATCCAGAGCGAGATGCGTTGGCTCCAGCGGGTGAACGCGGCGTACGGCGTGAACAGATATATGGTCTCGACCTGGAGCCCGCCGGCCTGGATGAAGGGCAACAACTCGTGCACCAACGGCGGCCACGTCCTCGCTCAGTATTACCCCGACCTCGCCGCGCTCAAAGTTCAGTGGCTTCAGAACGCGAAGGCGCAACTGGGCTTCGAGGCGCAGGTCGAGAGCGTACAGAACGAGCCGAACATGAAGACCACCTACGACAGTTGTGAGTGGACTACTTCCGAAATCAGCAGCTTCGTCGCGAACAACTTCCAGCCCGCGCTCGCGGCCAGCGGGCTGACCGCGAAGATCATGGCACCCGAGCCCGCCTACTACTCGAACTTCGACGCGAGCTGGGGAACCCCGCTTCTCAGCAACCCCTCCGCGCGCGCGGCCATCTCCATCGTGGCAACGCACGGCTACGGCAAGACGGATGACCTGAGCAAGCCCTGCAACAGTTGCGCGCAGTACAACAAGCCCATCTGGCAGACAGAAGACTCAGACCTCAGCGGCAGGTACAGCGGCAGCATCGACGACGGGATGACGTGGTCAACCGATGTCTACAAGGCGATGAACGCCGGGCGCTTCGGCGCGTACTTCTACTGGTGGGTCATGGCACTCGACGGCGGCAACGAGGGGCTCATCAGCGCCGACGCGACGACCGACTCGTTCCAGGTGCCGAAGCGGCTTTACGTGCTGGGGCAGTTCAGCCGGTTCATCCGCCCGGGGTCGGTCGTGCTCGGCTCCACTTCGAGCGACTCGACGCTGCAAGCGACGGCGGTCAGGCCGACCAACGGTAACGTGACCATCGTCCTCGCCAATACCGGCAGAAACTCGCACACGGTAACCGTTAACCTTCCCGGCCTGAGTAGTCCGCCCACCAGCCTGACGCCGTACCGCACGTCGGCCACGGAGAACCAGACGCAGCTCAGCCCCATCACGGTCTCCTCGGGCGCCTTCACGATAACCGTCCCGACGAAGTCAGTGGTGACGTTGGTGGGTTAGACGGGTTGACGTGTCCTGCCCCTTCCGAATCTGCCACGCCTTGCGAGACGAATTCGGAAGGGACAGATGACGGGCATCGCCCTCCGACGCGCCGCCCGGCGGGAGCCGATGCCCAATAAACTTGACGGAGGAAAAGCCATGGTTACGGTTAGCGCAAAAGCATTAATCCTGGCATCGACTGTTCTGCGCCGGCTCATCCTGCCGACGCTCTTCCTGGTTGCGTTCGGTGCCACCCACGCCTTCGCCGCAGTGACCGTGTGGCCGATCTTCAGATCGAACATGGTGCTTCAGCGGGGTATGTCGTGCCCCGTGTTCGGCGTTGGCGACGTCGGCTCGATCAAAGAGCGCATACGCAGGCGGCAGCTTGTCGGCGTCATGCAAGCCCAGCGGATGCTGGCTTCCAGACCATGAAAACTATGTCACACGGACTCCTTCAAACTCGCTTCTTACGAAACGGCCGCGGCCGTCTGTTCACTCTCACGCTGCTCGCGTTGACTGTCGCCGGGCTGCTCTTTCTGCCCGGACGTGGGGGCACGGCGCGCGGCTTCGACAATGACCTCGCGCGGCTCAACCGCTTCGTGCAGGCCGGCGACTTCCCCGCGTTGCAGGTCTTCCGGCAGGGGAGAGACCTGATCGAGAAGGAGGACTGGGCGGCGGCCGCTGCCAAGTTCGAGGGGTACGTGACGCAGTACCCGAAGAGTAAGGAGGCGGACGCGGCGCTCTACTGGCTGGCCTACGCGCTGAAGAAGCAGCGTAAATTTCAGGAGACGCAGCAGACACTCGAAAGGTTAATCAGAGAGTTCCCGCGTTCGACGTGGGTCGATGACGCACGCGCGATGGAGGTCGAGATCGCCCGCAGACCGGGAAGAGTGTTGACCCGGACGGTCTCGTCGAGGACGAGATGAAGATGGTCGCCCTCCAGAGCCTCTTCCAATCCGACCCGGCGCGCGCCAGCGCCTACGTCGCCGAGATTCTCAAGCCCAACTCCAAGGCGAGCCGCGAGCTGAAGGAGACCGCCGTGAGCCTGCTCGGGCAGGAGCTGCTCACCAAGTAACCCTCTTCTCTTGCGGGTTCAGGAGCCGGGGTCGAAGCGGTAGCCGATCCAGGGTTCGGTGAGGATGTAATGCGGCGTCGCGGGCTCCGGCTCGACCTTCTTGCGGAGCTGGCCGACGAAGACTCTCAGGTACTCGGTCTGCTCGGACGAGTCGCCGCCCCAGATGGAGGTGAGCAGCGTCCTGTGCGTCAGCACCTTGCCCGGATGACTCACGAGGTAGACCATCAGGTCATACTCCTTCGGCGTCAGGTGCACCTCCGCACCCTTCACAGAGACGCGGCGGTTCTCAAGGTCTACGCGGAAGTCTCCGACTTCGAGCACCGGCGATGCGTCGTCGCCCGCTTTGGCCGCCAGCGAGCGCCTGAGCGCGGCGCGGATGCGCGCCAGCAGCTCGTCCATCCCGAAAGGCTTCGTCACGTAGTCGTCCGCGCCGGCGTCGAGCGCCTGCACTTTGGTCTTCTCCTCGCCCCGCACGGAGAGCACGATGATGGGCGTCTGCGAGATGGCGCGCAGGTTGCGGCAGAGTTGCAGGCCGTCGGTGCCCGGCATCGAGAGGTCTGTCACGACGAGGTCGGGCGGCCAGTCGCCGAAGGTCTGCAAGGCGGCCAGCCCGTCGCCCGCGACACGCACGTCGTAGCCGTGCGTACTCAGGCTCCGGCGCAGCACGCGCGTGATCTGCGGCTCGTCATCGACGATGAGTATGCGCTGCTTGTCGTCCATCAACTTCGGGCCTTCCCTCTTCATCATCGCCCACCGGGAGCGTGACCACGACGCGGCTCCCGCGCCCGGCCGTGCCGTCCACGATCTGTATGCGCCCGCCGTGCGCCTCGACGATCCCCTTGGCGATGGCCAGCCCCATCCCCGTCCCCGTCGGCTGGTGTGTGCCCGAGTCGCCGTCGCGCATCGCGCGAAAGAACTTGTCGAAGACGCGCTCGCGCAGCTCTATGGGGACGCCCGGCCCCTCGTCCTCCACGCTCAGCCGCACCAGGCCATCGCCCGCCGCCTCGGCCGCGACCCCGATGTGCGAGCCCGCGGGCGAGTACTTGGCGGCGTTGTCCAGCAGCGTGTAGACGACCTCGGCCACCGCCCTCGCGTCCACGCGCACGGCCGGCAATCCCTCTCCGACCCGGGCCGAGACCACATGAGCCCGCGTGCGCGGGGCGGCGCGCCCGAGCGCTGCGGCGACTATCTCCTCGACCGAGCCCCAGCGCCGGCGCAGGCGCATCTCGCCCGCCTCGATGCGCGCCATCTCGACCAGCCCCTCGACGAAGTGATTGAGGCGGTCGGTCTCCTCGTCGATGACTTCGAGCATCTCGCCGCGCCCTTCCACGTCGAGCGCCACCGACTCCGCGACGTGCGCCCCCGCGCGGAAGTCTTCGAGCAGTGTCGTCACCGACGCCTTGATCGACGTGAGCGGCGTCCGCAGGTCGTGCGTCACCGCGTCGAGGAGCGCCGACTTCAGACGCTCGCTCTGCTCAAGCGCCTTCGCCTGGCTCGCGCGCTCGAAGGCTTCGCGCAGCTCGCGGTAGAGCCGCTCGATCTCGTGCTGACTGGCCTCGGCCTCCTCGGCCCGGCGCTTGGCGCGCGACCAGAGCTGTCCGGCCGTGACCGCGGTGACGAGGAAGGCGAAGAGCGCGACCCAGTTGTCGCGGGCGTCGATGCTGAACCGGCCGACCGGCGGCAGGTAGAAGAAGTTGAAGCAGACGACGCCGAGGAGCGAGGAGAGCACGGCCGGGCGCGAGCCCCACCCCGTCGCGACGAAGAGCACGACGAGGAGCAGGCCGAGCGCGACCGTCGTCGAGTTGACGTGGTCGCCGAACAGCTTGAGCACGCCGGTCACGGCCGACGTGCTGAGCACAGCCAACAGGTAGCCGACCCGCTTCCTCTCGAACCTCTTCTTCCACATGCCCCCATTGTAAACGGTCGGCCGCCTAACGGCGCAGGTGGTGCGGGACGCTCGTCACCACGATGTTCCGCGCAAACAGCAGCTTGCCCTTGAGGAGCAGCGCCGTCTGATTGTGCAACAACTGCTGCCACCACGCGCGCGGGACGAACTCGGGCAGGACAATGGTCGTGACGGAATCCCTCTGCCGGCAGGACTCCTCGTTGATGAAGTTGATGAGCGGCGTGGTGATGGAGCGGAACGGCGAGCGGAGAATCGTCAGAGGCAGGCCGCCGCCCCACACCTGCCACTGACGCCTGACCTCCTCGGTGTTCTCGGGGTTGATCTCGACGTAGACGGCCGTGATGTCGTGGCCGTCGCCGGCAAGGCTCCGCGCGTAGTCGATGGCCGGCAGCACGCCGCGGTGGATGCCCGAGACGGGGATGATGATGCGGTGTCTCATCAACGGCCGCGAAGGGCTTGTGCCGTTGAGCCGCAACTGCGCGGCGACCAGCATGTAGTGCCCGTTGATGGCGCGGAAGAGCACCACCAGCAGCGGGATCAGCACGATCACCGCCCAGGCGCCGTGCGTGAACTTGGTGACCGTGATGACGATGAGCACGACGAAGGTGATACAGGCCCCCGCCCCGTTGACGAGCGTCGCCGTGAACCAGTGGCCGCCCTTGTCGCGGTCGAGCGCGCGCAGCCGCTCACGCGCGTGCGTCGCCGCCGAAGGGTCTACGGTGCGGTGGATGCTCTCCTCCTCCTCCTGCTTGAGGATGCGTTTGCGCGTCGCCTCCCGGTCGCGCTCGCGCAGCCAGTGGATGACCATCCCGGTTTGCGAGAGCGTGAACGAGAGGAAGACGCCGACGGCGTAGAGAGGCAGCATCGCCTGCTCCTGCCCCTTGAAGATGATGATGAGGACGATGGCGAGGACGGCGAGGATGACGATGCCGTTCGAGAAGACGAGCCGGTCGCCGCGGTTGGCGAACTGGCGCGGGAGGTACCGGTCGGCCGCGAGCAGAGAGGCCAGGCGCGGGAAGTCCGCGAAGGACGTGTTCGCGGCCAGCACCAGGATCCCGGCCGTCGCCGCCTGTATGAAGTAGTAGAAGACGCCCGTCCCGAAGGTGTGGCGCGCCATCAAAGAGACGAGCGTCTCCTCGCCGCCGCTCGAAGGGTGTGCGTGCAGCTTGTAGGCAAGGAAGCCCGTGCCGAGGATGAGCGTCGTCATGATGATTGCCATCGACGTGAGCGTCGCCGCCGCGTTCGCTGACTCCGGCTTCCTGAAGGCGGGGATGCCGTTCGAGATGGCCTCGACGCCTGTCAGCGCCGTACAGCCCGCGGCGAAGGCACGCATCAGCAGCCAGACGAGCGCCCCTCCCGTCAGCGCGCCCGGGCCGAGCATCCCCACCGAAGGGTCGTGCGCGACCGCTGCGGCCGGCGGCGTCGGCATCGTGTCACCGGTCGCGTAGTAGCGGATGAAGCCGACGACGACGAGCGCCACCATCGAGAGAATGAAGAGGTAGGTCGGCCCGGCGAAGATGGCGCCCGACTCCCTCACCCCGCGCAGGTTGACGAGCGCGATGAAGACGACGATCCCGATGCAGAGCGCGACCCGGTGCCCATAGAGGAAGTCGAGCCGCGTCCCCTGCGCCGCCGAGGTGATGGCCGCCACGCCGGCCGAGACCGACACGGCCACCGTCAGGATGTAATCGACCAGCAGCGCCGCCCCGGCGACGAGGCCGGGCTGCGCCCCGAGGTTGTCCTTGGCGACGATGTAGGCCCCGCCGCCCGAGGGGTAGGCGTGGATCGTCTGGCGATAAGAGAGCGTGAGAATGGCGAGCAGGATCGTGATGCCGACGACTATCGGCACGAGGTAGCCGATGGCGACGGAGCCCGCCGCGAGCAGCACAAGCAATATCGCCTCGGTCGAATAGGCGACCGACGAGAGCGCATCGGAGGAGAAGACGGCCAGCGCCGTCTTCTTGTTCAGCCGCTCCTGGTGAGCCTGTTCACTCGAAATGGGGTCGCCGACCAGCGCGCGTTTGACCGATCTCCACATCGGTCGGCGATGCTACTACCGCGCGCGTAAGGATGGGATAAAAGGTTCGTAAGGAATTTATAAACGCCTCGGCATCCGAGGCGCGTCGTCAGCTTCTTTGCAAGGCGAGCCGGGCACCGAGGACGGTCAACGCCAGCACCAACACAATCCCGGATATGCCGACCGCCTTGTCGATGACCGGCACGCCCGTCCATTGCAGGTAATGCACCTTGTAGAGCAGGTCTATCCGGTCGGTGTCTCGGCCCCTCTGTTGCAAGCTCAGCCTGTCCCAATCGACGGTGACCTCGACGCCCGTGTCGGTCTTCGCCGTGTCGCCTGACACACTCGCGACGTTTCCGTACCTCCTCGGATTCGCCGAGAACGCATCTTTGAGCAATGCCCTGAGTTGCTCTTCCGCCGGCTTGTCACGCGGCCGCCCGTCCGCCGGATTGAGGTGTGACCACCCCGCGCCGGTGCGCACGAGGAGGTGCTCCCCCAAAACCGTTTTGAAGCAACGAAACTCAAGCCAGGCCGGGTCGGGGTTGATCGTCAGGGGCCGCTCCAGCGGGTAAGTCCTCGGGCTCAGGACTTCGTAGGCGCCTTCGTAGCCCGGCTTGATGAAGAAGACGAGGCCGGTCAAAGCCCACGCAAAGAAAGGGAGCAGTAAGATAATCCCGATGACTCTGTGTAATTTTCTGGCTTTCATCATGGCGCCGGTAAGACCCGCCCGGCTTGAAAGGTCCGGGCAAAACGCGGCTCGGAATTGTCGATGAACGGCTCACTCTAACACGCCGGAGTTTTATCTCGACACCGCCGGGCCGGTCGGTTAGGATATTGCAAGCGCGTCTCGCGGGGCGCGAGTCAACGCGGGCGACATCGTCAGCCTTACGCCTTAACAAAGTCCTAACGTCAGCGCGTAACCAACAGGTGGAACGTACTCATCTCACCCTCCCCGGCACGGGACAGCCATTACAAGCGAAGTGAAAGACGATCAGAGGCAAGAGCGCGGCGCGAATCTGCGCAGGAACAAGCGGGTCAAGATGCGCTTCCCCGTCCGGGTCGAAGTGCCGCTCGACGACGGCCGCACCCGTGTGCTGCATGCGCACACGGTCGTGGTCAGTCACGCCGGCGCGACGCTGGATGTGGACGAACCCATCCCCGAGGGCATGGGGCTTCAGGTCTCGCCGCCCTTCGGCGGGTCGCTGCTGGCCGAGGTCAACGGCATCTGGTTCGACAGCGAGAGCGGGCGCCACCGCGTCAGCATACGCCTCCTCGACCCTTTGTCCTGGACTTCGCCGGATCGGTTCGTCGCGTCCCCCGGCCATGAGCCCGAGCGTGTGAACGTAGGAATCCACCCTTGGGTCTGGCAGATGCTCGGCGAGTATACGGCCTACCTCAACGAGACGGCGGCAGAGGAATCAACCCCGGACACGGTGGCGGAGGGCATCCTGGAGCGCGCCTTGCAGGCCGACGAGAAGTTTCAAAAATGGTTCACGGCTAAGATCACCGAAGACATCGAAGCCTGGGAGGAGGAGTGCGTGCGGGAAGGTTGAGAGGCGCCGACCGTGTCAGCCTTCAAGGGTTCGCGTTCAGCAGGTCAAGCAACTTCTCGCGCGCCCCGCCTTGCGAGAAGGCCCCGAAGCGCACGCCGAAGCCGGTATCCTTGATCCAGAAGACGACGTTCCCCCAGATCGTGAGGTTGTCATTCCCTGGAAACTCGATCCGCAGCTCGACCAGATCGCCTTCGTTCAAATACTCGTTGCTCGTGACGAAACAGCCGCCGGCGCTGAGGTCTGCCAACTCCCCTTCGACGGCGGGAGAAGCCTCCCGTTTCACGTGGACGCGAAAGCTCACCTTGTAGCGGTGGTCGGTGCGCCTCTCATCGGCAACTAATCCCTGCTGACTCATGCCGCCTAGTGTAACAAGTAGCACGGCTCTCGTGCAGTCATCACACGACCGTCCCGCTGCTTTTTTTAAATGCGGGGCTTGTCGATGTTGGCCCTCGGCAACGCTACCGCAATGAAGCCGCAACCACCGAGAGCGGCCGAGGACGTAGGATGAGACGAGAGGGGAAGGACGGCCTTCTCCCTTCACAAGAAAGCCGGGGCGCCTTATTCGTCGGGGATTTAGGCGTCCCGGTTTTTACTTTGGCACGTTTTCTGACGTGCGCCGGCCCCCAGGTTCGAGTTCAAGACCGGCCAACAAGTCTTCAGAGCCTCCCCTCACGGCGGCCGTCGCAACGATTCCACACCTTATTCATAAGAGTCGCGCAACCCTGCGGGCATGCCGCGCGGGTTATGGTCTCCTGCAAGAGAGATCGACGCCGACGCATTCAAAGGGTCACGGGCCTCGCACCCGATAATGCTGTGCCCTTCTGGCAGCGGCCGCGTCCGATTCGGTAACTACTTTTTTCTTGTGAAAGGGAGACAGTGCTCATGAAGTCAATCCGCTTTGGAAAACTTGTCTATCTCTGCGCCTCGCTCGTGCTGGCGCTCGCGCTCGCGCCGGCGGCCTTTGCCCAGGACGCATCCACGTCCTCCTCAAACGGCAGCTCGACCTCGGTCGCGTCGGGTCAGAAGATGAAGCTCAAGGGCGTGGTGACGCGCCGCGACGCAGACACCTTCGTCGTACAGGATCAGTCCGGCAACTCCTACACGGTTCTGTTGAATGACCGCACCAGCGTTAAGACCAAGGGCGGCTTCTTCGGCGGCGGCACGAAGTACGGCGTGACCACCATCCTGCGCGGCCTCAACCTCGAAGTCGATGGGCGCGGCGACGGCACCAACCTCGTCGCCGAAAAGATTCGCTTCAACGATACAGACCTCCGCACGGCGCGCACGGTCGAGGCCAACGTGACGCCGGTCGAGAACCGCGTCGGCGAGGCCGAAGGCCGCATCGGGCAGGTCGAGCAGAACGCGCAGCGCCTCTCGGGCCAGTTGGATGAGCTGGCGGCCGTGTCGAACGCCGCGCGCGGCGGTGCCAAGGCCGCGCAGGAGACCGCGGACAGGGCGGTCGAGGGTGTGAACGCGACCAACGAGCGCATCTCGGCCCTCGACGACTACCAGGCGCAGAACAGTCAAAGCATCACGTTCAAGGTCGGCAGCGCGGTGCTCTCGCCCGAGGCCAAACAGCAGTTGGACCAGATCGCGCAGCAGGCGGGCGGCGCGAAGGGCTACGTGCTTGAGGTGAGCGGCTTCGCGAGCAGCGACGGCTCGACCGAGGCGAATCGACGCCTCTCGCAGCACCGTGCCGAGAACGTCATCCGCTACCTCGTCGAGAATCACAACATCCCTCTGCGCCGCATCATCACGCCGTACGGCTACGGCGAGTTGCAGCCGGTCGCGGACAACACGACGCGCGAGGGGCGCGAGCAGAACCGCCGCGTCGAGGTTAAAGTGCTCGTCAGCCGCGGCCTGACTCAGGCCGTCCCCGTGTCCGCTTCGAGCGGCGCCACGCCAGACACCCAGCCGTAAGCAGGCTTCAGCCTGATGGCGAAGAGGCCGGCAGGAGAAAATTCCTGCCGGCCTCTTCGCGCATGGATATGTCGTCGGAAAGACGCAGAACGAATCGGCCGTCTTGCAGTCCGCCCTCGCCCTTTCGCAGAATAGATTCGCGACCCCGTAGAATCAGCCCCGTTTTCAGTCTATGCTTACCCCGTGACGTTCCCGGAAACCCTGACTCGACAACCGGCCTGTTGCGTGGAGACGATCAATCTCACGCACAAATTCTCTGAGACCAAGCCCGCCCTGAACCTCGTCGAGGCGAAGGCCGAGCAGATTCCTCTGGTCAGGGAGTTGGGCTACATCGGACAATACGTCGAACTGCAAAAGATTCGCACGACGAATCCCGTTTATGTAAACTTCAAGGCGGCGGGCGACGCGGGTCATTTCAGAATCGCACCGATGATCCTTTTCCCCTTCGTCGAGAACGCCTTCAAACAGACCGAAGGCCGGAAGGGTTCCGACTCGATTCGCATCATGGTTTCGGTCGAACCCCGCAGACTCTTATGCGAATGCGCGAAGACATTCCAGGCGGGCGCCGGCAAGGAACAGGAGTTCGGCGGTCTGGGTAACGAGCTGATAAGGAGGCGCATGGCCCTGACCTACCCCGGGAAACATACGCTGGAGGTCAACGACGACGGCGCGGCAGAAGCGTCGTCACTCTCTGAGTTGGTCAAGTCGCTGGCGCAGGCGGGAGAGTATTTTTACAGCCGTCAGTGGGCGGTCGGGACGAGCGGGAATTTCAGCGCCGTGGTGAGTCAGGCTCCGCTCCGCTTAGTCATCACCTCAAGCGGCGCGGACAAAGGCGCGCTCACACACGAGCATTTCACACAGGTCGATGAGGGCGCGAGGGTCATCGGCGGGTCGGGGAGACCTTCGGCCGAGACCGAGCTGCATCTCACGGTGGTGCGCGCACGGAATGCAAGGGCAGTGCTCCACACGCATTCGGTGTGGAGCACGCTCGTCTCCGACGCCTACGCCGCCGAGGGCGGAGTCCACTTCGAGAATTACGAAATGCTCAAGGGGTTGGCCGGGGTCAGGACGCACGAACACCGCGAGTGGCTGCCCATCGTCGAGAACACGCAGCGCTGGTCGGAAGTCATACCTCAACTTGAAGAGATGTTGCGGAGCCGCCCCGACGTGCACGGCTTTCTCGTGCTGCGCCACGGGCTCTACGCCTGGGGCGAGAGCGTGGCCGAGGCGAGACGCCACGTGGAGATTCTGGAATTCCTGCTGGAAGTGCTTTGGCGCCGAAGGGGAGGATAAGGAGATGGCCACACTTCAAATACCGGACGAGGACCGAACCCTTACCGAGACGCGGGCCGTCGCCGAATACCTTTCGGGCCTCGGCATCAAGTACGAGCGCTGGGAGGCTTCGATGCCTTTGCCGGCGGATGCCTCTTCGGAAGAGGTTCTGGCCGCTTACGACCCGGAGGTCGAGAGGTTGAAGCTGAGCGGCGGCTACGTGGCCGCGGATGTCATCAACGTCAACGCGCGGACGGAGGGTCTCGCGGAGATGTTGACCAGATTCAAACGCGAGCACTGGCACGACGAAGACGAGGTGCGCTTCGTCGTGCAAGGGCGCGGTCTGTTTCACATCCGGCCGCGGTCTGGCCCCGTGGTCGCCATCGAAGTGGAGGCGGGCGACCTTGTATGTGTCCCGGCCGGCACCTGGCACTGGTTCAATCTCTGCGCCGAGATGGAGATTAAAGCCATCCGACTTTTCCAGCGGCCGTCCGGTTGGGCGCCGCGCTACACGGGGAGCGCCGTCGATGCGCGGTACGAGCCCGTCTGCCTCGGGGCGTCCTACTTCCCTCACCCCCTGCACGAACAGGCTTGAGGCCGCATGGTTGTAGAGACGCCCGTCAGCACGATCCTCCTCGACATCGAAGGGACGACGACCCCTATCGATTTCGTCTACCAAGTGCTCTTCCCCTACGCGCGCGCCCACGTGAGAGATTTCTTGGCCCGCCACCCCGACGACGAGGAGGTGCGCGCCGCCGTCTCTGACTTAATCGACGAGCGGGCGAAAGATGAAAGTTCTCCACCCCCTCAGGGCCGTTCAGATGAATCACAGCTTGAGGCCGTCGCAGCCTTTGCACGGCGGTTAATGGATCAGGATCGAAAGCTCACTCCGCTCAAGACGATTCAGGGCAGGATTTGGGAAGAGGGGTACCGGAGCGGCGAGCTGAAGGGGCAGGTCTTTCCGGATGTTGCTCCTAACCTCCGGCGCTGGCGCGAGGAGGGCATCGAGACTTCCATCTACTCTTCAGGCAGTGTGCTCGCGCAGCAGCTACTCTTCGCCAACACCGAAGACGGCGACCTCAGAGAATTCATTCAGGACTTTTTCGACACGAGGGTCGGGCGCAAGGCCGAGCCGGCAAGTTATCTGAAGATCGCCGAACTCCTGCGCCGGCAACCCTCGGAGATTCTGTTCATCTCAGACGTGGTCGCGGAATTAGAGGCGGCGGCGGCGGCAGGCTTTCAAACCCTTCTCTGTGTACGCCCCGGCAATCCAACGCAGCCCGGCTCCGACGCTCACGCCGCAGTCCGCACCTTCGACGAGGTGCCGCCCGCCCGGCTCTAACGTTGAAGTCCCTTACATGTGAACTGCCAGCCGGAGAAATCATACCCGGCTGGCAGTTCTGATGAGCGGCCTCTACTCCTCCTTAACCGGCACGCGCAGGGTGAGCGCGCCGACCCACTGGTCGGGGTTGTGCGTCTGCTCGAAGAACTGCGGGGTGAAGTTCGTGTGGCAGAGCGCGCAGCTCGTGTGGATGGCGTTGCTCAAGGGGATGGAGCGACGGTAGTACCAGCGGTTGCCGTGACGCTCGACCGTCGTGTTCCCATGGCCTTGAAGCGCGAGCGCCAGCGACTCCTGCTCGAACGGGTCGCTCGGGAGGTTGTTGTTCCCGCCGACGGGGTTGAAAGTGCCGATGAGCCGGAGGTCTCGGTTCGCGTCGTGGAAGATGAGTGAGATGGCCTGTTTGCCCTGCTCGGCGTTCTCCGGCGTCGTCTCGCCGAACTCCTGGAGCAGCGCGGCGAAGACCTCCCTCTGGAGAAGGTTGGCCGTCTGCACGGCGACCTCCTTCTCCGCGTCGGTGGGTGGGTCGTTGTTGACGCGCCCGTAGGCGACGATGGCGGCGATGGCGAGCAGGATGACGAGCGCGACGGCCCGTTTCATTTTAGGATGGCGCATTGACTTTCTCCTTTTCAAAGTTAACCTTGCGTCGCTCCACCTTGCCCGTGGGCAAAGGGAAGATCATCGGCACGCGCGCGCGGTAAGCGCGATATGCGTCGCCGTAGAAACGAATCAAGTCTCTCTCCTCGAACTGAATGGCAACGAAGATGTAGGCGGTCGTCGCCAGCGCGAAGAAGAGGTGGGCCGCGGTCATCGAGGGTGCGGCCCAGAAGATGCACAGCCAGCTCAGGTAGATCGGGTGGCGCACGAGCCGGTAGAGCCAGGGCGTCCTGAACTCGGCCTGCGTGTGAGGGAGGCCGCGCAGGTGGCGCCAGACCTGCCGGAGCCCGAACAGGTCGAAGTGGTCGATCATGAAGGTGGAGGCCAGCAGCAGCAGCCAGCCGAAGAAGTAGAGCCCGTAGATCACCCAGCGGCCCGCCTGACTCTCCACACTCCAGACCACGCCGCCGAGCGGACGCCACTGCCAGTAGAGCAGCAGCAGGGCGAGGCTGGAGAAGAGCACATAGGTGGAACGCTCCGCGGGCTCGGGCACGACGCGCGTCCAGGCGCGTTTGAACCGGGAGCGCGCCATCAGGCTGTGCTGCACGGCGAAGAGGCCGAGCAGACCGGCGTCGATCAATAACGCCGTGGGCAGAGGCCCCTGCGCGCCCGAGTCGATGGTCTTGGGCACGGCCAGGTCGCCGACGAACCCTATCGCATACAGAAAGGACGCGAAGAAGACGAGGTAACAGAACACTCCGTAAATAAAGACGGTCGCTCGCGCGAGCATGGCAATCTCCTTTGTCGTCTGGCTTGTGAGTCTACGGGCCGCGATGTTTGAGTACTCCGGCGAGCCAGACGCTATCTGCTCGCCAGTCTCTACGCGCGGCGCGAGCGCCTCAGTTGCCGGCGCGGTAGAAGTAGTACTCGGCCGTGTAAGGTATCCTCGTCTCCTCGCCGGCGAACGAGCCCGGGGCCAACGGGGCGTTGCCGCCCGTGGTGTAGACGCGCTGGACGAAGGTCACGCCGTTGAAGATGCCGGGGCCTTCGGTCGAGACCGCCTCCAGCTTCAGCCAGGGGATGGCGGAGGCGTTCGGGGTGCAGCCAGTCAGACGCCTCGCGACCACCTTGCTGCCGCTGTTGCTCTCCCACGTCGGGCCTGCGTAGTGCGTGCCGACCTGCCCGTGGTAGTTGCGGTCGGCGAAGAGGTTCGCCACCGGCTCGACGAAGACCCAGGCCGTGCCGCTCCACCTGTAGACCTGCACGCCGGACGCATAGGCGTGGAAGGCCACTTCGTTCCCCTCGGGCACCTGCACGCTGCCGCAGATGTCCGCGGGCAGTTCCGGAGCGCGGTTGTCGTCCACGGCCGGCTGTGCAGCCCGAGCCTGCGTGAGGCCGGCGACGGTGAGTAGGACTGCGAGCGCGAGGACGCGCTGTATTCTGGTGATATGCATTGCGTTTCTCCTTACCTTTGAAGAGGCGGAGAGGGGCGGCCCTCCCCGCGCGTGATGTCGGCCGCTCTGATGACATTCAACCCGGTGGCGGCCGGACAGTCGGCCGAGCCCCTGCCGGGCGCGCGGCCGCATGAATTTATGAAGACGTAGGCGACATCCGGCGCTACAATGGGCGCGATTTCGCCTCACCCGAACGGCCGCGTGTCTCCGCAGCCTTACGGGGTGGCGCAAACTACCCTGTAGGCGGTTCGAAAGTCTTTAGGGCCCCGCTGAATTCTTCTGAAAGAATTTCTGAAAGAAGCCATGTCCGGGCAGGAGAATCACTTATACGAATTCGGGCCGTTTCGCCTCGACCCCGTCAGACGCCGTCTGCTGCGCGACGGCGAGCCGGTGCAACTCACCCCGAAGGCGTTCGACACGCTCCTCGCACTCGTCGAGCAGAGCGGGAGGACGGTCGAGAAGGACGACCTGATGAGGAAGGTCTGGCCGGGGGCGGTGGTCGAAGAGAACAATCTCAACCAGAACATCACGGCCCTGCGGAAGTGTCTGGGCGACAGCCGGCAGGCGAGCCGGTACATTGCCACCATCCCGGGGCTCGGCTACCGCTTCGTCGCCGAGGTCAGGACGGCTCCGCCCGGCGGCTCGGTCGAAGAGGTGCAGGCTGAGGGGTCGAGCCCGGCCACTAACGAAACCGAGAGCGCACCCGCCGCGACGGAGGCGGGCGGACTTTCGGCGAGAGTCGAGCCCTTACAGACGACCACGCCCACGACCACGCTTACGAACGATGACACGGCGGACGAACTCGCCTACGCTCCCCGGAAACCGAAGAGCATGGTCGCGCCGTTGGCGCTGGCGCTGCTCCTCGTCGCCTCGACGGCGTATGCGTTCTGGGCTTACATGAATTCCAGCAAGCCGCCGCCGGCCGAGACTGCCGCTGATGAGATCGAGGTGTCCGCCCTCACGCACACAGGTACCACCGGGCGCGCGGCCATCTCGCCGGACGGCAGGTACATCATCTACTCGGTCGTCGAAGCGGGGCGCGAGAGCCTCTGGCTCAGGCAGGCGTCCGCCTCAAGCGCACAGCAAATAGTGCCGCCCGCAAAGGTCGAGTACCTCGGGTTAACCTTCTCGCGCGACGGCAACCACCTCTACTTCGTCAGGGCCGAGACGAACGGCTCGGTGCGCGCGCTCTACCGCCTGCCCGCGCTGGGAGGCGTGGCAACTAAGCTGCTCGACGAAGTGCATTCGCCGGTCACCCTCTCCCCGGACGGCCGCCGCATGGCCTTCGTGCGCAACTCGGGGAGTCAGAGCGCGCTGTGGATCGTCAACACCGACGGGAGCAGACAGCGCCAGCTCGCCTCACGCCCCGCGCCCGACGGTTTCAAAGTCCCCGCGTGGTCGCCCGACGGCAAGGTCATCGCCTGCTCCGCGGGTAGCCGCGACCGCTACGACTTTCACAACAGCGTCGTCGTCGTGCGGGTCGAGGACGGGGCGCTGAGTCCGGCTTCAGTGCGTGAGTGGGGTTGGACGGGCCACATGGAGTGGCTGGCCGACGGCAGCGGCTTCCTGCTCGTCGCGAGCGAGCAGCCCGAGGGCATGGATCAAATCTGGCACGTCTCTTACCCCGACGGCGCCGCGCGTAGACTGACCAGCGACTCGAAGAGGTACCGCAACATCAGCCTGACCTCGGACTCGCGGACGATGGTTGCCGTGCTCTCCGAGTTCAACTCCGACATCTGGGTCGCGCCCGAAGCCGACGCCGCCCGCGCACAGAAGATCACCTTCGGCACCGGGGCCTATTTAGATGTTTGTTACACACCCGACGGCCGCATCGTCTACGCCTCGCAGGCCGGGGGCAACTGGGACATCTGGGTGATGAACGCGGACGGAAGCAGTCAGCGGCAACTGACGGCGGACTCGGGCGTCAACGCGCACCCCGCAGTCTCTCCCGACGGGCGCTACATCGTCTTCACGTCCAACCGCGCGGGCACATTCAACATCTGGCGCATGGACAGCGACGGCGGCAACCCCGTCCGCCTGACCGCGGGGGGCGGCGAGAAGTTTCCGCACTGGTCGCCTGACGGCCGCTCGGTGGTCTACAACTCGGTCAGCCCCGACGAGAGTCTGTACTCGCTGTGGAAGGTCTCGGCCGAGGGAGGTGAGCCGGTGCGTTTGACCGACACCGACTGTGAACGTCCGGCGGTCTCGCCCGACGGCAAGAGCGTCGCCGGTTTTCACCGCGACGCCTCCGCGGCCGGTGGGTATAGCGTCGTCGTCACGCCGTTCGAAGGCGGGCCGCCCGTGCAGAGCTATGCCATGCCGACGGATGTCGTGGCCTTGCCCTTCGTCTGCTGGTCGCCCGACGGGCAGTCTCTGACCTACACCGCACACCGCGACGGTATCCCGAACATCTGGGCTCAGCCACTCGCGGGCGGCCCCGCGAAGCAGTTGACCGACTTCAAATCCGAAGGCAGGCTCCGGTTCGACTGGTCGCGCGACGGCAAACAGTTGGTGCTGTCGCGTCACGTCTGGCTGTCCGACCTCGTGCTGCTGCGAAACTTCAGTCCGGACAAGCCTTGATGGGCCGGGGCCTTGAGGCAGCGGCGTGCTGCCCGAGTTGTTTACTCTGCGGGCTTCAAAGAGTAAGGCTTCCCGTTCACGGTGACCTTTCTGACTTTGAGGTCTTTCACATCAACGGCGTTGAGCTTCTCGTTCTTGAGTTGCACGTCGATGTTCTCCAGCGTGATGCCGCTGATCTCGGTCTGACCGGGGTTGCCCTGAAGCGTGCCGAACGACCCGTAGCTGCCCCTGACGTTCGACAACGTCACGTTGCGCACGACAGATTTCGGCGGCGGCTGACCCTTCAAGTCAAAGAACTGAGTCCACGGCTGCACCTGCAAGATCGTGCCCGTGCTGTCGAGCGTGATGTCGCGATAGTGTATGTCCTCGTAGCGCTGCGGCGTGTCTGGACGCAGCTTCAGCCGCACGAGATTGATCGGGCCGACCACCCTGCTCTTCTCCACCAGAACGTCTCGCACGATGGTCGCCTCGCTGCCGAGCGTCACCACGCCGTGACCGCGCTCGAACGTGCAATCGATCACGCGGATGTGCTCGACGGGCGGGCTGTCTTTGTCGCCCAACGCGAGCGGGCCTTTCGAGCCTTTCAAAGCGATGCAGTCGTCGTCCACGCGATAGGTGCAGTGGCGGATCGTGACGTTCTGGCAGCTGTCGATGTCGGTGCCGTCGGTGCTCGGGGCTCTCACGCCGTCGGCCACCTCGAACCGCACGTGCTCCACGACGACCTTTCTGCAACGGTAGAGGTGCAGGTTCCAGAAGGCAGAGTTCTTGAAGGTGAGGCCGCTGATGCGCACGTCCTCGGAGTTCTGAATCAGCGCGAGGCGCGGGCGCTCCACGTCGAGGTTCGTGGTCTTGGGATTCTCCTTCCGCCGCGCCCAGAAGTCCTCCCAGAACGGCGCGCCGCTTCCGTCGAGCGTGCCCGACCCGTCGATGCGCAGGTGGTCGGCCCCGTCCGCGTTGACGAGCGCCGGCAGCCACTCCTCGAAATGGCCCTCGATGCGAGTCCTCATCTTCGGGTAATCCTTCCGGTCGGTCGAGCCCTTGAGCACCGCGCCTTCGTCGAGGTGCAGGTTGACGCCGGGTTTTAAAAAGATCGCGCCGCTCAGAAAGACGCCTTTCGGGATGACGAGCGTGCCGCCGCCCTTAGACGCGAGCTGGTCGATGGCGGACTGGATGCGCTCGGTGTTGAGCGTCGTGCCGTCGCCGACCGCGCCGGCCTTGGCCACATCCAGCACTTTGTCCGCGGCGGCCAGCGCCGGCAGCGCGATGAACAGGGTGCCAAGCATGGCGAGCAGTTTGCAGACGTTTGCTTTGAGATGTGGCATAGGTCTTAAGATTACAAGGTCGGCCGCGGACTGACAAAGGGGCGGGAAATTTTTATTCGACCTCTTGCCAAAGTCGGTTGACTGATGCGACAAGTAGTTCGACGGGGCATCCCCGGAGATTCAACTCTCAATACGGCTTCATCACAAGTGAGGAGGAAGAATGGAACGTAAAGCAGCGACCGATTACCCGCAGGAGTTGTTAGACCTTTTTCACGAATACCAGCACGGCGACATCGACCGCCGCACCTTCCTCGACCGCGCCGGCAAGTTCGCGGTCGGCGGCCTGACCGTCGCGGCCATCTTCGAGGGCCTGAGACCCAACTACGCCTGGGCGCAGCAGGTGCTGCCCGACGACAAGCGCCTCAGGGTGGGCTACGAGGTCGTGCCATCTCCGGCCGGGAACGGCTCGATCAAAGGGTATCTGGCCCGCCCGGCAAAGGGAAAGAAGTTTCCCGCCGTGCTCGTCATCCACGAGAATCGCGGGCTCAACCCTTACATCGAAGACGTGGCGCGCCGCCTCGCGCTGTCCAACTTCGTCGCCTTCGCGCCCGACGGTTTGACCTCGGTCGGCGGCTATCCGGGCAACGACGAGAAGGGCGCCGCCGCCTTCCGCACGGTGGACGGAAAGAAGATGACCGAGGACTTCGTCGCGGCGGCGAAGTGGCTCAAAGCGCGTCCCGACTCCACGGGCAAACTCGGCGCGGTCGGTTTCTGTTTCGGCGGCGGGATGGTCAATCAGTTGGCCGTGCGGCTGGGCGCGGACTTAAACGCCGGGGTCGCGTTCTACGGCCGCCAGCCGGGCGCGGACGACGTGCCAAAGATTTCCGCGCCGCTGCTGCTGCACTACGCGGGCAACGACCAGGGCGTCAACGCGGGGATCGCGAACTACGAGGCGGCGCTCAAGGCCAACAAGAAGGAGTACGCGCTCTACATGTACGAAGGCAAACAGCACGGCTTCCACAACGACACGACGCCGCGCTATGACGAGGCGGCCGCCAAACTGGCCTGGGCGCGCAGCCTCGACTTCTTCAACAAGCACCTGCGGTAAGATTCACTTTAATCGACCGCCGACTCGGCGACAGGGCCGCCAGCAACAACACGCCCGCGAACTCGACACAGCCTTTTAAGGACACAACGCGAGAGGGCACAGAGGCTCGAATGCCTCTGTGCCCTCTTTGTGTGTTTCCCTGATTGACGATCAGGGGTTGAGCCTAACGGCCCTTGTTGGTGATGTTGCCCCCGCCGAGCGTGAGCAGCGAGTTGCGCGAGCCCGCCTGATGCCAGACCTGTCCGGCGGCGTCACGGACGACGAAAGCATATGCGTCCGTTTGCCGCGGGCTCAGCAGGTCGCCGTCCGTTGTATACGCCTCGAACGAGTAGTTGCCCCACGTCTCGACGGTCTGGCCCGTGGCCGAATCAACCTTCTGCACGTTGCAGCGGCCATTAAACTCCGAGCGCGTGTAGACCGCGGGGTTGACGCCCGGCTCGGCCGCGAATTGCAGGTAGCCGTCCTGCCACGTGTTGCTCTTAACGACGTAGTTAAAGCCGTCCGTGCCGCGGAAGACGAGCGTGAAGTTGCCCTTGACCTGCTCCTCCTTCTTGCCTGAGCTGACGTTGAAGCCGAAGTTTGCCTTGCCGTTCGCGCTCGAAGCATCGGCCACCCAGCCGCCGCCGCCACTGCGCTGATCGTCGGTCGGCACAGCGATGTTGAGCACGCCGACGCTGGACGGGTTCGCGACCCAGAACTTGTTCGCGTCGTCAACGCGAACGTCCACGAGGTATGTATCGGCCGGCACCCCCTGCAAGCTCGCCTGTGCGTCGCCGTTCGCGTCCACGGCCACGCCGCTGACGACGAGGTCGGGCGTGCCCGTCGCGTTGTTCATCTTGAAGAGCGCGAACGTGACGGCGGCCTTCGTCAGGTCGCCGGCAAAGCCCGCGCCGTCGGCCTCGGGCGTCAGGTGCGCGCCCAGAAGCACGGTCGCGTTGTTGACGTTGGGGCCGGCGGTCAGAAGCGCCGCGTCGCCCGCGTACGCCGTCGCCGTGTTCTCGCGCGTGACGTTAAGCGCGGCCGGCGCGGACGAGCCGCCGAGGTAGAACACGTTCGTGCTCGTGAACTGCGCCGTCACAGCGTAAGTCCCCGCGGGCAGGTTCAGGGGGAACTGCATCGCGGCGACACCATTCGCGAGAGTCGCCTGCCCAACCGGGTTGCCGTTCACGAAGAACTGCACGGTGCCCGCGAGCTGCTGGCCGGGGAACGCGGGCGCGTTGACGCTGGCCTGCAACGTGGCCGCGTCGCTGTACTGCGCGGAGGCCGGCGCGACGACGACCGTTGCCGAAGACTTGACCGTCACCGTGAACGAGCAGGTGCTCGTGTTACCGGTCGCGTCCCTGGCCGTCACGGTGACCGTGGTCGTGCCGACGCCGAAGGCCGACCCGGAGGCCGGGCTGCTCGTCACAGTCACACCTGAGACTGTGTCGCTCGCCGCCGGGTTGAAACTGACCGCGGCGTTGGAGGCGCCGGGTGCCGCGGCGACGACGATGTCGGCCGGGCAGGAGAGTGTCGGCGCGGTCGTGTCGCGCACCAAGACGTTGAAGGTCGAGGTGGAAGTGTTGCCCGCGTGGTCGGTGGCCGTGACGGTCACGGTCGTCGAGCCGACGGGGAAGGTAGAGCCGGGCGCATGGTCGTAACTCACCGAGACCGCGCCGTCTACGAGGTCGCTTGCAGTGGTGGCGAAGGTCGCGGCCGCGCCGGCCGGGCTCGTCGCCTCGACGACGACATCGGTCAAGGGGTTGATGGTCGGGGCCGTCGTGTCGCGCACGGTGACGTTGAAAGTCTTGCTCGCGGTGTTGCCGGCGGCGTCGGTCGCGTTGGCCGTGACCTGCGTCGTGCCCAGCGCGAAGGTGCTGCCCGTGGCGATGCTGAAGGTCACGCTCAACTGGCCGCTGACCGCGTCGTTGGCCGTGGCCGCGAAGGTGGCCGGCGCGCCGTTGGGGCCGGTTGCCTCGACGGTGATGTCGGCCGGAGCGTCGATGGTGGGCGCGGTCGTGTCGCGCACGATGACCTTGAACGTGCCGTTTGAAGTGTTGCCCGCGCCGTCGGTCGCCGCCGCGTGGACGACGGTCTCACCCAGCGGGAAGAGGCCGCCGGACTGCGGATTGAAGGTTACTTGCACGGGGCCGCCGACAGCATCCTCGGCCGTGGCCGTGAAGCTCGCGACGGCGCCCTGGGCCGAAGCCGCTTCGACAAAAACGTCCGGCGGGAGCGAGAGCACCGGGCCGGTCTTGTCGCGGACGCTGACGCTGAAAGTCACGGTGGTCGCGTTGCCCGCGCCGTCGGTCGCGGTGGCGTTGACGTTGGTCGTGCCCAGCGGGAACGTGCTGCCCGTGGGGATGCTGAAGCTGACGGCAAGCGCGCCTTCGAGATTATCTTCGGCCGTGGCCGTGTAGGTCGCGACGGCGCCGTTGGGGCCGGTCGCCTCAAGGGTGATGTCGGCCGGCGCGTGCACGACGGGCGCGACGTTGTCGAGCACGGTGAACTTTAATGCGCCGGCTTCAATGGTGAAGCGGCCCTTCAGCTCCGCGGGCAGACCCGAGTAGGTGAAGTCGGATGTGTTGAAGTTGGTCGAGCCGAAGGTGACGAGCGTGTAGGTCGTGCCCGGCACGAGGTTCGCCGCCGGGTTGAAAGCGAACTCGTAGGAACCGCCCACGCCTCTCGTCAACGCGCCCGTGAGCGCGAGCCGGTCAGAGCCGCCGCCCGCCGCGAGGTCGAAGCTCATCTGAGCCCCGCCGTTCCATGTGAGCGAGCTTGCGCCGAGCGTCGCGATGGGCGCGGCGCCTTCGGGTGAGACGTTGCCGCCCGTGTTGAGCGTGACGGCGCGGTTGACGGTGCCGTTGCCCGAGAGCGTCGCGTCGGTGTTGACGTTGAACGCGCCGCCCGCGGCCACACCGCCGTTGACGCGGAGCGTGCCGGCGTTGACCGCGGTCGCGCCGGTGTAGGTGTTCGCGGCCGAGAGGATCAGCGTGCCGGTGCCCGTCTTCGTCAAAGCGCCTGTGCCCGAGAGCACTCCGGTGAGCGTGATGTCCTGCGGCAGGTTCGTCGCGTCGGCCGCCTTGACGGTGACGGTGTTCGTCAGCGCCAGCGGGTGCGACGTAGACCAGTCGGCCGCCGCGCCGAGCGTCCCGCCCGAAAGGTTGATGGCGGTCGTGAAGGCGCCCGTGCCCTTCTTAACGATGCCGCCGGAGCCGATGTAGAGCGAGCCGCCGCTCAAGGCGAGCGTCGCCGAACCGGCGTTGACCGTCGAGTCAAAGCCGAGCGTGAACTTCTCGACCGTGCTCGTGCCGCCCGAGAAGGTCGCGAACGAAACGTTATTGGCGTTCGTGCCGTTGGTCTTCGAGAGCACGATGCCGTTGACGGCGTCGTCCGCGTTGAAGACGCCGCTCGTCACGCGCAGGGCGCCGCCGCGCGTGGCCGTCGCCTGGTTGGCGACCGTGATCGTGCCGCCGACGTTGAGCGTGCCGCCCTCGACCGAGAGCGAGCTGCTCGAATTGTTCGTGCCGAGGCCGACCGCGCCGCTGATGTTGGCGGTGCCGCCGGCGACGATGAAGCCGGTCGAGTAGGAGGGCGCGCCCGTCGTGTAACTGCCGCGCTGGAGCGTCAGGGTCGTCGTGTTGAGCGTACCGCCGTTGACGCGGAGAATCGCGCCGTCATTGTTGCTGTTGCGCAGGCCGCCGTTGAAGTTGGCCGTGCCGGAGTCCACGACCAGGCTCACCCCCGTGGCCGAGTTGACGGTGACGAGGCCGCTCGCCGTGAGCGTGCCGCCCGCGACGTTGAGCTGTGTGCCCGAGAGCGCGGCCAAGTCCACCGTCGTCGTCGTCAACTGCCCGCCCGCGCCGAGGCGAAGGATACCGCCGGCGATGCTGGTCGCGCCGCCGTAAGTGTTATTCCCCGCGAGGACGAGCGTGCCCGCGCCTGCCTTTGCCAGACCGGCCGTGCTGTTGATGGGCGTCGCGATGGTCGCGGTCGCGTTCGTGCCGAGCGTGTTGACGGTGACGGTCGGCGTGCCCGACGCGACCGTGAAGGTGAAGCCGTTCGAGGGGTCGCCGTTGCCGTCGATGACCCAGCTGCCGGCCGAAGAGGCGGTCGTGTCGCCGAAGAGCAGGTTGCCGAGCACGCGCGGCGAATCCAGGTGGACGACGTTCGTGCCCGAGATGTTGAGCGTGTTGAAGTCGGCGGTGTTGCCCGCGCCGTTGGCGACGGCGCCGTTCAGCCAGTTGGGGTTTCCGCTCCAGAAGCCGCCGCTGACGAGCTGGCTCCAGGTGCCGCTCGCGTTGTTGGTGACCGTGTAACTCTGGCCCGCGGTGTAACCACCCGCGACCTGATTGCCTGCCGGGTCAACGATGCCCGTGCCGCTCGCTTTCAGGTCGAGTCGAATCGTGCCTGTGCCCGAGACGGAGCCCACGGTCACGTCGTAAGTCGTGCCCGAGACCGGCGAGAGGGCGCCGAGTGCGCCGGTCGCCGTGCCGCTCATCGTCAGCGAGAAGTCGGCGGCGTCCACGCCGCTCACCTGCTCGCTGAAGGTCGCGCGGAAGACGACCGTCCCGCCGTTGATGGTCGCGCCCGTCGGGTTCTGCCGGTTGATGGAGAGGACGGTGGGCGGTGTGTCCTCGACCGTCACGACGAAGTCGGGGGAAGAGAGACTGTCGTGGTTCGCATTGTCGGTGGCCTTCGCGTTGAAGGTGTAGGTGCCGGGCGCGAGCACGGTGTTCGTGTAGTCGAAACTCCAGTTGCCCGACCCGTCGGCGATGGCCGCGCCGATGACGCCCGCGTCGGCGCGCGAGACTGTGACGGTGTGGCCGGCACCGGCCGTGCCGTTGATGACGAGCGTCCGGTCGGAGGTGACGCGGTCGTTTGCGAGCGCGCCCGTGTCGGAGACGATGTTGGTGATGGCGGGCGTCTGGAGCCCCGTGTCAACGGTGTACTCGGCGGAAGCAGGGCTCGTGTTGCCGGCCGTGTCAGAGGCCCTGGCCGTGAAAGTGTAGACGCCCTGCGGCAGAGAGTTGTTATAGGTCAGAGACCATGAGCCGTTCTGATTTGCCGTGGCCGTGCCGACCGGGCCGGCGCCGGTGCGCGTGACCGTCACGGTGCTGCCCGCCTCGGCCGTGCCTTTGAAGACGAAAGAGCCGCTGCCGATGCTGTTGATGGCGGGCGCGGCCGGCGCGACGGTGTCCACGATGACGCCGAAGGGCTCAGACTCCGGCGTCTGCCCGCCGTTCTCGTCGGTGGCGACGGCGGTGAAGGTGTGTGTGCCGTCGGCGAGCGTGAAGTTGGTGTAGTCGAACGTCCAGTTGCCGTTGGCGTCGGCGGTGGCGGTGCCGATCTCGCCGGTGCCTTCGAGCGCCAGCGTGACCGTGTTGTTCGCGCCGGCCGTGCCGGAGATGACGATGGTCGAGTCGCTCGTGATCTTATCGTTCGAAGACGCGCCGGTGTCGTCGGTGACGCCGGTGACCGTGGCGGGCTTGGCGTTGAGCGAGGTGACGATGTTGGCCTTCGGGACGGCGCCCATCCCGTCGCCGAGGTAGAAGCTCGGGTGCGGCGGCTGGTTGTAGGCCGTGTTCTGCCACGCGATGGCCTCGCGGTACTGGTGGTCGTGCATCAGGGTGTAGATGCGGTTCGTCGCGGGGATGGTCGTCGTGTAGATGCGCAGCGCCGTGTTGTCCGCCGTGCGCCAGACGACCTCCTCGCGCCAGTCGCCGAGGATGTCGCCGGCGAGCGCGGGCGTTGATTTCGTCCCGTTGTTAGACGAGAGCCCCGAAGGTGCCAGCAGCGCCGTGGCCGTGCGCGTCGTCCAGTTCCACTTCGAGATGGACGTGCCGTCCTCCAGCTCGCGCAGGAAGTCCGCGTCCCACCAGACGCCGAAGTTCGTCGAGGGCGGTTTGGTCGTCGAAATCACCGTCCCGTCGGCAGCCATCAGTCCGCCGCGCGAGCCCCACATCTCATAACCCCTGTGCGTCGGGTCGATGTCGAAGGCGTTCCCGCGCCCCACGTCCGCGCCCTCGCCCGAGAGACCCCAGATGAGCGCGCCGGTCTTCGCGTCGCGGAACTCCAGCCCGGTCGGGCCGTAGCTCGCCGGCTCCTCGTGCACCATCCAGACCTCCTGGCCGGGCCGGTCGGGATCCATGTCCGACATGTGCAGCGCGTCGCCGTGGCCGAGGGTGGTCGAGTAGAGGCCCTTCCCGTCGTCGTCGATGGCGGCCGCGCCGTAGGTGATCTCGTCCTTGCCGTCACCGTCCACGTCGCCGATGGTCAGAGAGTGCGAGCCCTGCCCGCGCCAGGCAGACCACTGGTTGGTCGTGCCCGTGTGGCCGGTGTCGAAGGCCCAGACCTTCGAGAGAGTTCCGTCGCGCCAGTTCCACGCCGCGACGTAGGCGCGCGTGTAGTAGCCGCGCGCCATGATGAGGCTCGGCCGATGACCGTCGAGGTAGGCAATGCCGGCGAGGAAGCGGTCAACGCGGTTGCCGTAGTTGTCGCCCCAAGCGGAGACGCTGCCGCGCGGAGGGTCGTAAGAGGTCGTTGCCATCGCCGCGCCCGTCAGGCCGTTGAAGACGGTCAGGTACTCCGGGCCGGAGAGGATGTAGCCCGCAGAGTTGCGGTAGTCTGCGTTCGGGTCGTCGCCCGCGAGAAGAACGTTGTGCCCCTGCCCGTCCACGGTGCCGGGCGCGGTCTTGCAGGCGACCTCGGCCTTGCCGTCGCCGTCGAGGTCGTAGACCATGAACTGTGTGTAGTGCGCGCCGGCGCGGATGTTGCGCCCGAGGTCGATACGCCACAGGCGCGTGCCGTTGAGCTTGTAGGCGTCGAGGTAGACGTTGCCGGTGTAGCCGCTCTGCGAGTTGTCCTTCGAGTTCGTGGGATCCCACTTCAGAATAATCTCGTACTCGCCGTCGCCGTCCACGTCGCCGACCGAGGCGTCGTTAGCGGTGTAGGTGTAGGCGACGCCGTCGGGCGTCGTGCCGCCGGCCGGTATCTGGAGCGGGATGTTGAGGTACTGACGCGCGGGGGCGTTCGCCGGCAGCGTGTAGGCCGCGCTCGGCGCGCGCTCGATGCCGTTAAGGATCGCGCGCACGTAGTACGTGTTCGACTGCGTGAGGTCGGCGCTCGTATCGACGAAGTTGGTGCTGTCGATGATGGGCGCCCCGTTGAGTTGGAGGGCCGGGCCGCCCCCGGTCGAGCGGTAGAGGTTGAAGGCGACCGAAGAGGGGTCGGTGCCGAAGAGGCGCCAGCCGACGTACACGTCGGTCGTATTCTGGCGGACGGCGACCACGCCGCGCCCGAGGTTCTCCATCAGATACTGCGCCCTCGCCGTCGCCGAGAGTAGAAGGAGTGCCGCCGCCAAAATCAGACCTGTCCTGAGATTCTTCTGTCGCATACGTTTTGCCTCTGCCGCTTTGAAAGTAAGACCGTTAGGGGTAGTGAGCCGAAGCCCGGCCGGGGTAGTCAGGCTGCCGCCGATTCTGAAGTCGGCGGAGGATAGTCACTTTTTTTGCAACCGGCAAGGGTAAGTTTCGGCGACGCGCCGAATTCCGCGATGCGGAACGCGCGGCAAAATTCTTCAGAAAAATCGCGGTTCGTGTATTATTTGTTGGCCTAGCCAACATTCCGAGATGCGGAACGAATTTTTCGAACGATGGAGAAAGAGCCTGCCATCGCCGAGGCCGTGGTTCGCGCCTGTGCCCTCCTGAAAGCCTTCCGGCACGAGGGAGAGATGTTGGCCCTGCGCGACCTCGTGGGCCGCACGGGTCTGAGCAAGACCACGGCCCACAGGCTGGCCCAGAGCCTCGTCCGCGGCGGCCTGCTGGAGCGCGTTAACCGGAACTCTTACCGCAGCCTCGTCAAGCCGCTCGGCGGCCACGGCTTCCGCCTCGGCTTCGCCGCGCAGACCACCGACTCGGAGTTCTCGCGCGAGGTGAGCGCGAGCGTGCAGAGCGCCGCCGACCGCGAGCAGATACCGCTCGTCACCGTAGACAACCGTTACAGCCCGACGCGTGCGCTGCGCAACGCAGACCTCCTCGTCCGCGAGCGCGTAGACCTCGTGTTTGAGTTTCAAGCCTTCGAACAGGTGGCATCGATCATCTCGTCGAAGTTCATCGAGGCCAACATCCCGGTCATCGCCATCGACATCCCGCACCCGGGCGCGACCTACTTCGGGGCGAACAACTATCAGGCGGGGCTCATCGGCGGGCGCGCGCTCGGGCGCTGGGCGAAGGCGAACTGGGGCGGGCAGGTGGAAGAGGTGTTGCAGGTCGAGCTGCCGCTGGCCGGGCCTCTGCCGCAGCTCCGCATCACGGGGATGCTGGCGGGCTTGGGTGAAGTGCTGCCCGCCGTCAAGCAGATGCCTCCGGTGCGCCTCGACGGCAAAGGCATCTTCGAGAAGAGCCTCGAAGTCGCGCGGCGATACCTGCGCCGGACGCGCGCGAAGCGGACGCTGGTCCTGGCCGTCAACGACCCGAGCGCGCTCGGGGTGCTGCGTGCCTTCGAGGAGGCGGGGCGCGGCCACCTCTGCGCAGTGATGGGGCAGAACGCGGTGAGGTCTGCGCTGGAGGAGTTGCGCCGGCCGGGGACGCGCCTCGTCGGCTCCGTGGCCTACTTCCCCGAGCGGTACGGCGACGAGTTGGTCAAGCTCGCCCTCGCCATCCTCCAGAAGAAGCACGTCCCCTCGGCCGTCTTCGTCGAGCACCAGCTCGTCACGCCGAAGAACGTCGGCCTCATCTACCCCGTCCAGACGAACCAGGTCACACTCACGTAAAGAAGAGGCGCGTGACGAACCACCAGGCGCCGGCGAGCGCGATGGCGGCGGAGAGGACGTTCCGTCCGTAGCGCTCGAAGGCCGGCAGCTCGCGCAGCTTCCAGAGCAGCGGCAAGACGATGACCGCCACGCCCGCCTGCCCCAGCTCTACGCCGAGGTTGAACGAGAAGAGCGGGACGAGCAGCCCCGCGCCCGACGAACCCAGCCCCGCCGCCTTCAGCGCGCCCGCGAAGCCGAAGCCGTGGACGAGACCGAGCGCGAAGGTCAAAGCCCAGCGCCACCCCGGCTCGCCGCGCCTCACCAGATTCTCGACGGCGACGAAGACGATGGAGGCCGCGATGAGCGGCTCGACGACGCGACTCGGGAGAGAGACCACGTCGAACGCGGCCAGCGCCAGCGTGAGCGAGTGCGCGAGGGTGAAGCAGGTGACGATCTTCGCCGCCGTCGAGAAGCGGCGGCAGGCTACCAGCAAGCCGCACAGGAACAAAAGGTGATCGTAGCCGGTCAGGATGTGCTCGACGCCGAGTTTAAGGAAACTCCAGAAGGAGGCCGAGCGCCCCGCCGCCGCGGAAGCAGCCGTGCCCGTTTGGGCCGCCTCCAAAGAACTCGCCCTGGCCGTCAGCACCTCCGTCCGCAAGACCTTGTCGTCGGCGTTCTTCAAAGTCAGCGCGGTTCGATGGTCGGCGGGCAGCTTCCCGAGAAAGGCCGCGTCAAAGCGCAGCGGCCCGTCCGTTGGACGCGGATAGACGAGCAGGAAGCCGACGCCGTCCTCCTCGCGCAGCTCCACCTCGGCGGAGCGCGGCGCGAGGTCTGCCCCGCCCGCCGAGACTTTGTAGAGGCTCGGCGCAAGCTCTTGCAACCTGGGCAGGACGGCGCCCACGTCAGGCGCTGAGTCAGGAGAGCCGCCCAGAAGCGCCCAGGCCGACTCGGCCGACAGCTCAACTTCAAGCTCGACACGGTCGTCATACAGGCGCGCCACGGCCCAGCTCGTCATCGGGTTGTGCGCGAGCGCGCTGCCGGCGCACGCGACAAGGAGCAGCAGCAACAGGCAAGCCTTGCCGCGCCCCTTCAGGCTCAAAGAGTTGTTCCCCACCCGGCCCTCCTCGAAGGAATCTTCGCCCCGCGCTTTCGGGAGCCGCTCCGAAGTATACAGGCGTTTTGGCGTTACTCCTTGCCGCGAGATGAAGACGAAGGGCCGCGTGAGGGTCGTGTCGTTGACGAGTGCGATGTTCATTCACTCGGTAGCCGCGCAAGGGCCGCTAAGAGGGCTCCGACGAGTTCTTCCTCTGCCGGGGTAAGCGCAGCGAGAGCACGCGCCTGCCGAAACTGGCTCAGGTTCGATAGGAGGACGCGCCGCGCCTCTGCCTTCCCTTCCCGCGTCGAGGTGTCCAACAGCGGGAGGTATTCGGCGACGAGCTCGCTGTACTCCACGGCGCTCTTTGCGTCCGCCGTGCCTTCCGGCCGCTCCATCAAACTCAGCTGGTTGCGCTGGTTGGTGAGGTCGTGGTCTGACGTAAAAGCGCGCGTCTCGCCGGGAGACTCTTTGTCATGCCGGGGCTCTGTCGGTTGCCACGCACGGAGTCGGCTCAGCGCGATGGGAATAATCAGCGAGCGGGCCTTTTCAAAATCATTCCGCGCTTCGGCCTCTCTGCCCCGATCTCTGAGCAGCTTTGAGCGCGCCCCGTAGAAGGCGCGCAACGTCTTCAGGCAATCCGGATTCTCCGGGTCGTCTTGCCGAATCGCCTCAAGATTGTCGATGGCTGCGCTCGCCTTGACCTCTCTGAATGATGGGTCATTCATAAAGGCGTAGCTTGAAGGGTCGAGCCCGGCCAGCGGGAGCAGACTCGTCAGGGTGCTCAACGCCAGTCGCCGGTTGCGGCTCTCCCCCTGTCGTGCGAAGTAGAGCTGGAGGCTCAGGGCCGTGAGGACGAGCAACCCGGCCAGCATCGCCGCGCCCGCGCCCGCCGCTCGCCTGACAAAACGTTCGTGCTCCCTGCGCCGCAGGTCGTCGTACTCGCAGCCGAGTATCGGCGCGAGGAGGCGAAGCTTCTCATCCTTCAAGAGGCGCAGCGACTTGGAGACCGTCGGCGCGCGGATGTCGGCCGCCAAAGGTTGCGCCAGCCATGCTCCCTGCCCGCGGGCCTCTGTTCCCGACTCTGCCCCGAACAGCTCTTCCGGGAACGCCTCGGCGGGCTCGCCCTCGATGAGCAGCGGCAGAATCTGCTCACCCCGGCCGAGGCCGCGGAAGATCTCGATCTCCTGATTCATCCATTGGGAGTGGCGCGCGCGTGGGGAACAGATGACGAGGAGGAAGCGTGAGCGGCGGAGGGCTTCGGTCAGGATGTGGTTGAGGCTACTGTCCGCGTGTACCTCGTCCCGGTCGCGGAAGATTTTCTTGAGCCGCCGGGGGACGCTCCCGCGGCCGTGTGTTCTCTTGGTGAGTGCGCGCGGGACGCGGTACGCTTCGAGAGACCTGTGCAGGCGCTCGGCCACCTTGCGGTCAAACTCTAACGTCTCTCCCGGCTTGCGGAAGCCGCTGTAACTGATAAATGCGTCGTAAGTGAAATCGTCCGCCGACGTATCGGCGGAGGTCTCATCGGCGGCGCGCGCGGGATTGGAAGGGGGCGTGGCCGTCATGGCTCGACCCGCAGGGTGTTGACGATCTCTTCCAGTTCACCGAAACGGGAACGGCTGGCGGTCAGGCTGATGAAGAAGAAAGTCTTCTCGCCGACGAGGTAGATGCAACGGCCACGGCGCGGGTCGTCCGCGTCCCCCCTGTAGTAAGTTACGTCCTTGCGTAAGGCGTCCGTCTGATCGAGCTGCGTCGGCGCGGGCTGGCCTTCGTCTTCGACGCGCGCCTGCTCCTTCAGCTCCTCAATCCAGCCGAGGAAGAATGGGTAGCTGCTTTCGGAGAGCATGTACGACCGGAACTCGGCGGAATCCTCTTCTTCCGCCGGGGCCGCCTTGCCCGTCAGGATCGAAAGGTTCGCGGCGCGACCCTCGGCTGGGCGGATGACAGTCATGTCGGCGCCGTCCTTCGGCTCTCGCTCGACCCGCCAACCCTCCGGGAGGTTGAGAGTGAAGGCGCCGCCCGGGGCGCGGTAAACCCTCGTGCGCACGGCGCCGCGATTGGCCGTCGAGTTACTGACCGCGGGCGAAGAGTTGTTAGTCGTAGCTGGCGAAGAGTTGTTAGACGTAGCGGGTGACGAGTTGTTAGACGTAGTACGCACCTGGCTCTTACGCGCGCCACACGCCCCCGCCAGCGTCGCGGCAAGGAGCAGGAGTATCAGACTGCCAAATCTGTCCGTTCTCATCTTCAAAGCTCCCTCGACTGCTGCGTGTTGGGATTGAGGTGAATCGTCTTTCTCCTCAAACGCACGGCGTAACTCACCACGTCCCCCGTGCCGCCTAACCCGGTCGCCGGCAGGCCGTCCCACACGGCGATTAAAAGTCCCGACAGGTCAACCATTCTCTTTCCCGATGCGAGGTATGCCTCCTCCTCCGAACCACACTCCTCCAAGACTTCGACCCTGACGGCGTGCTCTAACAGTCGTTCGTACTCTTGCCTGTCGCGCCCTTCGCCGAAGGTGTCTTCGTAGCCGGGAAAAGGGATGACGATTTCGAGCGAGCCGCCGCGGCGCACGACCGCGTCCGCGAACAACTGATCCGCGCCGACGGCCAGAGAAGTAACGCCGACGAGCGGCGGCGCCACGGGAGAGAGCAGGCTTTCGAACTCTCGCCTCACCCAGGCCCAACGGGCGGGCACGGCGAGTCGCTGATGACCGGTGATGCCGACTCTCATATCTTCTTGTTTTTAACCAGCCACCAGTATTCCTGGCCGCGCAGGGTGAGTTCGACCGTGTGTCGGCGGCGGGCCGTCCAGTACAGTTGCTCGTCGGGAATTGAAGGCTTGAGCAGTCCCGCGTCGCGGTAATCCTTGAACAGTCGCGCGACCTCCACTTTCTCTTTGTCCACCGGCTTACGTACCTTTCCGTGTTCGTCTTCCGGCTCGTGCCCGGGCGTGAGCCGGTACTTATGCTCCTGCGCGGGGAACAGTTCCACGAGCCTGCGCAACTTGGCGCGGTCGAGCAAAGGGGCACACTCGCGCACGACCCTCACGCTGGTCGCGTACGACTTGTAGACCGGCCGCTGCCGCTCGCCCCACGAACCGAACCTACGTTCGACATAGGCGTAGATCGACGGGGCCGTGACCCACCCCATGTGATCCGCCGCGCAGCCGCCGAGGGCGTCGAGCAAAGACGCGGTGAACAGGCCGTGCCCCCCCACCTCAACCGCCGGTTGGGTCTTGAGCGACGCGGCGAGCACGGTCATGTTCTCCCGCAGGAGGGCCAGCGGGTCGCCGCCGCGCCCGCCGAAGACGGACGGGTCGGCGATGTCTCCGGCATGACAGCAGTCCAGAATCATGATGATGTCGCGCGCCCTGGAGTTCATCGCGAGCTGGACGATCTCCTGCATGGGGACGCCCCAGTCGCCCCTCTTCGAGTCGTAGGCGCAGAGGTGCCCGCCGAAGGGGGTCACCACTCCGTGCCCGGAGAAGTAGAACAGCACGTCGCCGTCATCATTGGCGAACAGTTCTTCGCACGCCCCCCTCAACGCCGCGCGCGTGATGGGCTGCCCGTCCTCCGTGCTGTCAAGCAGCACACGACAGAGGTAGTTAGGAGTCTGGTCGGCGTGCTCCTCCAGCAGCTTGCCGACGGCCTTCGCGTCCGAGACACAGCTCGACAGGTTGGAAGCGTTTTGGTAGGTGTCGATCCCCACCACCAGGGCGCGCCGCTCTATGTACATACGTTTTGCTCGGTGAGACTTTGTTCAGAGTTTGCTGATGAAGCCGGCGATGCCTGCCCGAGTCCAATCAATCACCCGACGGCCGTCCGATGCGGGGGAGTATATCTCTTGCGCAAATCCTTGTGAATATGCACGCCGCCCGAAAAGTCTATTCTCGGCGGGCCATTCACGATAGTATGCGCCAGGGCGGCCAAACGTTATGGCATGACCGCGCCGGGAGCGCGGTCGGAGTCGCGCCTCACGTAACGTTTCGGGTGACGCGACCATCAGCTTGTGAATGGCACGGGCACATTCGCGTGGCGGGGCGGCCGCCTCGAATGCCACACCTGTCGTGAATCAACTCTGCCGACGACGTGGCGACGAATCCAACTGCGTCACCGGAGTTCAGCCGAGAGGAAGGAGACCACTATGACAACGGAGAGCGGCGAAAAGCCGGACGAGCGGGAGCAAAGACCACAGCCCCAGGAACGCGGCGGGTCGGCCGTCGATGACATGTCGAAGAGCCTGGGGACAGATGAACCAGACTCGCCCTTCGGCGGCTCTAGGGAGGAGACCGGGGCGGGCAAAGACAAACAGGACGAATAGCCTCCACGGACACACGGCGCAGTAACGGGGCTGTCTCCTCCCCCGTAGGGACAGCCGCCGTGTGTTCGCCTCAAGCCTTACCACGCGGCGGCGTTGGCACTCTGGTCAATGCCGCCGCGTCTCTTGAGCCCGCCCACACGCCCGCGCCTGACCTCTACAGAAACGTTGTATCTCCCACCCGTCCGTGTAAAATAACTGCCGTCACGACCGCTTGAAACAAGAACAAGGTTGTCGGTCTGTCTCGCGCGTTTTGCCGTCCATCTCACTGAAGCCGTCCAGTTATCCCAAGACAAGGTTCGAGTCATGGCAAGGAGTAGGGAAAGAGTCTCCTCGAAGCCGGCGAGCGTGTTCGCGTGCCTTATCTGCGCGAGCTGCTGCCTGTGCCTGTGCCTGCTCGCAGCCTTGTTACAAGGCAAAGAGTTTGAGAGCGCAGCCGCGCAGGCCGCGGGTAACGAAGCTTCGACCGCGCCCCGTGTGCTGACTCAAGGCGCGGCCCTCTCCGACACCCTCTCGGCCGGCGAGACGCGCGTGTACGCGCTCGACCTGCTGGCGGGGCAGCACGCACTCGTCGAGCTGTCTAAAGGAGACCTGCGGGTAAAGGTCTCCGTGTGCGCGCCGCCCGGGCGGACCTGCGTGGGACTGCCGGGCAGGCGTTACGGGCGTGTGGAGTTACCGTTCTCGGCCGACACCTCGGGACGCTACGAAATTGAAGTCCGCTCCGTGGAGGCGGACTCCGCGGCGCGGGGCTACGAGATACGCCTGCGAGAGGTGACCCACGTCACGCCCCTCCACAAACTGGCGGACGAGGCCGCGCGCACGGCCGCCGAAGCGGAGGAGCTTCGCGAACGTCAGGAGCAGACCTCACAACTCGCCGCGTTGAAGAGGTACGACGAGGCGCAGCGTTTGTGGGCGGCGGCCGGCGACCTGAGCCGTGCGGCTCAGACCCTCTGTGACTCGGGCGACATCTACTTCGCCCTCAGCCGGTACCCGCAGGCTTTGGCGCAGTATGCGAAGGCGCTCGCGCTCGGCGTGCGGAGCGGCGACCCGCTCGCCCGGCTCGCAGCCCTGGCCGGCGTCGGTTACGTCAACGTCTATGCGGGCGACAAACAGAAGGCGCTCTCCTGCGCGCAGGAGATGTTAGACCTCGCCGGCCGCGCGGAGCCCGGCGACCGCGACGCCGCCGACTACGGGCGGGCCAGGGCGCGGGCGCTCAACATCATGGGCGAGGTCTACTACTCTTTGGGACAGCGGCGTAAGTCAATCGAGATGTTCGACCAAGCCCTGCCACTCTGGACGGACATCGGCGAGCGGGCCGGTCAGGCCCTCGCGCTGCTCAACCTCGGCTACTCGTACAGCGACCTGGGCAGCCCGCAGCTCGCCTCCGAATACTACCAACGTTCGCTCGCGCTCTGGCAGTCCATCGACGACGGACGCGGCACGGCGCTGGCCCGGACGGCGCTCGGCGGGACCTACTCCACGCTGGGCGAGGAGCAGTCCGCCCTCAACCTGCACAGGCAGGCGGCAGAGCACTTCCACGCCGCCGGCGACAAGCAGGGCGAGGCCGCCGCACTGAACGGGGTCGCCAGCGTCTACTACGACTTGAACGAGTATCAGGCCGCTCTCGACAACTACGTCGAGGCGCTCCGGCTCTACGAGGCGATTGGGAATCGCGACTTCACGGCGCTCAACAAGTTTCTGGTCGGCCGCGTCCTGTACCAGAAGGGGGAGATTGAACGGGCCTTCGACTACTACGGCGAGAGCCTTGCCCTGAGCCGCGAGGCCGGGGAGCGCGTGGTCGAGGCGCACGCGCTGCGCGGACTCGGCACCGCCTACCTTTCACGCGGCGAGGCCGTGCCCGCGCTGGCGCAGTTCGAGGCGGCTTTGAAAATCTACCGCGCGGGCGAAAACCGCCGCAGTCAGGCTTACGCTTTGAACGACATCGGGCACGTCTACGCCTCGACCGGTGACCTGCCGAAGGCGCTCGCAAGCTACGCCGAGGCGCTGCCCATCATGCGTGACATCCGCGACCGCCGGGGCGAAGCCCTCACGCTCTTCAACACTGCGAAGGCCGAGTTCGACGGCGGGAACCTTTCGGCCGCGCTCTCCCACGTCCAGGACTCAATCAACATCAGCGAATCGTTGCGCACCGAGATCAGTAACTCGCGGCTGCGCACCTCCTACTTTGCCTCGGTGAACGAGCACTACGAATTGTTGATCCGGGTGCTGATGCGTCTGCACGCACAGGAGCCGGGCAAGGGTTTCGACGCGGCGGCGCTGGTGGCGAGTGAGCAGGCGCGCGCCCGCTCGCTGCTCGACTCGCTGTTCGAGGAGAAGATCGAGCCGAAGGAGGGTCAGGCCAACGAACTCCTGCACCGCGAGCAGGAGCTGCTGCGCGAGCTTGACGAGCGGGCGGAATATCAGGCGCGCCTCTTGTCCGGCAAGCAGGCCGGCGACGAGGCCGAGCGGGTCGCACAGGAGATACGCGGGCTCACGTTGGAGTACGACGATCTTCGCTCCAGGCTGAGGGAGCAGAGTCCGCGCCTCGCGGCCCTCACGCAGCCCGCCCAAATCCGCCCCGAGGACATCCAGAGTGTCGTGAAGCAGGAGGCCGATACGCTGCTGCTCGAATATGCGCTCGGCGACGAGCGGAGCTATCTGTGGCTGGTGAGTCCCGACGGGATCGAGGGCTACGAGCTGCCCGACCGCTCGACCATCGAGAGTCTCGCCCGCCGGACTTACGACCTGCTGACGGTGCGCCAGTCGATGACGGGGCCGCCGTCGCCGGCCGACGCGGAGCGACTGAGGGAGTCGGACGCAGAGTATTGGCGACAGTCGGCCGCCCTCAGCTCGATGCTCCTCGGCCCCGTCTCCGACCGTCTGGGCTCCAAACGCCTGCTGATCGTCGCCGACGGCCTCCTCAAGTACATCCCGTTCGAGGCGCTGCCGACGCCCGGCGGCGCCCCCGAACATTCGGGCGCCGCCGAGCCCGAGCTACTCTTCTTCAAACACGAGATTGTCGGCCAGCCGTCGGCTTTGACCCTGACCGCGCTCCGTTATGAGAGACGACCGGCGGGCTCCGCGAACAAGTTAATCGCCGTCATCGCCGACCCCGTCTTTGAAAAGGACGACCCGCGCGTCAACGCCTCGCCGCCCGACGGCGTCGCCCCGGCGGGCGGGGTCGGGGAGGGCCAGAGCATTCTCAACAGCTCCCTGAGAGACAACGGCGAGCAGGGCGACCTGCCCGTCTTTTCAAGACTGCCGTCCACGCTCCGCGAGGCAAAGGCCATCGAGCAGGCCGCCCCTCCGGGCGCGGTGATGTTGGCCACGGGCTTCGACGCCACGAAGGAGCGGGTCGCCAACCGCGGGCTGAGTGATTACCCCGTGATCCACTTCGCCACGCACGGGGTGCTCAACAGCGCGTCCCCTGAGATGTCGGGGGTCGTCCTCTCCTTAGTTGACGAAAGGGGCATGGGCCGCGACGGCTTCCTCCGCCTGCATAACATCTACAACATGGAGCTGTCCGCCGACCTCGTCGTGATGAGCGGCTGCCGCACCGGCCTCGGCCGGAACGTGAAAGGCGAAGGGGTCGTGGGCCTCGCCAGCGGCTTTATGTACGCGGGAGCGAAAAGCGTCGTCTCCAGTCTGTGGAAGGTTGACGACGACGCCACGGCCGAATTGATGGGCCATTTCTACACTGCTATGCTTAAGGACGACTTACCGCCGGCGGCGGCGCTCCGGGCGGCCAAGCAAAAAATATGGAAGCAGGAGCGCTGGCACGCGCCGTTCTACTGGGCGGCGTTCACCCTCCAGGGCGAGTACGCGGGCCGGGTCGGCGGCCCGCGCCGCTTGAGCCTGACGCAAATTCTTCTGGCCGGAACTGCCGTCCTGCTCGTCATCATCGCCGCCGCCTTTGCCGTGCGCCGCCGGCGCGGAACGCGACAGGTATGACTGCCTTCAGATGAGAGTCGATTCGAGCTTAACCAAAGAGCAGTTCGATCAGTTGCTCGCCTGGCTTGACGCCGACCCCGGCCGCGCCGCCGACAAGTATGAGGCGATTCGCCGGAAGCTCATCACGATCTTCCTCAACCGCGGGTGTGACGAGGCCGAAGACCTGGCCGACGACACCATCAACCGCGTCGCGACAAAAGTTCCCTCCCTCCAGGATAACTACGTCGGGGAGAAGGCGCACTACTTTTACGGCGTCGCCAAGAACGTGTTCAAAGAACACCTGCGCCGGTGCCGCAGGCGTTTGCAAACGCCTCCGCCGCCCACGCCGCGCAACGAATTGGAGACGCCCCTCGAATGCCTCGACGAGTGTCTGGCGAAGCTTGAGCCGGAGAGCCGCGAGTTGATTTTGCGCTACTATGCGGAGGAGAAACAGGCGAAGATCGCATCGCACAGAGAGATGGGCACGCAGCTTCAGGTCAACGCGGGAGCCCTCCGTGCGCGCGCGCACCGCATCCGCGTCAAGCTCGAAAAGTGTGTGCTGGAATGCCTGGCGCGCGCGGGCGAGGGTAATGATATCGGCCCGACGACCATAGAAGGGTGGGAGTCGTTGCCGGAGACGGGGGACGAAGTCTAGATGAGCCGGCGGAGCGACGAAGGGGTGTTGTTGAGAGACTATCTGCTGGGTAAGCTCGACGAAGCGGCGCGTGAGCAGATCGAGGAGCGTCTGCTTGATGACGACGGCTTTGAGGCGAGCCTCTCTGCGGCGCAGGACGCTTTGATCGACGACTACGTCTTCGACGCGCTGCCGGCGGCCGAACGCGAGAGCTTCGACCAGAACTTTGTCGTCAACGACGAACGGCGCCGGAAGCTGCTCTTCGCCCACGCCTTAAAAGTTTACGTAGAGGAGCGCGGCGGGCAGCAGGGGCCGCCCGCCCGCCGCGCCTCACCACACGCGCCCCCGCCGAAGAAGCCGCTGCCCTTCTTCCGTGCGCACAAGACCCGGGCAGCCGTCTCGGCGTTCATACTGCTCCTGCTTCTCCTCGTCCCCGCGGCGGTGTGGTGGTTACGTCGG
This sequence comes from Pyrinomonadaceae bacterium, assembly GCA_045807865.1. GTDB lineage: Bacteria > Acidobacteriota > Blastocatellia > Pyrinomonadales > Pyrinomonadaceae > QHXN01. The sequence continues at coordinate 38,602 of JBJMGP010000035.1, forward strand.
CCCGACGAGGCCGCCCTCCTGCGTGAGCAGCGCGGGCAACTTGCGGCCGAATTCAACAGGCGCCCCGCCGACGAAAGCATTCAAGCCCTCCGTGCATCCGAACTGAACTTACAACCGATGTTGCGGGAAGAGAGCCTCATCCCCCGCGCCACGCTCACCGACGACATCCGGCGCCTGACCCTTAAGCTCACGCCGCCCGAGGGGCGGCATGACGACTACAAGGCCACCGTGCTGCCCGTCGGGGGCGAGGAGCTTTTCACCGTCCGCGGTCTCACGCAACAGCTCGACGCGGGACGCGCGACGATTACCCTTAACATCCCGACAGAGCTCCTCAGCACCGGCGACTACGAGATCCAACTGCGAGCCGGTACCGACGACGACCGCTCACCCGAACCCAAACGGTACTACTTCCGCGTCATCGGCAAGAAATGAACGTGAATTCACACCGCGCGAGGATAGGGATATGACTAAACGGATGCCGGCCTTCTTCTTCGGGCACGGCAACCCTCTGAACGCGCTGGCGCGCAACGACTGGACAAACGCCTGGGCCGCCATCGGCAAAGAGGTGCCACGCCCGCGCGCCGTGCTCTGCGTCTCGGCGCACTGGTACCTGCCGGGGACGCTCTTGACGGCCATGCCCACCCCGCGGACGATTCACGACTTCGGCGGCTTCCCGCGGGAGTTGCACGAGTTCAAATATCCCGCGCCCGGCGACCCCGCGACGGCCGAGCGCGTGCGCGACCTGCTCGCCCCGGTCTCGGCGGCGCTCGACTACCGCTGGGGACTCGACCACGGCACCTGGTCGGTGCTCTGCCACGTCTACCCCGAGGCCGACGTGCCCGTCATCCAGCTCAGTATCGACGAGACGCAGACCGCCGAGTTCCACTACGAAGTGGGTAAGCGTCTCGCCCCTCTGCGTGACGAAGGAGTGTTGGTCATCGGGAGCGGGAATCTCGTGCATAACCTGCACGCCTACGCGTGGGGCCGTCACAAGGTCGAGCCGTTCGACTGGGCGGTGCGCTTCGAGGAGCGGGCGCGTGAGTTAATCACGGCCGGAGACCACGGCCCGCTCGTCAGCTACGAGACGCTGGGGCGGGACGCGCGCCTCTCCGTCCCGACGCCCGACCACTACCTGCCACTGCTCTACGTGCTCGCCACGCAGGTGGAGGGCGACGAGGTCGGCTTCCCAGTGGAGGGCATGGACGGCGGCTCGGTCTCGATGCTCTCAGTCCGAATCGGTTGAACCCACCTGACCCTGCCCCGTAAGCAGTCGCGTCGCCTCACTGTACGCCGTCACCGCGCCGTCTCTTCGAGGAGCGCCGCGAGGTGTTTCTGCCAGATGGCCGGCAGCGAATGTGTGCCGTGCCCGCGGGTTTCGTCGGTGACGGGAAGCAGAACGTAACGCCCGCGCCCTACCCTCTTGATCTCGCGCTCCATGAGGCCGAGTTCCGGCGGGTTGATGAGGTCGTCGGCCGAGTTGATGGCGACCAGAGGGGCCTTGATTGCCTCCAACTTCGGCGAAGGGTCGTACTCGCGCGAGGAGTCGAACTGGTAGAGCATGTCGTTGGCGTCCGTGCGAGCGAGCTGCGCCTTCAGACGTTCCTCGTAAAACCTGTCGGCCGCGTCGCGCGCCGGAGCCTGCTTCTGCCACTGCAAGGGGCTGCTCCCCATCAACAGGAGGATGTTTAAGGCCGCGGTCAACCCCTGCCGCGGCTGCTCCCTGTACTCGCCGCCCGCCCACGCGGGGTCTGACTTGATCGCGTCCATAATCATGCGGCGCATGACGCGGTTGCGCCCCGCGATCTCGACGGGGTTACTAGCCAAAGGCATCAGCGCATCCATGAAGTCCGGGTAAGTCTCGCCCCAGACCCACGTCTGCATCCCGCCCATCGAGGTACCCATCACGAGCCGCAGATGGTGGACGCCGAGCTTCTCCGTCAGGAGCCGGTACTGCGCCGCGACCATGTCGTCGTACGTGTAATGAGGAAAGCGCGCGTGCAATCCGTCGCTCGGCTTACTCGACGCGCCGTGGCCGATGCCGTCCGGCAGGATGATGAAATAGCGGTTCGCGTCCAACAGTTGGCCCGGCCCGAAAAGCACGCCGGCGAATTGGGGCGTGAGGAACTGACTCCCCGCGCCGCCCGTCCCGTGCATGACGAGGACGGCGTTGCGCACGACTCCGCCCGCGTCGCGCGCGGGAGTGCCCAGCGTCGTGTAGTGCAGCTTCAACTCCGGCAGCGCCTCGCCGCTCTTGAACTTGAAGTCGCGGATACGGTAGTCGCCCCGCTCAGGTGTCGGGTACTTGGGAGCAGGCGGGGCCGCGCCCTGCGCCGCGGCGATGCGCGCCAAAGCAAGCAGCAAACAGACGAGAGGCAGCGAACGACTCAGAGGTGTCTTCTTCATCAACAGTTCTCCACGGACTCACGAACGGCGTAAGAGATAATCCCTGAGTGCATCATACATCCCGTCGAAGGAGTCGGCGCAGAAGAGCACGGGCTGGAAGTGCGTCGGGTCGTATTCGTGCCGCGACGCCGCTTCTAAATCCAGCGGCCGCAACTCCGCCGAGTGCATCTCCTCCAGCTCGCCGGCCGACGAAAGCAGTCCCGTGCCGTACGCCTTCAACCCGCCCTCTTCGCGCAGGACGCCGAATTCGACGGTGAACCAGTAGACGCGCGACAGACGCTCAAGCTCCGCGGCAGAACTCGTTGCTCGGACCGCGCGGCCGAAGAGCCGGTTCAGTTCGGCCAGGCGCTCGCTCGCCAGCGTGACGGCGTGGCCGACGACCTCGTGGACTACGTCGGGCTCGGGCGTGTATAGCGGCGTCGAGTGGTGGCGGATGTACTGCGTCGAAAGGAAGACCCCGTTCGCCAACGATTCCAGGAAGACGCGCGGCTCGACCAGCCCCGCGACCGGTTCCAGTCTGAAGCCGCTCAGCGCCTCGACCCGCGCGCTCACCTCGCGCATCTGCGGGATCGTCGCGCGGGGCAGTTCGAGCCTCCTGACACACGAGAGATATTCGGCGCAGGCGTGCCGTTCGTGCGCGGGCTCCAGCGCCTCCCAGACGGCGCGCCACACGCCGTGCTCCTCCGGCGTGTAAGGAGCGTCGGGGACGGGCGAGCCCGGCTCGTACTCACGCGCGATACGCGCGATGTGGTTGCGGCGGGCGCGGTACTCCTCGTCTCGAAAGCCTGGGTGGTTGGGATCGAGTTGGACGATAGCATGCCTGTCCGTCGCCGCATCGGCTTCGGCCGCGACCGGGCGCGCGTCCACGTGGTCTTGCAGAAGCTGTTGCTCCGGCGTGGTCGTTGTCGTTGTCATAAAACCTCACTTGATGCTCGTAGCAGGCTGGCAAAAACAGAAAGAACCGGCCACCACCCTCCCGCGTCGGAAGGATGGTGGCCGGTTCTCTGGAATCTTGTTCCGGGGTGCTCTTAGCTCTGCGTCACACCCGGACAGCCCATCGCCGCCCCGTCCCTCCTCGCGGAGAGCGAGCCGTAATAATAGTAGTAGCGATAGGCTCTGTGCGTTTGACTGACCATCTTCGTGTGCGGCAAGCCTTACACGCCCGCCGCACAAACAGGTTAGCGGCACCCGCCCGCGCGTGTCAAACAAATTCGTCGGCCGGTTCCCTGTGGATTATCTGTCGGGCAGGCGTAGAATCGTAGGCGCAGTTGGTAAAAGTTGATGCAGGTGATTAAAAGGAGGGCCGCTCAATGATAAGACGTTCAGCGATGGCACTCATGCTCTTCGCGCTGTCGATGCTTTTTCAGACGTGTCAGAAGTCGGGGCAGTCGGCTGGAAGCGGGGCGAGTGCCAACGCCTCTAACTCTCCGGCCGGCGCTCAGGCGAACTCTTCGTCTCAGCCCCCGGCGGCACCGCAGACGCAGTTGAAGGTCGGCGACCGCGCGCCCGACTTCGCGCTCAACGACACGGAAGGCCAGACCGTCCGCTTGAGCGACTTCCGCGGCAAGAAGAATGTGGTGCTCGCCTTCTACGTGCTGGCCTTCACCGGCGGTTGAACGAAGGAACTGAAGGCGTATCAGGCTGATATCGCCAACTTCGAAAAGAGCAACACGCAGGTCTTAGGCATCAGCGTAGACAGCTTCGCCGCCAACCGCCGCTTCAAGGAGGACATCGGCGCGTCCTTCCCGCTCCTCAGCGACTTCAAGCGGAAGACCGTCCGCGACTACGGCATCTTCGACGAGGAGGGCGGCTACGGCACGCGCGCCACCTTCACCGTGGACAAGGAAGGAATCATCCGCCACATCGAGCAGGGCAAGGAGGCCATCGACCCGACCGGCGCCTACCAGTCGTGCAGCGCCCTGACGGATTAACTACTCGAAGCACCGTTTGCTAAGTGCAGACCGGCGGCGGGCGTGAGATACGAGTCTCGTGCCCGCCGTTCGCGCCTCTCATTCCTCATCTCTGTTCGGGGCGGGCGCTTCGTCGCGGTGGTCTGTGCCGAGCGTCCACGAGGGTGGGTCGCTGGCGGGGAACGTCTCCGCCAGGTTGCGATCAATCTCGGCCTCGCTCATCTCCCCGCCCTGCTTCGGGCCGCCGGGTTCCTCTCGTTCTAAGTCTTCCGTCATAACTACCCTCCCCTTTCTCCTGGTCGGAGCCTTGGTGTCTAACCTACCACAACCACAGACTCAAATAGCCTGCGGCGAGGCAAGAGGTTAAAGTGGTCGAGGAGGCAGACCGGCCGTCGCGCGCGAACTTACACGGGCATGCCGGTCACTTCCGTCATCAGTTTCATAGTGCCTGTGAAAGGATGTAGTCACTCATGATTCCTCGTCCTATGTTACGTCCGCTCGGCGTGAGTCTCCTTGCCGCCTTCTGTCTCTCCAACGTTGCATTCGCGCAAGGGGGAGATGATGCACAGACGCAGGCCCTCGTCCGGCGTCTGCAAGAGGGTGACAGGCGCGACCGCCTCGCCGCCGCCGAGGAGATCAAGGGGCGTGGGGCCGCTGCCAAAGGCGCGGTGCCCGCTCTGGCGGCGGCGCTCAAGGACTCGGACGACGACTTACGTAAGACCGCGGCCGAGGCCCTCGGCCGGATGGGGCCGGAGGCGAGGCCCGCCGTGCCCGCCCTCATAGACGCTCTCAGAGACGGCAACAGCTCGGTGCGAAGCAACGCCGCCTTCGCGTTAGGACAGGTCGGCGCGGAAGCCGAGTCGGCTGTCCCGGCTCTGAACGGACTGCTGAAGGATGAAAGCCCCTGGGCGCGGGCCGGGGCAGCACGCGCACTGGGTCGCATCGGAGGTCAGGCGGAAACGTCTACCCCTGCCTTGACCGAGTTGCTGAAAGATCAGAATGAAAGCGTCCGCAGGGACGCGGCCGAGGCGCTCGGGCGGTTCGGCGTCGAGGCGCAGGCGGCGGCCCCCGCGTTAGTGCTATTGTTGAAGGACGCGAATGTGTCCGTGCGCAGAGCCGCGGCCGAAGCCCTCGGCCGGATAGGGCCGGAGGCCAGCGGCGCCGTGCCCGCCCTCTTGGAGTCGATGAAGGATTCGGAGTTCGTCGTGCGGATGAACGCGGCTCAGACACTCAAGCGCATCGGTTTAGAGCCGGGCTTGGCCGTAAGGGTCTGGACGGAGGCTTTGAGTGATGCCAGCGAGCACGTGCGCCGGTACGCCGCCGACGCGCTCGCAGAGCTTGGCCCCGGTGCCAAAGCGGCGGTGCCGGCTTTGACCGTGGCGTTGAAGGATCGAGACAGGTTCGTCCGCCTCAGCGCCGCGAAGGGGTTGGGCAACATCGGGGGCGAGGCCCGGGCGTCTATCCCCGCTTTAATCGAGCTGTTGAAGGACGAAGAGCCGCTGGTGCGCGCGGCCGCCGCGACGGCTTTAGGCAAGATGGGGAGTGACGCGAGGGTGGCGCTGCCCGCGTTGCAGGAACTGCAAAAGGATTCGGCGACGGTCGTGAAGCTCGCCGTGGCGGAAGCCATCAATAAGATCGCCTCTCAAGAGACGAAGGCTCAGTGAAGGGCGCCGTCATAGTCAATGCACATTCTATCCGTCGAAGCGGTCAGTAAAGACTACGGCCTGCGACCGATTCTTGAGAACGTCAGTCTCGGCTTTGACAGCCAGGATCGCATCGGCGTGGTCGGGATTAACGGTTCGGGCAAGACGACGTTTCTCCGCCTCATCGCCGGCGCAGAGAGTCCGGACGCCGGGCGCATCACTTTCGCCGACGGCGTCACCGTCGGATACCTGCCGCAGAACCCACCGTACGACGCCGAAGCGACCGTCCTTGAAACCGTGTTCGCCGCGAACGACGCGCGGACGAGACTGCTGTTGGATTACGAGCGCGCCTGCGGCGAGCTGGCGGCTCAAGGCTCGGACGAGCAGCGCGCTTTAGACCGCGTGTCCGAACTGGGGCGACGGTTGGAGGCGTCCGGTGCGTGGGAGTTGGAGACGAACGCGCGGACGGTTCTCGGCCGCCTAGGCATCAACGACACCAACGCGAAGATGGGCGCGCTCTCCGGCGGGCAGCGGAAGCGCGTCGCACTCGCACACGCGCTGATAGAACGCCCGGGTCTCCTCATCCTCGACGAGCCGACCAACCACCTCGACGCCGAGACCATCTCCTGGCTCGAAGATTATCTGAACGGCTACGGCGGCGCGCTCCTGCTCGTGACGCACGACCGTTATTTCTTGGACCGCGTGACGACGCGCATCCTCGAAGTGGATGGGGGAGCGGTGCGCACGTACGAAGGGAACTATGCTTACTATCTCGAAAAGAAAGAGGAGCTGGAGGCCGCGCGCGCCGTCGAGGGGCAGAAGCGTGAGATGCTTATCCGCCGCGAGCTGGCGTGGCTGCGGCGCGGCGCGAAGGCCCGCACGCGGAAGTCGAAGACCCGCGTGGAACGCGCCGAACAACTGATCGCGCAGCCCAGAGAGACGGCGAGGGCCGCGCTCGACATGTCGGTCGGCTCGACCCGGCTGGGCAAAAAGGTTCTTGAGCTGCGCGACCTCACGAAGTCGTACGACGACCGGGTGCTGATCGACGGCTACAGCCGCATCCTGAAGCCGGGCGAGCGCATCGGCGTCATCGGCCCGAACGGCGCGGGCAAGACGACGCTGCTCGAAATCGTCGCCGGCCGGGTCGCGCCTGACTCCGGCTCTCTCGAAGTGGGCCAGACCGTCCGCATCGGGTACTACGACCAGGAGAGCCGCGCCCTCGACGAACAAGAGCGGGTGATAGATTACATCCGCGCGGTCGCCGAGCGGGTCGAGACCGCCGACGGGTCATACATCACCGCGAGCCAGATGCTCGACAGGTTCCTCTTTACCGGCGCGATGCAGTACGCGCCGATTGCAAAGCTCTCGGGCGGCGAGCGCAGGCGACTCTACCTGCTGCACGTGCTGATGGCCGCGCCGAACCTCCTGCTGCTGGACGAGCCGACCAACGACCTCGACATTCAAACGTTGATGGTGCTGGAAGACTACCTGGACGGCTTCCCCGGCAACCTCATCGTCGTCAGCCACGACCGTTACTTCCTCGACCGCACGGTCGAGCACGTCATCCGCTTCGAGGGCGGAGGCCGCCTGCGTGAGTACCCCGGCAACTATTCTGCCTTTCTCGAAGCACAGCGCGAGGAAGAGAGTGAAGCCGCCCCCGCCAGGTCAGCGCAGGCGGCGGGGCCGGCAGGGCGGCAAAGCCACGCGCCGCCGACCGCCAAACGCAAGCTCTCCTTCAAAGAGCGTAAAGAGTTGGAGGAGACGGAGGCCCGCATACAGGCCGCCGAGCTGCGCCAAGCCGAGATCGAGAGAGAGTTGTCCGTCAACGCGAGTGATGCTCAAGTCGTGCACAGGCTCTACGATGAGCGTGAGATGTTGTCAGAGCAGTTAGCCCGCGACCTCGAACGCTGGGCGGAGCTGGCGGAGTACGCCTGAGTGAAAAACTTATTTCGGTGATATCTCCCGGCGTAAATAGAAGATCAAATCGGTCGAGGGCGGTTCAATTCCCAGTTGCCGGATCATGCCCACGACCTGCCCGCGGTGCAGTGTCGCGTGGTTGGCGACGTGCTGCATCTGATCGACGAGGCGCATCGAACTGGCATCGCCGCTGAGAAGTTTGAACGGCAACTCGGCGACGAGTCGCTCTTCGTCCAGCCCGGAGATAAACCGCGCGCGGCGTTCGACCACATCGCACCAACGCTCGCTCAGGGCCGCGAGATTCGCGCACGACTCTGCCGTCCACAACGACCACGCCTCGTCCCTCGCCGGCGAACGGCCGTGCCAACGTTCCAGCCAGATCCATTCGGCGCCCGCCATGTGCAGCAGCGTCCCGAAAATCGACTTGTGGCTGACGCCGACATCACGGCGGAGACTCTCGTCGGGCAGTCCGCCCGCGGCCTCCATCGCCAGGTCGTTCGCCCACTGCGTGTAATCGAAGAGGTGTGTGATATCTGCCGGGTTCATCGTCTCTTGTATACCTGAGCCACAACACTTTCCGCCAGGAAGGATTGAGGATGGGATGCCTTGAGCGTGAGTCCGGCTATGGTATCGACGCGTGTCCGCGTTCGGCCACGCGCCCGGCGTCGGGCGCCTGCCGGCGCTCGCCGAGCACAATCCGCACGGCGTGTTTCGCGTTGTCGTCTTCGAGCCGGATGTCGTCGTCTGCCTGCGTCACGCCGTCAACTTCGAGGGTGGCGATGCCGCGGCAGACGCCGTGCGGGTTCTCGACTTTAATGTGATAGTGCGTCGCGCCGCGTCGATAATGCAGCTCGAACTCGCGCCATGAGCGCGGCACGCACGGGTCTATCTTGAGGCGCGCGCCGCGTAGTTGAAAGCCGAGGATAGACTCCAGCCCGGCGCGATACATCCAGCCGGACGAGCCCGTGTACCAGGTCCACCCTCCGCGCCCCGTGTGCGGCCAGGCCGCGTACACGTCCGCGGCGGCGACGTACGGCTCGACCTTGTACTTGTGCAGCCCCGCGCGCGTCGAAGCGTGGTTGACCGGGTTGAGGAGCGCGAAGAGTTCACCCGCACGGTCGCCTTCGCCCAGCATCGCGTAGGCGATGACCGTCCAGACCGCGGCGTGCGTGTACTGCCCGCCGTTCTCGCGGACGCCCGGCACATACCCTTTGATGTAACCGGGGTCGAGCGCGCTGCGGTCGAACGGCGGCGTGAAGAGCATGATGAGGCCGTCGCCGCGTCGGATGAGGTGTTGCTCGACGGCGGCCATCGCGCGGGCCGCGCGGTGTGTGTCGGCCGCGCCCGAGATGACGCCCCAGGACTGCGCGATGGAGTCGATGCGGCACTCCTCGTTCTGCTGGGAGCCGAGCGGCGTCCCGTCGTCAAAGTAGGCGCGCCGGTACCAGTCGCCGTCCCACGCCTCGGCTTCGAGCGCCTGCCTCAGTTTGGTCATGTGAGCGCGGTACTTGGCGGCATGCTCGGTGTCGCCGCGCGCTTCGCAGACGGGGGCGAACCACTCAAGCACCGTGTGCAGGAACCAGCCGACCCAGACGCTCTCGCCGCGCCCCTCGTGGCCGACGCGGTTCATACCGTCGTTCCAGTCGCCCGAACCCATCAGCGGCAGCCCGTGCGTGCCGAGCGCCAGACTGCGGTCGAGCGTCCGCACGCAGTGCTCGTAGAGGCTCGCGGACTCCTTTGAGACGGCGGGCTGCGTGTACGACTCGTCCTGCCCGGGTTCGAGCGGCGGCGCTTCGAGAAAAGAGATTGCTTCGTCGAGCACGCCCGCGTCGCGCGTCACGCGCAGGTAGAAACTGGTCACGTATGGGAGCCACAGGAGGTCGTCCGAGAAGCGCGTGCGCACGCCGCGTCCCGTCGGCGGATGCCACCAGTGCTGCACGTCGCCTTCTTTGAACTGGTGCGCGGCGGCGCGCAGGATCTGTGCGCGGGTGAGGTCCGGGCGCGCGTAGACCAGCGCCATCGTGTCTTGCAGTTGATCGCGGAAGCCGTATGCGCCGCCCGACTGATAGAAGGCCGAGCGCGCCAGCACCCGGCAGGCCAGAGTCTGATACGGCAGCCAGCGGTTGAGGATCGTATCCAGCGCCGAGTCGGGCGTGCGGACTTCAATCGTCTCAAGCACTTCGTCCCAATGCGCGAGCATGTGCTCGAATGCTTCGTTGACCGCGGGCAGGCGGCGGAAGCGTTCGACGACGGCGCGTGCCTCTTCGCGCGTCTCGGCCTCGCCGAGCAGGAAGGCGACCTCGTGCGACGCGCCCGGCGCAAGCTCGATCACGGTCTGAATGGCCGCGCACGGGTCTAGTCCCGCGCCGGTGCGGCCCGAGAGCGTCGTGCGGCGCAGCGCCGCCGGACGCGCGGGGCTGCCGTTGCGCCCTAAGAACTCTTTGCGGTCGCAGGTGTGTGTGCTCTCCGGCTCGCTCACGGCGGCGAAGGCGATGCGCGCGGCGAACTCGTTGTTGTAAGGGTTGCGCGCGAAGACGGCGCCGCTCTGTTGATCGAACTCGGTGATGACGAAGGGGGCCGACGCGCCGCGCTCGACGCCCAGCACCAACTCGCTGTAACTGGTGAGTGAGAGCCGGCGGGTTTCGTTGGTTCGGTTGCGCAGGCGCAGCACGGAAATCTTTACCGTCGCGTCGAGCGGCACGAAGAGCAGCAACTCCTGCGTGATGCCGCGGCTCGTCTGCTCGAAGACCGTGTAGCCCTGCCCGTGCCGGACGACGTACGGGTTGTCACTGCGCACGGGCAAAGGTGTCGGCGTCCAGACGGCGCCGCTCTCTTCGTCGCGCAGGTAGATCGCCTCGCCCGGCGGGTCGCTTACGGCGTCATTCGACCAGGGCGTGAGCCGGTTCTCGCGGCTGTTCGCAGACCAGGTGTAGCCGCCGCCCGACTCCGTCACCTGGAAGCCGAAGTCATGTTCGTTGGCTACGACGTTCGCCCACGGCGCGGGCGTCCACTGGCCCGCGCGCATGACCGTCACGTACTCGCGCCCTTCCTGGTTGAAGCCGCCGAGGCCGTTGAAGAACGTCAACTCCGGAGTCTCCACGGCGGGCTCGGCGTAAGCACGCACCGGCCCGCGCGGGACGAACTCCGCGGGCAAAGACTCTTCGATTTCACGCCGCGTTAACTGCTCCGCGAGCGTGCCGCGCTCGGGGACGATGACGACGCGCGCCGCCGCGTGCAGCAGGATCCGGTCGGCCTCCGGCATGATGTCCGTCCGGCGCAGGAAGACGCCGCCCGGCTTGTCCTGCAAAGCCTGCGAGCCGCTCGCGCGGAGCATCGACAGCAGCCCGTCCTGTAGCTCCTGCGCGTATGTGGGCGGGTGGTCGTTGAGAATGACGAGATCAATCGTGAGACCTTTGAGCCGCAGATACTCGTGCCCGCGTATGAGTTGGCGCACCACGTCTAAATCGTCCGACTCGCTGACGCGGACGATGACGATGGGCAGGTCGCCGCTGATGCCGTAAGGCCAGAGCGACGACTGTGCCTTCGTGTTGAGCGCCAGCACGTGCGGGCGTGGGCGCAGGCTCGGGTCTGCGTAGAGCACGCGTCCGGCGAGACGTTGGAAGAGGTGCGCCTCGTCCGCATCGACGTTGTGGTGACGCATCTCGACCTGCGACTGAGTCCACGCCAGCCGCGCGGCGCGCTCGAAGATGGAAGGGTCGTGATACTTGTCCGCGAGGGTGAGCGCCTCTTCGCGCGAGCGCGCCACGGCGGTCGTGAACGAGACGCGCGCCGTCTCGCCCGGTTGCAGGCGCACGCGCTGGCGCAAGGAGAAGACGGGGTCGAGCACGGCGCCGACCGTGTTGGACAGCGGCCGGTCTTCCATGACGGCGACGGAATCGGCGGCCGTGTGCCCGCGCCCGAGGAAGCGGCTGCGGTCGGTCTCGTACTGCACCGCGCCGACGCGCTCGCCCTCCGTGACGACGACATGGACGGCGTAGGCCGGCTCGTCTCTACTCGAACGCGGGCGGCGGCGCGCGAGCAGCGCGTTCTCGGCGGCGACGTATTCCGTCTCGATGAAGAGATTACTGAAGGCCGGGTGCGCCACGTCCGCGGCATGGGGCGCGAGCACGACCTCCGCGTAGCTGGTCAACTCCACCTCGCGCACGCGCGTGGATTGATTCGTCAAAGAGACCTGCCGAATCTCGGCGTTGTCTTCGGGCGAGACGATGATCTCGGTGTGCGTCAGCAGGCCCGCGTCCGTGCGCCGGAAGTCAACCTTGTCCTCCGAGAAGGAGACTTCGTACGAGCGCGGCCTGACCCTCGTCGGCTGGTAGGACGTAGACCAGACGGCGCCGCTGCGAACGTCGCGCAGGTAACAGAACGAGCCGTGGCAGTCGCGCACGGCGTCCTCGCGCCAGCGCGTGACGGCCAGCGACCCGCAGCGCGAATAGCCGCCGCCCGCGGAGGTCACCATCACCGAGTAGGTGCCGTTGGAGAGCAGTTGCGTGCGCGGCGTCGGCAGGTCGGCCGTGTCGTAGCTGCGCGTGACGAGCCCGGCCAGCGTGTGGACGAGTCGCCCCGACAAGACCTCTTCGGCGCGGGGGTGCGCGGCCGCCACGCCGCGCGGGACACGCTCCTGCAAGAGCAGCTCGGTCGCCTGCACGAGTGGCTCGGCGTGGAAGCGGCGCTGCATCACGTCGCGGTTGAGGAGGTTGTCGAGCGCGACGAGACTCATGCCCTGATGATGCGCCATGAAGGCGCGAATCACGGCGCTCTTCTGCGTCTGCGGCAGGCGCTCCTGCGTATAGTCAATCGACTCGTAGAAGCCGTAGCGTGCGAGCGCGCCCTCGCGCTCCAGGCGGCGCAGGTTCGCCAGCGCGCGGCGTGGCGCGACCAGCGCCGCGAGCGCCGTCGCGTATGGCGCGACCACGAGGTCTTCGCTCAGGCCGCGCTTGAACCCGAGGCCGGGCACGCCGAAGGGGTTGTACTGGTAGTTGAGATAGAGGTCGCGCGCGTTGTAGGCGGCCTCGGAGATGCCCCACGGCACGCCGCGCTCTTCCCCGTATTCGATCTGCCGCTCGACCACCGCCCTATACGTCTGGTCGAGCAGCGTCCGGTCGTAGCTCCGCATGACGAGGAGCGGCATCAGGTACTCGAACATCGTCCCCGTCCACGAGATGAGCGCGCGGCTGCTGTCCACGGGCGTGAGCTTGCGACCCAGATGGAACCAGTGCTCCTGCGGCACGTCGCCCTTGGCGATGGCGACGAAGCTGGCGAGGCGCGACTCCGAGGCCAGCAGGTCGTAGTAAGAATTATCGGGCTGCCCGGCGGAGACGTTATAGCCGATGTGAAAAACCTTGCGCTCGTCGTTGAAGAGAAACCGGAAGTCCATCCCCTCGACCAGCTCTCCGCACCGCCGCGCCAGTCGGGTCAGGCGTGTGAGGACGGACGTGACGGCCGCCGCCGCGTCTTCGATGGCCGTGGTGAGTGAGGGCGTGCCGCCGAGCACCGCCTCTTGCTCAGAGGAGACGTGAGCCTGACCGCTCAGGTCTGTGAGCGCGGCATCATAGACCTCCGATGCGTGCGCGAGGCCCTCCACACGTTCGAGCGCGTGCGCAAGCTCGGGCCGCAGCGGGATGGCGAGGTCGGAAGAGAGTACGTGACTGAGGTGCCTGGCCTGCGGGTGCAGGGTCGGTGCGAAGGTACGCAGGTCGCGCGCGAACTCTTTCAACTGCCGCAGCAGCGCGCCCGCCCAGAAGCCCGCCTCTGTGAAATCGCCCGACCCGTGCTCCTGAGCGAGGGCGGCAAGCATGTCTTCTACGGTCGAGGCGTGCCGGTGCAGAGAGTTGAAGAGAGTCTCCCAGCCGCCCAGCGACTCGGGCGGCGCGCCGGCGACGAGTTCGGCACAGGCCGTAATCTCTTCACGCAGGTGATTGACGGTCACGACTTCGGTGCGCTTGCGCGACGCGCCCACGTGCTCCGCCTCAAGGCGCAGCAACGCAATCGTGTCGCCCAGCCCCACGAGCGTGTTCGTGCCGAAGAGGGGGCGCTCAGACAGCTCGACGCATGCCTGCTTGAGCGCGAGCAGGTGGCCGGCCAGATTGCCACTGTCCACGGTGGAGATGTATTGAGGCCCCAGCGGCTCCAGCGTGCGCGTGTCGTGCCAGTTGAAGACGTGCCCGCGGAACTTCGGCATCTTATCGACGGCGTCGAACGTCAGCTCAAGACGTTCGATTAGTTCGAGCGTGCCCGCGTAGCCGAAGTCGTGTGCGGCGACGGACGAGATTAAAAGCAGACCGATGTTGGTCGGCGAGGTGCGATGTGCCACCACGGGCCGCGGGTCTTCCTGAAAATTATCGGGCGGCAGCCACTGGTCTTCCTGCGTGACGAAGGTCTCGAAGAAACGCCACGTGCGCCGCGCGATGAGTCGCGCCTCCTGCTCGTCGGCCGGCGCCAGCTCTTCTCGCCCGACTTCAAAGCGACGGCTGACCCAGTAAGCGACAAACGGCGAAGCGGCCCACGCCAGCAACAGCGGCGCGGCGGCGGGCAGCGCGCCGGGGCGCAGCCCCAAGATGAGCGCGACGGCCGCGATCAGAATCAACCCGACGGGCCACATGAAGCGGAAGGCGGCGGCGAGCGTGGGCGCGCTGCCCGCCTCGGCCTGCGCGGCCGTCGTCCACTCAAGCAGGCGGCGCTTTGAAAAGAGCTTGCGGTAGAGCGTACGCACGGCAGCGTCGCACATCAGGTAGGCCTGATGCGCGAGTAAGGTGAGCGTCAGCGCCACCTGCGCGGTGTTCGTGCGCGCGTCGCCCCAGACGCTCCAGAAGTGGCTCGTCCAGGGGATGCCGCGCGGGTGCAGCATGAGGCTCGTCGTCACGTGAGCGTAGACGGGGAACGCCAGCGCCAGCAGGACGAAGAGCGACCAGAGCAGGGGCGAGCCCGGCAGCAACGTCCAGGCGAAGATGAGCCAGAGCACGACGGACGGCGCGACCAGGCTGCGCCGCAGGTTGTCGAAAATCTTCCAGCGCGCGATAAGCGGCAGCGGGTTGCCTACGCTGCGCCCCTGCGCGTCGGGCACGGTCGGCAGAAGCCAGCGCGCGATCTGCCAGTCGCCGCGCGTCCAGCGGTGCTGCCGCATCGCGTACGTCACGTAACGCGCCGGGTGGTCGTCCAGAAATTCAACGTCGGTCACGAGCGCGGCCCGCGCGTAGAGCCCTTCGAACAGGTCGTGACTGAGCAGCGCGTTCTCCGGCACGCGGTCGGCGAGCGCGCGGCTGAAGGCGTCCACGTCATAGAGCCCCTTGCCGGTGAACGAGCCTTCGCCGAACAGGTCCTGGTAAACGTCGGACGCGGCGGTCGTGTAAGGGTCTATCCCCGTGTTACCCGAGAAGACGCGCGCGAAGCGCGAGAGCGCCGAGCTTTCCAGCGTGACGCTGACGCGCGGCTGTAGGATCGCGTAGCCGCGTGTGACGCGCCCCGTGCGCTCGTCGAGCTGCGGGCGATTCAAGGGGTGCCGTGCGATGCCGACGAGGCGGCGGGCCGCGTCGCGCGGCAACTGCGTGTCGGAGTCGAGCGTGATGATGTAACGAATGTCGGCGAGCAGTTCGGCGTCGGCCGTCGCGATGATGAAACTCGTCTCACGCGCGCCGCGCAGCAGGCGGTTGAACTCCTCAAGCTTGCCGCGCTTGCGCTCCCAGCCCATCCACTTCCCCTCTCGCGCGTTCCAAAGACGCTTGCGTTGAAAGAGGTGGAAGCGTTGGCGCCCGGACGCATCCGCGCCATAACGAGCGTTCAACTCCTCTATTCCGGCCGACGCCTGGTCAAGCACCGCCGCGTCCGCGGCCGTCTCGGCGGCGTCGGCGTCCGCGAAATCCCCGAGCAGGGCGAAATACAGATGCTCGTCCTGGTTAGCGAGGTAGTGAACTTCCAAACGCTCTAAAAGCTCTCTGACGGTCGCCTCGCTGGTGAAGAGCGTCGGGACGACGACCATCGTGCGCGCCTCTGCGGGCACGCCCTGTTTGACCTCCATGCTCGGCAACAGTCGCGGGTGAAAGAGGTGGGTCACGTCCCAGTTGAGCACGCTCAGGGCCAGATCGCCGGCCGGCCCGAGCGAGAGCAGCGCGAGGACGACGAGCAGGCCACGGCTCGCGCCGCCCTGGTCAGCCGCGAGGCAGAGCGACGCGACGACGAGCAGCGTGAGGAGTGCCAGCGTGCCCAGATAGAAGAGGGTCGGGTGGCGCAAGACCGAGCGCACCACGCGCTCGCGCAGCTTCGGGCGGTAACGGAAGACCCGTTCGAGTCGAACCACGTCGTCGCCGACGAGGTATTGGCCGACGTGGAGGTGTGTCTCGTCCTGCGGCTGTCGGGCACGCGCTTCGGCGGCCAGGTTCAAAGCGCCGCGCGCCACTTCGAGCTCGTCCGCGCCGGTGCGTTTCGCGATGCGTTCGACGACGTGGCGGTAACGGTCGCGCGTCTGAAAGTTCATGCGCGCGTAGATGCCCGCCGGGTCTTCGCCGAGCAGCGGATCGACCAGGCTCACCGACTCGAAGAAGTCGCGCCAGTCGAGCGTCGAGATCAGGCGCATCGAGGTGATGATGTTGCCGACGGTCACCTGCGCGGCGGCCTGTCTCTGGTGTTCGAGGTGGACGGACTGTTCCGTGGTGAGGCCGCGCTTGTTCAGTCGGCGTTCCAGCCATTCGAAGACGGGCATCAGCGCCGGGTCCTGGTCACGCAGGCGCTGCGTGAGTTGGACGACGAAGGCGCGGTCCAGGTCGAGGTCTTCGCGCCGGCCCAGACGCGCCGCGAGCAGCTCGGTCAGGGACTCGGGTTGGCGCTCGACCGCCTCCAGCAGCCGGTCGGCGAGTGCGTCCGCCTCCTCGCGCGCCACGCGCGACGCGACGATGCGCGTGGCGAGGCGGCGCAGGTTCTCCACCAGCGCGAGGCGCAGCGTGATGGCGACGGCCCACAACTCGCCGATGGTGAACGGCGTCACCTGCTGGTAGGCGCGGACGAATCTTTTTAAGGTCTCGGTGTCGAGCCGGCTGTCGGTGTGCGCGATGAGCGAGAGCGCGACGGCGTAGATGCGCGGGTAGTCTGTGAGTTCGCCCGCGGAGAGTTTGGGCAGTTCGTAGTAGTAGCCCTCGGGCAGGTCTTCGCGGATTTCGCGCAGTTGCTCTTCGACGATGTGAAAGTTATCGACCAGCCATTCCGCGGCGGGCGAGATCGCCCGCCCGCCGCGCACCGCCTCGCCCAGCGAGTGGTAGGCGCCGACGAGCAGGCGCCCGTTCTTCTCCAGCGCCGGCAGCAGCCGCCGGCCGCGCCGCCTCCCGGCATAAACCCGGTGCTCGGCCGCCAGCGTCGCCGCGTACTGCTCTAGACGTTCGACGCTGAACAACTCGTCACGAATCGGCTCCTCATCGCGCGCCTCGGGCGTTCGCGTGAGACCCCGCAATAATCCGTTCAGAGTCACAGCCATAATTCCGGTCGTCTCTATCGGGGGATTTTTATGGAGAGAAGTGTACCACGACGTACGCACACGACGCTCTTCACCCTTACCAGAGGGGTTCAACTCTCGACGGAGCCGGCGTCCCGGAACTGTTTATGCGCGGCTAAGGTAGAAGGTATGAGGAGAAGCCCGGGGAATCCCGTTCGCGTCTGAATTTCATGTGCAGTGCGGCGGCGACGACATGCAGGCTGAGCACGGCGCGGCTCATTCTTCCACGGCGCGGGCTGCGAGGTGTGCCACCACCGTCACCAGCTCGGCCGGCTCGACGGGCTTGGGCACGTGCAACTGGAAGCCGGAGCGGAGCACCTTCACGCGGTCTTCCGCCCTGACGTACGCGGTCAGTGCCACCGCCGGGATGCGCCCGCCGCGCTCCGGAGGCAGAGCCCTGACCTTCGCAATGAGAGAGTAGCCATCCTCCTCGGGCATCCCCACGTCGCTGATTAAAACGTCGGGGCGGAGGTGTGCGATGGCCGCCAGCGCCTCGGACGCAGACCCGGCGGTGTAGACTTCGGCGTTGCAATGCTCCAGCACCGCCCGCAGCATGTCACGGGTGTCGGCCTCGTCATCGACGACCAGCACTCTGAGCCCCCGAAGCGCGGGCGGGCACTCGATCTCCAGACGGGCGGCGGCCGTGGCGGGCTTGCGCTCCGCCAGCTTCATCTCCTCTTCAACCGCGACGAAGGGCAGGCTGACGATAAACGTCGCCCCTTTCCCCTCGCCCTCACTCTCTGCCCGGACGGTGCCCCCGTGCAGCTCGACCAGTTGATGGACGATGGAGAGCCCCAACCCCATGCCCCCGTGAATCCTGTTGGTGCCGGGGTTGGCCTGACGGAAACGGTCGAAGATGTGCGGCAGGAACTCCGGGCTGATGCCAATCCCCGTGTCCCGCACCGTGACCTCCACGTGCGTCTCGACGATCTCCGATTTGACCTCTATCCGACCGCCTTCGGGGGTGAACTTGATGGAGTTCGTCAGGAGGTTCCAGATCACCTGCTGGAGGCGGTCGGCGTCGCCGTTGACCGGCCCGGCGTGCGGATCGAGCGACGTGGTGACGACGACGCCTTTCCCCTCCGCCGTGGGGCGCGTCGCCTCGACCGCGGCCGCGATGACTTTGTGCAGATCGACCGTGCGCAGGTCGAGACGGAGCTTCCCCGAGATGATGCGCGAAACGTCGAGCAGGTCGCTGATGAGCTGGTTCTGCGCCTGCGCGTTGCGGTGGATGGTTTCGAGCGCGCGGTCGCGGGACTCCCCGTCGAGGCGGCCGGTGAGCAGCATGTTCGACCAGCCGAGGATGGCCGTGAGCGGCGTGCGCAGCTCGTGCGAGACGGTGGCCAGGAACTCGTCCTTGAGGTGGTTGGCCAGCTCGGCCTCTTCGCGCGCGGCCTTCTCCCGCACGAGCGCCCGCGTGCGTGCGTCCACCTCGGCCTGCAACTCGGCCTCGCGCGCGACGCGCTCGGTCACGTCCTCGATGAGGGTCACGGTGCCGGTGACCTGCCCCTCGTCGTCCATCAGCGGCGAGATGCGCGCCGTCTGCTGCATCTCGTCAAAGCCGCTCTGACTAAAGTTGGTCGGCAGCGGGAGCAGGTGGCCGTGCAGACGCTGCGAGAGCACTCGCGTCTGCCCCTCCAGCACCCATTTGTAATGACGGTCGAGCCGCCTCTTCTCCAACTCGGAGTAGACTTCGAGCAGGTTGCGGCCGAGCACTTCGCCCGCGCTCAATTCGCTG
Source organism: Pyrinomonadaceae bacterium (assembly GCA_045807865.1). Classification (GTDB taxonomy): domain Bacteria; phylum Acidobacteriota; class Blastocatellia; order Pyrinomonadales; family Pyrinomonadaceae; genus QHXN01. Next base: position 57,706 of record JBJMGP010000035.1, read on the forward strand.
TGCTCTTCCAGCCAGCGGTTCCAGGCGCGGATCTTCAGGTCGGCGTCCGTGACGAGGATGCCCTGCCCGGCGAGGTCGTTCATCCAGCGCAGCATGGCCGCGCTGAGCAGCGGTTCTTCGTGTCTGGCGGATTTCGTCATGCCTGCGATCTGCCGGTCGGCCGGTGAAGTTTAAGAGTGACCCTGCCGCTCTTCCCAGGCGTCAACCTCGTGAATCAGACGGTCGAGGGAGGCGACGCTCAAGACCATCACGAGGAACCCTCGGACGGCGCTGTTGCGAATCTGGAAGGCCGTGTAGACCACCAGCGCGTACCGCGGCTCACCGGCGGCCGTGCTGATCGAGCCGAGCAACTCGTCCAGCGTCTCAAGGTGCAGGCGCGGCACCGAGAAGGAGACGTGCACGTCGAGCAGGTTGCCGAACATCCCCAGGCAGGCGTTCAGCAGGATGTTCCCCACCTCGGTCAGAACCTCGCGCGCCGACTCGTCGAGGCGGTTGGACGGGGCGTGCCCGTCCGCCGTCAAGAGGTCGGTCAACTGCACCGCGCCCTCCTGGTTGAGCAGGAGGAGCGCGTCGCCCGCGACCGGCCCGCCGAAGACCTGATGGATGGAGGCGACTTCGCCGGGCATGAATTTGGCGAGCGCATCGGGCAGCTCCGCCGTCGGGAAGATCGAGACTTCCGGCGCGCTGAGGATGACGCGCTGCCCGGTCAACTCCGAGAGGGCGGCCCCCGTGCGCGAGAAGGCGATGTTGATTAACTCCGACACCGCGTCGCGCTGGCGTTCAGTCAAGTCCATCAGGCGATCCCTCCCCGAACACTGTTTTGACGGCGCCGAGCACGTTCTCCGTCGAGAAAGGCTTGTTGATGAAGTCGGTCGCGCCCGCCTCTTCCACCAAGGCCCGCGTCGAGGTCTGGATGTCGGCGCTGGCGACGATCACGCGCGCGCCCGCGTCCAGCTCGCGCAGCTTCGCCAGCACGTCGAGCCCGTACATCCCCTTCATCACCAGATCGAGGAGCACGAGGTCGGGCTTTTCGATGAAGTAGAGTTCCAACGCGGCCATGCCCTCCTCGGCCTCCACGACGCTGTAGCCGGCGCCCTCAAGGATGCGCCGCAGCGTCCTGCGTGAGAGCGCCGAGTCGTCAACGACCATGATCTTTTTACTCATACGGCCTCCCGTATCGCGAGCGCCATCCGTTCGAGCGGCACGCTTCGGTCGCTCAGTCCCGCCTCGACCACGGAGGCGGGCATGCCGTACACGACGCACGACTCTTCGCTCTCGGTGTAGACCAGCCCGCCCTGGGCCTTGATCCACGCCGCGCCGGCACGCCCGTCCGACCCCATCCCCGTCATCACCACGCCCAGCACCCTCTGCCCGTAAACCTCCGCCGCCGACTGGAAGAGGACGTCCACCGCAGGGCGGTGGGGCGTCTCGAAGGGCTTCGAGTCGAGATGCGCGACCACCTTCCCGTCGGCGCCGCGCCGGAAGGTCAGGTGACGACCGGCCGGGGCCAGCAGCGCCGAGCCCGCACGCAGCACGTCCCCCTCATGCGCCTCCCTGACATCGAGCGGCGACAGTTCGTCGAGCTTGCGTGCGTACATTTCAGTGTAACCCACCGGCATGTGCATGACCATAGCGACCGGGACGGGAAAGTCGGCGGGCAGCTGCGGGATGAGCCGTTTCAAACCCTGCGGCCCGCCGGTGGAGATTCCGATGACCACCACGTCCACCAGCTCTTTGCGCGTGAAGGGGGCGTCGGCCGGCTGTGGCCCCTCGGCGACGGTCGCGGGCGGCGGCGGGGCGACTTTAACGCGGGCCATGTGTATCTTAGCGGCCGCTTTGACCTTCTCAATCAACTCGTCACTCACCTCGAAGATCTTCTCGGTCGCCAGCGCGGTCGGCTTCTGCACGAAGTCCACGGCGCCCGCGTCGAGCGCGGTCAGCGCGGCCTCGCCCGTCTCGCTGGCGATGCTCATGATGATAATCGGCAGAGGCCGCCGCGCCATCTGCTCGCGGACAAAACCCACGCCGTCGAGTTCCGGCATGATGAGGTCGCAGGTGACCACGTCCGGGTCGAGCCGCGCCACCAGCTCCAGCGCCTCGCGGCCGTCGCGCGCCGTCCCCACCACTTCGAGGAAGGGGCTGCGCGAGAGCATCTGCCTGACGACCTTCCGCACGTAGGCGGAGTCATCGACCACCAGAACTTTTACAACTCTATCCATGAATGGCCCTCGAAGCGTGGCGACCCCGTCAGGCCGCGCCCGGCCGCCTCACGTAGACGAACGCGCTGCCGACCTCTTGCAGCTCGAACTCCGTGGTCAGCTTCAGCAAAGACTCCGCGGCGGCGACGAACAGGTAACCCGGCGGCCTCATGTGCGCGGCGAAGGAGCGCACCGTCCGGTTGATCGTCTGGTCGGAGAAGTAGATAAACACGTTGCGGCAGAAGATGACGTGCGCCGCCGCGAGCGGCGCGACCTCCGCCTCGTTCATCAGGTTGACGACCCGCCATTCGACCGCGGCGTGCAGGTTGGCGTCCACGCGCCACGTTTTCGTGGCCCCCTCTTGCGTAAAATATTTGGCGCGCAGGGGTGCCGGCAGGTTGCGGAACGAGCGCTCGCGGTAGACCCCGCGCCGCGCCTTCTCGACGGCCGCGGGGCTGGCGTCGCTGGCGCGAATCTCAATCGGCGCGCGCCCGAGCCAGCCCGCCTCGTTTAATGCCATCGCGATGGTCAGAGGCTCCTCGCCCGTCGCGCAGGCCGCGCTCCAAATCTTCAGAGGCCCCGCGCCGTTCGCCGCGAACCAGCGCGGCACGACCCACTCGACGAGCGTGCGCACCTGATCCATCTCGCGCCAGAAGTAGGTCTCGGGGACGGAGAGCGCGTTCATCACGTTGAGCCATTCGTCCTGCGCCGCCTCGTCGTACTTCAGCAGGTAGTAATAGTCCAGCAGGGACGTAAACCCGCGCTCGACGACGAGCGGCGACAGCTTGTCCGTCATGATGTCGCCCTTCCCGTTGTCGAAGAAGAGTCCCGTGCGCTCGTGAATCAGGTCGCGCAGAAGCCTGTCCGCCCCGCCGGTTAACCCTAAACTACCCGTTTGAAATCCCATGGCTCTCAAGCCCGCGCGACCATCTCCGCGGGCACTGCGGTCGTCAACTCAAATCTAACGCTCGCCCTTCATCATCCCGAGCGCGCCCGCAGCGACGCGCGCGAGGTCTGCCTCCGCCGAGTTGATCAGCGAGGAGACCACACGGACGGCCGTCTCCCCGCCGATACGCCCCAGCGCCTCGACGGTAGCGATGCGCACGTGATCTGCTTTATCCCTCTGCGCCAAAGCCGCCAGCGCCTCCGCGCCCTCCTTCACTTCAAGCCGGCCGAGCGAGCGGGCGGCGAAATAACGTACCCATGAATCTTCGTCCGCGAGCGCCTCGATCAAATGGGCCGAGACTTCCGGCCCCTCCGACTGCGCCATGGCGGCGGCCGCCGCGGCGCGCACCTTCGGCGTCCCGTTTCGCAAGGCGCCGACGAGCGCGGGCAGAGCGCGCTCGTCTTCAAGGTACGGCAGGTGCTCGACGGCCGCACGACGGACGCGCTCGTCTTCATCCAGACATCGTTCCAGAAGGAGGTCTGTGCATTCCGCGTAGCCGAAGTATCCAGCGATCTTGACCGCCGATTCGCGCACGTTCGGGTCGGCGTCTTCGAGAAGTGACAGCACACGCGCCGGCATCTCGGGCAGGCCGAGCGAGTTGAGCGCGACGACGACGGCCTGCCTCACCGCCGCGCTCGGGTCGCCGACGCGCGCGAGGAGCGACTCGAAAGCGCGCGGGTCACCGATCTTCGCCAGCGCGTCGGCCGCCGCGATGACCATCTCCGAGTCCTCTTCTTCGAGGGCCTGGACCAGCGCGGGAGCGGCGCGCGCGTCCCCGATCCGCCCCAGTGCGACGGTCGCCGCCTTTCGGATTTCGAGGTCTTCCGATCCGAGTTGTTCAATCAACAGGTCGGTCACGCCCGAGCCGTGCCGCACCAGCGCTTCCACCACCTCGCCACGCGCGTCCGCCTGTCCGAGCAGGCGCGTCAGGGCGCGCTCGACGGCCGCGCCTTCCAGCCAGCCGACGACCAGCGCGAGCGGGCGCAGCTCTCCGCGCGCGGTCTCCCCCAGAGCTTCGAGGAGGTTCTGTGCCCCAGCCGGATTGATGGCGGCACGGCTCAGGTCGGCGATGTAAGACCCCTCGCCGTACAGTTCGGCGTAACGGTCGTGCAAGGCGGCGAGGGCATTTGCCGCCGCGCGCGTCGGGGCGTGCGGGGCGTTCAGCAGCCAGGCCAAAGGCGCGACCGACTCTTCGTCGCCGAGTTCCCCGAGCAGTTCGGCGGCGGCCTCGCGCAGCAGCTCGTCTTCGAGCAGCGGCAGCACGCGCGGGACGACGCGGGCGTCGCCGATATTCTTCAACGCATCGAGCGCCGGGAAGGCTAAGAAGAAGTCGCGCGTCTCCGCCACACCCGCGAGCGCGTCGGCGGCTTCGGCCGCACGTAACTTCCCCAGAGCTTCGACGGCGTGGTAACGCACGTTGAAGTCCTCGTCGTCGAGCGCATCGACGAGGGCGGGCACGGCACGCGCGTCGCGCTGTTCGCCGAGGGCGAGCGCCGCCTGCATGCGCAGGTCTGCGTCTTCGCCGTTCAAAAATTCGACGAGCGGCGAGAGCGTATCCACGTCGCTCATCGCCAGCACCTGGAGCGCGCTGTTGAGTATGCCGAGGTTGTGATGGTTCTCGCGCACCGAAGCGAGGAGCGCCATGATGGCTTCGGGTGCCGCGCGGCGGGCCAACCCTTCGACGGCCGCGCGCCGCACGCGCCAGCTCTCGTCCCCGAGCGCGGCGAGGAGCGGGCGCGCAAGTTCGAGCGACTCGTCCTCCGCGAAGGCAAGGGCGGCGCTGACGCGCGCGTCCTCGCCTGAGTGCGCGAGTTGTTCGGAGAGGGCGCGCTCGCGCTCGATGCGTGCGGTCACGTCTTCGACCGTGACGAGCGCGCCGACGACTCGGCCCTCCTCAAGCAGGGGCGCGATGGTCACACGCTGCCGCATGCGGTCGAAGCGTTCCGAAGGCGCGGCCGGCGGACACGGAATCAGGTAGTGATGAAAGGCCGGCGCGAGAGTTTCCACGACACCCTCGTCTATCACCCTCTTGAAGCGCGCGAGCAGGCGGCGCTCCTCTAAATCGGGAATAAGCTCGACGAGCGACTTGCCACGTGCCGCAGCCGCGGGAATGCCCGTCAGGCGTTCGAGGGCCGTGTCCCATATCTGAATCACGAGACTCGCGTCGGTGGTGAAAACTCCGATTGGATTGGTCGAGGAAGTCAGGTTACCACTCTCCGGTCACATAAAAGCGCGCGCCAAACTTGAACCCGCCGCTACACGGCGGGGCCGTTGATTACTCTGACCCGTCGCGCCTTTCCGGCTCGCCCGCGGCGGTGGCCTCGACGGGAACGCGATTCCTCTTCTGGCGGCGTGGCTTCCCGTTCTCGCCCGCCGGCCCCGCCCCGGATGCTTCTACGAGTTCGGCGAGTTGTTCTGCCCGCGTGAGCAGATTCGTAGTGCTGCTCAAGGTGGCTTTGCCCCCCTGCGCGTTGCGCTCGGTGATCTGCCGGATGTCGGTCAACGTGCCCAGCACCTGCTCGGCCGAGGTCAGGTGTTGGCGGTTCGAGCGCGTGATGAGCCCGATCTCTTTGGAGATGCTCTGGGCGGCGGTCGTCATGTCGCGGGCGGCGCGTGTCTGCTCGCTCATCGCACGGGCAACCTGATCGGACTGTTGGCGCATGTCGTGCGCGGCGGTGGTGATCTGGGTGGCCGCCGTCGCCTGTTCTCGCATGGCCTTGCTGACTCCCGCAATCACGCGCGCCAGGCGTTCCGACTCCTTCGAGACCTGCACTCCCGCGGTGGCCTGCTCTTCGAGTGCCCGCGAAGTGCTGGCCGCGCCCCGGCGCATGGAATCGACCGCCTGCGCGACCTGCTTGACGGCCGCCGCCTGTTCGCCGGACGCCTTGCGCACCTGCACCGACACGGCCATCGTGCTCTGCGCGGCCTTGATAATCTCGCGCGCCGCACGCCCCTGCTCGCCCATGGCCTGACTGACCTCCTTCGCCGTCTTGCGCATGTGCGCCGTCGCCCTGACGATCTCCTGCGCGGCCTTGGCCTGCTCGCCCGTGGCAACCGCGGCCTGCTTGGCCTGCGCCGCGGTCGTATCAATCGCCGTGACGACGTGCGCGCTGGCACCTAACTGCTCCTCCGTCGCGCGCGCGATCTGGCTGACGATCTGCGTAGTCTCGTTGATGCCGCTCAGAATCCTTTGCAGCCCTGTCGAGCCTTCCTCGGCCAGGCGCCCGCTCTCGTCGGCGACGCGCACCCCCTCGTTCGACGCCGTGACGGCCTCCTGCACCACATCCTGCAACGCCTTGATGATGGCGGCGATGTCCGCGGTCGCCTGCGCCGAGCGGTCGGCGAGGTTGCGTATCTCCTCGGCGACGACGGCGAAGCCGCGCCCCGCCTCGCCCGCGCGCGCCGCCTCGATGGACGCGTTCAGCGAGAGCATGTTCGTGCGCTCGGCGATGACGCTGATCGTGTTGACGATGCTGCCGATCTCGTTCGAGCGCTTGCCCATCTCGCGGATGACCGTCGCCGACTGCTCCATCGAGGCGCGGACACGGCCCAGGCCTTGGATAGACTTCTGCGCCGCGGCGCCACCCTGCTCGGCCTCGCGCGAGACCCGGCCCACGACCTCTTCGGCGCTCCTGGTCATCGTGGCGACCGAACGCAGCGAGCGATCCATCTCGGCCGCGCTCGTCGCGGCACCCGTCGCCGCGTCGGTGATGCGCTCGGTGTTCTGCGCCACGCCTTGCACGGAGCGCGCCATCTCCTCCATCGAGGTGGAGACCTCTTCGACCGTCGAGGCGAGGTTCTCCGTCATGGCCGAGACCTCTTCGACCGAGGCGGCCATCTCGTTAATTGATGAGGCCGTCTCTTCGGCGGAGACGGTCAGGTCGTCGGCGTTCCCGGCAAGGCTGTCCACCGAGCGCGACACCTGTTCCGTGCTGACGGCCGTCTGGTTGAGCGAGGCGGAAAGCGAGTCGGTGTCGTCGCTCACGCTCTTGATCGAAGCCGCGATCTCATTCATCGCGGAGGTCACCTCTTCGGCCGAGGTCGCCATCTCCTGCGCGCTGGCGGTGACGCTCTCGATGGAGCGGGCCGACTCCTCGATGGCCGTCGCCGTCTCGTTGACCGAGGCGGCGAGGCTCGCGGAGTTCGCGCCGACCTGCTCGATGGAGGCGGCCGTCTCGTTGATCGAGGAGACGAGTTCTTCCGTCGAGGTCGCGATGGATTCGGCCCGCGTGGTCGTCTCGCCGAGCGAGGCCGCCATCTCGTTGGCGAGACTGACGGCCGAGTCGAGCGAGCGCGTCTGCGCCTCCGCCCCGCTCGACACCTCGTCCGCGATGCGCGCGATCTCGCGGGCCGCCTCCGTCACCTCTCCCGCCTGTTCCCTCATCCGCACGGCGTTCTCGCCGCCGGCGACGCCCGCGTCACTTAACTGTGTTGCCATCTCCGTCTCCCGTCGACAGACACTTCAGAGTATTAGTGAGAAGTGTCGTGAAGATTTCTTTCCCTTCAACTAAATCGCTTAGCGTCATGCCGACTGCGCGCCGGCCGTTATCTGTTGCTCGCCGAGGTCGATCACTTCGTCGAGGTCGAGTACTAAAATTATCCGCCCCTTCAAGGTCGCGACGCCTTCCAGATACTTCCCACTCAATCCCGTGATGGCCTCGGGCGTCGGCTCGACGGCCGTCTCGGGGATGCGGAGGAACTCCCGCGCCGAGTCAACGATCAGGCCGAGCGTCCGCCCGCCGGTGCTGACGACGATGAGGCGTGAACGCAGGTCGAAGGCGATTCTTTCAAAGCCGAAGCGCGCCCGGAGGTTGAGCGCCGGGATGACCTGACCTCGCGCGAGCACGACGCCCTCGACCGCTGCCGGCGCGTTCGGCACGGGCGTCACGTGCTCGATCAACTCTATCTGTTGCACGAAGCGGCTGCGGACGCCGTAGGTCGTCCCGGCCAGCTCGAAGAGGATGAAGGGCTCGGCGTCTTTCTGCGTGTTCGTCATGGTTCTTCAAATCGTCAACGCGGAGTTCGGGCGCGCACGTCTCTTCCCGTCCGCCGGCCGCCGGAGGCCGACTGTTTGAGGGCGGCCACGTCGAGGATGAGCACGACGCGCCCGTCGCCGAGGTCTGTCGCGCCGGCCACGCCCGCGACCTTCACCAGCGGGTCGTTCAACCCGCGCACCACTATCTCCCTCTGCCCAATGACCTGTTCGACGGCCAGGCCCACGGCGTGCGCGCCGCTGCCGATGACGAAGACGTGGAAGGGCTTTTCGGGTTGCTCGCCGAGGTCGAAGAGACGCGCCAGGCGCAGCAGCGGCAGCACGCCGCCGCGATAAGAGACGATCTCATTATTCTCCAGAACTCTCACGGCCGCGGGCTCGACTTCGATAATCTCGCGCACCGCCGACTGCGGGAAGGCAAACCTCTGTCCGCCGACGCTGGCGATGAGCGCGTCGGCGACCGCGAGCGTCAGAGGCAGCTCGACCGTGAAACGAGTCCCGCGCCCCGGCTCGGTCGCGAGCGTGAGCGTGCCGCCGAGCTCCGCGACGGCGCCGCCCACCACGTCCATCCCGACGCCGCGCCCGCTGGCGCGGTCGGCCTCGTCGCGCGTCGAGAATCCCGGCGTGCAGATCAGTTGTAATAACCGCTCGTCGTCGAGCCGCACATCCCCCCCGACGAGTCCGCGTTCGCGTGCGCGCGCCAGCACCCTTTCGGCATCGACGCCGCGCCCGTCGTCCGCAATCTCTATCAACACGTTGTCGCCGGCGGTCGCGGCGCGCAGGGTGAGCCGGCCCTCGGGCGACTTCCCCGCGGCGACCCGCTCGGTCACGGTCTCCAGTCCGTGACTGACGGCGTTGCGCACGAGGTGCAGCAGCGGATCCATCATGCGCTCGACGAGGAACTTGTCGATCTCGGTCTCCTGCCCCACGAGTTCGAGCCTGATCTCCTTGCCGCTCTCGCGCGTCAGGTCGCGGACGACGAACTTCATGCGCTCGAAGATTTCGCCGACCTGCACCATCCGCACGCGCATGACGCCTTCGCGCAGATCGCGTAGCTGCCGCGCCATCGCCATGTTCGTCTCTTGCAGCGCGCGCCACTCGGCCGAAGAGACGCTCCGCCGCAACTGCTTGAGCCCGTCCTCCATCCGCGCGCGACTCGTGACCAGCTCGCCGATGAGCCGCATCAACTCGTCGAGGCGGGCCAGATCGACCCGCACGACGTTCGAAGGCGCGAGCATCGCCCCGCCCGCCGAAGTCGTCGAAGATGTCCGGGCGCCGACCTCTACACGTCCGTGAGCCGAGTCCGGCCGCGGCGGCGTTTCGGCCTCTTCCTGCGCGGGCTCTGCGACCGGTGTGTAGGTTAGGTTGTCCTCGCGCCACCCCTCGAAGACCGATTCGTCCGCGCCGGTTGTGACGATGAACTCGAAGACAATCCCGCCCTGCCCCCTGACGTGCGGCGTGGCTTGCAGTATCTCCCCGACCTCTTGCAGGCGCGCGCGCACGCTGTTGACGTTCACGCCCCGTTCGGAGAGCGCGGGCGTCGGCGCAAACTCGAACCGCCAGGTGCGAGCTGCGTCGGGGCGACCCCGGCCGGCTGCGCCAGCTTCAGACTCCGCTCGCGCCGGTTCGGAGGACGACACGTCGATGACCTTTTGAAGTCGCGCGACGGTGGCGTCGATATCCGGGGCGGCCTCCTCTTTGCGGCGTGCGGCGATGACCCGTTCGAGCATCGACACGCCCATCAACAGAGCCTCGACGCCCTCCGAGCCGAGCCGAGCCGTACCCTGTCGCAAGTCCCGCAGGTAGCTCTCCATGTGGTGGGCGAGTTGCTCCGCCTCGCTCAGGCCGACCATGCCCGAGATTCCCTTGAGCGTGTGGAAGCTGCGGAACAACTCGTCGAGTAGGGCCTGATCTATCCCCGCCCGCCCGGCCTGCTCTTCGAGGGTGAGCAGGTGCCGGCGCACGAGCGTCAGGTGTTCGTCACACTCGGCGAAGTAGTCGTCGAGGAACTGCGCGAAGAACTCGCCGCCGTCGGGGTTGGAGTCTGACACTAGGCCCTTTCCGGATGAAGCCGCAACAGGGCTTGCGCCTGCGCGGCCAAAGCCTGAGGCGCGAACGGTTTGGTCAGGTAGAGGGATGCCCCGGCGGCGAGCGCGTCGCGGCGGCTCGCCTCGTCGCCGCGGGTCGTCAGCACGATGACGGGGATGTCTCTGTAAGCCTGATGGCTCCGCAGAAAATCCAGCACCTCCAGCCCGTGCATGTCCGGCATGTTCAGGTCGAGGATGATCAAATCCACGGGCCCGAGCGCCACGCGCTCTATCGCTTCGAGGCCGCTGGCAGCCTCGCCGAAACTGGCGGCCGGCAGCGAGCGGAGCGAGGCCGTGACCATCCGCCGCATGGTCGGTGAATCGTCTACGATCAGAATATTATTCATGCGGGGATCGGCCATTCAATCCTCGGAGAGTCCTGCATACAGGTTGAGTCTGAGGCTTCATCATAACAGCCGTTCCCGTAACAGGCTATGTGTAGTTGCGAACCCTACCCCGCATCGCCCTTCTATCCAAACCTCCCGCCCGTCTGACGCTGCTCACGGCGTGCCAATGCTTTTGGTATAGTTCTGTCCGTCAAACCAACGGGCACATTGATGCGAGTCTCTCGACGACTGAAGGCCCACCTGCGGCTGTGGCGTCCGCGCCTGAGGCGCGCGTACGTCGCCGCGTTGCGTCTCTTCCTGCGCCTGCTCCCTTCCGAGCAGCAGCGCGTCTTCGCCCTGACTATCCTCCTCGGCGTGCTCTGCGGCCTCGCGGCGGTCGCCTTCCACCTTTCCATCAGATACGCCGAAGGCCAACTCATCAACCGCGCGATGTTCGCGCCGGGCCACTCGTGGGTCTTCTGGACTCTGCTTACGCCGACGCTCGGAGGACTTCTGAGCGGCGCGCTCTTGCAGTACGTCATGCCCGACGCGCGCGGCAGCGGCATCCCGCAGGTCAAAATCGCTTACGCGGTCAAGGGCGGCAGGCTCTCGTTCACACATTCGACGGTCGGCAAGTTCCTGATCGGCACTTTGCAGATAGGCTCCGGCGCTTCGCTCGGTCGCGAAGGCCCGACGGTGCAGATCTGCGCGGGCATTGCGAGCCTGCTCGGCCGCGGCGCGGCGCTCTCGCGCGACAACCTGAAGCGGCTCCTGCCCGTGGGCGCGGCCGCCGGCATCGCCGCGGCCTTTAACGCGCCCATCGCGGCCGTGACCTTTACGGTCGAGGAGGTCGTCGGCGACTTAGACCAGACCGTGCTTTCGGGCGTCATCGTGGCCGCCGCGCTCGCCGCGGTCGTCGAGCGGAGCGTGCTCGGCGAGCATCCCGTCTTCGACGTGCCGCCGGGCTACGGACTGCGACACGCCTCTTCGCTCCTGCTCTACGCGGCGCTCGGCGTCGCCGGGGCTTTCATCTCGCTCGTCTACACCGAGTCGCTGCTCAAGGTGCGCGGCTGGTTCGGTCGGCAGAGGCTGATACCGCCGTGGGCGCGGCCCGCCGTAGGCGGCCTCTTGACGGGCGCACTCGTGGTAGTTGCCCTGACGTGGCTCAAGGCGGGCGGGGTCAACGGCGGCGGCTACGACACCCTCTCCGCGGCGCTCGCGGGCAAGCTCGCCGTCGAGGTGATGCTCGTCCTCTGCCTGCTGAAAGTCGCGGCGACGGTCTTCTCCTACAGTAGCGGCGGGGCGGGCGGGCTCTTCGCCCCCTCACTCTTCATCGGCGGGATGCTCGGGGGCGCGTTCGGGTACCTCGACACCGCGCTCCTGCACCACGGCGCGGAGAACTCGGTCGGCGCGTTCGCGCTCGTCGGCATGGGGGCCGTCTTCGCCGGGAGCATCCGCGCGCCCATCACCTCCGTCCTCATCATCTTCGAGATGACGGGCGGCTACGGGCTCATCCTGCCACTGATGATCGCCAACATGACCGCCTACGGGCTCGCGCGACGCTGGCGGCCCGTCCCCATCTACGAGGCGCTGCTCGAACAGGACGGCATACACCTTCCGCACCCGCGCGGCGCGGTCAAGCACGCGCTCGAAGTCCTGCGCGTGGCGGAGGCGATGACCCGGGATGCGGTCAAGCTGCCGGCCGACATGGCCGTCGAGACGGCTCTCAAACAGGTCGGCGCCCACGGTTTTTCGAGCTACCCCGTCGTGGAGGATGGCGACCGATACGTGGGCCTTGTCAGCGAGGCGAGGCTGCTCCGCACGCTTGCGGAAGGAGGCGGCGGCCGCCCCGTCCGGGAGTTGGCCGAGCGCGGCGAGCACGTCTTCCCCGACCAGCCGCTCGTGCGCGCCGTCGTCCGCATGAACCACTCGGGCGCTCGTCAACTGGCAGTGCTGGCGCGCGGGGACGAACAACGCCTGGTCGGACTGCTCACGATGAGCGACGTGGTGAGGGCGCACGCACGCGCCGCGCTCGACACCGGCGAGCTTGAACGGACGGTGACGCCCGACCTGACGGAGAGAGCCGCCAGTCAAAAGCTGACCCGAGGTGAGTAAGGCAGTCGAAAACGGATGAAAGGCCGACGCCTTCGCTCACCGCCAGGCTTCCGCCTGTGGAGGTGACACGTTGATTGAACTCGGCGTAGACATCTGCCGCGACTTCAAAGAGGCGACGGCGCGCGAGTGGTTGGAGACGAACGGGCTCGGGGGGTTCGCCTCTTCGACCGTGGCGGGGCTCAACACACGCCGCTACCACGGCCTGCTCGTGGCGGCGACGCGCCCGCCCGTGGGACGCTCTGTCCTGCTCTCGAAGCTCGAAGAGACGCTGGTCGTCGGCGGCCGCCGCTGCGAGCTGTCTGCGAACCAGTACCCGGGGGTTATCCACCCGCAGGGTTATCAGTTTCTGAACGGCTTCCGGCTCGACCCGTTTCCCGTCTTCACCTACCGAGTTGAAGGCTTCGAACTGGAGAAGTCGGTCGTGATGCTGCACGGCGAGAACACGACCTGCATCCGTTACGAGCTGCGGAGGGCCGAGGGCTCGGCCGAGACGGACGTGCGTCTCGAAGTTCGCCCCTTGATCGCCTTCCGCGACTACCACGCCCTGACGCACGAGAACCCGGCGCTCGACTCCCGCGTCGGCGTTGAGGAAGGGCTGCTGACCGTTGCGCCTTACGTGGGACTGCCGCCGCTCCACTTCGCACACGAAGGCGGCGAGGCCGACACGGCGGGCCACTGGTATCGCAACTTCATCTACATGGCGGAGCAGGCGCGCGGGCTCGACTCGACGGAAGACCTCTACAGCCCGTTCGCCCTCAAGTTCGATTTGAACCGGCGCGCTGAAGTCTCGCTCGTCGCCTCGACCGAGAGGCGCGACGCCGCGCGCACGGGCGAATTGATACGCGCCGAAGTCGTACGCCGCAAGGAGGTGTCGGAGTCTGCGCCCTCTGACGACGAGGCGGTGCGCGCGCTGACCGCGGCGGCCGACCAGTATGTCGTGGCGCGGGGCGAGCAGAAGACCATCATCGCCGGCTACCACTGGTTCGGCGATTGGGGGCGCGACACCATGATCGCGCTGCCCGGTCTGACGCTCGTCACCGGCCGCTTCGACGTGGCCCGCAGCATCCTCGCCGAGTTCGCGCGCTACGTCAGTCAGGGCATGCTCCCGAACCGCTTCACCGAAGGCGACGAGGCTCCCGAGTACAACACCGTGGACGCGACGCTCTGGTACTTCGAGGCCGTGCGCGCGCTCGTCGCCTACGCCGGCGACTTGGAGTTCGTCCGCGCGAACCTCTACGCCGTCCTTAGAGACATCATCGAATGGCACGTCCGAGGCACGCGCTACGGGATTCACGTCGAGGCGGACGGCCTGCTGGCCGCGGGCGCGGAGGGGGCGCAGTTGACCTGGATGGATGCGAAGGTCGGCGACCACGTCATCACGCCGCGGCGGGGCAAGCCCGTCGAGATACAGGCGCTCTGGTACAACGCCCTGCGCGTGTCGGAAAGGCTGGCGCGCGAGTTCGGCTTGACGAAAGACGAGCACAAGTACGCCGCGATGGCCGCGCGCGCGCGCGACAGTTTCAACGCGCAATTCTGGAACGAGGAGGCCGGCTGCCTCCACGATGTGGTTGACGGCACGGCGCGTGATGCCTCTCTGCGCCCGAACCAGATTTTAGCCGTGAGTCTTCAACATTCGATGCTCACGCCCGAGCGTGCGCGGCGCGTCGTCGAGGCGGTCGAGCACGAGCTACTGACACCTTACGGCCTGCGGAGCCTCGCGCCCTCCGACTCGCGGTACAGCGGCCACTATGGCGGAGGCTCCGCCGAGCGCGACGCGGCCTACCATCAAGGCCCGGTCTGGGCCTGGCTCATCGGGCCTTTCGTCACGGCCTACCTCAAGGTCAACCGGCGCGCGCCTGAGTCGGTCGCGCACGCTCGAACGCTCCTTGAGCCGCTGCTCGTTCATTTAAAAGAGGTGTGCCTCGGTCACGTCTCGGAAATCTTCGACGGCGACGCGCCGCACGCCCCGCGCGGCTGTGTGGCGCAGGCGTGGAGCGCGGCCGAGCTGCTGCGCGCACTCGTCGAAGACGTGCAAGCGTCTGCGCCCATAACCGCGTGAGCGCGGCGACGAGGCCGATGGCCTGTTGGTCTTCACGAACCGGGTCGAAAACGTCTATTATCTTTTCCTATTGAACGAGCGAGGACGTGAGGCTTAGTCTTCGGGAGTATCACGGACGCCATCCCGGCTTCGAGCCGTTGCATTTTCAGGTGGAGGGTGCAATTGAAAGCCTTGATCTTAAGAGTCGTGCCACTCATGGCGGCGGCTATCATGACGGCCGGAGTCGCACAGGCCCAGAGCGCCCCGCCGGGCGTCGTTGTCCTGGGACAAAGCTGGGACCGGAGCAGGCCACCCAGCCCCGCGCTCTACGAAGACCCGCTCCGTATCGCCTCCGAGACGGCACGAATGCAGGATGCTCAGAAAGAGACCATCCGGGAGAACAAGGACAGGGCGAAGGCCCGTCTTGAGCCGCTCCCGATTCCGCAGCGCACCGGAGGTCAGACCGGCCAGCCAGTGCCGCCGGCCCCGGACGGGTACGTATACACCTACACGGCCCGTGTCAGGAACGATGGGACGAGGAAGATTCGCCGCGTCGATTGGGACTACATGGTCTTTGACTCTGCGGCGGAACGCGAGATAGGGACGCACCGTTTCACAAGCAAGGTCTCCGTCTCCCCGGGTCAGACGAAGAAGCTGTCGGGCCGTACAACCTCCCCGCCTTCAAATTTTGTTGACGCATCGGGCGACGCCGGCGGGGCGCCGATCCGGTATTCCGAACGCGTCGTCATCAGGCGGGTCGAGTACGACGACGGGTCGGTGTGGGAGGGCACGTCGAACTAGGCTTTGCGTGAGGTGCGGCGAGCGGCCTCGCGGTCGAGTGACGCGGCTTCAACCTCTTCCACGGATGCCACGGATAAATCTCGACAGCAAAGCAACTGCTTTGCTATCCTCTCCGCAGTTTTTCAGAGGCCGATTCTCCCCGGCCAGCATCTCTAACTACGCCGGAGCACCTCTTTGACCGTCACCTACCGCATCGACTCACGGGAGCGGATCGTCCAACTGATCGTCACGGGTGTGTCTCCCTTCGAGGAGTGGGAGGCAGCGTTGCTGCGCGTGCTGGCCGACCCGGCGTACGTGCGCGGCTTCAACTTCCTGACCGACCGTCGTTTGCAAAGCGACGTGCCGGGGCCGGACTTCCCCCGGATGGTTCTGCGGTTTCTGGTGGCGCACGCCCCCGAGATGGGCCGCTACCGCTGGGCGGCCGTCTCACCCGTCGAGGCTACCTTCCTCACCCTGCACATGTTCTCGATTCTGATCGAAGAGGTGGACATCCACGTCGAGGCCTTCACGGACTACGAAGAGGCGCGGCGCTGGCTTTTGAGCGGAGCCGCCGCCCGTGCCTGAGGTTCGCGCGCATTAAAATCAGCGACCTCACCCGCACCTTTTTGGTTGACACCGGCCGGCGCCGAGCAATATCTTTCCGCGCGTTAAGCGTGTCGCAACCCTACCGCCGACGGGAGCCTAACACTGCCGGGCCGCTGGCCAGACACCAGACGCCCCCAGGCTCGCGCGCCCGTTTAATTGATGGCAAGCGGCAGGGAGTCCGCCCCACCCCTCGCAGCTACGAGTGAAGGAAGGCGGCATCAGATGAACTACTCATCAAAGCCCGTTCTCGGCGCGGCGGCGGCGCTCCTCTGCGTGGCCTGCGCCGCAGGGGTGCAAGGCCAGCAGATGAGTCCCGCCGAGCGTGCCTCGCGCGAGCGGATGGCCAGCGACGCCGCCGCGAGCGAAGAACGCGAGATGACGCTCGCGCTGGCCGAGCGCTATCACCGCTCGGGCGAGCAGCGCGACCCGCACCTGGCGTTCGCGCAGATCAGGGAAGACTTCCTGCGCCTACAGGTCGTCAACAACGATTTGGCGCAGGCGGTCTCCGGCGGAGGGCAGCTCGACCTGAAACTTGTCGCGAAGTCCGCCGCTGAGATAAAGAGGCGGGCCGAGCGGCTCAAGCTCAACCTGATGCTGCCCGAGGCGCCCGAGGGCGAAAAGTTCCCCGCGGCCCCTGCCCCGGCCCCGACAGACCCCGAGCAGCTAAGGACTGCGCTGACACGGCTGGACGGGATCATACTCAGGTTCGCGAACAACCTCCACGCGAAAGGCGTCAGACGTCTGGACGCCGAGACGTACGCCAGGTTGCGGCTTGACCTGGAGGCAATCGTCGGGCTGAGCGGGCGCGTGAAGAAGGGTTGTGAAAAGCTGGGGGAGGCCACCCACTAGGCAGGAACTTTGAAAGGCGGGGCGGCGCGCGGAGCCTTGGCGCGCCGCCCCACCTGCGAGGCGCGGCAACGAAACGAAGGCGAGCGCGAGGCAGAGCAGGGCGAGGGCGCCCCGTGTGGCTTTACTCATTCTCGTTAGCTCCTGATTTCTTAATGATGGCGGCGGGCGAGAAGGGCCTCCCCAACATGAGCGGCGGGGAGTTTAGCGCGGCGGCGCAGGCGTGCCACCGGTTTTGTGATGGGCCGTAGTCGTCTTGTGACGAACCGCCGCCGGTGAGGTGCGGGCCGTCAGGCTCGGAAGGCCGAATTTAAAGACCGCCGCGGAGAGCGGACATCAGGCGTTCGTTGTAGGTGCGGCTCGACGTGAGGCGCGTCCCGTCGCGCAGCACGATCTCGTAGTCGTCGTTGGAGAGCGGGCAGAGGTGGTTGACGCGCTCGATGTTGACGATGGTCGAGCGGTGGACGCGCACGAACTTCTCGGGGTCGAGCTTCCCCTCCAACTCCCCGATCTTCTCACGCAGCAGGTGTGTCTCACGCCCGGCGTGCAGCTCGACGTAGTTGCCGGCGGCGCCGATCCAGTCGATGTCCTCGATCTGGAGAATGATGGCGCGCCCGCCGGTCTTGACCGCAAGCCGCGCGGTGTACTGGCGCTGCCGCGCGGCGACCCGCTCGATGAGGCCGCGGAGCCGTGCGTCGGCCGCCCCCGTCCGGCGCCTCTCGACCTCGCGTTTGGCGCGCCCGACTGCCGCGGCCAGCCGCTCCTCATCGAACGGCTTCAGGAGGTAATCGAGCGCGGCCGCCTCGAACGCTTGCAGCGCGAACTCGTCGTAGGCCGTGACGAAGATCACGACCGGCATGCGCTCGGCACCGACCGTTTTAATCACGTCGAAGCCGCCGACCTCCGGCATCTGCACGTCGAGGAAGACGAGGTCGGGCGCGGCCTCGGCGATGGAGGCGACCGCCTCCGCGCCGTTGCCGCATTCGCCGACGACTTCGATCTCGGAGTCGGGCGCGAGCAGGGCCGCGACGCGCCTGCGCGCCAGCGGCATGTCGTCAACGATGAGCGTCCGCACCTTCATCCTTCAACCCTCCCCGCCGCCTGTTCCTTGAAAGGGATGGAGAGAGTAACCTCGGCGCCCCCGCCTTTCCCCGCCCGCAACTCGAAGCTCTGCTCCGAGCCGTAAAGCCGGGCCAGCCGCGCGCGCGTGTTGGAGAGGCCGAGGCCGCTGCCCCCGTTCTGTCCCGCGGCCGCCAGACCCACGCCGTCGTCGCGCACCGAGAGGCGAAGCGTCCCCCCCTCGCGATGCGCCGTGACCTCGACGCGGCCGCCGCGCGCGCGGGACGCGATGCCGTGGCGGATGGAGTTTTCCACGAGCGGCTGCAAGACCATGCTCGGGACGCTTGCGTCGAGCGCGCCCGGCTCGATCTGGAAACTCACTTCGAGACGCTCCTGCAAGAGTGTCCGCTGTATCTCGACGTACTTGCGCAGGAAGTCCAACTCCTCCTTCAGCGTGACCTCCTGCACCTGCCCGCCCGCGAGCGAGAGCCTGAGCAGATCGCTCAGCTGCGTCACGACCCGGTCGGCGGCGCGCGGGTTCTCGTGGATGAGCGCCGCGACGGCGTTGAGGGTGTTGAAGAGAAAGTGCGGGTGGAGCTGCATTCGCAGCACCTGGAGCTGCGCCTGCTGGAGACGGAACTCACGATCCCTGTACTTGCGAGAGTAGTTCGCCGCCTGATTGAAGGCGAGTATTCCGGCGTAGACGACGAACCCGTTCGTGACGAAGTTGAGGAAGAAGCCCGGGTTGCGCATGACACTCATCACGGCCTCGGCCACGTCGCCAAAGTAGGCACCGAGGATGGCGTGGTAGGCCAGAGTCTGAACAGCCGCGAAGGCGAGGCTCAGCGGCAGGTGAAGCGCGAGATTGCGAACGACCCGGGGTCGCTCCACCGGCAGGCGTCTACCGAGCCAGAAGACCAGGGGCGTCAGCGCGGCCCAGATGTAGTTGGCCAGCGCCAGCCTCCCGACGGCGAGCCCCCACGACACAGGGCGCGCCGCGGCGGAGTTGTAGAAGTAGACCTGCGGGATGAAGAGCAGGGTCAGAAAAGTGTAGAAGGCGGCGATGATTGCGGCCTCTTTCAAACGCCGCGGCCCGCCCGATGCTTCAATCATGCTCACTTATAGTTCCCCGCCCCGAGGCGTCCCTGATAAGGCTTGAGGTTGCGGCATCAGCCTTCGCCGTCGAGTTTGAACCTCCCGGCAACGCTCCGGCCGTGTTTGTCCTTCTTGACCGTGATGCGCTGGACGTAGACGCGAGTGGTGGCGGCGTTCTCATGGTCGAGCGCCTCTTGTGCCTCAAGGAAGCTGCCGGTCTCCTCCGCCACGATGCGGGCGTAGGTGTGCCGGGTCTGGTGCAGGTGGATGTGCGCCAGCCCTGCCTCTTCTGCGTACCCCTTCAAATTCTCGATGAAGGCGCGTGACGAGAGCGGCGCTCCGGGTCGGCCCGCACGGTCGTGGCGCGTCCACAGCGGCCGCTCCGATCCCAAGACGTTCTGCCTCCCCGACGCCTCTAAATAATCGTTGAGCGCCCTCAGCGCCGAGGGGTCTGCGACCTCCCGCGCCGTGAACTTCCCGCCCTTGCGCCGGTACCTGATGATAAGCGTGCCGTCTCTGACCTCCAGGTCATTGCCTCTCAGCCCGATCACCTCACTGCGCCTGAGGCCCGTCACGAAGTAGAAGAGCAGCAGCGCGTAGTCCCTCTTCCCGACGACCGAGCCTTTTGCTGCCAGCCATCCGACGACCCGAAGCAGAGAGTTCATCTCGTCGTCCGAAAGCGCCTTCGTGGACTCCGACTGATACGGGCGTGGGTAGCGCGGGCGGGCCTGCGCGGCCGGGTTCGAGCGGATGTACGGTGAGAGCTGTGGGTCGGCCATCAGCCAGCGGTAGAAGGCCGAGACGCGCGAGACCCTCGCGTAGACGGTGGCGGGTTTGAGCCCCCGCCCCTCCATCTCCGCCCTCCAGCGGGAGATGTCCTCGGGCGTGACCTCACCGGGGTGCTTCTGCGCGAAGTCGAAGAAGGAGGTGACGGCCGAGACTTTGTCTTTGAGTTTTTCGGCACGCGCGAGCGTTTCAGGACGTGTGTTCTGTTCGGCCCAGAGCGCAGCGGCGCTGCGCAAGGCGGCGGCCGGGTCTGGTGTTGCGAGCGCCAGCGAAGCACCTTCAGGACTATTATCCGCCGCTTCCCTCACCTCTTCCTGAGTCATTTCCGGAGTCTAACATTTTCCCCATTGTGGTTCCACAATTGTCTCGGTAGTGGAAGGATATCGTTGAATTTTAGTGATATTAGCCATACTATGGTATAGAAGAAACAGGTCCCAATGTTTCACAGACGGTGATAAATTCGGGGACTGTCAGTAGAAAGGTGACCGTTGAGGGCTCCTGTACCTCGCACCATGCATGCTAACCTTTATGGCGTTGGTACACAGCTTAGAACTTAATCACGCCTCCGCAGCGTCTCCCCTCTCAGATATTATCCAGCCTCTATGTAAGGACTTACATCCACTACTTCACCCGACCCACAGCCTCTACACGCTACCGGCCGGCGGCGACTAATTATTGAAGGCCATTGCATAGCAGGCGAGGGCTCTGGCTGCGCTTCGGTTCAAACCCTCTCGGGTCGTCGAGCGTGAAACGTCCGCCTCGGTCAGGAGATTATTCGGCGAGTTTGGTGGCAGGGGCTTCGGAGGCAGGTAGATGGCGGCAAGGAATAAGTGTCATGACTAAACGCCGGCCACACTCTCGCCGGTCTAAGGGGTAGCGACGCCGGCGGGTGCGTCGAGACATTTGCAGGACGCCGCCGGCCGTCCCCAGACAGCTCGGCGACCCTAACAATCATGGCAGATACCGGCGCACACACGCCGTCTGATAGAAGCGCCCATCTCTTACAGGCTACTCATTCTGCTTCGGTTTGTCGGGTGCCAGTTTCTCGTGGTGGCAGCGCGCCACCCCTTTGTCGAACCCTTCCGGATACCACATGCCTGTGCCGAAGCAGTCCGGACACTCAGCGGTGTCTAACTTTTGAACTGAAGTTGCGGTCAACTCCTGGCCCTCAGCATCGAGTTGTCGCTTCTCTTTTTTCCAGAGTCGTCTACGGAGATGTTCGGCGAGAAAGGCTGGAACGCTGGAGACGTTGGTGCGGCCCGCGGCAATTTTTAGTTCCGTGATTAGTACGTCTGCCAGTTCTCCCCAACGTGAAGATTCTGCCGAAGACAGTTCCCTGCCCGTGATCTCTTTCGTGACCTTTTTCATCGAAACGACGAAAGTGGCGAAAGCCTCATCATCATCTCTCTCATCATTTGTCTTAAAAGAAGTCTTGGCTTCCCCGGAAACTGTTGATTCTAAAGGTGGATAGGTAGGGTGGGGTGACCCCAAAATTTGGGGGTAGGGTGACCCCAAAATTTGGGGTGACTCCACGTCAGGTGGGGTGACCCCCGGTAACGTGGGGTCAGGTGGGGTTACCCCACGCGACCTCACGAAAAGCCCGGATGTCTCTTCAGGAAGTAGTACCTCGTAGAGCGCGCCATCATTCTGCCCTCTCTCCCAGGAAGATATGATCAGGCCGACAGCGGAGAAGTAGCGCAGGTGCGCATCGATAGTTTTGGCATTGCGGATGCCCGACCAATCGCTCAGCTCGCGCTTGGTCGCCCGGATGCTTTTACCGGGAACCACGGCACCGCGGGTTCGAAGATAGAGCGCGTCGTAGAGCTTCTTGCTCGAACCGGGAAAGATACCAGCAGGTAGAGCGACCCGGTCGAGGCTGTTTGCCCGTTTATTAAAATCCCTCTGAGGGGCTGCAGGTCGAGCGAGGTCGGGTGGGGTCACTCCATGTGACGTGGGGTTAGGTGGGGTGACCCCACCTAACGTGGGGTCGGGTGGGGTGACCCTTTTGGTTGTCACTATGGGGAGTGTTGGCCCTTCATCGTATTCCGCTAAATGACTGGCGAGAGCGGGTTTACGTTTCGGCGGCGGCTCAAGCGCTTTATCGAGCGTCTCTGCGAGCAGCTTCCGATCTGATTTCTTCATCTCCTAAGACCTCTCTAATTTCCTTCACAAGCTTACGAAATGCGAAACTGGCAGGGGATTCAGGATGCGACTCGGCGACGGTCTTCAAAGTGGCTGTTGCTTCCTCGACCGCAACCAGACGCGGAACTGTCGTCTGGAGCACATAGTCTTCACCGAATCTGGAGATCACACGCTCGCGCACCTCCTTATCAAGCTTCTGCCGGGCCGTAAACTTCGTCGAGAGTGCCATGACTTGCATCTCGGGTGAGAACTTCTTGCTGATCCGCGTCACCTTGCGCAGGAGTTGCTTGATGCCCACAAGAGAGAACAGCCCCGTGTCGATCGGCACGATGGTCAGGTCACTCATCGCGAGAGCGTTGAGCGTCGGCGTGCCCAGGTTCGGGGGGGTATCGATGACGCAGTAGTCGTAATTGGCATGCGCGGGCTCCATCTTCTCCTTCAATAACAACTCGCGGGAGTCCAGGGCGGAGATGATCGCCTCGGCCTCGTCATCGATGCAGCAGGGAATCAGGTCGAGCCGCGGGCGCGGGTGCACAAGGTATTCAGTGTAATCGCCCCGGTCATCAAGCATCAGCCGAAGGGCGGTGCGCCGTGCCTCTTCCAGCTCTTCCAGATCTACGCCGAAGGCAATTGAGAGGTTACCCTGCTGGTCGAGGTCGACCGCCAGAACCCTCGACCCCGAAGAGGCCAGCGCCCCTGCGACGTTGAGGGCGACGGTGGTTTTAGCGCAGCCGCCCTTGTGGTTGGCAAAAACGATGGTCTTCATGCGGCCTTTTCCCTCATGTCCAGCAGTGAATCGACCTCCGCGCGGCTGACCAGCTTGACACGCCTGTCGAGTGGGTTGTCGAAAGTGCTGAGGAATCCATCTTTAATCAACTGTGCCATCTTCATCGGGCTCACGCCCATCAGCTTACGCGCCGCGGTCACCTTGATGAGATCGTTAGGCCTTTGTTCCTGCATACGCCTGCCTCCCAGGAGGATGAATCTGCCGAACAATACTGAAAGTTTCGGAAACAGTCAATATGTATTCGATTCAGTTCGATTCGCTCAAGGTGAAGAGAAGCGCCTGCCGGTTCGTTGTAGACCGCGGCAAAATGTTGGTACGGGAGTAGTAGACGGCAATACCCCTAAGTTTCGCCCGAACACGCCGCTCAGGGCTGACGCGGCGTTGCAACGCTCATTCGGCCGTTCGTCGTGCGCCGAGCAGTTGGTGGTGCAGGAGACGCTCGACCGCTGCACGGGTGAGAACGTGCGGCAGATGGAGGAGGCCGTTAACATTATCTTCCGCGCCTACTCCCAGGCGTACCGGCATGACCATCGGCGCGGCTTACTGCTGCTCGACGTAGATCTGACGGGGCTGCCGTGCGGCAAGAGTGCCGAGGAGGCGAGGAAAGGCTACTTGAGCGGGTACGGCGTGCGCCGTGGGAGGGAGATGGGGCGGGTCATGGCCTCCGCCTACGATGAGGTAGCCGCCGACCGGCTCTACCCCGGCAACCTGCAACTGCACGACACTTTGCCGCACCTGGTCGAGGCGCTGGAGCAGACGCTGGAGTTGGACGAGGCGAAGCGGCGGCGGACGGTGTTGCGCATCGACGCCGGGGGCGGAAGTATGAACGGCATCAACTGGTTACTGCGGCGCGGGTATCACGTTCACTGCAAGGACTTCTCCGGTAAGCGGGCGGCGCATTACGCGCTCTCGGTGCGGGAGTGGGTGGCTGACCCGCGGCACAAGGGGCGTGAAGTGGGCTGGGCGATAGTGAAAGAGGGCGACTACGCGCGGCTCTACGACGAGCGAGGTGGGGCCGTGGAGATCGACATCAAGGAGTCGAAGCAGGGGCTCGGGATCACGAAGCGGCGGAAGAAGAGCTTCACAGGGCAGCAGATGGTGGCGCTGCTCGGGACTCCGGCGCATAACGTGGTGGTATGGGCCAAGCGATGGCTCTCGGAGGATGCGCCGGAGTTAAAGAGGTACGGCGTGCAGCGGATGGTGCGTGACGTGCTGAGTGTCAGCAGCTTTGTCGAACTGAGTCAGTCTGGCGCCATCAAGCGCGTGGTGCTCAACGGCGCGTCGGCTTTAGGGAGAGCGTGCGCTAAAGCCTTACGGGTGTTATTGGAAGCGGAGCATGTGCGCGTTATTTTGGGCGAAACTTGTAACTGTTCAGCTACCTGACTAGACTTTTCAACCGGTCGGTATATACAAACTGTACAATTGAGTAAAGAGCCTTCACCGCTCTCTCGCACCACTTCTTACATCTGTACGGCCATCCCGCTCGCGGACTTCTCTGCGACGCTTACGTGCCCGGCGTTGAAGATAACCTGTTACGTTGTGAGATGATGATATGGCGGGCTCACGTCACCGTAACCGGGCCGACGCGGGGCGCTTCGTTTGTTGCAGGTGCAGCTAAACCCTGAAATTTCCACCCGACGTCGGTCGGCCTCGCTCAAAAAAATGATTGACAGTACCTCGCCCGCTCACGTAATTTCTCGCTCGTCATCCTGACTCGGCTCCCCGAGTATCACTCGCTGCCCCGGCTTTCACGCGGGCCTCCGACAAGTCTCCAGCGTCGCCGGCCTCATGTGTCCCTTATCACCGACGCCTCTCAAGGAGCCATCCTTCATGCGCCACGCCGCCTCCGTCCCGCGCGCCCGGCTGATCCGCCCCCTCATAGGCTTTGTGCTTTGCTCCCTGCTGTTCGCCGCCCCCCTTACATCGTCTACCGGTGGCGCGGCACAGGGGCAGCGTAGACCGCAAACGGGGCGGGGAAAGAGGGTCAAGGCCGAACCGGCGCGGCCTGGTGCGCCCGAGGCGTCGCTCCCTAACCTCGATGACGTGCGCCAGAGCCTGCCGCCCGCGCCGCTCGCGCCGCCGCCCGTCCCCTCGACCGTGCGCTCGCGGCGTAAGCCCCTCCAGCCTCGCCAGGGCAGAAGGGTCGGCGACCCGGTGCCGACGCCCACCATTCCGACTCCTACTCCCGTCTCGACGCCCGCACCCGTCATGACGCCTACGCCTGTCCAGACACCTACGCCCGTTGTCAGCCCCCCGCCCGTTCTACAAGGTGTTGGCGACGGCGTCATGTCGGGAGGCTTCGGCCCGCTAAACACGTACGCCGGAATGAAGGGCTACGGCTTCAACTTCACGCGTTTCCTCGTCTCGCCTTTCTACGAACAGCCCCGCCTCGTTACCAGCTTCGGTGCATCCCCGGGCGCGTCCTTCGACTTCTTCGCCCTCCCGGTGTTGCAGGCCGGCGCTGCGAGGATGGTCTTCTCAAGCGACCGCGACGGCAACAAGCAAATCTATGCGATGAATGCCGACGGGAGCGGGCAGATCCGGCTCACAAATAACGGCGCCAATGACGACGGCCCACGCTTCTCTCCAAATGGGACGAAGATCGTTTTTCAAAGTGACCGCGACAACCTCTCCACGGGGGCGGGCGACATCTACGTGATGAACGCGGACGGCACGAGTCAGCAGCGCCTCACGATGGACGCTAATGACGACTGCGCGCCGTCATGGTCGCCCGATGGGAGCAAGATCGTCTTTCAGAGCCTCCGCGACGGCCAGTCCTATCAGATCTATGTGATGAACGCCGACGGCAGTAATCAGGTCAATCTCTCCAACAGCGCCGGCAGCGACCGCCAGCCGTCCTGGTCGCCAGACGGGACAAGAATAGCCTTCGCGAGCGAGCGCGATCACGCCGGTTACGCGAGCGTCTACGTGATGAACGCGAACGGCACAAATCAGCAGCGGCTCACCTTCAGCGCCAACACCTTCACGGATGAGCAGTCCGCTTGGTCGCGCGACGGGGGCCGAATCGCCTTCGTCAGCACGCGCGACAGCGAGGTCGAGAGCTGGCAGGAGACGGACGAGGCGGGGGGCGTCGTCTACCGGACGGCGGTGCGCACCAACAAAGAGGTCTACGTGATGAACGCGGACGGCACCGGCCAGACGCGCCTGACGAACGCCGCGGGCAACGACGACGCGCCCTCCTGGTCGCCGGACGGGGCGAAGATCGTCTTCCGCAGCGACCGCGAGCGCGACTGCTGCGACCCGACATCCCAAGTCTGGGTGATGAACGCGGACGGCAGCGGCGTGGTAAACCTCTCCGGTAACTCGTTCGGCGATTACGGCGCGAGTTGGACTTCCGGAGAGGGCAACCAGCCGCCGGTGGCGGACGCCGGCGGCCCTTACAGCGGGATCACGGGGCAGACCACCCTCTTCAGCGGCGCGGGCTCGTTCGACTCCGACGGCCAGCTCACGAGCTACGCGTGGAGCTTCGGCGACGGCGGCACCGCTTCGGGCGTCTCGCCCACCCATGCCTACGCATCACCCGGCACCTACACCGTCACGCTCACGGTCACGGATAACCTCGGCGCGCAGGGGAGTGTCACGGCGTCGGCGAGCGTCTCGTCCTCCTCAAGCGACGGGTTCGTCGCGAACTTCCTCCAGTGGGGCCTTGCGCGCCAGCCCGGCGGCGAGGAGGGCGGGTACTGGGCGGACATCCTGCGTGCGGCCTACCCGAAGGGGCAGACCTCGATGCTGCTGGCGATGCGCGAGTTCGGGATGACGGTCTTCGAGTCTTCGGAGTACGCCGCCAGAGGCCGCTCCGACCACTGGTACGTCTACGACCTGTATAAGACCTACCTGATGAGAGACCCCGACCCATCTGGCTGGGCTTGGTGGGAGAGCCGCGTGCCGGAGATGGGGAGAGAGCAGTTGCGCCAAGCCTTCGACGAGTCCATCGAATTTAACAACATCGTCGCGACGCTGACGGCGAGCGGCCCGCCTTCGAGCGCAGCATCCTCGCTGGCAACAGCGCGAGGCGATCTGTTCAACCAGCCGGGCGACCAGATGCGGGCGCGCGACTGCGAATGGGGCATCTCGCTGCTGAGCCTGCCCGGTCGCGCCGGCCTCGACCTCGGCCTCGGCCTCTCCTACTCTTCGCTGGTGTGGACGCGCTCGGGGCCTTACGCCTACTTCGACGAGGACCGCGGCTCGCCCTCCCCCGGCTTCCAACTGGGGTTCGCGACGATACGGGGGCCGTTCTTCGACGCGCAGGCCGCCCGAAACGTCTACGTGCTGGTCACCTCGTCGGGCAGGCGGGTGGCGCTGCGGCAGGTGGGGTCGTCGAACACCTACGAGTCGACCGACTCCTCCTACCTGCAACTTGTGGCCGGGGGCGGCGGGCTCAGCTTGCGCTCGACCGACGGGGCGCAGATCAGTTATTCGAGTTCTAACAACGGGTGGCGCGCCACGCTGATCGAGGACCGGAACGGTAACTACCTCGGCGTGGGCTACGACTGGCGCGGCGACATCACGAATGTGACCGATACGCTCGGGCGCGTCGTCACGTTCAACTACGACGCCAACGCGAACCTGAGCACGATCACGCAGGTCTGGCAGGTGAACGGCGTCCAGCAGACGCACGTCTGGGCGAGCTTCGGCTGGGGCACGCAAGTCTTGCAGCCGGCCGCCTCCGGCCTCTCCGCCGTCGGCATGTACGCGGGCGAGTCCGTCCCCGTCCTCTCGCAGGTGGGGCTCGACGACGGCACGCGCTACAACTTCGAGTACAACTCGTCGGGGCAGGTGCGCGTCGTCCGCCGCTACACCTTCGACGGCTCCGTCTCCGCCTACGGCGAGCGCTCGCGCACGACCTACTCATACGCGACGGCGGCCGACGACTGCCCGCGCGTCTACGAGGAGCGTGTCTGGGCCGAGAACTGGGCGGGCGTGAACGGCGTCCCGGCGGAGGTCGTGACAGGCTTCGGCGACGAAGGCGACGGGTCGCACACGATGACCGCGCCCGACGGCACGGTCTACAAAGACACCTACGGGACGGGCTGGCAGAAGGGGCTGGTCACTCAGAGCGAAGTCACGGCCGAGGGCAGGCAGCAGAGGCTGGCGACCACCCAGTGGACGCAGGACGACCCGAACGTCAACTATCAGACCAACCCGCGGGTTGTGGAGACAAACGTCTACGACTTCCCGGAGGAGGGGCCGAGCAACCGCCGGCGCACCACGATAGATTACGGCCAGTACGCGCAGTGGGGCCTCCCCTACCTGGTGACGGAGTACGACAGCAATGGCGCGACCCCGCTCCGCCAGAGCTACACCGACTACAACCTGTCGCAAGCCTACCTCGACCGCCGCATCATCGGGCTCGTCTCGGCCGCGCACGTCTACGACCCGGCGGCCGGGCAATGGGCGGCGAAGACGACCTACTCGTACGACGAGGCCGGCAGCGTCGGGGCACAGGCCGCGGCCGCCGTGGGACACGACCAGACGTACGACTCTTCGTTCCTCACGCGCGGGAACGTGACCTCAGTCTCCCGCTGGGACGTGACGGACATCGCCAACGCCGCGAAAGCCCACACCTCGCACGTGACGTATACGGCCGCGGGCTCGATGCTCACCGGCACCGACCCCATGGGGCACCAGACTTCCGCGGCTTACACGGACTCCTTCTCTGACGGCAACAACTCCCGGGGCACCTTCGCCTACCCGACGACGGTGACGGACGCCGACGGCTTCTCCTCCACCCTGGAATACAACTTCGACTTCGGAGCCAAGACGAGGACGCAGGGGCCGCCGCCCGCGGGGCAGGCGAACGGCCTCATCCAGACCATCGCCTACGATACGGCCGCGCGCGTCGAGCGGGTGACGACGCTGAACAATAACGCCTACACGCGCTATGTCTACGGGCCGAACTACGTGGAGCAGTACTCCAGCGTCAACACGGTCGCCGACGAGGGCCATTCGGTGCAGGTCTTCGACGGGGCGGGGCGGGCGTTCATCGTGGCAGGCAACAACCCCGGCAGCGCGGGCGGCTACAAGGCGCAGCACACCCAGTACGACCTGATGGGCCGCGCGGTGAAGGTGTCGAACCCGGCGGACGTGGACGGCTCGTGGAGTCCGGTGGGGCCGGACGACGGAGCAGGGTGGCTCTATACGGGGCAGACGTACGACTGGAAGGGTCGCCCCCGCATCACGACCAACACGGACGGGACGCAGAGGGGCGCGACGTACGAGGGTTGCGGGTGCGCGGGCGGCGAGGTCGTGACGCTCGTTGACGAGGAGGGGAGGCAGCGGCAGGTCTACGCCGACGCTTTGGGCCGGACGTGGAAGACCGAAGTGCTGGACGAGCACGGCTCGGTCTACTCGACGGCGACGAACACCTACAACGCACTCGACCAAGTCAGGGAGGCGAAGGAGCAGGCCGGGACGAACGGTGCGGCGCAGATCACGACGCTTGAATACGACGGGTACGGGCGACTCAGGAGCAGGCACCAGCCGCGCTACGACGCGGGCGCGAACGTCACCTACACATACGACGCCGACGACGTGCCGCTGACGATGACCGACCCACGCGGAGTCGTCACGACCTACGGATACACTAATGCCGCCGGATACACGAACAAGCGGCATCTGGTCAACAGCGTCACCTACAGCAACGCGCCGTCGGGCGTGGACGTGCCTGCTCAGGCGCGGTTCGAGTATGACGCGGCGGGCAACCGCACCTCGATGACGGATGGCACTGGCTCGGTCACTTACGGCTATAACGCGCTGTCGCAGCTCGCCTCCGAGGCGCGGCAGTTCACCGGGCTTTCCGGGCACACCTACACGACCACCTACGACTACACCGTCTCCGGTCAGTTGAAGTACGTGATCGACCCGGTGGGCTCGCGCGTCGATTACGAGTACGACACGGCGGGAAGAATGCTGAATGTGGCGGGGTCGGGGCCGGCGAGTTCGTCTTCCTACGCTTCTAACATGAGCTACCGGGCGTGGGGCGCTTTGAAGGATGTCGATTACGGGAACAGCACGCACCAGTTCTTCGGGTACGACGCGAGGCTGCGGGCCGCGACGATGGAGCTGCGGAACGTCATCGCCAACGTCTCGAACCAGACGCCTGTAACGATGGCGTGGAACTATGTCTACTACGCGGACGGGCGGGTCAATTATGCTTACGACCTGAATGACAATCGGTTCGACCGCAAGCTCGATTACGATGACAAGGGTCGGCTCAAGGAGGCGTACACGGGGCTTGAGGCGCGCGGGCAGGCGCCGACCGTGCCGGCGAACAGCCCGTTCCGGCAGACGTTCGATTACGACGAGTGGGGCAACATGAAAACCCGCTCGGGGCGGCTGTGGAAGCAGCCGCTGGCGGGGGAGTCGAGCGAGTACGGCACGGATGACCGGCGCGACGGGTGGGGGTATGATGCGGCGGGGAACCTGACGGAGAGCGACTCGACCGTCAACAAGTACGACGCGGCCGGGAGCCAGACATATTCGCACCCGCCGGCGTTTGGTGAGTGCGGCGGGTACGACTACGAGATCGCGCAGGAGTACGACGGGGAGGGGCGGCCGGCGAAGCGGGCGCAGACGACGCGGCGGGACGTGAGTACCGACCCGGCGCAGCCGCAGTGCGTGACGGCCGTTGAGGAGACTTATTACGTCTACTCGGCGGCGCTGGGCGGGGCGAAGCTGTTGGAGTTGAACGCGTCGGGGCAGAAGGTGAAGGGGTACGTCTACGGCGGCGGGATGCTGTTGGCGAAGCAAGAAATCTATCCGATCTTCAATAGCTCGGGCGTGAAGTGGCAGCACGCCAACCCAGGGTCTGCGAGCTGGGTGGAGACTACGTCAGACCGCGCCTACGAGCGGCAGGAGATGGATCCGCTGGGGGCGGAGGTGGGCACGGCCGACCCGTTCCTCATAACGCCCGACCCGAACTACACGGACGTGCACTCGGACGCGCCGCTGTTCATGGACGGCGGCGACCCGTTCCACCTCTCCGACGGGTGCGGGACAATAGACGGCATGCCGGCTTCGTGCGCCGAGATCAGTGATCGGGAGGAGACCGGGTCGGTCGCCGCGGAGTATCTGACACACGGCCCGCGCGGATTCGATTATTCGCGGCGCCCCATCATCTCCTTAGGGCTCGGACTGTTCGTGACGGAGGAGCCATTTACCGGTCGTGACGAGGAGGGGCCTTGGCTCGATTGGCGGGACACGACCCCGCAGGATCATACACGTCCTGGCTTAGGGAACGCAGATAGGAATGCAAATGGCCCAAGAATAGATTGCCCCCCTACTAGATATGAAATCGCCAGTGATCCTAAGGTCATAGCGGCATTAGACGTAGCCTGGGGCGAATCGAATCCGGGTGCAGATAATCGGCGAGAGCAGGGCGGGTGGATCTATCAGCGTAATAACTGGAGAGCCGGCAAAGGCGACCGTTTCAAAATCGTCCGAGCGATTCCTGGGAGTCGAAAGACTATTGATTTGATTAACCCGCCTCAAATAAAGGGGGCTACGCTGGTGGCTAACTTCCACACCCATCCAAATTTAAAGGAACAACAGGGTGGACTTCCAGGACCGTCAACACCAGAGAGTGAGGACGGCGGCCCCAATGATTTGGATAGGGAGTTCGATAGGGGTGTGCCGGGGTTGATAAGAGACGAGTACGGGATCGCGACATACGGCCCCCTTCTAAGAGGAGGCAACCCGGAGAGGGCTCTACCGAGACAGGCCAACCCCGGTTATCCAGGTGATAGCGAGAACAACCGGGATTGTACGCACAGATAATAATGTCGGACCATCTACTTAACCTCGGTAAGACCAGTGAGCATTCGGCCAGGTATCAGGTACCCTTATAAGGTAAGGCTGACTGTTGAAGATGGAACTGGTCTTAAGCGTGCAAACAACCATGCGCATGCCTTGCTGGGCCTTTGCTCTAATACTTCGGGTCTGCCTAGACTTTCGCAACTACGTACTGAGGAGGGTAACATGGGGAAGTATGCGTTAACCATATTTGCAGGTCTGATCTTAATTTCTTCCTGCAATAAAGGGAATACTGTACATGACAAATCTAACAACCTAAATGTGACGCAAAATACCACCCCGACCCCGCCTAAAGTTACACGTGAGTCAGCAATTGAGTTAGCCAGGCAAGATGCCATAAAAGAAGGAGAGAATTTAGAGCTATATGAAATTATTGCAATTGAACAGACTGATAACTGGCGCGTCGTCTTTAAAATAAAAAATAAAAACTTAAATGGTGGGGGACCTAAATATCTGATTGATAAGAACACAGGAGAAATAATAAGTCGGCAAACTACTCAATAACTAAATATACCGGTGGTTCTTCTATGAGTCACATCAAAGACTGTAATTGGCCCCATAGCCCTGCGCGACGCGGAGACATGAGATGAACCGTAAGATGATATTCTTAACAACTCTGACATTCGTTGGCTTAGATTTCGCGAAGACAGGCGGGGTGATTGAACTCGACAGTCTTCACGACGGCGGTGGTAGCTACATCGCCTAGCAATTCTTCATGCTCACTTTGAAGGAGTAGCATAACAAGATAAGGGATTGTTCGATTTAACCCAAACGACCAATAACTATAGGAGCAGTGAACGCGAGGACCGCCGTTTTAGCGGGCCTCGCGTACTATGGGGAGAGAGATAATTCGTCTGTGTTGACCAATCGGTCTCTTCGCGCCCTTCCAGCAACCACCGCCTGACACCATTCCTGAAAAGAGTCCAGCGCCGCGCCGTCCCCGACACTTCCAGAGAAACGGGACTGAAACGGGATACTTCTTCGACCCGCCGGCGGTAGCATCCCCGCCTCAGGGCGGCATCAGGTACACAGGGGGCGGGTAGCGCCGTGTTGGCGATGCGTGAGGTGAGGGCCATTTACCACGAGGGCGTCTACGCCGTGGCGGCCGCCTTCCGCCAGCTCTACGAGGTAATCGAGGTCGCGGACGAGCGCGTCCACCGGCGCATCGTCGCGGCGACGGCGGCGCACCTCCAGAAGATCGAACAGCTCACAGCTCGCATCCGTCGCCTCGAAGAGGAACTGGCCGGCAAAGTGCGGCAAGTCTATCAACTCAACCTTGCGGTCAAGGAACTCAACAAGCAACTCAAGGAAGCGAGGAGGCAGACGCGGCGGGCGCAGGAGCGGCACCTCGCGCACTTGATGAAAGACTCGCACAACTCCTCCCTGCCGTCCTCTCAAGATCGGCGCAAGCGGACGCGGAGCTTGCGGGAGAAGAGTGGGAGGAAGCCGGGCGGGCAGGTCGGGCATCCCGGCACGACGCTGGCCTTCGTGGCCGCGCCGGATCGCCTTGTTATCCACGCGCCTACAGACTGTCACCTCTGCGGGTCGCCGCTCGGCGGCAGTGAAGTGGCACGCACTGAACGCCGCCAGGTTCACGACTTCCCGCCGCCGAAGGTGGAAGTCACCGAGCATCAGGCGCAGACGAAGGTCTGCCGCCGGTGCGGCGCGGAGAATAAGGCTGGGTTCCCGGCCGGGATCAGGGCCCCGGTGCAATACGGGGCAGGGGTAAGGTCTATGGCCGGCTATCTGATGGGCTACCAACTCTTGCCTTACGAGCGATGCGCCGAAGCGATGAATGACCTCTTCGGCTGCCCTCTCTCACCGGGGACGTTGGCGACCCTGCTGAAAGGGTGTGCCGGAGAGTTAGTCGAACCGGTGATGCTCATTACAGAAGGGTTGCGCAGGTCTGCCGTGCTGGGTGTGGACGAGACGAACCTGCGAGTCTCGGGGCGGCAGGACTGGGTGCACGTCTCGTCAACGGATCGGCTGACGCTGCTGGTGCATGACAAGCGGCGGGGCACGCCGGCCATCTCCGGTATCGGCATCCTGCCCCGGTACGAAGGCGTGGTCGTGCATGACGGCTTTAGCCCATACGACCAGTACCGGCAGTGCCGTCACGCCCGGTGTAACGCGCACCTCCTACGGGAGCTGAACTACGTCATCGAGACGAGCAAGGCCGAGTGGGCAACCGGGATGAAAGCGCTGCTGCTGGAGATCAAAGCCGCGGTAGATAAAGCGCGTGAGGTCGGAAGCAAAGGGTATCGCCGCGCCGAAAGCAGCGTTGGCTGAAAAAGTATAAGGGGTTGATCGAACAGGCGAAGAAGCTGTACGGGACGTTGAAGAGGAAGAGGGGGCGGGCGAAGAAGGCGCAGCCGGCGGAGTCGGTGATCAGGGCGGCGGCCAGAAAGCTGGCCTGTCGTTTAGGCGAGAAGCGCGAGGAGATCCTGCTCTTTATGCACGACTTCTCCGTGCCCTTTGATAATAATCAGTCGGAGCGTGACCTACGGATGCTGAAAGTGAAGCAGAAGGTCTCGGGGTGCTTCCGCACGGGAGCAGGCGCGGAAGAGTTCTGCCGGCTGAGGAGCTACGTCTCGACGATGAAGAAGCAGGGGCGGGGCGTGATGGAAGCGATCAGGAGCCTGTTCGCGGGCAAGGCCCTCATGCCGGCGCTGCGCTGCTAGAGCCTCTCAGAACTCACCAGCAAAACTCAACGGGCATCTGAAGAAAGAAGAAAAACTAATCTGTAGGTCTGCCTGCTGAACAGTCACCGAAACTTAGGATACCTTGGCCGCGACTGATAACGTTTAAGGCGCGGGCTCTTCCGCACATTTGGTGCTACGAGCTTGCTTCTTCGCCGAGGCTGCCTTTCAGTCTTTATCATGCCGCATACAGCACCCGCGCACGCAGCAGGTCGAGCTTCCACCGCCCGTACATCTGCCACTTGACTGAACCTTACCCCAAAAAGTAGAGAGTGAGATAAGACTCTTCAGAGCCTGCGCCATCACCGAAATACTGGAGGCACGATGGAGGAGAGGAAACAGTACACCAAAGAGTTCAAGGAAGTGGCGGTGCGGCTCGTCACCGAGCAGGGGCGCACCATCGCGGATGCGGCGCAGGGTTTAGGCATCTCGCGGTGGACGATGTCGCGGTGGGTTAAAGCGGCGAAGCACGAAGGGGTCGAAGCCTTCCGCGGACAGGGTCAGCGCACCGCCGAGCAGGAGGAGTTATATGAACTGCGGCAGCGCGTCCGGCAGCTAGAGGAGTGAGCTGGTTCACCACGAACGCTTCGCGACCAGAGAGGAGGCGAAGGACAAACTCTTCGATTAGATCGAACTCTTCTAGAACCGCAGTCGCATACATTCGGCCAGTGAATACTTCGCGCCGGCGGAGTACGAAGCGTGCTACTGGGCGCAGTTGAAACAGGCAGCGTGAGGCTCGAAGAAAGTCTTATCTTGATCTCTACTAAACGGGGGTAGATTCACTTAGAGCCCGACATGACTGCGCGCGAAGGCATGTTGATGGCGATAGAGAGAGGCCGGGCCGCTCCTGACGGCCGTAGATGACGCGCTCCACAACGTGAAGCGCCGCCAGTTCGAGGCGCTGATAGGAGGGGCGGGGAAGTAAGGCGAGACGAAGCGGGCCGGGCATGTGTCGTAACCACGCGCCCGGCCCTCGGCCACAGTCCAGAGAATTAGGAGACCCGAGACCATGACCACAAAGAAGGTTAGCAAAAGCAAGCCCGAGCCCGAAGCCGGCATGACCCGGGAAGAGGCGCAGGCGCTCGCGTCCAGCATCTGCTCGCAGCTCGAAGACATGAACTGCGGCGGCGTCCAGGAGTTCACCCTCTTGCTGCGCTACTTCGCCTACAAGGTGACGCGCGACGACGCGGAGACCGTCTACATCCGCTCGGAGATGGAGTACGCCTATCACTTCCCGGGCGTTGACGAGGCAGTCCGGCGCGAGTTGCAGACCACGCTCGACGCCCTGCGCGAGCGGCAGAAAGGGGCCGCGCGATGAAGGCCGACGCCTTCGCCGAGGCGGTCTTGTGTGCTCACGATCACCGACCCGTGCGCCGCCGGGCGCTCAGGTGGCCGCGCCTGCTCGCCCGCTTCAACTACCGCGAGAGCCGCACGCGCCGGAAAGGGGGCAACCCGTGAACAGAGAACGCGCCCTTGAACTACTCACCGAGGCCGCACGCGCCGCGCTCGACGCGGGGAGACGGCGCCCGCCCGGGCCGGTCGTCCGGCTCGCGGAATGGAAAGGGGGCAGGCCGTGAAAGCCCCCGGCGTCTACCTGTCCGCGCTGCGCGCCCTGTGGCTCGCCGCCGTGAGGTGTCGGGGCAAGCTCGACCGCGAGCCACAGGGTAAGGACGTGAGCCACGCGCGGCGCAACGCCCTGTTGAAGCTCGGCGGGGCGTGCGCGTGTTGTGGCCTCGGGATGGACTATGCGCGGGTCTTGGAGTTTCACCACGTCAACCACAACGGCGAGCAGCACCGGAGGCTCCTGCGGGCCTTCTCGTCGGGAGTAGTGACGTGGGTAATCGAGACGCCCGCACCGTGGCTCGGACTCTTCGCCTTAGAGGTGCGCTGCGTGGTCTGTCACCGGATGCTGCATGAGGCGGGCGCTTGTCCGCACCGGAGAAAGGAGTTGAGGCAGGCGGCGTGATCTGCCCGATGGTGAAGGGAAGGGGGCGGGAGGCTCGGGCTCGCCTCTCTTTTTTTAGTGTGGAAAATAAGAGGAAGTTTGACCGCCCGGACTCCTTTTTTCTGTTCCAACTTGTTCCAACTCGGAAGCCCCGAAGAGACGCGCGGGCGTGAGTGTGCGGGGCTCGTTTGCGCACTCACGTAACCACATCCGGCGCGTTACGGCTTCGGCGCATCCTTCTCGACCCGCGGGCTCTTGATATCGCCAGCCTCCACATAGCGCAACTTCTCGGCGTCCTCCCGATACTCTTTTTCGGTGACGCGGAACAGCTCGAAGCGGGCGAAGAGATTCCCCGGGTCTGCC
This sequence comes from Pyrinomonadaceae bacterium, assembly GCA_045807865.1. Taxonomy (GTDB): domain Bacteria; phylum Acidobacteriota; class Blastocatellia; order Pyrinomonadales; family Pyrinomonadaceae; genus QHXN01. The sequence continues at coordinate 94,349 of JBJMGP010000035.1, forward strand.
CTCACCCTCATGTAGTAGGTTTCGCCGGCGCGGGCGTCTATGTCCACCCGGTTATCTTTCTTCTTGCCCGACTTGACGACCACGAGGCCCACGGGCACGCGGGCGACGAAGTAGCGCCCCTCGTCGAGCACGGCCAACACCTCGTCATTGACGGTTATCTTCGGCGCGGCCTTGCCGAAAGTCGTGTGGTAGAAGTTGCGGTAGACGATCACCGTGGCCGTCTGGTCTGCCTGGGCGTGGGCGGTGACGGTGAACGCGAGCAAGAGCAGCGGAAGGGTGAGTAGTCTTCTCATGGTCGCGCATCCTATCAAGTGGCGCGCGAGCGGTAAAGACCCAGTTCCGGTTTATTCCTGCCCCTGTAGCCTATGCCACGCGCGCCACGCCGGCGCAGGCTGAAGCGTTCACCCCCGAGATGGACACGGGGATATACCCGGAACGATTCCAGGGCATTTATGCGCGAAGTTTTCCTTGCCGCGAGGGCCCGGGGGGGCAAGATGCGGGTGTAACGGGCCGTGGCGGGCTCTCCCCGGATTAGACCGCTAGCGGTCAAAGGTACGTATTTACCTGATTAGGCCGATAGCGGTCATTGAGGGGTAATTACCGCCATCGGCCTAATGGTAGTTAGGCTCTACCGGATAAGTGAGGTGTCTATGAGAAACTTGCTCACTCTGCTGGTCGTTACTCTGGCGTATGCGCATCTGTCAACCGCTCAGACCGCGACAGCTATGGACAGCTTCGGCCTCATCGGACCGGTCCGAATCATGCGTGTCGAGACGGCTCGGGTGTCAGGCGCCTCCGGAGGGTTCGTCGAGGGTGATCGGGTGCCGGCTCAATTCGCTTCCTTCGACGAGAAGGGGAATACCACCGGCCAGAGCGTATTTAACCCGGACGGCTCGCCCAAGTGGAAGCTGGGGTGGGGTCACACCTATGACCCGAAAGGTAGGGAGACGGAGAGGACTTTCCTCAACTCTCAGGGGGCGCTCACGAGTAGGGCAGTCTTCGTCTATGACGGGCAGGGGCGCAAGGTCGAGATAACCTTCTACAACCCAGGCGGCGCGGTCAACCACATCGAGACGTTCGCCTATGACGACCGAGGGAGAATAATACGTGAGGCCCACCTGAACCCGGATGGTACGATCCGCAATACTTCGGTCTACACCTATGACACCGGCGACGGGCCGACGGAGCGGGTCATCCACAAGCCGGACGGCACCCTCTTGCGGAGGAATGTCTTTACCTACGATGAAAAAGGACGGGAGACGGAGTGGGTCATTTATCGCGGGGACGGAACTCCGGCGATGGGCTGGAGGCGCGGCTATGATGAGAGGGGTAACGTGATGGAGAGTCTCCGCTACGGGGACGGGGTACTGGTCAGCCGGGAAGCTTTCACTTATGAGTTTGACACGCGCGGCAACTGGGTGAAGAGGCGGGTAGTGCGGGAGACGATGAAAGGGAGCACCCCCCGCACTGAAATAGAGGTGAATTACCGAACGATCACCTACTACTGAAGACCCCGCGTGAGCGCGGCCACCGAGCCTAACAACGGCCTGCACCCGACCCGCGACACGAGGGATTCCATCTTCCTTCGGAGGTGTGGGCGGGCGGGTGATGCCGGGCGTTAGATGCCAGCGAGGTAGTGAATGCATGAGTGTGACGCATTTTGAGCGAACGGCCTTAAACGCCGAAGGCGACTTCTACTGAGGTGGGTCGTCAAAAGTGGACGCCATGTAACGTTCACGCCGCGGCTCGCCGCCGGGTGAACAGTTGCGTGTAAGCGACGGGCGACAGGTAGCCGAGCCGTGCCTGCCGCCGCTGCCGGTTGTAGAAGAGGTCGATGTACTCCATGATCTCGCGCGCGGCCTCGGCGCGCGACCTGTCGCGGCGGTGATGCACCAACTCCGTCTTCAGCGTGCCGAAGAAACTCTCGACGGGGGCGTTGTCGTAACAATCACCCTTGCGGCTCATCGACGCTCTCATGTCGTGACCGCGCAGCAACGCTTGATACTCATGGCTGCAATACTGCGACCCGCGATCTGAATGGTGAAGCAGCCCCGCGGCCGGGCGGCGCGCCGCGACAGCCTGCTGGCGGAACTCTAGTGTGTAAACCTGGCGGGGTAACTTCTCCATCGTGGACACCTCCAATCGGGATGCTAAAAGCTGCGGTTTGATGGCGTCCACTTTTTCTAGCCTACCTCAGGCTCCGCGAGGCTACGTTGTAAGCGCCCGCGCGTTAGCAGTTTCCGGCAGCGGCGGATTCAGAGTCGCCGTCTCTCTTGTATCCACGGCGCCGGGGCTCCCTAACAGTCCCCAAGCGAAAGACCGAAGAGCAACGTCTGGTGATGTGTTCGGCTCCGCAATTGAAGCAAGGTGGCGTAAGTCCAATGCCGGCGACTCGGGCGAGGGAAGTTCACCGTTGAAGGGTGAAGGCGCCCGCGATATAAGCCACGCCAACAAGGGTCGGGTGCTGAACGTGCCCGCCCCGGCGCCGCCGATGCAAGGACGGCGGTCGCACGCTGCACAGACGCCAGTTTGTGAAGAGGTGATGAGGGACGGGCCGACACCCATCCCTCCTTTTTTTGTTGACAGCGTTTGCCACCCGGCATATCGTTACCGCGCTTTCCGAGTGGCAGTTACTCCGTAAGTGACACTTCCGCAGGACCTCGCCGCAGCGCCATTCAGATCGCCCGCCTTGTTTACTGAGAGGCACAGGCTCATGAGCTGGCAGACTAAGAGTCAGTCCCGGCAGGGTACGCCGCCGACCGCGAAGGCCGCCGCCGACCGGGCTGAAGTTCTGGACTCCCGGCCCGGCGCCCAGACCCTCTCGCACTCCGGGCCCGGCGTCGCATTCGACTTCAGCCTTATACCAGTGCTCTCCGGCGAGCGCGCACCCTTACGGCCGAAGCTCACTGTGAGCGCCCCGGGCGATGCCTATGAGCAGGAAGCTGACCGCGTCTCAGAGCAGGTGATGCGGATGCCTAAGCCGCGACTCCAGCTGACTCCCACCCGCGGCGGGGCTTGCCCTGAGTGTCAGGCGGGCAAGTCGGGCCACGGACATGAGCGCTTGCAGATGACGCACGTCGGGCCGGGCGTCGAGGGATCGTCAGCAGCACCATCCAGCATCCATGAGGTGCTGCGCTCGGCCGGCCGGCCGCTCGACGCGGCGGCGCGGACGTTCATGGAGCCACGGTTCGGGCATGACTTCAGCCGCGTTCGAATCCACATAGATGCGGAGGCGGCACAATCGGCCGGTCAACTCAATGCGAGCGCCTATACTGTAGGAGATCACATCGTGTTCGCGGAAGGCCGGTTCGCGCCCTCCACCCCCGAGGGAGACAGGCTGCTCGCGCACGAATTGACTCATGTTCTGCAACAGAACGGCGGGATGATGGCAATCCAACGGGGGCCCGGCGACAAGAGCCCTCCTACGAGCAGTCCTGCCAATCGGACGGCGTACGAACGCTATCTGGAAACCCTGCGGGAGTTAATGAGCAAGCCCACGGTCACCAATTCAACACTTTCAGGGATAATCGAAAAGCTGTATCGGGACAATCCCGAGGTAGGCAGCGGAAGTACAGCGGCTGCCATTCGCGAGGAACTGTCAACCGGAATGCCCACCAAGGGAACCTTTCACTTGCAAAAAGGGCAAGAGAATTTGAAGAAATTAGCAGAATGGCTCGCTGATCAAAAGAGGCTTGAAGAAGCCTTCTAGGGCGAACGCATCTTAAATTTCTCAAGTAAGCGAGTTGTGGCATTCTCCTGAGAGTTTCGACTGGATGGAAAGGAGAGTGCCTGATGAGCGAGCCCGTCTCCCTCTCGTTGTTTGACAGCTTAGAAGGAGTTCCTGACCCGCGCCGGGAACGCACGAAGCTCCACCAATTGGTGGACATTCTCGTGATCGCGGTGTGCGCCACCATCTGCGCCGCCGAGACCTGGGAAGAGATCGCAGAGTTCGGGCAGGCCA
>JBJMGP010000036.1:0-5349 GCA_045807865.1 Pyrinomonadaceae bacterium
TCAGCGACGCCTGAACGTTGCGCGCCAGCTCAGGCGTCGCTGACGCGACGCGGCCGTATACCTCAACCTAACCCGGCCTTGAAAGGCCGGGCTAAATTCAGACGCCGCTCACGCGGCGGGCCGGCGCACGACCTTCAACTACTTCCCTTGCAGCAGTGCGGTCGCGCGGTCGATCTCGGCGGCGGCGCGTTCGAGGGTGGCGGAGGCGATGGTGACCTGCTCGGCGGCCTCGGCCCAGTTGTGCTGCTCGACGGCCTCGCGCACGCCGGGCAGCGTCTTGACGCCGTAGCCGGTGTAGAAGCCGGGCGCGTACACCTGATGCTTGAACCAGGGGCGGCGCGGGAGCCCCGCCTCGCGCGTCATCGAGCGCTCGAAGCCCATCAAAATCTGGTCGAGCCGCGCCTGAGTTTCCGCGGACGAACTCAGACGCTCGCGCGCGGCGGGCGAGTCGAAGGCCGCCTGGTAGCTCTTCGCGCTCTCCTGAAGCTTTGTGAGCGCGCGCCCGAGCGGCGCGAGGTCGGGCGCGGCGGCGGGGAGCGCCTCCTCCTTCGGCAGCACGTAGGTCTCGGTCGGGTCGTAGACGGCCTTGTATGTCCCTTCGGAGAGCATGCGGTTGCGCTCGGCGATCTCGTTGCGCGTCGTCTCGGCGAGCTTGGTGACCTCCTGCACGTAGCGCGCGACCGTGTCCGTGAAGTTACCGAAGTCGAAGGGCAGCGTGTCGGCTTCGGCGAAGCGGAGCACGACGCGGCCGCCCACCTGCGCGAGCGCGACGCCGTAGTCGAAGCCCGGGTCGCCGAAGCGCGTGTAGTGTTCGAACGAGTCGTAGATGGAATGGTAGGAGCCACCGCCGTCCTCGCCGCCGAAGCCGATGTTGAGCGAGGCCACGCCGAGGTGTTGCAGGAAGGGCGTGTAGTCGGAGCCCGACCCGAGCGCGGAGATGCGCCAGTCCGCGCGCTCGCGCAACTCCTTCCGCTCGTCCGCCGAGCCTTCGAGCATCCTCGACGCGCGCTCGCGCTCCCAGACCGTGATCTGCTTCTCCGGGTCGGTCACGTCGCGCGCCACCTCGTTGACGAACTTCTCCAAGGTGTGCGAGCCGCCGACGCCGAGGAAGCCGCGCCCGTTCGAGTCGGAGTTGACGTAGACGACGGCGTGTCGTTGCAACTCTTCGGCGTGCGCCTCGGCCCACTCGGTCGAGCCGAGGAGGCCCGGCTCCTCGCCGTCCCACGCGCAGTAGACGATGGTGCGCTTCGGCCTCCAGCCCGCCTTCGCCAGCTCGCCGACGGCGCGCGCCTCTTCGAGGAGCGCGACCATGCCGCTCACGGGGTCTTCGGCGCCGTTGACCCACGCGTCGTGATGGTTGCCGCGCACGACCCACTCGTCCGCGCGCTCCGAGCCCTTGAGGCGCGCGACCACGTCGTAGATGGTCTTCGTGTCCCAGTTGAATTCGAGCTTGAGGTGGACGGCGGCGGGGCCGGGGCCGAGGTGGTACGTCAGGGGCAGCGCGCCGCGCCACGCGGCGGGCGCGACGGGGCCGCCCAGCGCGCGCAACAGGGGCTGCGCGTCGCCGTACGAGATGGGCATCACCGGAATCTTCGTCAAGGTCGGCGCGCTCTTCAGTTCGAGCCGCTTCGCGCCCTTCACCGCGCCGACGCCGGGCGTCAAGGGGTCGCCGGGGAAGAGGGGCATGTCCGCGACCGAGCCGCGCTGCGCGCCCCACTCGCTGCGGTAGGCGCCCTGAGGGTAAACGTCGCCTTGAAAATATCCGTCGTCGCGCGGGTCTGAATAGATGAGACATCCGACCGCGCCGTGCTCGGCCGCCACCTTCGGCTTGATGCCGCGCCAGGAGCCGCCGTAGCGCGCGAGCACGATCTTGCCCTTCACGTCGATGCCGCGCCGCTCAAGCTCGTCGTAGTCGCGCGGCACGCCGTAGTTGACGTAGACGAGCTGCCCCGTCACGTCGCCGTCAATCGAGTAGGCGTTGTAGACGGGGAGCTGCTCCGAGGTCTGCGCGGAGGTCGCGTCCTCCTTCAACGTCGGCTCGCTCAGGCGCGCCGCGTAACGCACGGGCGCGGTCAGCTCAAGCACGCGCGTCTTCGGCGTCGGGAAGAGCACGTCGAAGGTCTCGACCTGCGCGTCGTAGCCCCACGAGCGGAAGAGGCCGGCCATGAACTCCGCGTTATCCTTGTCGTGCGGCGAGCCGACGTGGTGCGGGCGCGAGGAGAGGCGGCGCATCCACTCGCGCAGGTTCTCCTTCTTGAGCAGCGCGTCGAAACGCGCTTCGAGCGCGCGCTGCTGCCCGGCCCGCGCGGCCGAGAAGCCCGAGACGGCCTTGCCGTCCTGCGGCGGTAACGCCTGCGCGGACAAAACGGCACAGAGCAGAAGAAACGCGGCGAGGGGACGCAGACGAAGCAGACGCATTGAGACCTCCGGCGAAATGTTGGCTGGATTGTGTGACCTGCGGCGTCAGGACTTTATTACAGAGCGCCCACCGCGGCAAGCACGGCGCGCGCTCACTCACTCCACGCCCTGCCCTTCCGTGTTCACGTGCGGCGGCCAGAGTCGGCATCAGCGCGGAAGAGGTGGACGACCGTCTCGACGTGGTGGGTCTGTGGGAACATGTCGAAGGCGCGGAGGGAGTCGATGCGATAGCCGGCGTCGAGGAGTTGGCGGAGGTCGCGGGCGAGGGTGGCGGGGTCGCAGGAGACGTAGGAGATGTGTGCGGGTTCGAGGGCGATGATGCCGCGGACGGCCTCGGGTTCGGCCCCGGCCCGGGGCGGGTCGAGGAGGATGAAGTCGGCGCGGCCGAGTTCATCCGCGTGGCGGGCGAGCCACTCGCCGACGGCGGAGGTCTCCACGCGCGCGTTCGCGAGTGTGGCTTCAGAGAGGTTGCGGCGGGCGTACACGGCGGAGGCGGGGTGGCCCTCGACGGCGACGACCCTTTGGAAGCGGCGCGCGAGCGGGAGCGTGAAGAGGCCGACGCCGCTGTAGAGGTCGAGCGCGGTCTCGCCGCCGCCGGACGTGCCGCGCAGGCCCTCCGCGACGAGCGGCTCTAACAGCGCGTGGTTGATCTGGAAGAAGCAGCCGGCGTCGAAGCGGTAGGTCTCGCCGCCTATGCGGCGCAACTGCTCCCGCTCGTCTTCGGGCTCGACCGCGGGGTCGAGCGCGACCCCTTCGTCGCCCGCCACCGCCTCGAACTCCGCGGCCTGCGGCAGACTCCCCTCCGACATCATTTCGCGCAGACGTAGCAGACGTTCGGCCACGGGCGGCGCGGCCACGGGACACTCGGCCACGTCGCAGACGCGGTGCGAGCCGCGCTCGTAGTAGCCGAGGTGCCTGCGCACCGCGTCGTGCTGCCAGCGCGCGCGCGAGCGGTAGCGCCAGACCTCGGGCGAGGGCACGACCTCGATCTCGTCGGGCGGCTCCGTGTGCGCCACGCGCCGCAGGGAGTCGCGGATGATCTCGGCCTTGGCCGCGAGCTGCGCCCCGTAGGTCAACTGCTGGAAGTCGCAACCGCCGCAGCGCCCGAAGTATGGGCAGGGCGGCTCGGCGCGCACGTTAGAAGGTTCGAGCACCTCGACGATGGAGGCGAAGGCCGCGCGCCCTCTGGTCGATTCGACGCGCACGCGCGCGAGGTCGCCCGGCGCGGCCAGAGAGACGAAGAGCGTCGCCCCTTCGGCGTGCGCGAGCCCGACGCCGCCCGGCAGGATGCGCTCGACCCTCACGTCGAGCACCGCGCCCGCACGCAGCCCCCCGCTCGCCCCTGCCGCCGCCTCGCGCCGCGGCCGACGAAATCGACTCTTCATTCAGATAACCCGTGAACCGTGAACCGTAAACTGTGACGAGATAGGAACTGCTTTTAACTGGTCACGGTTTACGGTTCACGGTTCACGCCCCCTCACGGCTCACGCCTTCAGTACGGATACTGTTGCTGCTGCCCCGGCGTGTAGGGCGGCTGGTCGCCATAGTTGGGCGCGGGCGGGGCGTAGCCGGTGCCGTCCATGTTTTCGAGTTCCAGTTCGAGCCCGCCGACGACCCCGGCCGCGACGTTGTAGACCACGCCGCCGATGAGGCCCCCGATAAAGCCGACGAAGCCATAAAAGACGGGAATGGCGATCATCATCACGAGCCCGATGACGAAGCTGCTCCCGCCGGCCATGCCCGAATTGCTCCCGCCGCCGGCCAGCATCGCGCCGCCGAGCACCATGAAGATCAGGCCGTAGATGATGCCGATGAGCAGGCCCATCGCGGCCAGCGTGATGGAATATATTTTGGCGCAGGAGAAGACGCCCACGCGCTTGATCTGAACTTTCGCCATCTGGATTGCTCCTTCAACCCCTCGGGGGAGTTTGTGTTTTAGAGGTAGAACAGGCTCAGCCGCGGGACGCCGGCCGTTTCGCGCAAAGACTTCGCCAGAAGGTTGTCGAGCGTCTGCTCGTAGGTGGCGCGCTCCATCCGCGCCCTGTAGGAGCGCAGCTGCTCGGCGGCCGCGGCGCGCGCCGCCTCGACCTCCGCCTCCGCAAGCGCCGAGCGCAGCGCGCGGTCTATCAACGATTCCAGATCGGTGAGCGAGCCTTCCAGAAGCTCTGCGTCCGGGCGCGCCGCGCGTTTAAAATCTTCCGACAGCTCGGCGAGCCGCGCGCCCGCCCGCGCGAAAGCTTCGGTCAGGGAGTCTGCGCCCGCAACGGCGCTTCTCTTCTCCAAAGCGCGCGCGAGCCCCGCCTGGCAGTCTGCGAGGTGCGCGGCGATGACCTCGCGCGGGAAAGGCAGGCCGCGCACGCCCTCTTCAACTTTATCGGCGGCGTCCGCGCCGCCCTCGGACGGTGCGGAGTCCGCCGCGGGCGCGTGCGCGCCGGTCTGCGATTCGAGCCACTCGGCGAACTGCGCTTCGACCTCTTCCTGACAGTAGAAGAGCGACTTGACGGTGCGCTTGCGCGGCTTCGACTCGTAGGAGTCGAACGACTTTTCGATGCCGCGCAGCGCGACGTGCAGAGGCACGCCCATCTCCTTCCAACTTTCAATGAGCGCCCAGTCCATCGGGCTCAAAAGCAGATGCCGCCCCCGCCGGCGGATGAAGGCGTCTTCGATCTCCGTGAAATAGTTGAAGTAGTTGAGGGGCGCCCGCCCCCCGGGCTCTACGGCGGCGCGCGCCGCCTCCGCTTTGTTCATCACCTGTACGCTGAACGGAAAGTTCGATAGAAGGATTTCGGAAGCTGCCAGGACACGACCTGCCGGAAAAGAATGAACAGGCGGAGGAGATTAGTCAAGAGTGGCATGCTGCCGCCCGCGGTTGCGCTCATGCAGAAGGCGCAGGCCGTCGAGCGTGAGCGTCTGGTCAACCTCGTCGATGAA
>JBJMGP010000037.1:0-63769 GCA_045807865.1 Pyrinomonadaceae bacterium
GTGCCTCAGAGCCCGAGCGCGGCGCGCGGGTTGTCGAAGTGGCTTTGCAGCCGCTCGAAGTAACGCCCGACGTGCAGTCCGTCCATCAGGGCGTGGTGCGCCTCGACCGAGACGGGCATCAACGTCCGGCCGCCCACGTCGCGGTATTTGCCGAAGGAGACCTTGGGGATGCCGCTCAGATGCCTTGAGTCGCGCGCGTGCGAGATGCTCGTGAACGAGACCCACGGAATGACCGAGTGGTAGATGAGGTCGTCCTGCCCCGCGCGCGCGTCGAGCGGGGGCGGCTCCGCCCTTGCCCTTTCGACCGACGCCCGGGCGTTCGCGTGGAAGGCGCCGAACTCCTCCGTGTAGTCGAAGTAGACGAACGTGAAGCTGTCGTCCGGGAGCAGGACGATGGCCCCGGCGTGGACGCGCTCGTGGACGAGCACGCGCTCGCCGCGCAGGCGGTAGCGAAACGGCTCGACCTCGTTGGCCGTCTTCGTGGAAAGGAAGTGGTAAGTGACGAAGAAGGAGAACCGACGCTCCCGGGCGAACGCGAGCAGGGACGTGGCATCCACGTCCGCGCAGACGTTGATGTACGGCTCGTCGTAATCCTTGAAGAGTCTGAAGAGGTGGCGCCGGCTCCACGCCTCTGTATCAAGGTACTCGGGCATGGGGCCATTATACTTGCCGCGGGCGCCGGGGCCGCCGGAGAATTTTTCGCGAAAGCTCCGGCCCTCACGTCTCCAAACATATTGCGGAAGCGGGCGGGTATGTTATAGTCTCGCCCGAACCCGGGCGGTGATCTTATGGACGAGACGTGCGACTCCCCGACGCGCGTCCGTTGCAGTCTTAACATTTTGAACGTGGGGCTTCACAGCCCACACTCATAAAGCTTGGATAGGGGAGGTAGATGATGAAAATCTTTGCAAAGGGTCGCACCGCGGCCGCACTGTGTCTCACGCTGTGCCTGCTCGCGTCGCCGGTCTTCGCCGCGCCGGTCAAGGTGGCGGAGGCGCCGGGGCGTCTGATGGGTGAGTTAACCGCCTTCGGGCAAGTCCAAATCAACGGGCAGGAGGCCCCGTCCGGTGTGACGGTCTTCCCGGGCAGCCGGTTCGCGACGGGGAAGGACTCCGGCGCGCTGCTCAACCTCGGCGCCGCGGGGCGCGTCCGCCTTTCGCCCGAGACCGCCGGCCTGATCGACTTCGGCGAGCTGAAGCTCGGCGGTACTCTGGACGCGGGGTCGATCACGGTCTCCAAGCCGGAGGGCGTGGCGGCCGTCTTCAACACGAAAGGCGAATTGGTGACGGCGAATGAGGCGGCCGCCACCGTCTTCACCCTCCAGGTCACCGGCCGGGGCACGTTGGTCAAGGTCACCGAGGGAAGCGTCGAGCTGCGGTCGGGTAACACGACGAAGCTGGTCACCGCGGGACAGACCGCGGGCGCCGGCACGCCGCAGCAGAACGACGACGACGACAAGAAGAAGGGCGGCTGGTTCTGGTTCGGCGTCGTCGGCTTCGTCGCCGAAGTGGGCGGGGCGATCATCTGGTCGCTGAGCGAGGACGATAATAACAACACCAACCCGGATCGGACTCCCATCATTGTCAGCCCGATCAGAGGTTAAGTCGCGGCGGCCGACCATAGCCGGCGGGGGTTGATAACCCTCCGTTAGTGCCGAATTCGACGTTGCAACGGCGGGGCGGAGACTTCGAAGTCTCCGCCCCGCCGCCATGTGTGCCTCCGAAGAGCGAACCTTCCGCCAAGGCGCACCGCGGGCGACGGTCTCATCACCGCGCTTGATAAATGAGTACCCGTCTCTTTCCTCCCCCGAGCGCCCAGCCGACTAAAGCACCGGCCCCCGCGTACGCCGCCGCCGCCATCACCGTCGCCGCGGGCTGGGACAGATCACCCGCACCGTCCGTGGAAGCGGCGCTGATGACGCCCAGCCCGCCGCCCAGGATTGCCAACGCTTTCTTCCTGGGGAAGTCCCTTCTACGAGCAGGTCTCAACCAAAGAGCAGATTCAGGGTAGGGGAGGGGCGGACAAACGTCGGCCTGCCGTGTGACACTTTGATAATTGCTACACGTCTGCCGCCGCCGCCGCCACCTCGCCCCTATCCTTTGCAGAGGCGAATTGACTTGCCCGGCCGACTGGCATACCCTGTACCGCCGGCCTCGGGTTTCAGTCACGCTTCGCCCATCGATTCCAGAGTCGAAGCGGCAACGAGCAAAGCCCGGCCGCGCTTTTCCTCAGCAGTAGTCCCGCAGACTTACTCTGACTTCTGCCCGGATCGGCTCCGGAAATCACTCAACCCAAAACCAGAAAGGTATTCGCCCCATGTTCAAGATTTTGTCCCTGATGCTCGTTCTCACCCTGGCGTTCGGAGCTTCCACCGCGCTCGCCATGTCGGACAGCGCCTCCTACTACGGCGGCACGATGTCGGAGTTCAAGGAGGCCAAGAAAGAGATCAAAGGCCACCTCGTCACCTCCGACGAGAAGGTGCTCATTTTCAAGTACGGCAACAACCAGACGACCGCGATCCCGTACGACCACTTCATCGACATGGAGTACGGGCAGAAGTCCGGCCGCCGCGTGGGCGCCGCCGTCGCGACGACCATTCTGCTCGGCCCAATCGGCCTCCTGACTCTGCTCTCGAAGAAGCAGAACCACTTCCTCACGCTCGGGTACACGGACGAGGCGGGGAAGGAGCAGGTCGCCGTCTTCAAACTCAACAAGGAGATGGTGCGAACCACTCTGCCCATCCTCGAAGCGCGCTCGGGCAAGAAGGTGGAGTACCAGAGCAAGGGCGCCGAGAAGAAGGCCACGGGCAAGTAGACGAAGAGAACTCGACGATTCAGAGGAGGGCCCCGGGTGCGTGACGATACGCACCCGGGGCCCTCCTCTTGTCGCGGCCGGCGCGCCGAGTGAGCTATGCTTGTCCTCAAACCACTGGAGGGAGGGCTTTGATGTTCCGCAAGACTTACTACGCCACGCACCCCGGCTCCGTCGAGGGCGCGTCGAACGAGGAGTTGAGAGACCGCTACCACATCCCCGAACTGTTCGCCGAAGGCGAGCTGCGCCTCAACTACCTGCACTACGAGCGCTTCGTCATCGGCGGCGCCTCGCCCGCGGGTTCGCCGCTTCAGCTTCCCGCGCAGCAGGAGCCGGCCTCGGCGAAGGGCAAGCCCTTCCTTGAGCGGAGGGAGTTGGGCGCGGTCAACGTCGGCGCGGGGGTGGGAGTCGTGACCGTTGACGGCACACGCTACGAGCTGGCCCCGAAGGACTGCCTCTACGTCCCTCTGGGGAGTTCGGAGGTGACGTTCGAGTCGGCCGACTCGGGGAGCCCGGCAAAGTTCTACCTCGCGTCCACGCCCGCGCACGCGCGCTTCGAGGTCGTCCACATCTCGGTCGGGAAGGCCGTGCCGCTGAACCTCGGCTCGCCGGAGACCTCGAACGAGAGGACGATCTATCAGTACGTCGTGCCGGCCGTCTGCAAGTCCTCGCAGCTGCTCCTGGGCGTGACGCTCCTCAAGCCGGGGAGCGTCTGGAACACCTGCCCGCCGCACTTGCACGACCGCCGGAGCGAGGTCTATTTCTACTTCGACCTGAAGGAGGGGCAGCGCGTGATGCACTTCATGGGCGAGCCGGAGCGGACGCGGCATCTCGTGCTCTCGGGCGAGGAGGCGGTCGTCTCGCCGCCGTGGTCGATACACATGGGCTGCGGGACTTCGAGCTACTCGTTCATCTGGGCGATGGGCGGCGAGAACCTCGACTACACGGACATGAACGTCCTCGACATCTGCCAGTTAAAGTGATGACTCGCGAGGGGGCGGTGACACAGGCGCCGGACGGCGGCGGCGCCAAGATGAAGGACGAGCGGCCGCTCGCCGTCGGCCTGCGCGCCGCACGCGCGAACCTCGTCCCGGCGCTGTTCATCCAGGCGGCCGTGGTCTCGGTCGTCCTCGCGTACTACTTCTGGGAGCCGGCGCGCGCGTGGCTGGCGCGCCTCGCCGAGTTCAAGCGCGCGGGCGGCTACCTCTTCTCGCTGGTCTCGGGCGCGCTGGCGGGCGGGTTGCTGCCGGAGCTTTTGACGGTCTTGGTCTTCCAGCGCGGCCGGGTCAGGCGTGAGAACTTGGGCGGCCTGGCGTTCGGCCTCTGCTTCTGGGGCTTGATGGGGATGATGGTGGACGCGCTCTACCGCGCGCAGGCGCTCGCGTTCGGCGGCGGGGTCGATTTCATGACCGTCTTCAAGAAGGCTGCGTTTGACCAGTTCGTCTTCACGCCTTTCGTCTCCATCCCGCTCACCGTCGTCATCTTCGAGTGGAGGCACGCGGGCTATCGCCTGACGGGGATGCCGCGCGTGCTGAGCCTCGACTTCTACACGCGGAAGGTTTTGCCCACGGTCGTCAGCGGTCTGGGTTTCTGGCTGCCGGTCGTCCTGTTCGTCTACAGCCTGCCGCTGCCTTTACAGTTCCCGCTCTTCACGCTCGCGCTGACGCTCTGGGTCATGATCTTCACCTGGATCAGCCACGCGCACAAAGCGGCGCCCTGACGCACGACTCAGCCCCCGGCGATCTCGATCTCCACCCGCACAAGCTCCGGCCCGCGGCGCGCGAGGATGCTGAGCGCCGCGGCGCCCTCGACGTTGAGGTGACCTTCGCTCTCGTCCCGACCGGCGGGGAGGAAGGCGTCGTACTCGCGACTCTCGACGCCGTCCACGACCACGAGGGACTTGCCCGCGCGGCGCGCGGTGTAGACGACGTGCCGTCCGTCCGGCGTGAAGGCGAGGTTGGCGACCGAATCGTACGGCGCGCCCGACGCGGCGCCGTCCGACACCACGAACTCCTTCCCGCCCTTGCGGCCGACGTAGGCCACGCGCCCGCCCTCCTGGCCGAAGGCGAGCCGTCCGTCGCGGCTCCAGCCGACCTCGCCCTTCTCGCCGTCGGGCTGGTACAACTCGGACTCCTTGCCGTCCACGACCATCACCCAGCCGCGCCCGCGCTGCGCCTTGAAGACGACGTGCCGCCCGTCGGGACTGAACTCCACGTCTTTCACGTCGTCGTAGAGATAGGCGCGGCCGTCCACCACCACGCCGTCCATGCCGCCCTCTTCCTTCCGCAGGCGGAAGTACATGCGTTTGCCGTCGGGGCCGAAGCGGATGCCGCTTGAGTCGGGCATCTGGTCGTAGGCGGCGACCTCCTCGCCGTCGCGCACGAGGAAGGACTTCTTGCGCGCGCGTTCGTAGGCGAGGTAGAGGAGGTGCGCGCCGTCGGGCGTGTAGGTGACGCTCGTGACGTAGTCGTAGAGCTTCCCCTCTCTGCCGTCCGTGACGACGAGGAACTTCTCCGCGTCGGGGCCGGTCTGGCTAAAGGCGGCGTAGGCGTAGTGCTGGCCGTCGGGGCTGAAGGGCTGTCCGCCGTAGTCCATCTCGACGTTGGAGAACTTCGGCCCCTCCCTGCCGTCGAAGACGACGAACGAGTCTTCGCCCCTGCGCGCGGGGTAGAGCGTGTGCGCGGCGCCGGGGCTCACGTAAATCCGGCCGACGTAGTCGTAGGGCTGTCCGACGACGCCGTCCACGACCGCGATCTGCTTCTCGCCCCGCTTCCCCTCGAACGTCACCAGCGAGCCGCCGCCCGCGCGCGGCGCCACGTCAATCGAACTCGGTCCGATCTCCTCGTCAAAAGGCCCGACTTCGTGCCCCTCCCACACGACCCAGTGCTTGCCTTCGCGCACGACCTCGCGCGGGTCGCGGGCCTGCTGCTCGCCGAAGAACAGTTCGCGCCCCTTCATGTCATCCGCCGCGTACTCCTGGCCGTTGGCGACGAAGAGCAGGCGCCCGCCGCGCGTCGCGTCGAAGCCGAAGACGAACCCGCGGTCTTTATACTCCCTGAAGTCCGGCGTGCCGACGCGCTCGTAAGGGCCGTACTCGGCACCGTCCACGACCGCGAAGAGCTTGCCGCCGCGCCCGGCCGTGTAGGCGAAGTGCCTGCCGTCGTCGCTGAAGACTAAGCCCCCCGACCAGATGTTGTCGAAGACCGGCCCCTCCTTGCCGTCCAGGACGACGAGCCGCGGCCCGCGCGCCGTCCGCTCGTCCGAAAGGATGGCGACGTAGGCCACGCGGCTCCCGTCGCGGCTGAAGGTGAAGGGGTGGAGTGTGCCCGCCTCGCTCAGGGGGTCGTTGGCAATCGAGGGGTAGGGCTTGCCGGCGACGCCGTCCACGTAGGCCGCCTCCCCATTCGCGACCTTGGCCACGAAGGCGACGTGCCTTCGGTCGGGCGAGACCGCGCGCGTGCCCTTCAACTCTCCCGCCTGCTCGCGCCCGAGTGACACCTCGCGCGTGACGAGCCGCACGGCGGCGCGCCCCGCTTCAACCTTCGGCGCGCGCAGGACGCAGAAGGCCGCCGAAGGGGCGGCGGCCAGAACGACGAGGACGAAAGTCAGCCTCTTCATAATGTTTCTACCGGGCGTTGTTCACCAGCGCAGTTTGGCCGGGAAGAATTCGGCGACGAGCTCTTCGTAGAAGGGCTTGAGGGCGTTCACGTCGGGGCGCTCGGCCGCCTTGGAGTAGAGGTCGTGCGGGTTGAAGGCGCGCACCCAGCGGAACATCTCGCGGTCGTGTCCGCTCAACAGGTGCCCGTAGGCGCGCTCGCGGTGGACGGCGTAGGCCGAGTGGTAGCGAATCATGTAGAGCGCCTCCTCGGGCAGGTAGTCCTTGACGACGTGATAGAGGTACTCGTCGTGGCCCCAGGAGAAGTGAACCTGATCTAAGCCGCAGCCCTCCTCGTAGACGCCGCAGGGCGTCTGGTAGAGCGGGTTCCCGCTGTCAGGGTTGTCGGCGAAGAACTCGTGGTAGACGACGCGCTCGTCGAACCGGCAGCCGACGGGGAAGGTGTCGCCGACGACGGCCCACTGCGGCTCGCCGAAGAGGGTGAGCACCTTGCCGAGGTCGTGGATGAGGCCGGCGAGGATGAACCAGCGCGGGTGGCCGGCGGCGCGGATCGACTCGGCGGTCTGGAGGTTGTGCTCGATCTGCGGCACGTCGATGTCTGGGTCGCTGTCGTCGACGAGCGCGTTCAGATGCTCCATCGCCTCCCAGACACCCATCTCGGCGTGGTCGAGCGCGAGGTACCGCCGCTTCTTCTCAAGCACGGCGTCGAAGGTCTGGAGCGTGTGGTTGAGCCGGTAGAACTCCTTGACGCACGCGCGCGCCTCCGCCTTGTAGTCGCGAAATTGCTCCGGCCGCTTGTCCCCGCCCGTGTGTGTCGAGACTGTCATAAGACCTCCGAAAAGAAGTAGGCAGCAGGCAGATGGCAGTAGGCAGTTTAGCCCCGAAGCCTCGCAACTGCCTACTGCCATCTGCCTGCTGCCTGCTGCACTCCCTCAGAAGTTGAACTTGAGCGCGAACTGCATCACGCGCGGGTCGCCGGCGAGCGTGGAGATGCGGCCGGCCGCCGTGCCCGAGATGTTCCGGTCGGGCAGGCCGAACTGCGGCGTGTTGAGGACGTTGAAGACCTCCCAGCGGAACTCCAACTCCCTGTTCTCGCCGAAGTAGTCGAACACGCGCGCCAGCGACGCGTCGAAGTTCGTCAGGCCCGGGCCGCGCACGGTGTTGCGGCCACAGTTGCCGAGCCGCGCGGGATTAGGCGCGACGAAGGCCGTCGTGTCGAACCAGCGGTCGATGGTCTGCTGGCCCGAAGGGAGCGAGGGGTCGCCCACGCAGTCGGCGAAGGCGCTGACGAGCCCGCCGCCGCGCGCGCCGCCCAGGGCCGTGCTGTTGCCGTTGGCCGCGACGGTGAACGGCCGGCCCGAACGCAGGTTCGCCAGCCCGCTCAAACGCCACCCGCCGAAGACGTGCGCCAGCGGGCCGTCGTTGAGGTAGCCGTGACCTTTGCCGAAGGGCAACTCCCAGATGTAGCTGCCGACGAAGCGGTGGGTCACGTCGAAGTCGGAGGGCCCGCGCCGCTCGCGCAGGTCGCGCGCGTTCTGCGTGAAGCTGCCCGTGCCGCCCGCCGCCAGGTGCTCCTGCGCGTAGTCGATTGACTTCGAGTAGGTGTAGGCCGTGCGGAACGAGAAGCCGCGGCTGAAGCGCTTCTCCACGGTCAACTCGCCGCCGTGGTAGTTCGAGTTGCCGCCGTTGTCGCGGTACTCGATGGGGCCTAAGGAGGGGTAGGGGATGACGCCCGTGCCGACGCCGGCCGCGTTGAAGAGCTGCTGATTCAGGTTGCGCAGCACGGAGAGGTGCGTCCCCTTCGTCCCGACGTAGTCGGCCGTGACGACGAAGTCGCCGGGCAAGAGCCGCTGCACGCCGAGGTTCCACTGGTCGATGCTCGGCATGACCGCCTCGGGGTTGATGGCGCGCAGGCGGACGAGCCGCGGGTCTACGGACGCGGGGTTGAGCGAGAGGTTGAAGCCCGTGCGCAGTCGGATGTTGTTGGCCGTCGAGTTGTTGTTGGCGGCCGTCACGTTGTTCTGGACGAGGTAGGGCAGGTTCAAGGAGAGCTGGTCTTCAGAGCCCGCGCGCTCGAAGAGCATGTAGAAGCGGCCGTAGCCCGTGCGCAGGACGGTCGCGTCGTTGAGCTGGTAGGCGAGCCCGACGCGCGGCGCGAAGTTGTTCCGGTCGGGGTTGATCAGGCTCCGGCCGTACGGCGAGTTCGAGGGCGTGAAGAGCTGGCCCGTCTTCGGGTCGAGGTTGGTCAAACGGTCGCGCCCCTCGTAGGGCCACGTCGCGTAGTCGTAGCGCAGGCCGAGGTTGAGCGTGAGCCGCCGGCTCGCCTTCCAGTCGTCCTGCACGAAGCCCGAGAACATCTTCAGGCGCGAATCGACGACCTGCGGGTTGGCGAGCTGCGCGCCCGAGGGGTAGCCGAGCAGGAAGTCCGCGAGGCCGACGCCCGTCCGGTTGCCGTCGAAGTTGAGCGTGCCGCGCAGGGAGGGCACGTCGAGGTAGATGTTGCGCATCGGCCCGCGCAGGTCGGCGCCGAACTTCAACTGGTGCGGGCCGTAGCTGAGACTGACGTTGTCAGTCCACTGGAATTGATTCGTGCGCTGCGACTTCGGCAGGAAGTCGGGCGAGCCCAGGCGGTCGAAGCCCGACTGCCCGCCGGGCAGGGTCGTCCCGCCGCGCGCGGAGATGCTGATGCCGGGTATGCCGCCGCTGTAGAGCGGCGAGTCGGGCACGCCGAGGAAGCCCAACTCGGCCAGCGTGTTCGTCCCGAACGGGTCCTGCACGGCCAGCGAGTTGTTGCGGCCCCACCCCAGGCGGAACTCGTTGACGAGCCGCGAGCTGACGACGCGCGTCCAGCCGACGGCCGCCGACTGCCCCTTCATGTTGAGGCGCCCGTTGGCCGAAGAGCCCGTCCCGTCCACGGTGCCGCCGAAGATGCCGGGCACGTAGCGGAAGCGGTCGGACAGAGTGTAGCGGGCGAAGAAGCTGTTCTTCGCGCTCTGCTGCCAGTCGAAGCGGCCGGTGTAGCTGTCGGTGTCGTCCTGAATGCCGGGGTTGCGGATGAAGTTGTTGAGGTTGAGCGGCCCCGTGCCGGGCACCGTGTTCGGAGCGGGCAGCAGCGCGAGCACCTTCTGCGCCAGCGGGTCGAGGCACTGCGCCGGAATCTGGTTGTTGATGAACGAGCCGTTCGCGTTGAAGGCCGAAGGCACCAGCGCGCGGCAGTCGCCGACGCGGTCGAAGAGGGTCGCGTAGGCGCCGCCGGGGATGCGGTTGGCAACGGCCGCCGCGTTCGAGAAGTCGCCGCGAAGCTCGTTCGCGAGCGGCACGTTCCCCAAGCGCGTCGAGCCCTTGCGGATGCGCGTGCCCTCGTAGTTGAAGAAGAAGAAGGCCCTGTCGTGGACGACCGGGCCGCCGAAGTTGCCGCCGAACTGGTTCTGGATGTTCTGCGGCTTGCGCGCGCCGGCGCGGTTGTTGAAGAAGTTGTTGGCGTCGAAGACGCGGTTGCGGTGGAACTCGTAGAGCGTGCCGTGGAAGACGTTCGTGCCCGACTTGGTCGTGACGGAGATGAGCGCGCCGGGGCTCCGGCCGTTCTCGGCGGAGTAGGGGTTGGTCGAGACTTTGAACTCCTGAATCGAATCGACCGAAGGGCGCGCGACCTGCGTCGTCAGCTCCTGCACGTTCTCCGAGATCGAGTTGTTGTCCACGCCGTCGAGGACGAAGTTGTTCTGGAGCGAGCGGACGCCGTGGACGTTGGCGCCGCCCGTGCGGCCGTTGGCGGTGCCGCCGCCCTCCTCGGTGTAGCGGTCGGACTGCACGCCGGGGACGAGGCTGATGAGGTCGTCCCAGTTGCGCCCCGAGAGCGGGAGCTGCGTGACCATGCGGTTCTCGATGACGCCGCCGGTCGTCGCCTCCTGCGTCGACAGGAGCGTCGCCGAGGTGACGGTCACGGTCTCGGTCACGGCGCCGACTTCGAGCGCGGCGTCCACGCGCGCCTTCTGCCCGACTTCGAGCTTGACCTCTTCGAGCACGACGCGCTTGAAGCCCGGGCGCTCGACCGTGACGGTGTACGCCCCGACGGGGACGCTGGCGAAGTTGTAGTAGCCGGAGCTGTCGGTCGTGGCCGTGGTCTCGACGTTGGTCGCCTTGTTCTTCAAGGTCACCGAGGCGTTGGGGACGACGGCGCCCGCCGTGTCCGTGACCAGCCCCGTCACGCTCGCGGTGTTGACTTGCGCGAAAGCATGCAGGGCCAGGACGGAGACGAACAGCAGACAAGCGGTAACGCGGGAGACTCTTCGCAACATGATTTTCTCCTGGTCGGGCCGGGGCCGGCCGCGAGGGGTCGAAAGTTCTTTTAGGTCTTACTCGTCTTAAAGGGTGTGTCTCGGGCGGGGCGGCGTCACGAATTTATTTGCAAACTCGACGGCAATGCCGACCCCTTCAGGCGTGCGGCGGATTATAGCTCATGTCCTGTTAAGCCGAAGAGAAATTTCTCTAAAGCCGCGGTGAAAATTTAGGCTTGAAAAGCCGGCGGGATTAACGTAGCTTGACGGCCGAGACTTCCGCGCTCGACCGAACAAAATCTCTCGGCGGCCCCGCGGGGCCGAACCCTTTTTAAATGAGAACAAACTGGGATCGTCTACGGCTGTGCCTGCTCATTCTGTTCGCGGCCGTCTGCGCGCCTCCGGCCGCGCAGGCGCAGAACCCCTGCACGCCGGCCGCGCCGCAGACTCCGGCGCCGCTCGCCGCGCAGACCTTCGAGACGCCCGGCGACCAGGAGGCCACGCTTGAAATCGAGGCGGCTGCGCCGGGTGCCTCCTGGTCGCGTAAAGGTTCCGAGGCGGCGGCGCTCGTCGTGCTGGTTGACGGCGCGTACAACCAGGACGTGCTGCTCTGGGCCGGCGAAGGTCTTTACCAGTACCGTGTGCTGCTCGGGCGGCTGCCGAAGGGTAAGCACAGGGTCGCGGTGGCGCTCCACCCGGAGCGCTCGGCCGCCGGCGCGCGTCGTGCGGAGGTGAAGTCGCTGAACATCCAGATCCCCGTTGACTTCGCGACGCCCGAGGCGGAGGAGCACGTCTACGCGCTCGCACACGCGCCCGTGCTCTACGCGCGCGCCAACACCATCGACCACTTCACCGACATCCCGCTCCTGATGTACTACGAGGTCTTGCGCGAGGGCGCGGACAAGGTCTACCGCTACACCGTCGTCTTCACCAACGAGGACGGCGGGACGCAGACGGCCGCGCTCTTCGCGCGCTGGGGGCGCGGGACGGACATCGAGTGGGTCTACGAGCTGCGTGCCCGCGCGGGGAAGGTCGTCTCGGAGACTTTTCAAGGGGTGCAGCACGAGACCAAGAACTTCAAAGGCCAGCGCACGGGCGGCGAGCATCCTCTGCTCGCGGTCGCCTCCGACAATAACAACTTCTCCGACCTCGCCTGCTCGGCCGTCCGCTTCGCGCCGGCCCCGGTCCGCGCGCGGCTCGAAGCGGCGACGCGCGAGAGCGTGATGGATCGCTTTCCGCAGACCTATCGCGCCATGACCGACGAGCTACAGCGCGAGGGACGCATCGGCGACGCGCCGTCCGACATCAACACCGTCGCAGACCCGCGCGAGTACCTCTACGTCGAGGCCGCCTCACAGCAGGACGGCGCGGCCATCGCCTTCGACGTGAAGTTGAAGGGACACCCCGGCCTCTACAAGTCCGACATGGGCGAGCCGCGCCTGCGCATCGAGCGCAGCGGCAACTATCGCACGGGCATCCGTCTGCCGAAGGGTTTTACGACCGACTCGGTCGAATCGGTCACGGCGCGCTGTCATCCTCATCCGGCAACGGCCTCGGGCGGGACGTGCGGTCACCTCAAACTCCTGCGCGTGCTCATCCTCCGTCCTGACTTCACGCCGCAGACGCTCCCGCTTCAGCCGCAGCCGGAAGTCTCGCTCGCCGCGGGCGAGGCGAGAACCTTCCGCCTCGCGCCGCAACAGTAGATGCGTATCCGTCTAAGGCCGCGCTCCGACTTTGACGTAGATAGGATTGGTCAGGGCGAGCATCGCGCCCGCACCGTCGCGCACTTCAAGGCGGTAGTAGCCGTCCTTCTCGCACTCGACCTCGAACACCTCCGTCAGCGCGTCCGCCTGCCAGGTGCGAATCACACGGCCGCCCGAGACGAGCGAGACGGGCGAGCCGCGCCGGATGGGCGAGGGCCGGGGCGGGGCCTCCATGGCGACTGGCGCGACGCCGACTCGGACGAAAAAGATCAAAGTGCCGGGCTTGGTCAGACGTATCTCCCCGCCGATACCGGTGCGCGCGCCGGCCGCCCGGCCCGGCCCGAGTTCGCCCGATGCAGCCTCGAACTCGACAGGCATGCCGGGCGCTTCGTGAGTCAGGTAGACGCGGCCGCGGCGGATGCCTCCGAGCAGCGCTGTCTGCGTCAACTCCTCGGCCGCGACGTGCGTCGTCGGCCGACCGATGGGATTCTGTTCGCGGTGCGAGTCGCTCGAAGCGACGGCCGTCAGCCTGAGCCCGCGTTGCAACAGCGCATCCCAAATCTTGAGCGCCGCCTCGTCCGTCGGGTCCCACTCGCCGTTCCAGACCTCGAACGCGTCGAACTCCTTCAAAGCCTCCCCGTAGCTCCAACTGCATCCGCCGCACAGGGCGCGCGGGTGGTTGGCGGAGATGAGCGCGCCTAACCGATGCGCGCGCGCGGCGACCCGCGACATCGCGGCAGAGTCGCCGGGCCGGACGCGGAAGTCCACCCACCCGCCCGCGGGCAGGCCCCACGCGTTGGCGTGCCCGCCGTAGGTCGTCACCTCCTCGCCGCGCATGACGAGTGGTGGACGAGAGCCCGCGTTGGCTTCGTCAACCTCGGCGTGGTGGCTCGAAGTGTTGTGGTCCGTGACGAAGATGAAGTCGAGCCCCGCCGCGCGAGCGGCCGCGGCGAGCCTCGGCACCGTCCAGTCGCCGTCGCTGTGGACGGTGTGCATGTGCAGGTCGCCCGCGAACCAGCGCGGCTGAGCGCCGGCCGCTTCGCGACGAAGACTCGTCGTGCGACGTGTCGTGCGCGGTGTGGGGGCGCGCCGACCCGGCCCGGCCTCCCCCGTCTCGATTGAGATTTTAACTTTAACGTCCACGCCCGCGGGCGCGACCTTGTAGAGGCCGAGGACGACGCGCCAACGGCCGGCGGGCAATGCGCCGGGCAGATAGCCGGGCGTCGCCTCTGCGCGCGTGATGAAGAACTCGGAGCGCCGGCCACCGCTCCAACCGCGGAAGCCGCGCGCGTCGAAGAGGCCGAGGTCAATCGTGTTCGCCCCGCCCTCGCGCGCGTATTCGTAGCTGACGTTGATGCGGGCGGCGCCGCGCGGCACTTCGAAGGGGACGTAGACGTAACGCTCGTCGTCCGGCGCGAGCGGCGCGACATGGACGACGCGTTCGACCGTCTGCGTGCTCTGCGGGGACTGTGCTTGAGCGCAGAGCGCGCCATTCAACACAGAGACACAGAGACACAGAGACACAGCCCCGAGCAGATAGCTCAACCAGCCGTGTCTCCGTGTCTCTGTGTCTCTGTGTTGAGATGCTCTCATTGTTGACCTGACATCGAAGGCGGTCTTTCACCGCGTCCCCACGCCGAGGGCTTCGGCCCCATGTTTAAGATGAGGCGGCCGCCGGCCGCGATCTCCTCGTGCTTGAGCCACGCGCGTTCGAGCGGGCGGGCGTCGAGCGTCGCCGATTGGACGTAGACGTTCGCGGCCGAGACGTTCTGTGCTTCGACAATGAAAGTGCGGCCGGAGCCGAGGTCGATGGTCGAGCGCTCGAAGAGGGGACTGCCGATGTAGTAGAAGGGCTGGCCCGCGTTCGGGTAGAGGCCGATTGCGCCCCAGACGTACCACGAAGACATCGCGCCGCTGTCGTCGTTGCCGGGCAGCCCGCCGCGCCCGGTCATGTACTCCGTGTCGAGTATGCGCCGGACGCGCTCCTGCGTGCGGTCGGGGCGGCCGGCGTGCGTGTAGAGGAAGGGCGCGAGGAAGTTCGGTTCGTTGTTGTGGTTGTAGAGTCCCGGGTTGAAACCCTGTTCGCGCGTCGGCGGGTTGTTAAAGAAGGCGTCGAGCCATTCGACAAACCTTTCGTCCCCGCCGAGCCGTTCGATGAGCCCCTGGGCGTCGTGCGGGACGTACGTGCCATAAATGTAGCCGCTCCCCTCGTAGAAGGGCGCGTCCCAGTAGCTGAAATCTTTGTCGGGGTAGAAGTGCGCGGCCGTGAAGGGCGCGAGCCAGCGGCCGTCCTCGAAGCGCGGCCGGGCCGAGCGCGTCTCCGCACTCCAGACGTTCAACCAGTTCTTCGACCGCTCAAGGTACTTTCGGCTCTCCTCCGTCTTCCCCAACATCCGCGCCACCTGCGCGACGCAGAAGTCGTCGTAGGCGTACTCGACCGTGCGCGAGGCCGAGCGCGGGTAGTTCATCGAGACGTAGCCGAGCCGCTTGTACTCGTCGAGCGCGCGCCCCTCGTAGAGCGGTCGCGCGCTCTCGACCTCCGCGTTCTTGACGAGCGCCTCGTAAGCCTTCGCGTAGTCGATGCCTTTGACGCCCTTCTGGATGGCGTCGGCCACGACCACGTCGCCGTTCGAGCCGCCCTGCGTCATCCCGTTGGCGCCGGCGATGCGCGAGTCGGGCATCCAGCCCGTGTGGACGTACGTCTCCACGAGCGAGCGCACCATATCGCGCTGCCGCTCGGGCTGGATCAGGGTCAAAAGAGGCAAGTGCGTGCGGAACGTGTCCCAGATGGCGTAGAAGTCTTCGTAGTGCGGCTCGTCCGAATCCCACCAGGCATTCTCGCCCGCGAGGTCGTGCGGCATGTAGTGGCAGTGGAAGAGCGCCGTGTAGAAGATGCGCCGCTGCTCCTCCGTCCCGCCCTCGACCTTGATCTTTCCGAGCGCCTCCTCCCACGCGGCCTCTGCACGGCGGCGCACGGCGTCGAAGTCCCAATCCGGGGTCTCGCGCAGGAGGTTGGCGCGCGCCTTCTCGGGACTGACGAAAGAGACGCCGACTTTCATCAAGACCGTCCGCGTCGTCGTCGTGTCGAAGGTGGCGTAGGCGCCGACCTTGCCCTCGCCCGCGGCGGCGGCCATCCCGGGCTCGACGCGCTCGTCGCGCCAGGTGCCGTAGGCCGTGAAGGGGCGGTCGAACTCGGCGGAGAAGTGGATGGTGTACGGCGACTGGTTCCAGCCGCCGACGAAGTTGCCGCTGCCCTCTATTCGGTTGGGCGCGACGACGCGCATCCAGCAGTCTACGGGGCGTGGGTTCTTGAAGGCGTTGCGTCCCGACTCGGGCTGCACGACCGAGCTGGCTTCGATGAGCAGGTGGGAGAGGTTGGAAGAGGGGAAGGTGTAACGATGAAAGGCGACGAGCCGCGTTGCCGTCAGCTCTGCCCGCACGTCGGGCCGCGTGAGCCGCACGGCGTAGTAGCCGGGCGAGGCGGACTCGTCGCTTTTAGGCGAGCCGAGGTTATCGACCCTTAACTTGCCCACGAGCGGGACGGTGAGGAAGTTGCCGTACTTGCTCGCGCCGCCCGTGCCCGAGACGTGCGTCTGGCTGAAGCCTTGGACGTTCTCGAAAGGGTTGTAGCCGGCGGTCGTCGGCCGCTCCGTGTCCGGACTGACATGCACCAACCCGAACGGCACCTGCGCGCCGGGGACGATGTTGCCGCCGTTCTCCGTCCCGACGAAGGGGTCTGCGTAGTCGATCAGACGGCGCGTCTGTGAGAGGGCCGGCGCGGCCTGACACCACACGAGCGCCGCCCCGAGCAGCGCCCGCGCCAGAAGTCGCGGACGTGGTGGGGGAAGATTCTTCATCATCATTACGCCGCGGAGCGGCGTCTGAATTTAGCCCGGCCTTTCAAGGCCGGGTCAGCGTTGAATCGAAACGCCGCGTCGCGTCAGCGACGCCTGAATCGTGTCGCCACCTCAGCCGTCGCTGACGCGACGCCGGACTCCCAATCGTTTATCCCCGGCCTTGAAAGGCCGGGCTAAACTCATGTCGCCGCTCCGCGGCGTCACTCATTTGCTCCCCTCGTTCGCGTTCTCTTTGGTGATGAGCTTGATGGGGACGACGAACTCCGGGTTGACCTGCTCGCCCTTGAGGAGTTTCAAGGCGTTCTCGACGGCGAGGGCGCCCATCTGCGCGGGCGACTGCGCGACGCTCGCGTCCATCGTGCCCTTCGTGATCGCGTCGCGCGCTTCGGACGTGGCGTCGAAGCCGACGACCGTGATCTGCCCGGTCTTCTTCGCGGCGGCGATGGCCTCGACCGCGCCGAGCGCCATCAGGTCGCTGCACGCGAAGACCGCCTGCACGTCCGGGTGCGACTGGAGGATGTTCTGGAAGACGTTGAAACCCTGGTCGCGCTCCCAGTTCGCCGTCTGCGACGCGACGATCTCCACGCCCGGCGTCGCCTTCAAGGCGTCGCGAAAACCGCGCAGGCGCGAGTCGCCCGTCTCGTGGCCCGGGATGCCTTCGAGCACCGCCACCCGGCCCTTGCCGCCGAGCTTCTTCGCCAGAAACTCGCCCGCGATCTTCCCGCCCTCGTAGTTGTCAGACCCGATGAAGGTCGCGACCTTGCCGCCCGACTCGGCCAGAGCCTTCGCGTCCACCCGCGTGTCCACGATGACGACGGGGATGTTCGCCTTGTTGGCCTTGTCAATCGCCGGGACGATCTCCCTTGAGCCGGAGGGCGTGACGCAGAGGGCGGCGACGCGGGTCTGGATGAGGTTCTCGACGATCTGCATCTGCTTCTCCACGTCCACCTCGCGCTCGGCCGCCTGCACGACCAGCTCG
Organism: Pyrinomonadaceae bacterium; assembly: GCA_045807865.1. Lineage (GTDB taxonomy): Bacteria > Acidobacteriota > Blastocatellia > Pyrinomonadales > Pyrinomonadaceae > QHXN01. The sequence continues at coordinate 17,241 of JBJMGP010000037.1, forward strand.
ACGTTCAGACGTTTGGCCGCCTCCTCGGCGCCCTTCTGCATCTCGATGAAGAAGGGGTTGTTCGCGGTCTTCATCACGAGGGCGATCCGCTGCCGCCCGCCGCCCGCCTGCCCGCCGCCGCGCTGGCAGCCGCCGAGGCCGAGGCACAGGGCCGCCAGCAGGAATAAAGTCAAACCCTTCTTCATAGACGTTTCTCCTTTGTCTGTTACTACGAGCGCCGTTTGAGCCACATGTCCACGAGCACGGCCGCGATGATGACCGAGCCGATGACGACCTGCTGGACGAAAGAGGAGACGCCGAGGATGTTGAGGCCGTTGCGCAGCACGGCCATGATGAGCGCGCCGATGAGCGTGCCGACCACCGTGCCCTCGCCGCCGAGCAGGCTCGTCCCGCCGATGACCGTGGCGGCGATGGCGTCCAGCTCGTACATCATCCCCGCGATGGGCTGCGCCGAGTTGAGCCGCGCCGTCAGGAGCACCGCCGCCAGCCCGCTCAGCATCCCCGACAGCCCGTAGACCGCGGCCTTATACAACCTGACGTTGACGCCCGAGAGGAGCGCCGCCTCCTCGTTGCCGCCGATGGCGTACGTGTAGCGCCCGAGCTTCGTGCGCGTCAGGACGAAGTGCGCGACGACGTAGACGCCGACCATGATGACGACCGAGACGGGGACGCCACCAAGCTCGCCGGTCGCCAGCGAGCGGAACCCGCCGGAGAAGCCCGAGACCGGCCTCCCTTCGGTGAACATCAAGGCCGTCCCGCGCGCCACGCTCATCATGCCGAGCGTCGCGATGAAGGGCGGCAGACGCCCCACGGTGATGAGCGCGCCGTTCACGAGGCCGCAGAAGAGCCCCGTCCCCAGAGCGACCGCGAGCGCCAGCGGCAGCGGCACCTCCCTGTGAAGCACCTCCGCCATCACGACGCCGGCGAAGGCGAGCACGGAGCCGACCGAGAGGTCGATGCCGCCCGTGATGATGACGAAGGTCATCCCGACGGCGACGATGGCGATGATGGCCGCCTGCTCGGCGACGTTGAGCAGGTTCGAGACCGTCAGGAAGAACGGCGTCGCGGCCCACAGCACGACGCACAGGCCGAGGAGGCCCGACAGCGTGCCGAGCTGTCGGGCGTAGTGCGAGAAGAAGTTCGCGGGCAGTCCTATTCCCCGAGCGCGCATTCGAGTATCTTTTCCTGTGTCGCCTCGGCGGCCGTGAACTCGCACACGACCGTGCCGCCGCGCATGACGAGGATGCGGTCGCTCATCCCCAGAATCTCGGGCAGCTCCGAAGAGATCATGATGATGGCGACGCCCGAGGCCGCGAGCCGGTTCATCAACTGGTAGATTTCGGCCTTCGCGCCCACGTCCACGCCGCGCGTCGGCTCGTCGAAGATGAAGACCTCCGCCTCCGAGCAGAGCCACTTGCTCAAGACGACCTTCTGCTGGTTGCCGCCGCTCAGATACACGACCTTCTGGTCGAGCCCCGGCGTCCTGATGCGCAGCTCCTTCACGTAACGCTCGGCCGCGCGCCGCTCGCGCTTCGCATCGACGAAGCCGAGCGAGGTGAACTTGTCCACGCTCGGCAGACAGAGATTATCCTTGACCGACAGGGGCAGGACGAGCCCCTGCGCCTTTCTGTCTTCAGTCAGGAAGCCGAGCCCCGCGTTGATGGCCGCGCGCGGCGAGCCGAGGCGGCGGGCCTCGCCTTTGATTCTGACCGTGCCGCTTTCAACTTTATCGAGCCCGAAGATGGCGCGCGCCAGCTCCGTCCGCCCCGCGCCGAGCAGCCCGGCGATGCCGAGCACCTCGCCCTGTCGAAGTGAGAAGCTCACCTCTTTGAGCCCGCCGCGCGTCGTCAAGCCTTCTACGCTTAAAACCTCTGCGCCGCGCTCGGCGTGCTCTTTGGGGAAGAGTTCGGTCAGGTCGCGGTTGACCATGAGGCGGATCAGCTCGAACTTGTCCGTCGCCCTGACCTCAAAGGTGCCGACCGAGCGGCCGTCGCGCAAGACCGTGACGCGGTCGCCGATCTCGAACAGCTCCTCCATCCGGTGCGAGATGTAGACGACCGAGACGCCCTTACTTTTAAGCCCGCGGATGGCGGCGAAGAGTTCTTTGATCTCGTGCTCGGTCAGGGCCGCCGTCGGCTCGTCCATGATGAGGACGCGCGCGTCTAAGCTGAGCGCTTTGGCGACCTCGACCATCTGCTGCTCGGCGACCCTCAACCCCTTCACGGGGCGGCGCGGGTCGAGTCTGAGGCCGAGGCCGTTCAAGACTTCGGCGGCCTGACGGTTGACGGCGCGGCGGTCGATGAGGCCGAAGGCGCGCAAGGGCTCGCGGCCGAGGAAGATGTTCTCGCCGACGGAGAGGTGCGGGACGAGGTTGAACTCCTGGTAGATGGTCGCGATCCCTAAGCCCTGCGCGTGCGCCGGGTTCTTAATCTCGACCTCTGTGCCGTCGAGCGTGATGCGGCCGGCGGACTTCTGGTAGGCGCCGCTCAGGATCTTCATGAGCGTGGACTTGCCCGCGCCGTTCTCGCCGAGCAGGATGTGCACCTCGCCCCGGCGCAGCTCGAAGTCCACCCCGTCCAGCGCCAGGACGCCGGGGAAGGTCTTCCTGATCTCTCGCATCTCCAGGACGGGCGCCTCCGCCGTCCTTAGCTCTACGCTCAAGGTTGAGATAAACCGCTCGCAGGTTAAAGGGCTGAAGATATTCAGAACGCGACGGAAGAAACCGCTCGACAAGCGGAAGGATAGTGCAGTTAAATGGCTGCCCTGTCAACACCTATTTCCGCCGCAGGAACCCTTTGCACATGACCACCCAGCCCACTCGCCAGCGGAGCGCCTGCACGGCCGCGCTCGTCGTCGTTTGTCTACTCCTTCAACTGTTCGGCTCCCCGGTTGCTTCCGCCGCGGAGCCCATCGACGAGGTCAACCCGATGATCGGGACGACCGGCCCGAGCGTCTACGACTACGGCGGGATGATACCGGGCGTCGCCGTCCCCTTCGGCATGACCCACTGGACGGCGCGGACGCGCGAGAACAAGATCAGCGTCTACTCCTACAACCACAAGGACGAGACCATCCGCGGCTTCATCGGCACGCACCAGCCGGCCATCTGGATGGGCGACTACGGGCAAGTCAGCCTCATGCCGTTCGTCGGCGAGCTGCAGACGCCCGAGCCGACGTTGCCCCTCAGACACGAAGACGAAACCTCCGCGCCCAACTACTACTCGGTCAGGATGGGCGCGCCGGGCAGTCAGATAAGCGCCGAGCTGACGGCGACGACGCGCGCCGGCTTCCTCAGATTCAAGTTCCCCGCGTCGGACGCCTCGCAGGTCGTCGTCACCGCGTGCAAGTCCGAGTCGGAGGGAGTCCGCGGCTTCGTGCGGGTCAACGGGGCGGCGCGCGAAATAGTCGGCTACAACCCCGAACGCATGTCGGCGCACCTCGGGCCGCCGCTCCCGAACTTTAAAGGCTACTTTGTGATTCAATTCGACAAGCCATTCGCCTCGGCGGGGACTTGGGAGCGAGGGGAGATTCATGCGGGACGCACCGAGCAGTCCGGCAACCACGTCGGCGCTTATGCCAGATTCAAGACGACGGAGGGAGAGGCCGTGCGCGTCAAGGTCGGCACCTCCTTCATCAGCCTGGAGCAGGCCCGGGACAATCTAAGAAGAGAGATTCCCGCGTGGGACTTCGAGCGCGTGAAGTCGGACGGGCGGCGCGTGTGGAACGAGGCGCTGGGCAAGATCGCCGTCGAGGGCGGGTCGCGTGACGAGCGCGTCAACTTCTACACGGCGATGTATCACTCTCTGCTCTTCCCGCGCACCTTCTCCGAGTACGGCCGCTACTACTCCGCCTTCGACGACCGCGTCCACCGCGGCGTCTCCTACAACGACTACTCGCTCTGGGACACCTTCCGCGCCGAGCACCCTTTGCTCATCCTGATAGAGCCCGAGCGCGTGCCCGGCATGATTACGTCGCTCGTCCAGATGTACGAGGAGGGCGGCTGGATGCCGATGTGGCCCAACCCGACCTACACAGGCATCATGATCGGTACGCACGCCGACAGCGTCATCGCCGACGCCTACGTCAAGGGCATCCGCGGCTTCGATTTGAAGAAGGCTTACGAGGCGGCGCGCAAGGACGCCTTCACACCGCCCGACGGCGACACCGAGAGCCGCTGGCTCGACCGCGCCCCCTGGACGGCGTTCGAGGCGCGCGGGGGGCTGACGTACTACATGCGGCTCGGCTACGTGCCGCAGGACAGGACGGACGAGTCGGTCTCGCGCACCCTGGAGTTCGCCTACGACGACTTCTGCGTCGCGCAACTCGCAAAGGCCGCGGGGCGGACGGACGACTACGCGGTCTTGATGAAGCGGAGCAGGAACTATCAGAACCTCTACGACCCCGCGAAGGGTTTTATGCGGCCGCGGCTGGCGGACGGCCGCTGGGACGAAGAGAGCTGGAACTCGAAAGAGGAGCGGATGCCCGGGTTCACGGAAGGAGGCCCCTGGACGTACCTCTTCTGCGAGATGCAGGACGTGCCCGGGATGGTCGAGCTGGTGGGCGGGCGCGAGGCTTTCGCCGCCAGGCTCGAAGAGAATTTTAACGGCGGGCACTACCGGCACGACAACGAGCCGGGGCACCACTATACGTACCTCTTCGACTACGTCGGGCGCGCGTGGCGGACGCAGGAGCTTGTGCGCGAGACGATGCGGACGAAGTATCAGAACGCGCCCGAGGGCCTGAGCGGCAACGACGACTGCGGCCAGATGTCCGCCTGGTACATCTTCAGCGCGATGGGTTTTTATCCCGTCACGCCGGGCAGCACGGTCTATGCTTTAGGGAGTCCGCTCTTCGACAAGGCGACCATCAGACTGCGCGGGCCGTACCGGAAAGGCCCCTTCACGGTCATCGCCAAAAACCAGTCGCCCGAGAACCTTTACGTCCAGTCGGTCACGCTCAACGGGCGCCAGCTCCACGAGCCCTTCATCGACCACGCAGACATCGCCAACGGCTCGACCCTCGTCTTCCGTATGGGGCCTCAGCCGAACAAAGCTTGGGGCGCGGGGAAGGAAGAGTAAACAGTAGACAGTGGTCAGTAGGAATAAAAAGCGGCGCGCCCCGTTAGAGCCGGGCGCGCCGCATGTCTGTCCACTGACTACTTCCTCAGTACCCGTTCCAGCCGTCGCGGTAGCCGTTCTCGAACCCCTGACGGAAGAACCGCTGGTAGAGAGCCTTGCTGCCGAGGCGCGAGCTGTAGTCTTCGGTCGCCTTGCGGTAGTCGCTCTCGTCCGTGAAGTTGAAGCGCTCGTTGCGCTGACGATCACGGCGGCCCTCTTCGACGCCGTTGTTGTAGCCGGCATTGAGAGCCGTCTGGCGGAGCTGCTGCGAGCCGCCCCAGCCGCCGTAGTTACCCCACTCGCTGCCGCGGCGCTCCTCGCGCCTCTCTTCACGACGCTCCTGACGCTCCTCGCGTCTCTGCTCGCGCTGCTGCTGACGGCGCCTCTGTTCCCACGTCTGCGCGTCAGCGCTCGACACCGGAACCAGCGTCAGCATGCCGAGTGCCAGCAGCGACGCACCCTTCAACCAGCCCTTACGATTGCTACTCATCTCGAAGTGAAACCTCCTTAAAGTGTTCGACCGACTCAGCGCGACGCCGTGTCGGCGAAGCGTCTCTTGTCGCCGCATGTAAGTAACAACCCCCGTGCCACGCGGCGCAAAGCACGATAACAAAGGAAAAGCGCGGACACCATCTTTGAAAGTATCCGCGCTCTGCACGATAAGGGGTCTCGCCTCACCGCAAGGGTGAACTGCGTAAGTACATTTAAAACGCTCAAAACGTGCGCAGTGAATTCGGATAATCGAGGACGTCCTTGAAAAAAGTGAGGGCGCGAGGAAACTCTCTGGGCGGCGGCCGGGTAGAATGAAAGGGTAGGAATGATGGGCGGCGCGGAGTTGAGAGTCCGATGGCAGCTGAGCAACTGATACTGGTGGACGCCGAAGACCGAGAGCTGGGCGTCGGCGAAAAGATGGAGGTGCACCGCGCGGGCGCGCTGCACCGCGCCTTCTCGGTCTTCGTCTTCGACGGGCGCGGGCGCCTGCTCTTGCAGAAGCGCGCGGCCGACAAGTACCACTCGGCCGGCCTCTGGTCGAACACGGCCTGCGGCCACCCGCGGCCGGGCGAGGCGACGCAGGCGGCCGCGCGGAGGCGGCTGCGCGAGGAGATGGGGTTCGACTGCGAGCTGCGCGAGGCGTTCCAGTTCCTCTACCGCGCGGAGCTGGAGGGCGCGCTCGTCGAGCACGAGTACGACCACGTCTTCGTCGGCACGCACGACGGCGACCCTGCGCCCGACCCTTCGGAGGTCGAGGAGTGGCGCTGGGTCTCGATGGCGGAGCTGTGGCGGGGCCTGAGCGTGGAGGCGCACCTCTACAGCCGTTGGCTGAAGCTCGCCGTCGAAGGCGACCACTGGCGCGGGCTCGCCGCGTCCGGCGTCGGCGGCGGGCCCTTTTCAAATTCAAGTTCAAGGGGAGGAGACGAGGGATGAGTAAGGCGGTGACGCGGGGCGACAAGGTGGGCAGGCTGCGCGAGATAGTCAAGGCGGTGGACATCTGCATGCTGACCGCCGCTGACCCGGCCTTCTATCTCCACTCTTCGGCGTCTCTCTTTACAAAACCCGCGCGGTGAAAGTATCTTTCCTCGTCCGCCCGGCCCGACGCCGTCGGGAAGAGGGGCGGGAGCCAGCCTTAATACTCCCGAGGTAAAGGAAGGTTGAGAGTGGGAAGAGTGCGGGTACTCGTAGGCACGCGCAAGGGGGCGTTTGTCCTGACCTCGGATGAGGGGCGCCAAAGCTGGGACGTTTCAGGCCCGCACTTCGCGGGCTGGGAGGTCTATCACCTGAAGGGTTCGCCGGCCGACCCCGAACGGATTTACGCCTCGCAGACGAGCGCTTGGTTCGGCCAGATCATCCAGCGCTCGGACGACGGCGGCCGGACATGGTTCCAGCCGGGTACGCCCGAGGGCGAGCCGACCACGACGCCCGAGGGGATGCCCAAGGGCGAGAGCAACAAGTTCGTCTACGACACTTCCGACGAGACCGGCGCGCCGCTCACGACGCACCAGTGGTACGACGGCACGCCGAAGCCCTGGGAGTTCAAAAGGGTCTGGCACCTTGAGCCCTCGCGCGTAGACCCGGACACGGTCTACGCGGGCGTCGAGGACGCGGCGCTCTTCCGCACCACGGACGGCGGGCGGACGTGGCACGAGCTTTCCGGACTGCGCGGCCACGGCACCGGCGCGCAGTGGCAGCCCGGCGCGGGCGGCATGTGCCTGCACACGGTCATCCTCGACCCTTCGAACCCGCAGCGCATCTACGTCGCCATCTCGGCCGCGGGCGCCTTCCGCACCGACGACGGCGGCCGGGCGTGGAAGCCTATCAACAAGGGGCTGCACTCGCTCTACATCCCCGACCCGACCGCGGAGGTCGGCCACTGCGTCCACCACGTCGCACAGCACCCCACGCGCCCCGACGTGCTCTTCATGCAGAAGCACTGGGACGTGATGCGCAGCGACGACGGCGGGGAGAACTGGCGCGAGGTGAGCGGCGACCTCCCCTCCGACTTCGGCTTCGTCGTCGACGTGCACGCGCACGAGCCCGAGACCGTCTACGTCGTCCCCATCAAGAGCGACGGCGAGCACTACCCGCCCGACGGCAAGCTGCGCGTCTACCGCAGCCGCACCGGCGGGAACGAGTGGGAGGCTTTAACGTCAGGACTCCCGCAGGAGAACTGCTACGTCAACGTGCTGCGCGACGCGATGTCCGTCGACACGCTCGACCCGTGCGGCGTCTACTTCGGCACGACGGGCGGGCAGGTCTACGCCTCGCGCGACGGGGGGGACAACTGGGAGGCGATTGTGCGCGACCTGCCCGCGGTGCTCTCCGTGGAAGCGCAGGCGCTGCCGTGATCCGCGTCCTGCTCCCGCAGCCGCTCCGCACGCTCGCGCGCGTCGAAGGCGAGGTCGAGTTGAGCGTCGAGGGCGCCGCCACCCAGCGCTCGGTGCTCGACGCGCTCGAAGAGTCTTACCCGGCGCTGCGCGGCACCATCCGCGACCACACGACGGGCGCGCGCCGTCCCTACGTACGCTTCTTCGCGTGCGGGCAAGACCTGTCTCACGAGCCGGCGGACGCCCCTCTGCCGGAAGAGGTCGCCAACGGGCGAGAGCCCTTCCTCGTCGTCGGCGCCATCGCCGGCGGCCGCGGGCTTTGAGTTTAGACGAGGGAACGGCCGGCCGCCTCACGGCCCACCCGAACAGATGCCATCAGACTCTCCCACTAACGCGGCCGCGGGCCTACCGCCCGAGAAGCAGCAGGGCTTCATCGACGCGCTCCTCGAAAACGTCGAGGACGCCATCGTCGCCTGCGACGCCGCGGGCGTCCTCACCGTCTTCAACCACGCCGCGCGCGAGCTGCACGGGCTCGCCGAGCGTCCCATCGAGGCCGACGGCTGGGCCGACTACTACGACCTCTACCTGCCCGACGGGCGGACGCGCATGCGCAAGGAGGAGATACCGCTCTACCGCGCCTTGGAGGGCGAGCGCGTGCGCGACGTGGAGATGGTCGTCGCGCCGAAGGGGGGCGCGGCCCGCACGGTGCTCGCGAGCGGCGGCGCCATCTACGGCCCCGGCGGCGAGAAGTTGGGCGCGGTCGTCGTCATGCGCGACTTCACCGAGCACAGGGAGGCGCGGGAGGCTTTGCGGCGCGAGAGCACACTGCTCCACGCGCTGATGAACAACATCCCCGACGCCATCTACTTCAAGGACACCGAGAGCCGCTTCACGCGCGTCAACCGCCACGCGCCCTACCGCGGCGGCAACGCCCCGGAGGAGGTGGTGGGCAAGACCGACTTCGACTTCTTCGTCGAGGAGCACGCGCGCGCCGCCTACGAGGACGAGCAGCGCGTCATGCGCACGGGCGTGCCGCTCGTCGATAAGGAGGAGTGCGAGACCTACACGGACGGCTCGACGACCTGGCTCTCGACGACGAAGGTGCCGATCTTCGACGAGGAGGAGCGCGTCACGGGCCTCGTCGGCATCTCGCGCGACATCACCGAGCGCAAGCGCGCCGAGGAGGCGCGGCTCGAACTCGCGCGGGAGCAGGCCGCGCGCGCCGAGGCCGAGGCCGCCAACCGCCTGAAGGACGATTTCCTCGCGATGCTTTCACACGAGCTGCGGACGCCTTTGACCGCCATCCTCGGGTGGGCCAAGCTGCTCGCCGACGGTCAGGTCTCGGAGGGCAAGGTGGCCGCCGCCTTCGCCGCCATCTACCGCAACGCGCACGCGCAGGCGCGGCTCGTGGACGACCTGCTCGACGTGTCGCGCGTCATCACGGGCAAGCTCCGCATCGAGGTCGTCCCCGTCAATCTGGCCGCGGTCGTCGAGGCGGCGGCCGCGGTCGTCCGCCCGGCCGCGGAGGCGAAGCGCGTCGGTCTTGACGTCAACGTCGAGGCCGGCGCGTCGAAGATCGACGGCGACCCGGCGCGTCTGCAACAGGTCGTGTGGAACCTCCTGTCGAACGCGGTCAAGTTCACGCCCGCGGGCGGGCGGGTCGAGGCGCGCGTCGGCCGCGCGGGCTCGCGGATGGAGATCGCGGTCTCGGACACGGGGGCCGGCATCGAGCCGGAGTTCCTGCCGCACGTCTTCGAGCGCTTCCGGCAGGCAGACATGAGCACCACGCGGCGCCACGGCGGGCTCGGGCTCGGGCTCGCCATCGTCCGGCATCTGGTCGAGCTGCACGGCGGCACGATCACGGCCGAGAGCGAGGGGCAGGGGCGCGGCTCGACCTTCACGGTGAGGCTCCCCGTGCATGCCGACAGCGACACAGTTCAGGCTCCGGCCCGTGCGGGGGAGGCGGCGCGTCCCGTGGGAGGCTTCGAGGTGCCGTCCGCGCCGCCGACGCTCGAAGGGGTGAAGGTCCTGGTCGTGGATGACGAAGAGGACGCGCGCCGCCTGCTGACCGAGATGCTGTCGCGCCGAGGGGCGGAGGTCTTGACCGCCGCGTCCGCGGACGCTGCTTTGGAACTGCTTCAGGTCTGGCGGCCGGACGTGCTGCTCGCCGACATAGGGATGCCGGACGGCGACGGCTACGAGTTGATTCAGAGGGTGCGCGGGCTTCCCGAAGGACGCGGCGGGCGGACGCCCGCGGCGGCGCTGACGGCCTACGCCGGCCCCTCTGACCGCGAGCGTGCTCTCACGTCGGGCTTCCAGCTCCACGTCGCCAAGCCGGTCGAGCCGGCGGAGCTGACGGCGGCCATCGCCAGCCTCGCGGGTACTTAAACAAGAGGCGGTGGATGCAGCTCTCAAGGTGGAGTCATGTTTGACGAGTCGCCCTACATCTTCTCAGACCTGGCACTCTCGCGACGGCTGGAGCAGGCCGAGGCGCGGGGCAACGTCGATTTCGTGGAGGCGCGCGCCGCCGTGGAGCCCGAAAGCGGCGCGGGCTGGACGGAGGTCGCCGGAGCCTACGCGATGTTCGACGGCGTCGAGTCGCCGCTGACGCAGACGTTCTGTCTCGGCCTCTGCGAGACGACTTCGGGCGCAGACTTGCGACGCATCGAAGAGTTCTTCCGGGAGCGCGGCGCGCCGGTCTCTCACGAGGTCAGCCCACTCGCCGACCCGTCCGCCTTGCAACTGCTGAACGAGCGCGGGTACGAGCCGTTCGAGTTCACGAGCGTGATGTTCCGGCCGCTCCGCCACCTTGAGGGCGTGCGGCGCGACTCGGGGCTCAGCGTGCGCGTGGTCGGGCCGGAGGAGTACGAGCTGTGGGCGCAGACGGCCGCGCGCGGCTGGAGCGAGTTCGAGGAGTTGTCGGACTTCATGCTCGGGCTGTCGCGCGTGAGCGCGCGCCGCGCGGGCGCGCCCTCGTTCCTCGCGGAGCTTGAAGGGCGGCCCGTGGCCACGGGCGCCCTGAGCATCTGCGAAGGCGTGGCGCTGCTGGCGGGGGCCAGTACGATTCCGGAGGCGCGCAGGCGCGGCGCCCAACTGGCGCTGCTCGACGCGCGACTCGCCTACGCCGCGGAACAGGGATGCGACCTCGCCATGATGTGCGCGCAGCCCGGCTCCGGCTCGCAGCGCAACGCCGAGCGGCACGGCTTCCGCATCGCCTACACGCGCATCAAGTGGCGCTTGAGGAAGTAGACAGTAGTCAGTAGACGGTAGTCAGTAGACGAACCTTCGTCGCTCGAACCATACGATTTTCATCTTCAACGTCAGCAGAGCGGAGCCTACTGACTACTATCTACTGACTTCTGACTACTGCTCTTATAGACGTAGTAGACGACGCCCGCGCGGTCGTCCGTCAGGAGGAAGGCGCCCGCGCCGACACGGAAGATGTCTGCGGGGCGGCCGTAGACTTTGCCCGCCTGTAGGAAGCCCGTGATGAACTCGGAGGGGGCGCCGCCCCTTTCGGGCACGCGCACGACGCGGTAGCCGCGGCCGCGGCTCTTGTTCGTCGAGCCGTGCAGCGCGACGAGGAACGAATTGCTTAACTCCTCCGGCTCGCCCGCGCCGAAGTGTTCGAGCCCGAGCGGTGCGCTGTGCGCGTCGAAGGCGGCGAGCGCGTTGGGCACGTCGCGGCAGCGCAGCTTCTTTCCGCGCGGGTTGAACTTGGGGTCGGGGAAGACTCGCGGGCCGGACTGGTAGCAGTAGGGCCAGCCGTAGTTCGCGCCCTCCTCCAGCGCGTACATCGTGTCGGCGGGTCTGTCTTTGCCGAGGTGGTCGGCGGCCATGTCGGTCGCGTACAGGCGGTCACCCACCCAGCGCAGGCCGACGGCGTTGCGCAGGCCGCGCGCGTAGAAGCGCCGGTTTGATCCGTCCGGGTTCATCTCGATGACGGTCGCGCGCACATCCTCTTTTTCAACGCAGGCGTTGCAACTGCTGCCGACCGAGACGTAGAGCTTGCCGTTCGGGCCGAAGGCGAGCGTGCGCGTCAGGTGCCAGCCGCCGTACTTGTAGTCGAGCCCGTAGTCGGGGAAGGTGGCGAGCACCTCCGGGGAGCCTTCCGGCGCGTCGGCGCCGGCCGCGTAGCGGTAGCGCACGAGCCGGTCGGTCAGCACGAGGTAGAACCAGTCGCGGCCCTGCGCGTCCGTGTGGAAGGCGACGCTGTTCGGGTTGCGCAAGCCTGTGAGATACGGCGTGACCTTCAGGAATTTTTTCTGCGCGGGGTCGAAGGAGTCGAGCACGTAGACGACGCCCTTGCGGTTGTCCGTCAGGTCGTGCATGTCCGTGACGAAGATGCGCCCGTCCGGGCTCGGCGCCATGAAGCGCACGCGCTTCAAGCCCTCCGCGGCGACGGCGAGCCGGAAGCCTTCGGGGAGATTCAGGTTGAAAGTCCTGCCGTCGGCGAGCGAGACGCGCTGCGGCTTGAGCGCGGGGCCACGCTCGGAGGGCGGCGCCGGCCTCTCGCGGCGTCGCTGCGCGTGGGCGTGGACGGCCGGCAGGAGCAGGAGCGCGACACAGACGAGTGACGCGCGGCGGAGGCTTGGCATGACGTGGGCCTCTGGCAGAGGAGATGAGAAAGCGTCGGGATGATACTACGAGGCGTGACGGGAGGGTGACGGGGAGCACACGACTCTTGGCGCTGTGCGTCACGGTCGTCGTCGTGGCTTGCACGGCCGCGCCGGCGCAGACTTCCACACGGGCCGGCTCAGCGCGTCTCGTTCGCGTGGGCGAGGGGTGGGCGCTGAATCTGGTCTTGCGCATGCTGAGTTCTCCTCGTCGGTTATATTATGGGAGAACTCTCATTATCACTGCACCTCCTTTCGGGGAGGAGGTCAGGGCCATGGCGACGATGCCCGCCCGCTACCGCAGGCGGTTCTGACTGAAAGTCACGCGGAGGTCTTAAACCTTGAAGATAAAACTCGGGGCGCTCTGTCTCGTCCTGCTGGCCTGTGCCGCTGTCCGTGCGCAGTCGCCTCTCATCACGAACGTCGGCGGGCGGCACGCGCTCAGTCTCGACGGCCGCTGGCAGACGATCATCGACCCTTACGAGAACGGCTTCTACGACTACCGCTCTCAGGAGAGCCCCAACGGCTACTTCCGTGACGCCAAGCCCAAAAATCCGTCCGACCTCGTCGAGTACGACTTCGACAACTCGCCGCAGCTCTACGTCCCCGGCGACTGGAACTCGCAGGACGAACGCCTGCTCTTCTACGAGGGCACAATCTGGTACAAGAGGTCTTTCGACTATGCGAAGAGGGCGGGCACGCGCCTCTACGTCCACTTCGGCGCGGCCAACTACGAGGCGGTCGTCTACCTCAACGGCGAGAAGCTCGGCCGCCACGAGGGCGGCTTCACGCCCTTCGACTTCGAAGTGACGAACCTCGTCCGCGAGCGCGACAACTTCCTCGTCGTCAAGGTGGACAACAAGCGGCGCCGGGACGCCGTGCCGACGCTCAACACGGACTGGTGGAACTACGGCGGGTTGACGCGCCCGGTCACGCTCGTCGAGACGCCCGGCACGTTCGTCCGCGACTACTTCGTCCAACTTAAAAAGGGCTCGCGCGAAGAGGTCGCCGGCTGGGTCAAGCTCGACGGCCCGGGCGCGGCGAACCAGACCGTCACCGTCGAGATACCGGAAGCGAAGGTCAAGCAGAGCTTCAAGACCGACGCCGACGGGCTCGCCCCCTTGAGCTTTAAAGCGCGGCTCGACCTCTGGTCGCCGGAGAGCCCGAAGCTCTACGGCGTGCGCGTCTCGGCGGGCGCCGACGCCGTCGAAGAGCGGGTCGGCTTCCGCAGCATCGAGACGCGCGGGACAGACATTCTCTTAAACGGCCGTCCCGTCTTCCTGCGCGGCATCTCCATCCACGAAGAGTCTCCGTTGAGGGGCGGGCGCGCGGTGAACGACGCGGACGCGCGGATGCTTTTGACGTGGGCGAAGGAGCTGGGCTGCAACTTCGTGCGCCTCGCGCACTACCCGCACAACGAGCAGATGACGCGCGTCGCCGACGAGCTGGGCCTGTTGGTCTGGTCGGAGGTGCCCGTCTACTGGACGATCCTCTGGGACGACCCCGGCACCTTCGCGAACGCCAGGAATCAACTCGGCGAGATGATCGCGCGCGACCGGAACCGGGCTTCGGTCGTTCTCTGGTCGGTGGCGAACGAGACGCCCGTGAGCGAGCCGCGCAACAGATTTCTCCGCGGCCTCATCGAACACGCCCGCGCGCTCGACCCGACGCGGCTGCTGACGGCCGCCAACGAGCGGCACTACGAAGGCCCGGACACGCAGGTCGTCGACGACCCTCTCGGCGAGAGTCTGGACGTGCTCGGCTGCAACGAGTACGTCGGCTGGTACGACGGCCCGCCCGAGAAGGCCGACCGCCTGACGTGGAAGGTGACTTTGAACAAGCCGCTCGTCATCAGCGAGTTCGGCGGCGACGCGCTCTACGGAAACCACGGCGACAAGGGGCAGCGCTGGACGGAGGAGTACCAGCGCGACATCTACGAGCACCAGATCGCGATGCTGCGGCGGATACCCTCTCTGCGCGGGATGTCGCCGTGGATTCTCACGGACTTCCGCTCGCCGCGCCGGCCGCTGCCGCGCATCCAGGACTTCTACAACCGCAAGGGGCTCATCTCGAACCGCGGCGAGCGCAAGCAGGCTTTCTACGTCTTGCAGAGCTTCTACCGCGAGCTGTCGAAGGAGGGGAAGTGAGCGGTTGTGGGCGGCGCCGAGTTCTGCTAGAGAATGCCGAGGGTTTAAAGTCCAATGACGACCAGCAACGTCCGCGCGTGGGTCGGAGACGCCACGCAAGCAAAACCGAGGAGCAACCGATGAGAAGGTTCGTCGCCGCCGTCATTCTTCTGCTGAGCTGTTCGTCTGTTCAGATACAAGCAAGACAGGCCGCCCTGCCCGACTGGGAGAACCCGCGCGTCTTCGCCATCGGCAGGGAGCCGATGCACGCGACCTTCGCCCCTTACCCGGACGAGGCCGCGGCGCGCCGCGGGGCGCTCGCGTATACGCCGGGCGCGCCGCCCGCGCCGGCCTCGCCGTTCGTGCAGTCCCTGAACGGCCTCTGGAAGTTCAACTGGGTGAAGGAGCCTTCCGCGCGGCCGGTCGATTTTTATAAGCCGGAGTTCGACGTGTCCGGTTGGAAGGAGATTCGCGTCCCCTCGAACTGGGAGTTTCAAGGCTACGGCACGCCCATCTTCCTCAACATCATCTACCCGTTCAAGCGCGACGCGCCGAAAGTCACGGAGGAGCCGCCGAAGGACTGGACGACCTACGAGGAGCGCAACCCCGTCGGCTCCTACCGCCGCACCTTCAACGTGCCCGCGTCTTGGGCGGGCCGCGAGACCTTCCTCGTGCTGCGCGGGGTCAACTCGGCCTGCTACGTGTGGGTCAACGGGCAGAAGGTCGGCTACAGCGAGGACAGCCGTCTGCCGGCCGAGTTCGACGTGACGAAGTACGTCCGGCCGGGCGAGAACACCGTGGCCGTCGAGGTCTACCGCTTCTCGGACGGCAGCTACATGGAAGACCAGGACTTCTGGCGGCTCTCGGGCATCTTCCGCGACGTGGAGCTGGTCTCACGCGCACCCGTCCACGTCCGAGACTTCTACGCGCGCACGACCTTCGACGCGCAGTACCGCGACGCGACCCTCAACGTCAACGCGAAGGTGCGCAACACCGGCGCCTCCGCGGAGAAGTTCACGCTTCAGGCGATGCTCTTCGACGCGCGCGGCACAGCGTTCGGCGCGCCCTTCTCCTCGGAAGGGGCGGCGCCCGCCGGCGGCGAGGTCTCGCTCGACCTGTCGAGGGCCGTGGCGAACCCTTCGAAGTGGTCGGCCGAGGAGCCGAACCTCTATACGCTGCTCATCACGTTGAAGGACGGGAACGGCCGTGTGCTCGAAGCCGTCCCGTGGCGGCTCGGCTTCCGCACGAGTGAGATTAAGGACGGGCAGATTCTCGTCAACGGCCGTCCCGCAGTCATCAAGGGCGTCAACCGACACGAGCACGACCCGGACCTCGGGCAGGTGACGACGCGCGAGATGATGGTCAAAGACATCCTCCTGATGAAGCAGCACAACATCAACGCCGTGCGCACGAGCCACTACCCGAACGACGAGCGCTGGTACGCGCTCTGCGACGAGTACGGCCTCTACGTGCAGGACGAGGCCAACATCGAGTCGCACGGCTACGGCGCGAACGACAAGCAGAGAATCTCCGACTCCGAAGACTTCACCGAGGCGCACGTCGAGCGCGTCCGCCGCACGTTCGAGCGCGACAAGAACCACGCGAGCATCTTCCTCTTCTCTTTGGGGAACGAGGCGGGCTGGGGGCGCAACTTCGAGGCGGCGCGCGCGTGGGTGAAGACGAACCACCCCGAGCTGATCCTCGTCTACGAGCCCGGCGCCTCAGTCCACAGCGACGCCTTCAACCCGATGTACACGAAGCCGCAGAACCTCGTGAGCTACTGGGAGCAGAAGGGCAAGGGCAAACCCTTCTACCTCGTCGAGTACGCGCACTCGCTCGGCAACAGCACGGGGAACTTGCAGGAGTACTGGGACGTGCTTGAGTCGCGGCCCGGCTTCCACGGCGGCTTCATCTGGGACTGGGTCGACCAGACGTTCCGCAAGAAGACCGCGGGCGGCCGAGACCTCTGGGCCTACGGCGGCGACTACGGCGACCATCCGAACGACGGCAACGGCGGCGACGGCCTCATCTTCGCAGACCGGCGCACGCAGCCCGAGCTGGAGGAGGTGAAGAAGGTCTACCAGTTCGTCAAGGTCGAGCCCATCGACCTGAACGCCGGCCGCCTCCGCGTGCGCAACAAGCACCTCTTCGCAGACCTCTCCTACGCCGAAGGCTCTTGGGAGCTGGCCGAGGACGGCAAAGTCATCCAGCGCGGCAAACTCCCGCGCCTGCGCACGCCCGCGGGGCAGTCCGAAGAGGTCACGCTCCCGGTGCGGCGCTCGGCCGTTAACAAGTCGGGCGCCGAGTACTTCCTCAAGGTGACGTTTGCCCTCGCGGCCGACGCGCCGTGGGCGAAGCGCGGGCACGTCGTCGCCTGGGATCAGTTCGAGCTGACCCCCGCCCATCTGTCGGTGATTGATACCAAATTGAACATCCCCGACCTGAACGTCGAGGAGACGGCCGACGCGGTCGTGCTGCGCGGCCCGCGCTTCCTCGCCAGAATCGGCAAGGCGAGCGGCGCGCTCGAAGCCTACGAGGCGGGCGGGCGCTCGCTCCTCGCCGGCCCGCTCGCGCCGAACTACTGGCGCGCGCCCATCGACAACGACCGCGGCAACCAGATGGCGAAGCGGCTCGGCGTCTGGCGCACGGCCGCCGCCGAGCGCAAGGTGACGAACGTCTCGGTCGAGCGGCTTGGCTCGGCCTCGACACGCGTCACGGCCGAAGCGACGCTCCCGCCCGAGGGCTCGAAGGCACGCACGTCGTTCACCGTCTACGGCAACGGCGTGATCGAAGTCGAGAGCGCGCTCAGCCCGGCGGCGGGCGCGCCGGAGCTTCCGCGCGTGGGGATGCAGGCGCTCATCCCCGGCGAGTTCCGCAACGTCGAGTGGTACGGGCGCGGGCCGCAGGAGACTTACTGGGACAGGAGGACGGGCGCGGCCGTCGGCATCTACCGCTCGAACGTGGACGAGCTGTGGACGCCCTACGTCGAGCCGCAGGAGAACGGCAACCGCACGGACGTGCGCTGGGTGACCTTCACGAACGCGTCGGGCGCGGGGCTGCGCGCGACCGGGCTCGACCAGCCGATCTACTTCAGCGCATGGCCGTTCAGGATGTCAGAGCTTGAGCGCGCGAAGCACTCGGCCGAGATTGAGATGTCGAAGGAGATCACGGTCAACCTCGACCACTTGCAGATGGGCGTCGGCGGCGACGACAGCTGGGGCGCGCAGCCGCACAAGGAGTACCGACTCCCGGCCAAGCCCTACGTCTACAAGTTCCGACTTGAGCCCGTCGGCGGGCGTTAGAAACTCTGCCGACCCGGCGTCCGAAAGGGGAAGCCCGGCGCATTAAAGTATGCGCCGGGCTTCCTGTCCCTCGGCCCCCACCGCCGGGGGCGAGGGGGTGCTTGAAATGCCCTCAGTGCTCGATGCAGAAGGGTATCTGCATGTAACTGCCGGTGTAGTCGTGCTCGCCGTCGGTCACCAACCTGTTGGTCGAGATCGAAAGGATGTACGAGCAGGCCGGCCACAAGGTGGTGTTGAAGGGGACGGTGGCGTGGTGGTCGCGCGGCCCCGTCCCGGCGGGGAGCGCCGGCGGCATAAAGCCCGGCCCGATGGCGCAGCTCGCGAGGCCGACGCTCCACGTGCTCAACAGCTCGTGGTCGGCCGTGTAGAGGACGTGGAAGGAGGTGTTGATGGGCGAGCAGCAGTTCGCCCCGCCCCCCGCGTGGAACTCCTGGATGTCGATCATGATGACCTCCGCCCAGTTGTTGACGTACATCTTCGGCAGGTCGTTGGTGAGCGTCGGCGCGCCGGGCGCGGCGCCGCCCACCGGCTCGGCCTCGAAGACGATCTGGAGCGGCGTGCCGTCCTTCTGGTCGGTCACGTGCTGGCCGGCGCCGTCGTTGGGCGGGGTACCGCCGGGCACGACCGTCGCCGTGCGGAAGTGGAGCAGCGGGCCGGAGTAGCCATGCAGGTTCGACGCCGGGTCCACCTGCACCCAGCCGTCGGAGTTCGGCTTCATCAGCGCCGGCGGCACGGGCCCCCACGGCGTGCCGGGCGGCACGGCCGGCGGGGAGGGCGGCGGCAGGGGCACCTCCGAGCCGGTCGGCCCGACCCAGATGGTCTGCGGCCGCAGCGTCGGCCCCGTCCCGTCCACGTCCCAGCTGACGAAGCGCACGCCGACGTCGATTGCCGTCAGCATGTTAGCCTTGACGGGGTGGAAGTTGGCGGGGTCGTTCGCCAGGTCTTTATAGAGGAAGCGGTAGCGCATCGGCTGGCCGCCGCCGTAGGGGTGCGTGGACGGGCAGTCGCCCTTGAGCTTGACGCCCTCGCCGATGAGGCCGTCATAGAAGCCGTAGCCGGGCCCGCCGTGTGCATTCGGCATCCCCGCGGGCTGCGCGGAGTCGGTGAGCCCCGTCCCGGCGTTGATCTCGTCGAGGGCGAAGTGGCCGACGTGTGTGAACCAGGCGTGCGTGACGGGCGGCGCCTCGTCCACGCAGAGCTCGACGCAGAAGCAGTGGCCGACGTTCTCGCGGTCGGGCTGGCGCGCGCGCGCGGCCGTTTCGTTCAGCAGCGTGCCGCCGCCGAGCGACTCGACGCGGAAGTAGAGGTCGGGGCCGCTCACCCACTCCCAGCTGATCCACGAGATGGGGGTGCGTTTGAAGTCGGCCGAGGTGTAGTCGATGCGGAAGTGGCCGTTGGGGCCGGTGATGTCCGAGCCGAGCGCGTCATCCTGAATGATGTCGGCGTCGAAGGCGAGGACGCGGACGCCGGGGACGGGCGCCAGCGGCTTCTGGTTGCAGAGCACGACCTTGCCGCAGATCGTCCACGCGCGGAAGCGGCCGCGCACGAGGCACCAGTAGCGCGCCGGCAGGCAGTACTCCCAGTAGGCGACCTGCGCCCGCTCGCCCTCGCGCCACTGCGGCTGGAGGGTGGTGATGGTGAACTGGACGGGCTCGACCTCCTTGCGCTGCGGCTTGGCGCGCGGGACGGTCGCGCAGTAAACGTCCACTTCGACGGGGCCGCCGTCGTACTGCTCCTGCTTGTCGAGCTCGAAGACGAAGCTGCCGTCATCGCCGGTCTCGGCCTCGGCGATGAGCCGCGACTTCCTCCCGTCTATCTCCTCCCCGCTCAGGATGGCGAACGTGTCTTTCGGGTTGGCGACGGCACGCGCGACGACCTCACGGTCGTCGGCCGCGCGGTAGAGACGCACCCTGACCTTCGACAGCGGCTCCCGGCAGTCCGGGCAGATGTAGCCGCAGAGCTTCCCTCTGAAGATATAGGGCATAACTTTTCTCCTCTGCTGTACTGCGATTCGACGACACCGTTGGGCTCGGTGTCATGTGGCGATTGACGTGTGGGCGCGCGGACGAGGGTCGGCGCGCGGTTACGGTTGGCGAGTCAATTGGTCAGTGAGCTAGGGCGGGCGGATGGAGTGCAACTGGCATACCGCTGTGGGCGGCGCGGCGAACCGGCCGAAACGGCGTCCGCGCGCACGCACTGTCCACTCATGGCTACACAAGTCCGTGCCCGAGCGTACACATATGTCTGCACCGGCGCGGCGTTCGCAGGCCGGTGCCGCACGCTCCGCGATTCCGTCGGTTCGGGATAGAATCTGGGCCGGAGAGACCCTTTAAGAGATGGCTTCCAGACGGCAGGAGCTGCGGCGGACGTTCGCCCTCGCCAACGACTTCAAGGAGGGCGACCTCGGCGTGGGCGGGACGCGCGACGACTCAGTCCGCGCGTCGGCGCGCGCGGCACTCGGCGCGTTGACGCTCGGGGAGTTGCAGGCGACCGCGTTGGTCGAAGACGGCGTGAGCGAGGCGTTAGACGAAGCGTCCGACCGCGGGTGCGCGGCGGAAATCTCAAGCCTGACGGTCGGCGGGTTGAAGCGCGTCCTGTTGGGGAGCGGCGGCGCGGGGTGGGTTCGTCGTTATCACGCGGGCCTGAGCAGTGAAGCAATCGCCGCGGTCGTCAAGCTGATGACGAACGACGAGCTTTCGACGGTCGCGCGCAAACTCTTTAACCCTCTGCCGGGCGAGGGCGTGGCGGTCGGCTCGCCCGGACACTTCGGCTCAAGACTTCAACCCAACAGCCCCGGCGACGATGAAGAGGAGATACTCCTCTCCGTCCTCGAAGGTCTCACATACGGCTGCGGCGATGTCGTGCTTGGCCTCAACCCAGCGGGCGACGACGTAGAGTCAATCGTCCGCCTCGAAGGGCTGCTGCTTTCAATCGTCGAGCGCCTCAGACTGCCCACGCGCTACTGCGTCCTCTCGGACATCGTGAAGCAGTCGAGCGCGCGCGAGCGCGTGCGGGTTGACGTGGGCTTTCAAAGTCTGGCCGGCACGTCGAAGGCGCTCGGCGGGATGGTGGGCCTGGACGTGGAGGGCCTGCTCGACCTCGCGCGCGGCTTCGACGGACTCTACTTCGAGACGGGGCAGGGCTCAGAGGTGACGAACGGCGCGGCCGAAGGCGTGGACATGGTCACGCTCGAAGCGCGCAGTTACGGAGTCGCCCGTTACGTCGGGCGGCGGACGGGCGCGTGGATGATCGTCAACGACGTGGCCGGCTTCATCGGGCCGGAGGTCTTCAGGTCGGGGGCACAACTTGTAAGAGCGTGCCTCGAAGACACGTTGATGGCGAAGCTGCACGGGCTGACGATGGGGCTCGACGTCTGCTCGACCTTCCACATGGGCATCGAGCCGTCGGAGCTGAAGAAGCTGACGGCCGAGATCGTCGAGCGCGCGGCCCCGGCCTACCTCATGGCCGTCGCGGGCAACGCCGACCCGATGCTCGGCTACCTGACGACCTCCTTCCGCGAGCACCCGCGGCTGCGCCTTCAGACAAAGAGACAGCTCTCGACGCCGCTGCAAAGAAGACTGAACGAACTCGGCGTCATGGACGGCCGGGGACTCCCGCGCGCGGACGCCGCGAGCGCGGCCTCGCTCTACGCCGCCTACATGAAGGCCGGCGGCGACACGCGCACGGACGAGGCGCTGCGCGCCGAAGCTTTGAAGAAGACGGCGGCGCTGGCCGGGCGCGGCTACGACCTCGGCTTCGGCCACGCCGCCGACTACGAGGCGCCGCCCGTGGTCGAGGCGCGACTTGAGAAGATTTACAGGCACGCGCGCCGCGCGCTCTACTCGACGCTCGACGAAGGAGTCCTGCGCGAAGTCAGCCCGAACCACCTGCGCGTGCGGACGCTCGCGCGCGACAGGGAGCAGTATCTCTCGGAGCCCGCGGCGGGCGAGCTTCTGCGGCCGGAGGACGCGGCGCGTGTCTCCAGGCTCTACGGCGCGCGCCGGCCGCGCGTGCAGCTCGTGCTCTCGGACGGCCTGAACGCGGACGCGCTCAACGAGAACCTGCGCGCGGTCGTGCCGCGTCTGCGGAGAGAGTTGCGCGAGGCGGGACTGCACGTCGGAGACGTTGACCTGGTCGTGGAGCACGGGCGCGTGCGCGCGGGCTATCACGCGGGCGAGTTGCTCGGCGTGGACGCGGTCGTCCACCTCATCGGCGAGCGGCCGGGCACGGGGCTGAACGCGCTCTCGGCCTACATCACCTACGGGCGCGACGCGGAGGGGAACTTACGTTGGAGCCCTGCGCTCGACCACGCGTGCACGACCGCCGTCTGCGGCGTCAACGAGCGCGGCAAGCGGCCCGCGGCGGCCGTCGCGGAGATGGTCGGCTGCGTCGTGCGCGCGTGCGAGGAGCGGCGGTCGGGTGTGGCGCTCGGTTCGGGGTTCAGGAAACGGTAGGAAGTTGACTCGGGCTGGACGGAAATAAAGAAGCTTCACGAACGCACCTGGGAGGGTGTTGACTTTCGGTTTGACAGATTGGATATTGTCGCCATACGCCAACGCTTCGGCGGGTCGCCGGTCGGTTTAAAAGTTGTCCGGGGCCGTCGGGGCGTTTGAATTTTCTCTTCGGCATAAATCCCCTAACCAATCTCCCGGCAAGGGGCAGTTCGATGGTTACCGCCGCATGGAACGACTCGTGCTGTTTCTGTCGGGTCATGAGCGTGCCGTTTTCACGAACGGGCGTTTCGGCTTCGACGTGCGCCCGCACGCGCTCGTGCTCGCGGCCTGCGCGCTCGCGCTGCTCGCCTTCGTCTACTTCGCCTACGTGCGGCCGCGCACGCGCCTGGGCGGCGGCACGCGCGTCGGCCTCATCGCGCTGCGCTCGGCGCTCTTCCTGCTCATCCTCTTCCTGCTCCTGAAGCCGGTGGTGGTCGTTCCCTCGGTCATCCCGCGCAGCAGCACCGTCGCGCTCGTCGCCGACGACTCGCGCAGCATGCGGATGGCCGACGCGGGAGACGGGCGCACGCGGCTGGACGCGATGCGCTCCGTGCTCTTCGACGACAACGGCCCTTTCCAACAGCGCCTCCGTGAAAAGTTCAGGACGCAGGCGTACGGGTTCTCAAGCCAGCTCAACAACATTAACGGCGGCGATGAGCTGACGGGCGAGGGCCTTTCAAGCGACGTGGGCGGCGCGCTCGCAGAGGCCGCGCGGCGTTCGACGGGCGCGCCGCTGTCGGCCGTCGTGCTCGTCTCGGACGGGGCGGCGAACTCGGGCGCAGACCTCGCGGCCGAACTCCGCAACCTGCGCGCGCGCGGCCTGCCCGTCTACACCGTCGGCGTAGGCGACGCGCGCAGTCCCGCGGACGCCGAGCTGGTGAGAGTCAATCTCCCGCGCCGCGTGCTCGTCGGGTCGAGCGTCGAGGTCGAGGCGTTCGTGCGCGCGAGCGGCTACGGCGCGACGAAGGTCAGAATCGCCGCGAGCGAGGACGGCCGCGCCGTCAAGACCGAAGAGTTCGCCCTGCGCGGCGGCGAGACCGAGGTCGTCAGGATGGAGTTGATTCCCGCGACGGCGGGCGTGCACCGCTACACGTTCGACGTGCAACCGCTCGCGGATGAGTTGACGTTGGAGAACAACCGGCGCGAGGCGCTCGTCGAAGTCGTCGAGGGGCCGATGCGCGTGCTCTACGTCGAGGGCGAGCCGCGCTGGGAGTTGGGCAAGCTGCGCGACGCGCTCTCACGCGGCGAAAAGAACGTCGAGCTGATCTCCCTGCTGCGCACGGGCGAGAACAAACTCTACCGGCAGGGCGTCTCGGGCGAGGCGGAACTGGCCGACGGTTTTCCTAAAACTGAAGAGGAGCTGTTCGCCTACGACGGCCTGATGCTCGGGAGCGTCGAGGCGAGCTTCTTCACCGCCGAACAGTTGAGGGCGATTGAAGCATTCGTCGCGCGGCGCGGCGGCGGGCTGCTCGCGCTGGGCGGGCGCTACGCCTTCGGCGGCGGGGGCTACGCGGGGACGCCCGTGGCCGACGCGCTTCCGGTCGTCATCGCGCCGCGCGCCACGGACATACAGCCCGAGTCGAACCCGGATGCGTACGCGCCGGTCTTCAAGGCGCAGCTCACCGCGCGCGGCGCCTCGCACCCCGTCACGCGCCTGAGCGACGACCGGCAGCAGAGCCAGAAGACCTGGAACGAGCTGCCGCCCGTCTCCGTGCCGGAGGCGACGAGCGGCGTCAAGCCGGGCGCGACCGTCCTGCTCGAAGCGCGGCGTGCGGGGAAGGAAGGGCGCGGGCCTGCGGGGCCGTTCACGCTGCTCGCGCAGCAGCGCTACGGGCGCGGGCAGGCGATGGCCTTCACTGCGTCCGACACCTGGCGCTGGCGGATGCGGATGGACTCGAAGAGCAACGCTCACGAGAACTTTTGGCGTCAGATGTTACGTTACCTCGTGCAAGGGGCGCCCCGTCAGTTCGAGGTTGCGGCCGAGCAGGACGTATACGCCCCCGGCGACACCGTCCGCATCGTCGCTGACTTGAGAGACAAGAAGTTCAACCCCGCGGCGGACGCGCGCGCCGTGGCGCGGGTGTCGAAGCCTTCGGGCGCGACCGTCGAAGTGCCGCTTCGCTTCACGGCGCGCGACGAGGCGAACGTCTACGTCGGCGAGTTCAAGGCGGACGAGCTGGGGCGGCATCGAATCGAGTTGAGCGCGAGCGGGTCTGCCATCGGCGAAGCGTCGGCACAGGCAGAGTTTCTGGTCGCCGAGCTGAACCGGGAGTTCTACGACGCCTCGCTCAACGAGGAGCTGCTCAAGCGCATCGCCGCCGAGACGGGCGGCAAGTACTACACGCTCGCTGAGGCCGGCGCGCTCGTGGACGACCTGACCTACCGGCAGACCGACAACTCGCGCCCGGTGACGAAAGACCTCTGGGACATGCCCGTCAACTTCCTCCTGCTCGTCGGCCTGCTCAGCGGCGAGTGGTTCCTGCGCAAGCGCCACGGGCTGGCCTAAGAATTAAAAGGGATGGACGGGATGTTCAGGGTCAAGCCATTTCACACTCTTCTTATCCTGCTTCTCCTGTCCGTCCATGTTAATTCGCGCGCGCAAGGTGCGGCGGCGCGGCCGGCGCCGGACCCGAACAAGTACGCCGTCATCCTGAGCGGGGCGAGCGGGGACGAGGAGTTCGCGAAGCGCTTCAAGGGGTGGACTGAAGAGTTGCGGCGCACGCTCGTCGAGCGCTTCGGGTTCGACGAGGCGCGGGTCACGGTGCTGTCGGAGTCGCCCGAGGGCGGGCGCGCTTTGAAAGCCACGGCCGAGGAGGTGCGGCGCACGTTTCAAACGCTGCGCGCGTCGGCAGGGCCGGAGAGCACGGTCTTCGTCTTCCTCATCGGCCACGGCACGTATGACGGGAGGCAGGCGAAGTTCAGTCTCGTCGGCCCAGACCTCGCGGCGGACGAGTACGCGGAGCTGTTGGGCGGACTGAATGTGAGGCGCGTCGTCGTCTGCAACATGGCGAGCGCGAGCGGCGAGTTTATCAAGGCGCTCTCGGCGCGCGGCCGCGTCGTCGTCACCGCGACGCGCAGCGGGCAGGAGCAGAACGCGACGCGCTTCCCCGAGCACTTCATCGCCGCCCTCGGCAGCCGCGACGCCGACGCCGATCAGAACGGCCGCGTCTCCGTCCTCGAAGCCTTCGACTACGCCGCGCGCCTGACGGCCGAGCAGTACAAGCGCGCCGGTCGCTTAGCGACCGAGCACGCGCTGTTCGACGACAGCGGCGACGGCGTCGGACACGCGACCGCGGAGGGCGGCGACGGCGCGGTCGCGCGCAACACCTATCTCGACTCGCTCTCGACGGAGCAGGCGGCGGCCAACGCCGAGACGGGGCGTCTGCTGCGCGAGCGCGAGCGGCTCGAAGGCGAGGTCGAGCAGCTCAAGGCGCGCAAAGCCCTTCTGCCGGAGGCGGAGTACGAGGCCGAGCTTGAGAAGGTCTTCGTCAGTCTCGCGAAGGTGAACCGGAGTATCAAGAGGGGCGTGCAGTGAGGGCGAAGCTTAAGATGAGAACGGCGCGGCCGGTCGTCTCGACTCTTCGTCGGCCGGGTCGCCGAGGCGCGCTCACGCTCGCGTCCGCGGCGCTGCTCGCCTGCGCGCTTGCCGTCACGCTGGCGCCCGCCGCTTCCGCCCAGATCACGATTGACAACATGTCTCAGACCGCTTCGCCGCCGGGCGAAGACGAGCTGAAGCGCGGCGAGTACGCGCGCGCGATAGAGTTGCTGGGCGCGCGTTTGAAGACGAACCCGGCGGACGCGGCGGCGCAGAGGCTACTGCTCCAAGCGCAGTTGGAGACCGGCCGCTACGCGGAGGCCGAGGCGGCGGCGCGCGCTTTTCTTAACGGCCACCCGGAGGCCGGCGGCGTGCGCCACGAGCTGGCCGAGGCGCTCGCGGCGACCGGGCGCTATGCCGAGGCGATCAAAGAGTTCGAGCGCGCCGCCACGGGGGCCGCGAGCGATGTGCGCCGCGCCGAGCTGCTCGAAGCGACGGGGCAGGAGTCGCGCGCGCGCGAGGTATACAGCTCGCTTGTCAGGTACTACCAGGAGAGCGGGCCGACGGACGCGCCGACGCTCACGGCAGTTGCGCGCTCGCTCGTCCGGCTCGAAAGATTCCAGGACGCGCGCAACCTCTACGCCGACGCCGTCGAGACCGACCCCACCTACGTCGAGGCCCAGCTCGGCGGCGGCGAGCTGTTCACGGAGAAGTACAACTACGCGGAGGCGGCCGTCTTCTTCGAAGACGCGCTCAAGGCCAACCCGAACAGCGCGCGCGCCCACCTCGGCGTCGCCGCCAACAAGCGGCTCGAAGGCGGCGAGGAGGTGCTCGCCTCGCTCGCCCGCGCGCTCGCCATCAACCCCAACATGGTCGAGGCGCACGCGCTCGCGGCCGCGCTCGAACTCGAAGCCGGCGAGTTCGACGAAGCCTCCGAAGAGATCGAGGAGGGCCTGCGCGTCAACCCGCACGCGGCCGAGTTGCACGCGCTGCGCGCGGCCGGGCTCTACCTACAGGACAAGGACTACGCGCCGGCGGCGGCGCAGGCGCTCGCGGTCAACCCGCGCTACGGGCAGCTCTACGAGACCCTGGCGCACTACGCGACCATCACGCGCCGCGTCGAGCAGGCGGCCGACTTCTCGCGCCGCGCCGTCGAACTCGCGCCGCGACTCTGGAGCGCGCACCTGAGTCTGGGCATGGCGTTCCTGCGCCTGGGCCGGATGGATGAGGGTCGCGCCGAGGTCGAGAAGTCTTTCCAGGGCGACCCGTTCAACGCGTGGGCCAAGAACACGCTTGACCTGCTCGACTCGATGCGCGACTTCCGCGAGACGCGCCGCGGGGTCTTCTTGATTAAGGCGAGCGCGAGCGAGAGTGAAGTGCTCGCGCCGCTGGCCGCCGGCCTGCTCGAAGAGGCGGCCGCGAAGCTCACCGCAAAGTATCGCTTCACGCCGAAGGGGCCGGTCGTCGTCGAGATCTTCCCCAACCACGAGGACTTCGCCGTGCGCGCGCTGGGGCTACCGGGCCTCGGCGCCCTCGGCGTCTGCTTCGGGCAGCTCATCGCGCAGGACTCGCCCTCGGCGCGGCCCGCGGGCGAGTTCAATTGGGGCGGCACGCTGTGGCACGAGTACACGCACGTCATCACGCTCCAGATGACCGACTACCGCATCCCGCGCTGGTTCTCCGAGGGGCTCTCCGTCTATGAGGAGCGGCGCGCGCGCCCCGGCTGGGGCGGCGGCTGGAACCCCTCGGTGCTGCGCGCCTTCGCCGACGGGCGCTGGTTCAAGATCGCAGACCTCGACGCCGGCTTCGTGCGGCCGAAGCGCGCCGACGACGTGCAGCTCGCATACTTCCAGGCGTCGCAGGTCGTCGAGTTCGTCGTCGAGCGCTACGGCTTCGACGCCGTGCTCAAGATGCTCGCGCTCTACCGCGACAAGGCGCGCACGCCCGACGTGCTGCGGCAGGCTTTGCGCCTGAGTGAAGAGGAGTTCGACCGCGCCTTCATGGAGTACGTGGGGGCGAAGGCGCGGCCGCTACAAGCCGGCTTGGGCGAGCCGCCGTTGGACGTGTCGCGGCTGCCGAAGGTGAACGTGCTCAGCCTGCTCTCGGCGCGCGAGTCTTTCCCGCTGCACCTGCGCGCGGGCCAACTCCTGCGCGCAGAGGGTGACCCCGACGGCGCGATTCAACACTACCGCCGCGCCGTCGAGCTTTACCCGAACTACGCGGGCGAGGGGAACGCTTACGAGGCGCTCGCCGACATCTACGAGAAGCGTGGGGACGTGGACGCGACCGCGTCGGCGCTTGAGTCGCTTTTGAAGTACGACGAGACGAACCTGAAGGCGCTCGGCCGGCTCGCCGAGCTGCGGCTCAAACAGGGCGACCGCGCGCGCGCCATCGAGGCGCTGCGCCTCGGCTTCTACGTCGCGCCCTTCGAGCCGGCGGGGCACGCGCGCGCCGGCGAGCTGTACCTCGAAACCAAGGACGCGGCGGGCGCGCTCGCCGAGTTCCAGTCGGCGCTCGCGCTCCGGCCGCCCAACGAGGCCGAGGCACAGTACAACGTCGCCCGCGCTTATCATGCTTTAGGTAAGACGGCCGAGGCCAAGCGCGCCGTCCTGCGCGCGCTCGAAGCCGCGCCGAGTTACGAGAAGGCGCAAGAGTTGTTGTTGACGATCACGGGACAGTAAGGAGAACGAATGGCGGTTGAGACGAACGTGCTGCGCGACGAGGAGCTGTTGGGGAGGCTCTCGACGGCGCGCGAGGGTCTGCTCAGGGAGATCCGCAAGGCCATCAAGGGGCAGGACGAGGTGGTCGAGCAGGTCCTGCTCTCGCTCTTCGTGGGCGGGCACTCGATCATCACGGGCGTGCCGGGACTGGCGAAGACTCTGCTCGTGCGCACCATCGCCTCGGTGCTCGACCTGTCGTTTAAGCGCATCCAGTTCACGCCCGACCTGATGCCCGCCGACATCACCGGCACCGAGATCATCGAGGAAGACCGCGCCACGGGGCGCCGCGCGATGGAGTTCATCCGCGGCCCCGTCTTCGCCAACATCGTCCTCGCCGACGAGATCAACCGCACCCCGCCGAAGACGCAGGCCGCGCTCTTGGAAGCGATGCAGGAGGGGCGCGTCACCGTGCAGGGCGTGAGTTATGACCTGCCGCGCCCCTTCCACGTCCTCGCCACGCAGAACCCCATCGAGATGGAGGGCACGTACCCTCTGCCCGAGGCCCAGCTCGACCGCTTCATGTTCCAGATCAAGATCGGCTACCTGCCCGAGGATGACGAGGTGGCCGTCGTCAAGCAGACGACCGCCCCGCAGGAGTTAGAGTTCGAGCGGCTGATGTCGGCCGAAGAGATTCTCGCCTTCCAGCGCATCGTCCGTCAGGTGCCCGTCTCCGACACCGTCGCGCGCTACGCCGTCCGCCTCGTCGGCGCGAGCCGGCCCGGTTCCGAAGGCGCGCCCGACTTCGTCAACCGCTGGGTGACGTGGGGCGCGTCGTTGAGGGCCTCGCAGTTCCTCGTCCTCGGCGGCAAGGCGCGCGCGGTGCTGCGCGGCCGCTACAACGTCTCGTGCGAGGACGTGCGGGCGGTGGCGCCGGCCGTCCTGCGCCACCGCGTGCTGCTGAACTTCCAGGCCGAGGCCGAGCGGGTTGACTCCGACCAGGTCGTCCGGAAGTTGATCGAAGCCGTGCCGGAGCCGAAGTCTGGATTGTAGATGGAGTACCGGATCAGGCGCGCGACCCTCGAAGACCGCGCGGCGCTCGAACGACTCATCGCCGAGTCGGCGCGCGGCCTGAGCCGGGGCGACTACACGGGCGAGCAGGTCGAGGCGGCGCTTGCCTCCGTCTTCGGCGTTGACACAGACCTCATCCACGACGGGACGTACTACGTCGCGGAGGCGGAGGGCGAGCCCGTCGGGTGCGGCGGTTGGAGTAAGCGCCGGACGCTCTTCGGCGGCGACCGTTACGGCGCGCGGGACTCGGGCTACCTCGACCCCGCCACGGAGCCGGCGAAGATACGCGCCTTCTTCGTCCATCCCGGCTGGGCTCGAAGGGGTGTGGGCGGCCGCATCCTTGAGACGTGCGAGCGCGAGGCGGAGGCTGCCGGCTTCCGCTCACTGGAGTTGATGGCGACGCTCCCCGGCGTCCCGTTCTACGCCGCACGCGGTTACGAAGCCGGGGCACAGGTCGCATACGAAATCGCCGAAGGCGTCACCATCGAGTTCGTGCCGATGAAGAAAGAGTTGTCCGTTCAGCGCTGAGTTATGTGGTGGAGGCGAGACAAAAAAGTTAAGACGGCGAAAGCCGGGTCGGCGGCGGCGGAGTCGTCCGTGCGCGGGGCGCCGCGGTTCTTAGACCCGGAGGTGCTGGCGCGCATCGGGTCTCTGGAGCTTCTGGCGCGCGCGGTGGTGGAGGGCTTCATCGCGGGGCTGCACCGTTCGCCGTACACGGGTTTCTCGACCGAGTTCACGGAGTACAGGCAGTACAATCCCGGCGACGACCTGCGTTACCTCGACTGGCGTCTGCTCGGGCGCACCGACCGCTTCTTCATCAAGAAGTACCGCGCCGACACGAACGCGCAGGTCACGCTCCTCTTGGACACGAGCGGGTCGATGCGTTACGCGGGCCGCGAGGGCGGCGTGACCAAACTTCAGTACGCGCAGTTTCTTGCCGCCTCGCTCGCGCACCTCGCCGCGCGGCAGCAGGACGCGGTGGGCCTGACGGCCTTCGGCGCCGACGTGCACACGCACGTGCCGGCGCTCAACCGCACGGGGCACATGCGGACGATCTACGGTCGCCTCTCGACGCTCGAAGCGGGCGGCGAGACGCGCCTCTCCGAGGCGCTCCACCTGACGGCCGACCGGCTGACGCGGCGCGGGGTCGTCGTCCTCGTCTCGGACTTTTACGAGAGCCCGGAGCGTCTGGCCGGCGCGTTCCAGCACCTGCGCTTCCGCGGCCACGACGTGATCGCCTTCCACGTGCTCGACCGCAAGGAGTTTGAGTTCGAGTTCGAAGACCCGCTGCTCCTGCTCGAAGACGCGGAGACGGCCGAGCAACTGCCCGTGCTGCCGGACGTGGTCGCGCGCGGCTACCGCGAGCGCTTCTCCGCGCACGTCGAGGCGCTGCGCCAGACGTGCGC
Source organism: Pyrinomonadaceae bacterium (assembly GCA_045807865.1). Taxonomy (GTDB): domain Bacteria; phylum Acidobacteriota; class Blastocatellia; order Pyrinomonadales; family Pyrinomonadaceae; genus QHXN01. The sequence continues at coordinate 48,386 of JBJMGP010000037.1, forward strand.
GGCCAACCACGTCGATTACGAGCTGGTCACGACCGACCGGCCGCTCGACTTCGCACTCTTCTCCTTCCTCTCGCGTCGCGCGGGCAAGGGATGGAAACCGTGAACCGTGAGCCGTGAACCGTGACAAGATAAATACAGCTTTTCACTGGTCACGGTTTACGGTTTACGGTTCACGCCAAACAGATGTCTTTCCTGAACCCATTCTTCCTGCTCGGGCTGGCGGCGCTGGCGGCGCCGGTGCTGGCGCATCTGGTGCGGCGGACGCGGGCGCGGCGGGTGGAGTTCCCTGCGCTCTACTTCGTGCGGCAGGTGCCGCAGCGCACCATCCGGCGGAGGACTCTGCGCGACCTGCTGCTGCTGGCGCTCAGGTGCCTGGCGCTGCTGCTCGTCGTCTTCGCCTTCACGCGGCCCTACTTCACCAGCGCCGGTGCGGCGAAGGCATCCGACGGCACACGCTCGACCGTCATCCTGCTCGACGCATCTTTGAGCATGAGGCGTGCGGGGCTGTTCGAGGAGGCGAAGCGGCGCGCAGAGGCTCTCGTCGGCGAGATGTCCGCGGATGAGCGCGTGGCCCTGCTGAGTTTCGGCGAAGGGTATGAGGTCGCGAGCCCCTTCACGGCGGACAGGAACGCGCTACGCGCCGCGCTCGCGGGGTTGAGTGCAGGGTACGAGGCGACCGACTACGAGCAGGCCCTGCGCGGCGCCGAAGCTCTCTTTAAGGCTCCGAAGGCCGGCGGCGGGCGGCGCGTCCTCATGCTCTCGGACTTCCAGGCGTCGGGGTGGGACGCAGGGCGTGCGACCTTCCGTCTCTCTCCGGACGTGCGCCTCGCACTCATCGACGTGGCGGGCGCGCCCGAAGGCAACTTGTCCGTGACGAACGTCGAGGCGCGCGGCGCGGTCTACGGCCAGAAGTACACGGACAAGCTGGCCGTCCACGTCGCCAACTTCGGCGAAGAGGAGCGCGGCCCCTTCACGCTCGACTTTCAGATTAACGACCAGACGGTCGAGAAGCGGGAACTCAAGCTCGCGCCGCGCGAGGAGAAGGTCGTCGAGTTCACAGACTTCAATCTCGCCGAAGGCACCAACCGCTGCGCCGTGCGCCTGCGCGCGGAAGACTTCGCGCCCGACAACGACTTCTACTTCACGCTCCGGCGCGAGGCGCAGGCGAAGGCGCTCATCATCGACGGCTCGGCGCGCGGCGGCGACAGCTTCTACTTGCAGAGCGCGCTGGCGGCGGGCGGCGACCTGCCCTTCACGTTCGAAGTGCGCGGCGCGTCCTCGGTCGACCCCGACAACGTCGGCGCGCACTCGCTCGTCATCCTCAACGACGCGGGGCTCGCGCCCGGCGCGCTCTCCGAGAGCGTCGAGCGCTTCGTCGAGTCGGGCGGACGCCTCGTCATCGCCGCCGGCCCGCACACGCAGCCCGAGAGCTTCAACCGCGCGCTCGGGCGCGTCGCGCCGGCGACTTTGACCGAGGCCGTGCAGTTGCAGCGCGGCGAGAGCATCGCCATGACGTCGTTGAAGAGTTCGCACCCGGTCTTCGAGGTCTTCAAAGAGGGCGGGCGCATGCCGGCGGCGCGCGTCTACGGCTACCAGCGCGCGGAGCCGCGTGAGGGCGCGTCGGTGCTCGCGAGCTTCGAGGACGGGAGCCCAGCCCTCGTCGAGTCGGGCGCGGGCCGCGTGCTGATGTACAACTCGACGCTCGGGATGGCCTGGAGCGACCTGCCGCTCTCGCCCGTCTACCTGCCGCTCGTGCAGCAGATGGTGCGCTACCTCGGCGAGCGTGAGGTGAGCGCGTGGCACCGCCTGGGTCAGGCGTTCGTCGTGGCGAAGGGCGCGGAAGGCACGCCGCCCGCGGTGGACTCGCCCTCGGGCGCGCGGCTGAAGAATGCCGGGGCGTCGAAGGACGGCGAGATGCTTCTGACGGGGCGCGAGCCGGGCTTCTACCGGCTGCGTTATGGCGCGGGGCCGGACTTCGCGGCGGTCAACGTGGACGGGCGCGAGGGCGACTTCGCGAAGCTCAACCAGGAGGAGTTCCTCGCCGCCTTCACCGGCGGCGACCCCACGGCTGTGCGTGCGGCGGAGGCCGGCGAGCACGAGAGCGGCGAAGAGATCGAAGCGCGCCAGCGCGCGTGGTGGCCGCTCCTCCTCGTCGCCCTCCTCCTCCTCGCCGCCGAGTCCGTCCTCGCGCGCCGGACGAAGGTCGTGAAGATGATCGGGTGAAGTGAGATGGATTACGAAGTCGGACAACTGCAAAAGCTTCTACGGAGCGCGCGGCGGCGTCGTCGTTTGCTGATCGTGCTGCGCGGGGCGGCGGTGTGTCTGGGCGTCGGGGCGTGCGTGCTGCTCCTGACGGGTTGGGGCGCGTACCGTTACAGACAGAGCGAGGGGGCGCTGCTGGCGCTGCGCGTGGGGGCGCTGGTCGCGCTCTTGGCGGCCGTGTATGTGGCGCTGGTGCGGCCGCTCGCGCGCCGCATCGGTGACGCGCGGCTGGCGCGGTTCATCGAGGAGCGCGCGCGCGGGACGGAGGACAGGCTCGTCACCGCCGTTGAATTTGGGGAAGGGGAAGAGGCGCGCCGCGTCTCGCGCGCGCTGCTTGAGCGTCTGAGGTCGGACGCGGACGGCGCGGCGGCGGGCGTTGACCTCGACCGCGTCTTCGGCCGGCGCGCGCTCGCCGCCTACGGCGCGGCGGCGTTGGCGAGCTTGCTTCTCTTCGCGGGCGTTTTGAAGTGGGGGCCGCGCGGCGTCTCGGAGGGCGTGGCGCAACTGGTCGCGCCGACGGGGCTGGCGGCCGAGGCGGACGCGCGCGCGATTAAGGTTAAGCCGGGCACGACGCGCGTGCCGAAGGGTTCGGATCAGGAGATCAAGGCGGCGCTCGCGGGCTTCGAGGCGGAGGCGGCCTCGCTCTTCACGCGCGCGGCCGGCGCGGGCGACGACGCCTGGCAGGGGCAGGCGATGGAGCAGGCGAAGGCGCGCGGCGAGTTCGAGCTTTCACTGCTCAACATGCAGGAGTCGGCCGAGTACTTCGTCGAGTCCGAAGGCGTCCGCTCCGAAGTCTACAAGCTCGAAGTCGTAGACCTGCCCTTCGTCAAACAGCTCGACCTCGTGCTCAACTTCCCGGCCTTCTCACACCTGCCGGCGAAAGCGGTCGAGGACGGCGGCGACGTGGCGGCGCTGAAGGGGACGGTCGTGACCGTGACGGCGCGCCTCTCGGGCAAGGCGCGCTCGGCGCGCATCGTCTTCGCCGACGGGCGCAAGGCGGAGATGAAGGCGGCGGGACAGGACTTCGTCGGCGCGCTGACGGTGACGGGCGACACGAGTTATTTCGTCGAGCTGACGAGCGTGGACGGCGAACTCTACCGCGGCTCGAACGAGTACGACGTGACGGCGCTCGAAGACATGCCCCCGACCATCTCGTTCGAGCGCCCCGGCCGGGACACGAAGGCGACGAACCTCGAAGAGGTCTTCACGCAGGCGCGCGCCGAGGACGACTTCGGCGTCGCCGGCATCGAGCTGTTCTTCTCGGTCAACGGCGGCGAGGAGCAGCGCGTCGGGCTTCAGGACTTGAGCCGCGACGCGGCGCGGAGCCTGACGGGCACGTACACCTTCTTCATGGAGGAGTACAAGCTCAAGCCCGGGGACTTCATCTCCTACTACGCGAAGGCGCGCGACGCTTCGAACGAGACGACGAGCGACATCTACTTCATCGAAGTGAAGCCCTTCGAGATGCAGTACAAGCAGTCGCAGTCGCAACAGGGGCAGAGCGGCGGCGGAGAGGGCGCCGACCAGGATCAGAACGCGCTGACACGCCGGCAGAAGGAGTTGATCGCCGCGACGCACCGCCTCATGCGCGAGGGGCAGCGCTACACGCCGCAGGAGCGTGGCGACGGATACGAGGCGGTCGCCGGGGGGCAGGAGAAGCTGAAGGCAGACACGCTGGAGTTCCTTGAGCGCGTCAGGCGCCGCATGGGCGAGCAGCTCGAAGGGCGCGAGGAACTTTCGAGGATGGCCGAAGAGCTGCGCGCGGCCGCGCGCGAGATGGAGGGCGCGCCGCCCCCCTTGCGCAAGCAGGCGGGGCGCGACGCCCTGCCGCCCGAGCAGCGCGCGCTCCAACGCCTGCTCGCGGCCGACGCGGTCTTCAGAGAGATGCAGGTCGCCTTCGGCAATCAGCAGGGCGGCGGCGGCGGGGGCGAGCGCGAGTCGAGAGAGTTGACCGACCTGATGGAACTCGAACTCGACAAGATGAAGAACCAGTACGAGACGCTCAACCGCGAGCAGCGCCAGCGCGCCGTGCAGGCGAAGTCCGAGGCCGAGCGGCGGCTGGAAGAACTCGCGCGCAGGCAGGAGCGCGCGCTCGAAGAGCAGCGGCGGCGGCAGGGCCAACAGGGGCAGCCGCGCAACGCCGGCGGCGGGAGTGAAAGACAGCAGCAGGAGATGGTCGATGAGGCGCGCAAGGCCGCGCGCGAGCTTGAGCGCCTCTCGCGCGAGCGGCGCGACGCGCGCATGCAGGAGCTGAGCCGGCAGCTCGACCAGGCGGCCGACGACTTGCAGCGCGCTCAGTCGTCTTCGAAGAGCAACCCGAACGACGCCATCGCGCAGGGCGAGCGCGCTCTCGAACGCATGCAGCAGGCGCAGCGCCGCATGCAACAGATGCGGGGCGGCGGCGCTGCCGGTCAGCAGGGCAAGGCGCAGGAGATAGGCGACCTGCGCCAGCGTGCGGCGGAGGCGGCGGCGCGGCAGAGGGAGCTCGCGCGCGAGGCCGAGTCGCTCGCACGGCGCGGTTCCCAACAAGGGCAGCAGGGCGAAGAGTCTGCGCGCGCGGCGCGCGAGCGGCTGGCCGAGCGCGAGCAGGCGCTGGCCGACTCGGTCAACAACCTCGAAGAGGAGACGCGGCAGAAGGCGCGCTCGCTCGGCGAGGGCAAGCAGCCGGCGGCGGCGCGGCGTCTGAACGAGGCGGCCGACGCGCTCCGGCGCAACCGCGTGGCCGAGCGCATACGCGAGGGCGCGCGCGGCGCGGAGCAGGGCCGCCCCGAGTCTGCTCGTGAAGCAGGTCGCGCCGCCGCGCAGGGACTCGGCGAGATGTCCGAGCGCTTGCAGGAGGCGGAGGCCGCGGCCGGCCGACCCTCGTCGGGCGGCGCCGAGGAGGCGCTCGACCGCACGCGGCAACTCGCCGACGACCTCGACTCTCTGCGTCGCAGGCTCGAAGAGCGCGCCGCGCGCCGCGAAGGGCGCGGGCAGCAGTCGCAGCGTGGACAACAGCAGTCGCAAGGCGGTCAGCAGCAAGGCGGCCGACAGCCGGGCGGTCAGCAGGGGCAGGGCGGCCGGCAACAGTCAGCGCAGCAGTCGCAGTCCGGGCAGCAAGTGCAGGGCGGGCAGCAGGGCTCTCGCTCACAACAGCAGACGGGGCAGCAGTCCGCGCAGCAGTCCGGGCAACAGTCGGGCGGCGGGGGCAGCCGTGGCGGCGGCGACATGATAGCGGGCACCGGCGCAGACGACGCTCGGCAGCTCGGCTCGGAGCTGCGCGAGCGCCTGCGCGATGCGGAGAACCTGCGCCGCGAGTTGGGCGGCACGTCGGGCAGGGAACTCGGCGGCGCCATCGAACAGTTGCGCGACATGGCCGACGGGCGCATGGAGGGCGAGGCGCTGACGGCCGCTTCGCTCAAGGCGCAGGTCATCGACCCCCTGCGACAGCTTGAGCTTGAGCTGAGCAAGCGACTGCGCGAGCAGCTCGGCCGCACCAACCTGCGGCTCGGCGACGAGGGCGCGGCGCCCGGCCGCTACCGCAAGTCGGTCGAAGAGTACTACCGCCGCCTGTCGCAGGGCGGCCGCCAGTGAAGGGCGAAGGGGTATCGAAGTGTTAAGGCGAGAGAAGAGACAGAGGTCGCGCGCCCGCGCCGTCGCTCTGCGTGCGGGGCTGCCGCTGCTGCTCGCGGCGCTTGCGCTCTTACCGGTCAGGGGGCAGGGGCCGGAGCCTTTCGGGCCGCAGACGCCGCCGGGCGGCGGCTCGCCCTTCGGCGGCCTCCCTCCCTTCGGGGCCGTCAGGGGACAGCGGCGCCGCGCGCCCGAGCCGACCGAGCCGCCACAGTTGGGGCGCGCCGGCGCGTCGGAGCCCTCGGGCGAGTTCACCTTCACGCGCACCATCTATCGCTCACCTTCGGGGTACGGCAGGCGTTGGGGCGGGTCGTGGGCCACCGACTTCCCCAACGCCGACGACCACTTCAGCGTCGGCCTGCGCGAGTGGGCGGGGACGAACCTCAACGTCTCGATGCGACCCGTGCAGGTCGAGATCATGGACGAACGCCTCTTCGACTACCCGCTCATCTACTTCGTCGAGCCCGGCTACCTGGAGCTGAACGACGAGGAGGCGGCGCGCCTCAGGGAGTACGTCGCGCGCGGCGGCTTCATGTTCTTCGACGACTTCTGGGGCACGGCCGAGTGGGATAATGTCGTCGAGCAGATGAAGAAGGTCTTCCCCGATCTGGAGCCGAAGGAGCTGCCGCTCACGCACCCCATCTTCCACTCCTACCTCGACATCACCGAGGCCGTGCAGGTGCCGAACATCTACAACGCGCAGCGCGGCGTCACCTCCGAGAAGGACGGCTTCGTCCCCTACTACATGGGCATCGAGGATAAGCAGGGGCGACTCGTCGCCTTCTTCTCGCGCAACTCCGATCTCGGAGATGCCTGGGAGTGGATCAACGACCCGAGCTACCCGGTCAAGTACGGCCTCGCCGCCTACAAGGTCGGCATCAACGTCGTCATCTACGCGATGAGCCACTGAGAAGAAGTCAGGAGTCAGAAGTCAGGTGTCAGAATGGCTCCGCCTCGCGGGCGTTGACGCTGGCAACCTGATGACTCATAACTAACTGCTTTTCTTCTGACTTCTGACTTCTGACTCCTGACTCCTTTTCTATGAATCTCATCCAGATACTCGGCCTAGCCGCCGGCTCGGCGTGGACTTCGGGGATTAACCTGTACGCGACCGTGGCGGTGCTGGGGCTGTTGGAGCACTACAAGCTCGTCCGCCTGCCGGGCGGGCTGCACGTGCTCGACAACTGGCTCATTATCGGCGTGGCGGTTGGGCTCTACTGCGTCGAGTTCTTTGCCGACAAGGTGCCGTACGTGGACACCGTCTGGGACGCCGTGCACACGTTCATCCGCGTGCCGGCGGGCGCGGTGCTGGCCTACGCCGCGACCAACGAACTGAACCCGACCGTCCGGGTGTTGGCGGTGTTGATGGGCGGCACCGTCGCGCTCTCCTCGCACGGGACGAAGGCGACCGTGCGCGCCGCGGCCAACGTCAGCCCGGAGCCCGTCTCGAACTGGGTTCTGTCCGTGATCGAAGACCTGCTGGCGGTGGGCGGCGTCGTGCTGTCGGTCGTCGCGCCGCTGGTCGCACTCTTCCTCGTGGCGGCCTTCCTCGTCCTCTTCTTCTGGTTGCTGCCGAAGGTGCTGCGCCGCATCGGCCGGATGCTCGCGGCGGCGCGCGACTTCTTCACGGGACGCGGCCGCGACGGCGTCAGGGCGGCGCTCCTACTGACGTTCTTAACGGCCTCGGTCTTCACCTTCCCCGCGGAGGCGTCGGCCAAACCCTCGTTCGTGACGGTCAAGGGGCACCAGCTCGCCCTCGACGACAGGCCCTACTACTTCCCGACCTGAAGGTTAAGGCGCGCCGCTCGTTCTTTCTACTGACTACTGACTACTTCCCCCTCAGTCGTGCCCGTTGATGTAGAGGGCGAGCATCCGGCGCCAGTAGTCCCAGTCGTGCGCCCAGCCGTCCCACTCGCGCAGTGCGTTGCCTATCCCGCGGCCCCAGAGGACGCGCGACATCTCGCGGGCGCTGTCGATGAGCGGGTCTGCGCGCCCCGTCGCCATGATGATATCCATGCCGTAGAGCATTGAGAGTCGTCGGGGGTCGTGCTCCCCTTCGACGAACTGGACGGGGTTGTTGAGGTAGACGTGCTCGCCCTCGAAGCCGCCGGCCCAGCGGCGTATGTCGTAGACGCCGCTCAGGCCGATGACGCGGCGGACGGCGTCCGGGTGCTTGAGCCCGAAGCTCATCGCGTGGTAGGCGCCGAAGCTCGCGCCGACGGTGACGAGGAAGGGGTTCGGGTTCCTGTGCCGGATGAGCGGCAGGACTTCATGATAAAGGTAGTCGTCGTACTGCGTCTGCCGGTAGGCGCGCCCACCCGGGTGCGCCCAGCGACAGTACCAGCTCTCCGCGTCCACGCTGTCCACGCAGTAGAACTGCAACCAGCCGTGATCGACCTGCCGGCGGAGCAGCTCCAACATCCCTCGGTCTTCCCACTCGTAAAACTTGCCCATCGAAGTCGGGAAGACGAGCACCGGCGCGCCAGCGTGTCCGACGACGAGCAGTTCCATCTCACGGTTCAGGCTGGGGCTGTGCCAGCGTTGATATTCACGATGCATCTTGAGTAGAGATTTTGAGTATGAGTTCAGCGGCGCGCGGCGGCGTGAGCGTGCATGAAGCCGGCGATGCGTTCGAAGACGCCGCCGAGCACGTCCTCGTCCGGGAGGTAGACCAGGCGGAAGAGGCACGACGCGGGGTCTGCGCCGAAGCCGGAGCCGTGGACGACGAGCACGCCGGTCTCGCGGAGCAGGTCGAGCACGAAGCGCTCGTCCGTGCGGCGCTCCGGGTCTTCGGCGCGCACCAACGCGTAGAAGGCCGCGGCCGGCTCGACGCACGAAAGACCTTCGATCCGGGCGACCGACTGCAACACGAAGTCGCGCCGCCTTCTAATCTCGCGCATGAACTCTGCGAGGAAGGCGCGGTCGCCTTCGAGCGCGGGGCGGACGGCGTACTGCGCCGGCGTCGGCGAGCAGAGGCGGCCGCTCGCGAGGCGGTGGACGGCGCGCACCAGCTCCGGCATCAGGCGCGCGTTCGTGAAACGCATCCAGCCGACGCGCCACCCCGGCACCATGTGAGTTTTAGAGAGGCTCTCCAAAGTGACGACCGCCGCCTCCGACTCCGCCGCGAGCAGAGAGGCCGGCGCGGGCGGCTCGTCGAAGCAGAGCTCTCGGTAGACCTCGTCCGCGATGACGAGCAGGCCGTGCCGTTCGGCGATCTCTAAAAGCCGCCGCGTCGTCTCGTCATTGGTGATCGAGCCGGTCGGGTTGTTCGGGTTGATGAGGACGAGCGCGCGGGTGCGCTCATGAATCAGTGATTCGACCTCCTCGGGCGCGGGGAGCCAGCCCGCGCGCGGGTCGAGCGCGTAGTAGCGGGCGCGTGCGCCGAGCCGGTTGAGGATGGCCGGGTAGAGCGGATAGCCGGGAGCCGGGACTAACACCTCGTCGCCCTCTTCGACCAGGGCGGTGAGCAGGAGGTCTGCCGCCTCGGACGCGCCCGCCGTCATCAGCACGTCGCCGGGCGCGGTCTGCGCGCCGAGCGCCGTGGCGTACGCGGAGACTGCCTCCTTCGCCTCGCTCAGGCCCGAAGAGTGTTCGTAGCCCGTGAAGCGCTCGCGCACGGCGCGCGCGGCCGCCTCGACGACGTGCGCGGGCGGGCGGAAGCCGTAAGCCTGCGGGTCGCCGATGTTGAGGTAGGTGACGGCGAGGCCCGCCCGCTCGCACTCCTCGGCGGCCCCGACGATGTTGCGGATGGCGTAATGGAACTGTGTGGTTCTGCTCGAAGGCTGGATCATCCTCAACCCCTTGAAACGTTCTGTCCCCGTCTATCTCATCCGACCAAGATAATACGACGCCCCACACATGTTTGCCAGAATGGCCGGCGCCCGCCCCGCACAATCATATTTATGACCCTAGAAAAAATATAAATTATGCGGGCCGCGACGTTGGTTGTAGAGTGGAGGCTCCGCGGAGGCCCGCGGCCGACTCCCCGAGAGCTTTCCGTCAAACGCTGATGACATTCGCGCACTTCAAGTCCGAGCCCGCGTCCACGGTTTCGCCCCGCGTTGCGGCGTCCCCGGCCGTCGTCGGCGTGCTCGTGCCGTCGGGCATGATTACGGTGAAGCGCCGGACTTGATGGCTTGTCAAAGCAACCCGCACCCGCCCGACAGGCCATCGACCGAGACAGGTTGATGGCCTTTTGCGTTAAAGCGGCTCAGGCACTGTTCATGGAGGTCGAAGACTTACAGGTCGAGAGGCGGCGGCGCTTCCGCGGCGCGCGGCGCGCGGTCGTCAAGCTGGGGACGAGCGTGGTCTCGGCCGCGGGCGGCGAGGTCTCGGCCGAGCGCGTCGCGCCGGTCGCGCGCGCCCTGGCCGAGCTGCACGCGGAGGGGCGCGGGCTCGTGCTGGTCTCCTCGGGCGCGGTGGGTCTGGGCGCGGGCCGCCTGGGGCTCGCGCGCGCGCGCCTCGGCGACGTGGTCCTGCGGCAGGCGTGCGCGGCCGTCGGGCAGAGCCTGCTGATGCACGCCTACGAAGGGATGTTCGGCGCGCACGGGGTGAAGATCGCGCAGGTGCTTTTGACGGAAGACGACTTCACCGACCGCCGTCGTTATTCAAACCTGCAAAGGACGATGGAGAGGCTTCTGAAGCTCGGCGTGGTGCCCGTCGTCAACGAGAACGACACGGTCTCGACGGCCGAGCTTGAATACGTACAGGGCGGCGCGCGCGTCTTCGGCGACAACGACCGGCTGGCGGCACTCGTCGCGAGCAAGCTCGCGTCGGACGTGCTCGTGCTGCTCTCGGACGTGGACGGGCTGCTCGTCCCGCGCCCGCCGGAGCAGCCCTGCGTGGTCGAGCACGACGAGGAGTGGATGGTGCTGCCTTACGTGGCGGAGGTCACGCCGGAGCTGAAGGCGCTGGCGTCGGGGCCTTCGGCGACGGGGCGCGGCGGGATGGTGACGAAGCTCGAAGCGGCCGAGATCGCGATGCGCGCGGGCTGCGTCGCCGTCATCGCCAACGGCCACCGCCCCGACACGCTCGCGCGACTCTTCGCGGGCGAGCCCGTCGGCACGGCCTTCGTCCCGACCTCGCGCATGGCGGGCAAGCGGCGCTGGATCGCGTACGCGGCCGTGCTGCGGGGCCGCGTCGTCGTCAACGACGGCGCGCGCGAGGCCATCCTGCGCGGCAAGGCGAGCCTGCTGGCCTCGGGCGTCGTGCGCGTCGAGCGCGAGTTCGAGCCGCAGGACGTTCTGAGCATCGCCGACTCCGCGGGGCGCGAGTTCGCGCGCGGCATCGCCAACTGCGCGAGCAGCGAGGCGTCCGCCCGCGTCGAGAAAGTTGAAGATGAAAGCGTCAGGGAAGGGAACGTGCTTGCGCGGCGTGCGAAGGTGCTGGTGACGCGCGACAACATCGTCATCATGGAGCGCGCCGCCGAGACGGGCGCGGGCAAGGCGATTTGAGATGAGCGGTACCGCCTCGGAGCAGGAACATCGGCCGGGCGTCGCGGAGCTTGCGCGGCTGGCGAAGGCCGCGTCAAGGCGGCTGGCGACTCTCCCGCGCGAAGTGCGCGACGCCGCGCTCCACGCCGCGGCCGAGGCCATCGAAGCTCATGCGGCGGAGATCGTCGCCGCCAACGAGCGCGACTGCATGGAGGCGGCGCGCGCCGTCGGCGGAGGGCGCATGACGGCCGCGACCTTCAGGCGTCTGCAAACGAATGAAAAGGGGGTGACGGAGATGGCCGCGCGCGTGCGCGACGTGGCGGCGCTCGCAGACCCTCTGGGCCGCGCGCTCGCGGTCACGGAGCTGGACGACGGCCTGACACTCACCAAAGTCTCCTGCCCGCTCGGCGTCGTCGGCGTCGTCTTCGAGGCGCGGCCCGAGGTCGTGCCGCAGGTCGCCTCGCTCGCGCTCAAGTCGGGCAACGCCTGCCTTTTGAAGGGCGGGGCGGAGGCCGCGCAGACCAACGAGACGCTCTACGCAATCTGGCGCGACGCGCTGGCCGGGTTCGGCGACGTGCCTTCGGACGCGGCCCTGCTGCTGCGCACGCGCGAGGAGGTCTCACAGATGCTCGCGCTCGACGAGGAGATCGACCTCATCATCCCGCGCGGGTCGAAGGAGTTCGTCAGCCACGTCGCCGCCAACAGCCGCGTCCCCGTGCTCGGCCACGGCGAAGGCGTGTGCCACGTCTACGTGGATGCGGCGGCGGACTTAAGGAAGGCGCTCGCCGTCGTCATCGACTCGAAGACGCAGTACCCGGCCGCGTGCAACGCCGCCGAGACGGTGCTCGTCCACGAAGAGGTTGCGCCGCGTCTGCTGCCGAGCCTCGTCGCCGCTTTGACTTCGGCCGGGGTCGAAGTCCGCGCCTGCCCGCGCACGTCCGAACTCGCCGCGACCTCGCATGGTCTCGTCCCCGCGACCGAGGAGGACTGGGGGCGGGAGTATTCGGACATGGTCGTCTCGGTCAAGACCGTAAGGGACTTTGCAGAGGCGCTCGGGCACATCGCGCGTTACGGCTCGCGCCACACGGAGGCGATAGTGACCGAGGACGGCGAGCGGGCCTCGCGCTTCCTCGCGGAGGTGGACGCGGCAGGCGTCTACCACAACGCCTCGACGCGCTTCGCCGACGGCTTCCGCTACGGCCTCGGCGCGGAACTGGGCATCAGCACCGCCAAGCTCCACGCGCGCGGCCCCGTCGGCCTCGAAGGTCTCACCACATATAAATACCTCCTCGCCGGCGACGGACACACCGTCGCCTCCTACAGCAGCGGCGAGCGGACGTTCAAACACCGAAGATTAAAGTGATGACTAATTTGGTCGAAATCTACGACACGACGTTGCGCGACGGGGCGCAGGGCGAGGGGGTGAACTTCTCGGTCGGGGACAAGTGCCGGATCGCGGAGCATCTGGACGCGCTGGGGGTGGACTTCGTCGAGGGCGGCTGGCCCGGGTCGAACCCGCGCGACGTGGAGTTCTTCGAGCGTGCGCGCGGCCTGCGGCTCTCGCACGCGCGGCTCGCCGCCTTCGGCGCGACGCGACGGCGCGCGGAGACATGCGAGACCGACCCGAGCATACAGGCGCTCCTGCGCGCCGAGACACCGGTCGTCACCGTCTTCGGCAAGTCCTGGGGCCTGCACGTCTCGGAGGCCCTGCGCCTGAGCCGCGAGGAGAACCTGGAGATCATCGCCGACACGGTTCGTTATCTCGCGGAGCGCGTGCCGTTCGTCATCTACGACGCCGAGCATTTCTTCGACGGCTACGCAGACGACCCCGAGTACGCTCTGGCGACTCTGCGCGCGGCCGCCGCGGGCGGGCCGGCGCGGGTCGTGCTCTGCGACACGAACGGCGGGAGTCTGCCGGGCGCGGTCGCGGTCGCGACGTGGGAGGTTGCCAAGAGCGTCGAGGTGCCGCTCGGCGTCCACTGCCACAACGACGGCGAGCTGGCGGTGGCGAACACTCTGGCGGCGGTCGCGGCCGGCGCGTCGCACGTGCAGGGCACGGTCAACGGCTACGGCGAGCGGTGTGGCAACGCGAACCTCTGCTCCGTCATACCCAACTTAGAGCTGAAGCACGGGCGCGTGACGAACGTCGGGCGGGCGCGCCTGCCGCGGCTGCGCGAGGCGGCGCACTTCGTCTCGGAGATTGCCAACCTCGCGCTCGCGCCCTCGGCGCCGTTCGTCGGCGACTCGGCCTTCGCGCACAAGGGCGGCGTCCACGTCTCGGCCGTCGAGCGCGAGCCGCGCACGTACGAGCACATCCCGCCCGAGGCGGTCGGCAACCGCCGGCGCGTCCTCGTCTCAGACCTCTCGGGGCGCGCGAACCTGCACGTGAAGGCGCGCGAGCTGGGGCTGGAGCTGCCCGAGGAGGGGCGCGTGCTCGAAGAGTTGAAGCGGCTCGAACACAACGGCTACGAGTTCGAGGCGGCCGAGGCGAGCTTCGAGTTGCTGGTGAGAAGGTTGGACGGCACGCATAAACCTTTCTTCGAGCTGCTCGGCTTCCGCGTCATCGACGAGCATCACGGCTCGGAGATGCCTCTGAGCGAGGCCACGGTGCGCGTCCGCGTCGGGGAGCACGTCGAACACACGGCGGCGAGCGGGACGGGGCCGGTCAACGCGCTCGACCAGGCTCTCAGGCGCGCGCTCGAAAAGTTCTACCCGGCGCTCGCCCAGGTGCGCCTGGTCGATTACAAGGTGCGCGTCCGGCGCGGGAGCCTGTCGGGCACGGCGAGCCTCGTGCGCGTGCTCATCACGTCGGGCGATAGCGCGGCGCAGTGGGGCACCGTGGGGGTCTCTTCGAACATCGTCGAGGCGAGCTGGCGCGCGCTCGTGGACGCGGTCGAGTACAAGCTTCTGAAGGACGGCGCCGAGCCGCCCCCTTCCGAATGGGTGGCGCAGTCTCCCGAGCATGAAGTCGGGAAGAGTCTGCCTTCTTAACTTAAAACTACAGGGCGGTGTGTAGATGAGTTTCGAGTCCGCGAAGTGGGTTTGGATGAACGGGCGGTGCGTGCGCTGGGACGAGGCGACCGTCCACGTCTCCGCGCACGGGCTGCACTACGGGAGCGGCGTCTTCGAGGGCGTGCGCTGTTACGAGACCGAAGAGGGGCCGGCGCTCTTCCGTCTGGACGCGCACCTCGAACGGCTCTACTACTCGGCCTCGGTCTACGGGATGGAGATTCCTTACACGCGCGGTGAGTTGGAGGAGGCCGTCTGCGAGACGGTCGCGCGTAACGAGTTTCGCAGCTGCTACGTGCGGCCGATCTGTTTCTACGGGAGCCGGAGCCTGGGCGTGAACCCGCGCGGCTGCCCCGTCGAGGTCGCCGTCATGGCCTGGCCGTGGGGCGCATACCTCGGCGCGGGTGGGCAGGACGAGGGCGTGCGTGTGACCATCTCGCCGTGGCTGAAGTTCGATTCGCGGATGATGCCGACGACGGCCAAGGCGTGCGGGCAGTATCTGAACTCGATGCTGGCGGCGCGCGACGCGGCGAGCCGCGGCTACGCGGAGGCGCTGCTGCTCGACACGGAAGGGCGCATCGCCGAGGGCTCGGGCGAGAACCTCTTCGTCGTGCGCGAAGGGCGGCTGGTCACGAACGACGAGCGCCACCCGATCCTGCTCGGCATCACGCGCGACGCCGTCATCCAGATCGCGCGCGGCTTAGGGTTCGAGGTCGAGACGCGCGCGCTCACGTTGGAAGACCTGCGCGCGGCCGAAGAGGTCTTCTTCACAGGGACGGCCGTCGAGGTCACGCCCGTCACGGAGGTGGACGAGACGTTGATCGGTGAGGGGCGGCGCGGGCCTTTGACGGAGAGGATTCAACGAGTCTTCTTCGACGCGACCTCTGGCCGCGACCCGCGCTACGGCGCATGGCTCCGCCACGTCGCCGCGCTGCCGGTGAGCAGCTATTAAGCAAACGTCCGGCGTTATTCCGCCGCGTCAGCGGCGCGTGAGTTGAGCCCGGCCTTTCAAGGCCGGGTTGAGTTTGAACAGAGACGCCGCGTCGCGTCAGCGACGCCTGAACATGCCCGA
>JBJMGP010000038.1:0-154286 GCA_045807865.1 Pyrinomonadaceae bacterium
AAACTCTCTCGCGCCCGCGTCTCGATGGTCGCCCTCTGCGCCCTCGTCTGCTCCGCCTTGATGCTCGCCTGCGTGCAGCCGGCACAGCAGCCGGGGGGCGCCGGCGGCGGAACCGCCAAGACCGGCCCCGTCCGCATCGGGCTCTCGATGGACACGCTCAAGGAGGAGCGCTGGCAGCGCGACCGCGACCTTTTCGTGGCGCGCGCCAAGGAACTCGGCGCCGAGGTGCTCGTGCAGTCGGCCAACGGCGACGACAAGGCGCAGGTGCAGCAGTCCGAGAACCTCCTGACGCAGGGCGTGGACGTGCTCGTCGTCATCCCGCACAACGGCGAGGTCGCTGCCACCATCGTCCAGTCGGCCAAGGCCAAGGGCGTCCCCGTCATCTCCTACGACCGGCTCATCCGGAGCAGCGAGCCGGCGCTCTACATCTCCTTCGACAACGAGAAGGTGGGCGAGATGCAGGCGAAGTATCTGCTGGAACGTGCGCCGAAGGGGAACTACGTCCTCATCGGCGGCGCCCCGACCGACAACAACGCGCTCCTCTTCCGCAAGGGGCAGATGAACGTCCTCCAGCCCGCCATCGACCGCGGCGACATCAAAGTCGTCTCCGACCAGTGGGCCAAGGACTGGCTGGCGAGCGAGGCGCTGCGCATCTGCGAGGACGCCCTGACGAAGTCGAACCGCGACGTGTCGGCCGTCGTCGCCTCGAACGACGCGACGGCGGGCGGGGCCGTCTCGGCCCTGGAGACGGCCGGGGTGGCCGGGAAGGTTCTGGTCTCCGGGCAGGACGCAGACCTCGCAGGGCTCCAACGTATCATTGCGGGCACGCAGTCGATGACGGTCTACAAGCCCGTCCACCTGCTCGCGCGCCGCGCGGCCGAGGCGGCCGTCGCCCTCGCGAAAGGTGAGAAGGTGGACGCGCCCGCGCGCATCAACAATGGCAAGGTGGACGTACCCTCGATCCTGCTCGAACCCGTCGTCGTGGACAAGGCGAACATCGACGAGACGGTCGTCAAGGACGGCTATCAGAAGAAGGAGGCCATCTACCAGCAGGCCACCGCGGGGGCGAAGTAGCAGGCCGCGGCGCCCGCGCGTCTGTTCGCGCGCGGGCGCCGCGCCAGGACTGTTGGCCCCGCCAGAGCGGCTCCCGACCCTTCGGTCTCATACTTTAGGACGAATTAAACTCATACTTTTGGATGATATTGTGAATTTTGGATACATAATTTTGTAGCCCGCAGCTCGGCCGTCGCAATTCCTAGATAAATCACGGAGAGACGACGTGCCTCCGAAGGGGCACGCCTTTTGCGAGCAAAAAACAGCGACATACCCCGGTGTCAGCGACACCATTCATGTTCGTTCCAACGTTCTTGCGAAGATAGTGGCAGCTTTAAAAAGTTCTTGACAAAGAATCTGAGCTGTAATACTAATGCTTTTGTTAGGTCGTGCAACAAACCCTTAGTACCTTTTCTGGTCGTACCAAAAAACTTGTTTCCGTCTGAAGACTCCGGGGAGGAGAACTCCCCCGAGCGTCTTCGTGGACATTGAGCCGCCTCGGTTCCCAGCAGGACAGGCTGCCCGTGGATTACTCCGAGCGATGCCGCGCGCCCGCGCGGCCTTCCCCGGGGCGGACGTGGGTCGCACGTGAAGGCAGCCGGCATACGATAGGGATTGGTTCCACCGGAGGATACCCATGCTGTCAAGCATTCTTTCCACCCAAGAGGAAGGCAGGACGTTGAAGATGAATCTCAACCATAAACGCGGGAGTATCCATCCGAGTCTCCTCCTTCTGGCATTCGCGCTCTGCGTGTCGCTCGTCGGCGGCGCGCCGGCGGCCTTCGCCCAGACGACAGGGAGCGCGACCCTGCGCGGCACCGTCAAAGACCCGGCGGGCGCGGTGGTGCCGAACGCCTCCGTGACGCTGACCAACGAGGGAACCAAAGAGGAGCGCAAGGCCACGACCAACGACGAGGGCGGCTACGTCTTCTCGGCCGTGTCGCCGGGCACCTACACCGTCAAGGTGGAGGCGGGCGGCTTCAAAACCACCACGCAGTCCGGCCTCGCCGTCGAGACCAGCAGCACGCGCGCGCTCGACATCAGCCTGGAGGTCGGGCAGCCGAACGAGGTGGTCACCGTCACCTCCGAGCAGAACCAGCTCGAGACCGAGACCGGTGCCAAAGAGAACACCATTACGGCGAAGCAGATCGAGAACCTCTCGATCATCAGCCGCAGCGCCCTCGAACTGCTGCGCATCCTGCCGGGCGTAGTCGCCCCGGACAACACCGACCTGGAGAGCATCTCGTTCGGCGGCGGAGCAAACGCCAACGCCAACTACCACGTGAACGGCCTGCGCGGCGAGCAGAACAACGTCACCATCGACGGCTCGCGCATGATCGACATCGGCTCGAACAACGGGACCGTCATCACCGCCAACCCGGACATGGTGCAGGAGGTGAAGGTCCAGACGAGCAACTACGCGGCCGAGCACGGGTCGAGCGCGATCCAGATCAGCGCCACCACGAAGGGCGGGAGCAACGCCTTCCACGGCTCGGTCTACGACTACATCCGCCACCACAGTTTCCAGGCCAACGACCGCTCGAACAGCATCAACGGCGTCGAACGCCCGAAGAGCAAGTACCAGTACCCGGGCGGCAACATCGGCGGGCCGGTCCTGCTGCCCTTCACCAAGTTCAACCGGAACCGCGACAAGCTCTTCTTCTTCGTCGGCTACGAGCGCTACTACCAGCAGGTGGACGAGGGCTCGAGCCTCTCCCGCGTCCCGACGCTCAAGGAGCGGCAGGGCGACTTCAGCGAGGCCGTCGCCGCCGGTCAGACGGTGACCGTCCCGGCGGGCTGCACCTCCGGCGGGGTCGCGGGCAACAACAACGACAACAGCGACCGCGCCCCGAACGGCAACCTCGCGCCCTGCGCCGACCCGTTCGGCAAGGCGCTGCTGAACCTCTTCCCGGCGCCCAACCGTGCGGCCGCCTACGGCGGGAACAACTACGTTTACAGCGTGCTCCGGCCGAACAACCGGAACCAGTTCACCTCGCGCTTCGACTACAACATCAGCGACAAGACCCGCCTCTACGTCCGCGCCGCGCGCGAGTACGAGAAGCAGGGCTTCCCGCGCGGGCTGTGGTGGAACTCGTCGAGCTACGAGCTGCCCGGCAAGCTCCAGAGCAGCAACCTCGGCCGCTCGCTGGTCGTCAACCTGACCAACGTCGTCAACCCGACGATGACCAACGAGATCCTGTTCAGCGCCAGCAAGCTGAAGCTGAACTACGACTTCGGCGAGCCGGACAAGGTCACCTGGGCGGGGCTGGGGCTGAAGCCGGTCGGCTTCTTCTCGAACCCGACCAACGCCAGCGTCCCCGCCAGGCTGAGGAACACCAACCCGTACGTCCCCCTCAGCGTCATCACCTGGGGCCAGGGCGACTTCCACACCGCCTACGGCTTCCCGATCCTCGCCTGGAACGACAGCTTTGCGCTGACCGACAACCTGGTGAAGGTGCACAACACGCACACGTTTAAGTTCGGCGCCTTCATCGAGCAGGCGAATAAGCGGCAGCAGTCGAACACCGACACGAACATCGAGACCGCGCAGTGGGGGCAGACGAACGCCACCAACCAGAACTACGGCGACGTCTTCGTCGGCAAGCCGATCGAGTTCGCGCAGGGCTCGGACCGCCCGATAGACAACTTCCGCTACTACAACTATGAGTTCTACGGGCAGGACAGCTGGAAGGTGCGCCCGAACATAACGCTCGAATACGGGATGCGCTTCGCCTACCTGCCGCAGAACTTCGAGCGTAAGGGGCTCGGCGTGCTCTTCGACCCTTCGAAGTTCGTCCCGGGGGGCGGGGTCTTCTTAAACGGTGACATCACGAAGCCGAACGGCATCCTGACGGCGGCGAAGGGGGAGATCCCCAAGGGGGTCCTGCCGAACCTGCCGATTCAGTGGATGCCGCGCCTGAACTTCGCCTGGGACATCGGCGGCAAGGGCGACCTGGTCGTCCGCGCCGGCGCCGGCCTCTTCAACAACCGCGTGCAGGGTAACTACGACTACTACTCCAGCGGCGAGCTGCCGAACACGTACAGGGCCACGGTCGGCACCCCTTGGGGCGCGGCCAACGGCAACGGGCTCACGTTCGGCGACCTGAGCAACCTCAACCCGTTCTCGACGATCTCGAACGTCAGCATCAACTCCCGCGACATCGAATCGAACGAGATTCCGCGGGTCGCCAACATGAGCCTGACGGTCGAGAAGCGGCTGCCCTGGGACAACGTCCTCGCGGTCGCCTACGTCGGCACCCAGGGCCGGCACCTGCCCCAGCGGCGGAACGCCAACATCATCCCGCTCGGGGCGCTGTCGAGCGGTTCGATCCCGATCTCGCCGGTCTGCGTCAGCCCCACCGGGTCGGGCGGCGGCGCGACGAACGGCACCTGTGCGGCGGGCAGCACCCTCTACACTTCGCTGAATCTGTCGAACCCGGCGCAGCGCGCCGTGCTCGACGACTCCATCCTCCTGCGGTACAGGCCGTACAACGCTTACGGCACCGTCGGCCTCTACCAGTTCACCGGGACCTCGACATACCACTCGCTGCAGACGACGCTGAGCCACCAGGGGCGTCGGCTCCAGTACTTCGCCACGTACACCTTCGGCAAGGCGCTCGGCACGGTCGCCACGGCCGAGAGCGACGGCGCCGCGTGGGCCGACCCGATCGACACGCGCAACCGGAGCTGGGGCATCCTACCGTTCGACCGGACGCACGTCTTCAACCTGTCGTACAACTGGAGCGTCCCGGATCTGGCGCGCGGCAGCTTCGAGAACGCCTTCACGCGAGGCATCCTGAACGGCTGGCAGATGTCCGGCATCACGACGGTGCAGAGCGGGATACCGATCCGCCTGAGGTTCACCGGCGCGATCTCCACGACAGACACGGCCCAGGCGTGGTACGGCTCCGACGCCTTCAACGGCTCCAACGCCGGCGCGAGCCTGGGTGCGGTCACCCCCATCTACCTGCGGAACCCGCAGCGGGGCGGCACCGCGCTGGGGAGCTTCGCCTACGACCTGAGCGCGCTCGCCATCCCGTCGTTCCCGAACACGGGCCCGTCGCAGCCGCCCTTCTACATCAGGACGCCGGGCCGGAGCAACTTCGACGTCTCGTTCTTCAAGAACTTCAACATCACCGAGACGAAGAAGATTCAGTTCCGGACGGGGCTCTTCAACGTCTTCAACCAGGCGTACCCGACGCAGATCAACGTCGGTACCACTAACCCGGCCCTGACCGACATCTTCCTCGCGCTCGAAACGGAGTGCGTCTCGCCGTTGACTTCCGCGCAGGCGCTGCCCACGGGGAACGGCACCAACGTCGCGACCACCTGCGACCCGACCAAGGGGTACAGGTTCACCAGCAACACCGTTAACAACTTCGGCAAGATCCTGAACAAGCGCGGCCGCCGCATCGTGGAGTTCGCACTGAAGTTCGAATTCTGATTCGCCGGCCGGGTGGCAGGTCAACCTTCGGCGCGGGGGGCGGCAGGCTCGCCCCCCGCGCCCTTCTCTTTGGCGCCGCGGGGCGCGACTGTTTAGCCCTCCGTTTCCCGAGGAGGCTCTTATGAGAAGGAGTGTTCGCGCCCTGGCGGGGCTGGCCTTCTGCTGCGCGCTGGCCGCGGGCGTGCGTGCGCAGGATCACGAGGCTGAGGAGCACGTCTCGGCCGACCCCAACACCGCAGTCATCCAGGGGAGGGTGACGCTCCCCTCCGGATTCGCGGCCAAGCGCTACGTCAGGATCACGCTGAGCAACACGCACAGCGTCCTCTCCACCCTCTACACCAACAGCAGCGGCGAGTTCCAGCTCAGGAATCTGGCCGAGGGCGTCTACTACGTGCAGGCCGAGGTGCAGGACGGCAGCTTCGACCCGGTCGGGCGCAGGGTTGAGCTCGGGCGCGGGCTGACGGTTCAACTCACACTGGAGCTGCGCGAGAACACTTCGCCCGCCGCCACCGTCCGGGCGGGCGCCCGGGTGGTCTCCGCCGCGGAGTTGCAGCAGTCTGTGCCGCCGGCCGCGAAGAAGCAGTACGAGTTGGGGCTGAAGTCCGTCGGGAAGGGGAACTTCCAGCAGGCCGCCGGACACTTCGAGGAGGCCCTCTCGCTCTACCCGGAATACCTCGCCGCGCGCAACGACCTCGGCGCGCAGTACCTCAAGCTCAAGCGGATAGACGAGGCCGAGAAGCAGTTCCAGACGGTGCTCGCGCGCGACCCCAAAAACTTCAACGGGGTCTTCAACCTCGGGCTCGTCCAGGTCGAGCGCCACGACTACGCGGGCGCCATCTCACAGCTCAACCAGGCGATAGCCCTCGACGCCTCGCGGTCGGTGGCGCGCCTCTGGCTCGGCTTCGCGATGCTCGAGATGGGCGACGTGCCCGGCGCGGAGAAGGAGCTGTTGAAGGCCCTGGTGATGGGCGGGCCGGAGTGCGCGGCGGCGAACTACCACCTGGCGCGCATCAACCTCGGGCGCGGGGATTCGGCCGAAGCGGCGCGCTACCTGGGGGTCTACCTGGAAGAGGCCCCGAAGGGCGAGTACGCGGAGGAGGCCAGGCAGCTTCAGCAGAAGGTGCAGGCCGAGGCCAAATCCCGGCCCAACCCCTGAATCTCACACGAACCGCTCTTCAGGGCGCGACCCTGAATTCCGTGGACTGGCTGACGGAGTTCTTGCCGTCGGCGACGGTCACCTTCAGCCCGTAGACCCCCGGCTTAAACTTGTCCAGCGGGAAGGAGCTGGCGTACTTGATCTGCCCGCTCGCGTCGGGGGCCGGCAGCTCGCCCGCGGTGCGGAACAGGCTGCGGCCGCCCTGCGAGATCTCCAGCGTCAGCTGAAGCGGCTGCGCCGAGCCCCTGGCCGGCCACGCGGTGAAGAAGAAGGCGAGCTGGCCGCCCGCAGACTTCGCGACGGGCTCGCCGAGGTTCGGGTAGACGAGCAGCTCGCCGAAGCGGAACGGCCGGTCCTGCCTCTGCTCCTCCGGGGAGAGGCGCTCGCCGCGCTTGAGGACGGAGACGCTGCTCAGGCGCGGCCTCGTCTCGTCGGCGGCAGGGATTTCGAGAGCGCTCGTGCGAACGCCGGCCCTGCCCGCCGGGGCGTCGTAGCCGATCAGCTCCACCGTGTAGCTGCCCGGCGGGAGTTGAACCTCGCGGTAGAAGAGCAGCTCTCCCTTCCGGGCCGCGTCGAGCTTGTCGGCCGGGCCACTCAGCGGGTAGTGCTGGCTCAGCTTCTGCACCACACGGCCCGAGCGGTCTTTGACGAGCGCGACGACGGAGAAGTCGGCGGCGTAGGACTTTTTGTCCTTGCCCTCCGCGAAGGTGAAGGAGGAGAGCGGCGCCTCTGCGAGAATCAGCGCCGTCCCGGCGCGGTCGGACGCGGGGAAGCTCAGCGCGCCGGCGCGGAAGGGGAAGGGGTTCGAGCCCGCGCGCGCGGCGTGGGCGGCGGCGAGCGCCGGCGCCTCGAAGTCGAGGACGGGGAACTGTCCGGCCGACTCCACGGCGTAATAGCCGCGGCGCGCCTGGACCTCCAGGTCGTTGCGGGGCAGCTTGACGTTGATCTGCCGGAAGCGGCCGTCGTAGGCCGAGTTGCGCGGGACGTAGGTGAGCAGGTAGTAACCGCGCATGTCGTCGTTGATGCGCCGCATCCCCGTGGTGAGGTCGTTCGTGTCGTGGATGAGGAAGCCGCCGGTCTCTTTGGCGAGCACGCCCAGGCCGCCGCGCGGGTCGAGCCGCAGAAGGTCTTCGTTCTTCTCAAGCGCCTTCATGTAGGGGCCGCTGGCGTCGTCGACGCTGCGCCCGACCTGCTGCATGCGCCGCGCCGCCAGCGAGTTGAGCTCGCGGGTGGCCTCGTCCGTGCCGCTCACGACGCGGAGCCCGGCCGCGTCGATGGCGTAGATGCTGACGTTGGCCTTGTTGGCGGCGCTGATGACCGACTGGAACTTCAGCTGCACCGAGGTCGGCAGGGCCAGCCCCTCCGAGAAGAAGATGAGGGTCTTGCGGCCGGGCAGCTTCGCCATCGGGTTGATGACCGCGAGCAGGCCGTTGACGGTCGCGAACCCCTGCTGGTCACGCTCCAACTCTTGATCCTGCTCGATCATGCTCGTCTCCATCTCGATGAACTTCTGCTCGACGGAGGCCGCGCCGATGCCCCCGGTGTCGGGCGCACCCTGGCCGGGGCCGGTGGGCCCCGGGGCCGCCTGGGCGGCGCCGAGCTGCCGGTCGAGCGCGACGCCGCGCTCGGCCATGGTGCGCACCTTGGCGGCGTCCGAGGTGTAGGTCGCGGGGCTGGAGCTGGTGGCCTTCTCGACGGCCTGCTTGATCAGCTCCGGGTTGTCGGTGAAGGACTGGATGGTGTGGAGCGACAGGTCGATCCCGAAGACGCCCGTGAAGTCGCCGCTCACGATGCCCTCCTGCGCGTAGGCCAGCCCGGCCTTGCGCGCGAGGCTGCGCGCCTCGGGCGAGAGCCGGTCGAAGACGAGGGCGATGATGCCGGGCGTCGAAGGGCCGGAGACGGGGGTGACGGTCGTGGCCTTCTCAGCCTTCCGCTCCGGGACGATGAGCGCGTCCGCCTCGCGCGTCACGAAGCGGAAGGACTGTATCTGCTGGCGGACGCCGTCCTCGTAGACCTCGAAGTCGGTCTGCTTCAAGTCCTTCACGGGGCGCCCCCGCTTGTCCTTGACGACGACGTCGAGCTTGACCTCCTGCGACTCGACGCGCACCACCTCGTCGTCGTCCTGCGGGGGCTGCCGCGGGGGCGTCTGCGCGCGGCCGAACTGCGGGAAGGGGAGGAGCGTTGCGACGACGAGCAGGGTGCCCAGGGCCTTCTTCATTAGCGGTCTCCAGTGGTTTCCGGGGATGATTGCGGAATGGTTAATTCGACAAAGAATCGCGGAGAAAGTATAGTTACATTCTCTGGCAAAGGCCAGCTTGATTCGGCGTCGGCGCCCGGCCGGTACGGTCTTTTCGGCGCGGCCGACGGGCTCGTGGGACCGCCGCACTCCCCGGGGTGGGGACCCTCGGACGAACCCTCCTTCAGCGAACCATGGCTAACGGTAATCAGTGGCTCTGCAAGGCGCTGCTTTCGCTCCTGGCCTGCGCGTGCCTTGTGCCGGCGGCGCGGGCGCAGGGGCAGGCCGACGTGGAGGGCGCCTTCGCGCGGGCCACACAACTGCACCAGTCCGGGGACCTCGAAGGGGCGATCCGGGAGTACCAGTCGATCCTGGCCTCGAACCCCGGGCGGGCGGACGTGCGCTCGAACCTGGGCGCCGCTTACTCGCGTCTGGGCCGCTACGAGGACGCCATCAACCAGTACAAGCAGGCGCTCGCCTCGGACGCGGGCAACCAGGCGATCCGCTTCAACCTCTCACTGGCATACTATAAGGCCGCGTGGTTCGCGGAGGCCGCGGCCGAACTCGCGCGGTTCGTCGCCGCGGCGCCGGCCGACCTCCCCGAGCGGCTCAACGCGGTGCTGCTCCTGGCCGACTGCCAGGTGCGTCTGGGCGAGTACAAGAAGGCCATCGAGCTTCTGTCGCCGTACGAGAAGGACGGCCCCGAGACACCGCACGGCCGCGCGGTCGCGTACCTGCTCGGCAACGCGCTGATCGGCGACGGCCAGCTCGAACGCGGGCAGCTGGTCATCAACAGCGTCTTCCGCGACGAGGACAGCGCCGAGGCGCGGCTGCTGATCGGCTCGCTGATGCTGCTGATGGACGACGGGCAGGGGGCGGTCAGGGAGCTGTCGCGCGCCGTCGAGCTGAACCCCAAGCTCCCCACGGTGCACGCCTGGTACGGGCGCGCTCTGATGCGGATGGGCGACTCGGAGAAGGCACGGGCCGCCTTCGGCGCCGAGCTGGCCGACAACCCGAACGACTTCGACGCGAACCTCTTCACGGGGACGCTGCTCAGGCAGGACAAGCAGCTCGAAGAGGCCCAGCGCTACCTCTCCCGCGCCGTGCAGCTCCGGCCGCGCGAGCAGTACGCGCGCTACCACCTGAGCGCGGTGCTCGCCGCCCTGGGCAAGCCCGAGGAGGCGCGCCCGCTGCTCGAGGGCGTGGTGAAGGAGTTCCCCGACTTCGTCGAGGCGCGCGTGCTGCTGGCCTCCGTCTACTACCGGCTCAACCGGAAGGAGGACGGCGACCGCGAGCGGGCGGTAGTGCAGAAGCTCAACAGCGAGCAGCAGGCCAAGCCGTCCGGCGCGCAGAAGGCGACGGACGCGCCCGCACCCGTTAAGGCGCCCTAGTACCCGCGGGAATAATCGATACCGCCGAAAGGAAATTCAACAGGCTTGTCGAGTGGCTCTACCTTTAACGCTCTCATCTGCACCCTGACGCTGGCGGGGGCGTTGCTGCTCGCACCCGCCGCGGCTGCCCAGACGAAGGGCCGCGCCCGTGCGCGCCAGCCGCAGCCGCAGCCGCAGGCCCCCGACCGGCCCAGCCCCGCCTTCGACCAGGCCGCCAGGCTCGGCGACGAGGCGCGGGCGGCCAGCCGCCTCGATGAGGCGCTCGCGCATTACGCCGACGCCCTCAAACTGCGGCCGAAGTGGGCGGACGGCTGGTGGTACGTCGGGGCCATCTTCTACGAGAAGGACCGCTACGAGGAGGCGCGCGACGCCCTCCGCAACGCCGTGGCGCTCGACCCGAAGCAGGGGCCGGCGTGGGGACTGCTCGGCCTCTGCGAGTTCCAGACGCGCGAGTACGAGCGCGCCGGGAACTCCATGCTGCGCGGCCGCGCGCTGGGGTTCGGCGGCAATCAGGAGCTGGCGGCCGTCGTCACCTACCACGCGGCCCTGCTCTACATCCGCTTCGAGCAGTTCGAGGTCGCCTACGACGCCCTGACCGAGTTCGTCCGCACCGGCAACGAGAGCCCGAAGGTGATCGAGGCGTTCGGGCTGGCACTGATGCGGATGCCCTACCTCCCCAGCGAACTCCCGCCCGACCGGCGCGAACAGGTGATGATCGCCGGCCGGGTCGGCTTCGACATGGCCGCCCGCCGGATGGAGCAGGCTCGCGCCGCCTTCGACACGCTGCTGGCGCGCTACCCGAACGAGCCGAACGTCCACTACGCCTTCGGCGTCTACCTGCTCAACCAGGACGCCGACGCGGCGATGAAGGAGTTCCGCCGCGAGCTTGAAATCTCGCCGCAGCATTTCCCGGCGATGACGCAGATGGCGTTCGAGTACCTCAAGCGCGACCAGTTCGAAGACGCCCTGCCGCTGGCGGAGAAGGCCGTCCAACTCGCCCCGAAGATGTTCGCCGCCCGCAACGTGCTGGGGCGCGTCCTGCTTGAGCTGGGGCAGCTCGACCGTGCGATCAAGGAGCTTGAGGAGGGCGCGCGGCTCGCGCCCAACAGCCCCGAGATGCACTACGCGCTGGGGCGCGCCTACCGGCGGGCCGGGCGCGAGGCGGACGCCAAGCGCGAGGTCGCACTGTTCCAGAAGCTCCAGGAGGAGACCAACGCGCGTCGTAATCCGCAGCCGGGCGGCGAAGAGGCCAACGGCGGCGGCGGCCAGCCTAAAGCGAAGCCCTGACTCTAAGGGGACACTTTACCCGTCACGCCCATGAAGCCGGCAGCAGTCCTGTTTTAAATAACCGAGCCAGGATGATGAAAGTTAAGGGCCACAGTGCCAGTCAGAGCGGCGTGCGCTTGGCGGCCGTCGCGCTCCACCTGCTCCTCTTCGGGGTGGCTTCGTGGGCCTGGTCCGGGCCCGCCGGCCGGCAGGGCCCCGTCACGCGCTGGTTCCCGCGGCGCGCGCCCGCGAGCGCCGCGTTCGTCGGCGACCAGGTCTGCGCACAGTGCCACAAGAAGACGGCCGCCGCGCACTCCGGGAGTGCGATGGCGATGGCGATGGAGCCGGTCGCGGACTCGAAGGTGCTGGCCGACAACCCCGTCATGACCTTCCGCAGCGGCCCTTACGCCTACGAGATCAGGCGCCAAGGCGACGCGAGCCTGTACAAGGTCACGGACGGCAACGAGACCATCGCCCTGCCGATCCTCTACGCCTTCGGGCAGGGCAAGGCCGGCCAGACTTACGTGCTCGAATACGAGGGCGCCTACTACGAGAGCCTTGTGAGCTACTACAACGAGGTGCGTGGGTTGGACTTCACCATCGGCGCGCCGCGCACCGTCCCCGAGTCGCTCCGGAAGGCGCTCGGCCGCCGCCTCTCGGAGAACGACGTCGGCAACTGCTTCAGTTGCCACTCGACGGGCGGCATCGTCAACGGGAAGCTCAGGCTGGAGACGATGACCCCCGGCATCCGCTGCGAGGCGTGCCACGGGCCGGGCGGGGCGCACGCCGAGGCGGCGCGGAAGCAGGAGCCGAGCGGCGGCCTCATCTACAACCCGGGCGTGCTCAGCGGCGACCAGCTGGCGCAGGACTTCTGCGCCTCCTGCCACCGCGGCAACGACGAGTTCGGCCTCCTCAAGACCATGGAGCTGAACAACGTCCGGTTCCAGCCCTACCGCATCTTCCACAGCAAGTGCTACTCGGACGACAAGCGGATCAGCTGCACGGCCTGCCACGACCCGCACGAGCCGATCAAACAGGACGCGGCCTTCTACGACTCGAAGTGCGCGGCCTGCCACGCGCCGAAGGGCAGGCCGGCGGCCGTCCGGTTGAAGACCGCCCCGCAGGCCACGGCGCCCCCCTGCAAGGTGGCGACGAAGGACTGCGTCTCCTGCCACATGCCGAAGATCGGCCCGCCGGCGGCGCACTTCAAGTTCACAGACCACTTCATCCGCGTCGTCAGGCAGAACGAGGCTTATCCGAACTGAAGCGTCAAGGCCCGATGGTTCCCAAGCGTATGCGACATCTTTTCACTGCGGTTCTGCTGGCGGCCCTGCTGACGGCGGCGGCCCCCCGCCCGCGCGCGCAGGAGGCGGCCAAATCGGCGACGGCGGCGGCACCCGGGCAGGCGCCGGTGGTCTTCGCGGAGGTGGCGCCGGGCGAGAGTAAGATCGTCTGGTCGCACGACAACGGGCGCTCCGAGGCCCACCACCTGCCCGAGACCTGCGGCGGCGGCGGCCTCTTCTTCGACTACGACGGCGACGGCTGGCTCGACATCTATCTCGTCAACAGCGGCCCGTCGGACTTCTACACGCCGAAGACGCCGATCAGGAACGCACTCTACCGCAACAACCACGACGGCACCTTCACCGACGTGACCGACAAGGCGGGGGTCGCGGGCGGCACCTTCGGCATGGGGGCGGCGGCGGCCGACTACGACGGCGACGGCCGGCAAGACCTCTACGTCACCGCCTACGGGCGCAACATCCTCTACCACAACAACGGGAACGGGACGTTCACCGACGTGACCGACAAGGCGGGCGTGGCCGCGCCGGGCTGGTCAACGCAGGCGACCTTCTTCGACTACGACGGCGACGGGAAGCTCGACCTCTTCGTGTCGAGCTTCGTCGAGTACAGCGGGACGGGGACGATCTTCTGCGGCGACAACAAGGTGGGCCGCCGTTACTACTGCGTGCCGCGCGTCTTCAAGCCGCACCCGAGCCATCTCTTCCACAACCAGGGGAACGGGACGTTCGCCGACGTCTCCGCGGCGTCCGGCATCGCCGGCTCGCCGGGCAAGTCCTTCGGCGCGGTGGCGACCGACGTGAACAACGACGGGCTGACAGACCTCTTCGTCGCCAACGACACGATGCCGAACTTCCTCTTCGTCAATAAGGGCAAGGGCAAGTTCGAGGAGGTGGGCCTGCCTTCGGGCGTGGCCTACAGCGACGCGGGCGCGCCCCGCTCGGGGATGGGCGTGGACGCGGCCGACTACGACGGCGACGGGTGGCAGGACTTGTTCGTGGCGAACATCGACCAGGAACTCTTCAGCCTCTACCAGAACCAGAAGGACTTGACCTTCATCGACAAGCCGGGCGAGATCGGGCAGGCGACGCGGCTGCTGAGCGGCTGGGGCCTGAAGTTCTTCGACTACGACGACGACGGCGACCCCGACCTGATTCTGGCGAACGGCCACCCGGACGACATGGTCGAGTTGCAGTCGCTCAAGGTGAAGTACAAAGAGCCGCTGCTGGTGTTCGAGAACACGGGCGGCAAGTTCGTGAACGTCTCGGCGCGGTCGGGCGCGATCTTCCAGAAGGACTTCCCGGCGCGCGGGCTCTCCGTGGGAGACTACGACAATGACGGCGACCTCGACGTGCTCGTCGTCAACAACGGCGCGCCGCCGGTGCTCTTGAGGAATGACGGCGGGAACCGCAATAACTGGCTCGGGCTCGAACTGGTCGCGACCCGCAGCAACCCCGGCGCCGTCGGCGCGGTCATCACCTGGGAGGCGGGCGGCGTCAAGCGCACGCGCCTCAAGACGGGCGGCGGCAGCTACCTCTCCTCGCACGACCCGCGCGAACTCCTCGGCGTCGGCAAGGCCGCCAGGATCGACAGCGTCGAGGTTAAATGGCCGAGCGGGCGCGTGGACAGACTCACGAACGTCGCGCCCAACAGGTACGTCAAGGTCGTCGAAGGCGGGTGAGTCCCGCCCCCGGCGCGCCGGTTCCTCACTTCATGAAGACGATGTTGTCCACGACGACCGTCCCGTGGGTCGGCGTGCACTGCTCGCAGAAGGCGGTCAGGGAGACGGCCGTCAGCTTCTTGAGCACGTCCTTGACGCCCACCTTCGTCTGCGCCCAGGAGGGCTGCTGGAGCGAGTTGAGCGGAATCTTGTAGGTGTTGAAGCCCGGCTTGATCTTGAAAGTCATCTGCGGGAATCCGCCCGTCAGGCTGATGCCCTGGCCCCGGCTCATGATCTCCACCCGCAGGTTGGACACGTCCGGCACGCCCTTCGCGTAGACCTGCATCGAGAGAAACTTGTAAGCGCTCAGGTCGTCGGCCGAAGGCTTGCCGTCCTTGTAAGGCAGCCCCTGCACCTCCACGCCGACGCCCGCGTACTGGTTCGGCGAATACAACTCGTAGTCGAAGGCGATGGCGTGGTTCGGGTCGTCCGGCTTGAGCCTCACGACCTCGGGCATGGGGGGCGAGGAGTTCTCCAGCCCTTTGAAGTGGCTCGGCGTGGACTCCTGGTAGGAGGTGAGCTGGACGAGGCCGCCCCGGCTGCTCAGAGGCTTCTTGTCCTGAGCGTTCTCGAAATCCGCGTAGACGAACTGGTCGCCGCCCGCCGGTGCGGGTTGCGCGGACGCCTGTGACGCAGGGGCGGGGGACTGCGCCGCAGGTTCGGTGCCGGGCGCGAACGCGGCGCAGAGGATGAGCGCGCAGAGAAGTGCGTAGAAGTTTGCCGGACGTTTCATTTGAAGATTCTCCGTTGGCGGGTTTGCGCGCCGGCCGAAGCCGCTGGCGGGCCGGCCGGCGCAGGGCGATTATAACTCTTTGAGAACCCCGCGCGGGAACGAACTTGAGTACGCGCCCGCACCCCTCGGCCTCCGGATTCGAGATTTATTCTTGACTCATGGACACTCTGGGCTTAACCTCAGCAGACTCCTTTGGTGGATGGTCGAACAAAGTCCGCGGCAGCTCGGTCCGGGCGCCGTCCGTATTGCCCGAGTCTTCCCCGATGCGACGCATAAACCTTAAAAAAGCCAGTGTCGCGCGCTCCGACACTATCCGCAACATCAACCGCCAGATCGTGCTCAACTACGTCCGCGAGCGCTCGCCCATCTCGCGCGCCGAGATCTCACACGAGACCGAGCTGCAACGCTCGACCGTCTCGCTCATCGTGGACGAGCTGAAGGATCAGGGGCTCATCGAAGAGATCGAGGGCGAATCGACGGGCGGACGGCCGCCCAACCTTCTGCGCCTGCGCACCGCCGGCCCCATCGCGCTCGGCGTGGACATCGGCACCAAGCTGGTGATGCTCGCGACCTGCGACCTCGCCGGCCGCGTCATCGACCGCGAGAGCTTCAAGACCCTTCCGGACGCGGAGGCGACGCTCGAAAAGATTCTGGAGTGCGCCGGCCACCTCATCGAGAGGGGGCGGGGCGTCGAGGCCGCCGGCGTCAGCATCCCCGGCCTCGTCGAGTCCGAGAGCGGCAACGTCATCTTCATCCCGCACTACCGCTGGCGCGACTGGGAGGTGGCGAAGCGCCTGAAGCAGGAGACGGGGCTGCCCGTGAGGATCGACAACGACGCGAACGCGGCGGCGCTGGCCGAGCTCTGGTTCGGGCGCCCGGAGATCCGCGAGGTGCGCGACTTCGTCATGGTGCTGGTCGAGGAGGGCCTGGGGACGGGCCTCGTCTTCGACGGGCAGGTCTACCACGGCGAAGCCGGCGCGGCGGGCGAGTTCGGCCACATGACCATCGGCGCGGGCGCGCCCGTCGCCTGCGCCGCGGGCAAATATGAGTGCTGGGAGTCGTTCGCCTCGGAGCGCGCGGCGGTGGCGCGCTACGCGAACCTGACGCGCCGGGACAATGGCGGCGGCGCCCCGTGCCCGACCTTCTCGCGGATAGTGGACGCGGCCCTGGGCGGCGAGGCGGCGGCGCGCGCCGCGCTCGTCGAGACCGGTCGCTACCTCGGCGTCGGCATCTCGAACATCATCAAGGGACTCAGCCCCGAGGCCGTCATCGTCGGCGGCGAGATCGCGCGCGCGTGGCCGATCATCTCCGGAGAGTTGGTGAGGGCCGTCGAGGAGTACAGCCTCTGCCGCGGCATGAAGAGCGCGCGCATCATCCCCTCGACGCTCGGCGAGACCCCGCGGCTGATGGGCGCGCTCAGTCTGGTCCTGTCGAGTAAGTTCGCCGCCGTGACGACCGCTTAGGCGTGAACCGTGAACCGTGACGAGAGAAGGCAAGCTGTCTTCATCTGGTCACGGTTTACGGTTTACGGTTCACGTTCTTGTCGCGGTTCACGGTTCACGCCTCTCTTCAGTCACGACCCGCGGTGACGCCGGGCCAGTCGTCCGTGCGGAAGGGCGAGGCGGGCAGCCCGTCCGAGTTGTAGAGGTTGGCCGAAGGGTTGTCGGCCCACGCGTAGCGCACGGCGACGGGCGCGGGCACCTCCTTACTCCACACGACGACCTCACCCTTCTCGATGCGCGCCTCGGCCGGCACGAACTTGCGGTCTGCCCCCGCGACGTAGAAGCCCGCGGGCGCCGCGCCGTCGCGCGTCTTCAAACCCCCGGCGTGTGTGAAGCGCACACGCACCTTGTCGCCCTCAACCTTGTAAGCGTCGTAGAGCGGCCCGGACTTCTCCACATTCTTCATCCCGTACACGTCCGCTAAGGCCCAGTACGCGAGCCTTAGTCCCACGTCGAGCTTGTTGCGCGGGTGGATGTCGTCGGGGTTACCGATGTCGATGGTGACGGCCATCCCTGTGTTCGGCGCCGCCTTGAGCGTCAAGGTCTGCGCCTCGCGCAGCTCGGCCCACTCGCTGTCGATGGAGTCCTGCGGGCGCGCCTTCCAGTTGGCGAGCTGGACGAAGTAGAAGGGGAAGTCTCCCTGCTTCCACGCCGCGCGCCAGTCGCGGATCATGGCGGGGAAGAGGGTTCGGTACTGATAAGCGCGGCCGGCGTTCGACTCGCCCTGGTACCAGATGGCGCCGCGGATGGCGTAAGGGAAGAGCGGCGCGAGCATCGCGTTGTAGAGGACGGTCGGGCTGTTCTGGTTCGCGGGGCCGGGGGCCTGCGGCTGTTTCGAATAGTCGATGCGTCGCGAGGGAAACGTCGCCTCCTCCTTGTAAAGCCACTCGCCTTCCAACGCGACGGCCTTACCCGCCGCGGAGTCCGCGGGCGCGAGTGACATCTCGCCGCCGCCGAAGCCGCCGCCGCCCACGCGGTCGAAGACGCGCACGGCCACCGTGTTGCTGCCCGCGCGCACGAGCGAGCCGGGGACGCGGTAGAGGCGCGGCACCACCCACGCGCTCGGCGTGTCGGGGCCGGTCGCGCCGACGCGCTCGCCGTTGAAGTAGGTCGTGTCGAAGTCGTCGATGGCGCCGAGCTTTAAAGTCAGCTCCTTCCCCGCCCAGGCCGCGGGCACCTCCACCTCCCTCCGGAACCAGATGACGCCGTCCACGTCGAGTCCCGCCGACTCCCAGAACTGCGGCAGCTTCATCCTCTTCCAGTCGCCCGTCTCCTGTCCGGGCTTCGCGTAGCCTTCGGCCTCGCCCTTGTTGCCCGGGTCTTGCGCCACGTACTGCCGCTCCCACTCGGCGCGCGCCGCGTCGTACTCGCGTTGCAGGCGCGGGAGGTCTGTCAGTTGTCGGTCGTACCTGTCGAGGATGGGCTTGAGTGCGGGGTCTGCGGCGAGCGCGCCGCGGCTCGTCCAGGCTTCGGCGGGCGTGCCGCCCCAGGAGGTGTGGATGAGGCCGAGGGGGATGTTTGCAACCTTGTACAGCTCGCGGCCGAAGAAGTAGCCGACGGCGGAGAACTGCGCGGCCTCCTTCGGCGTCGTGACGACCCAGCGGCCTTCCACGTCTTCGAGCGGCTCGGCGGAAGTCTTCTTCGTGACGGTGAAGAGATGTATGAAGGGGTAGTCGGCCCCGGCCGCCGCCTGCGCGCCGTCCTGCGCGTTGGCGAGCACCCACTCCATGTTCGACTGGCCGGAGCAGACCCACACGTCGCCGACGAGCACGTTCTTGAAGGTGAGCGTGTTGCGCCCCGCCACGGTCAGCTCGAACGGCCCGCCCGCCTTGTGCGGCCCGGTGTAGACCTCCCAGCGGCCGCGCGCGTCGGCCGTCGCGCTCGCCTTGTCACCCTGGAACGTGACCGTCACGCGCTCGCCCGGCTCGGCCCGTCCCCAGACGCGCACCTTGCGCCCCTGCTGCAAGACCATGTTGTCGCCGATCAAAGATGGCACGCGCACGTCGGCGCGCGCCGCGGCGGCGAGAATGAGAAGCAAGAGGGATGCGGTCAGCGCGAGAGATTGTCTGTTGATGTTCATGGAGTCAAATTCGGTCGCGGAATGCGCCGCGTCAGCGGCGTCTGAATTTAGCCCGGCCTTTCAAGGCCGGGGCAGCGTGATGAGCGCGGTGGCGCGTCGCGTCAGCGACGGCTGAACTGCTGTGACATGTTCAGCCGTCGCCGACGCGACGCGGCGCTATATTACCGTTCGGCGTTCCCGGCCTTGAAAGGCCGGGCTAAACTCACGCGCCGCTGACGCGGCGTTTTATTGTCCGTCGCCGTAGATGATGCCGCGGCCGTTGGTGCCGACGTAGACGCGGCCGTAGATGCGCGGGTCGCCGGTGATGGCCGTGTCGCCGGCACGCCCCCACTGGTGCTGTGCGTCGTTGATGCGCGCCCACGTCTGCCCCGCGTCAATCGAGCGGAAGATGCCGCGCACGCCCGCGACCTGCGCGACCGCGTAGAGCGCCATGTAGGTCTGCCCCGTCGCGGCCTTGCCGAAGCCGATGTTGTCGGCCTCCTCGACGTTCGCGAGCTTGACGAAGCTCGTCCCCGAGTCGGTCGAGTGCCAGAGCCCGTAGGCGTTGTCCGTCTCCGAGCCGCCCGCGAGCCAGATGTCTCCCTCGCGACCGGGCACGGCCTTGAACCTCACCGGCCCGCCCAAGGGCAGCCCGGCCGCGGCCGTCGAAGTGAAGGTCTTCCCGCCGTCCGTGCTTCGATAGAAGATGCCCGACTTGAAGCCGTAGAACTTGTTTGGGTTCACGCGGTCGGCCGCGACGCGCGCGCCCGCCGGTATCCCCGCCGAGGCCGTCCAGGTCTTGCCGCCGCCCGTCGTGTAGTAGACGCCGACGCCCGAAGGGCTCCAGACGATCTTCCCGCCGCCCGTCGCGGAGACCGCGACGTTGCCCCCGCCCGTCAGGCCCGAGGGCTGTGCCGACGCGGCCGCCCAAGTCGTGCCGCCGTCGGTCGAGACGGCGATGCTCTTCTCGCAGTTGGCCGTGTCGCCGTTGCCGACGCGGACTATATAAGAAGGACTCAGCTCCGCGTAGTCGAGGCTCGTGCTCGAAGAGCGCGGCACGTTGGCCTGCGCTGTGGGGACGACGTTCACGTCGTTGTGGCGAAAGCCGCTGATGTCGCCGAGCGCGCTCAGCAGCGGCGCGCCCGAGGGCGGGCTCACCAAATCCTGCACGGCCGTCTCCTCGATGCCCTGCGCCGAGACCTTGATCGTGATCTGGCTCGTCGTGCTCAAGTCCCACGTCAACAGGTTCGTGCTGCCGTAGAGGGTCGCGCCCGTGCCGTACATCAGGCGGTTGGAGTTGAACGGGTCTATCTCAAGCGCCTCGGTCATCCAGCCGAGCTTCGGGTTGACCTCGGCGCCCGGGCGACCGCCGCCGCAGATGGGCGCGGGCGGCGTCTTGAGCCACGGCGCGGCCGTGATGTCCTGCGTGTAACGGAAGGAGCGAGAAGGGTAGCGCGTCCAGTCCCAGATGCGGCTCCAGGTCTGCCCGCCGTCCGTACTCCTCCAGATCATCGTGTCCGGCCACCACGAACTGTAGCCCGTCACCATGACGACGTTCGGATTCTGTCGGTCAACCGAGAGCCCGCTGTAGCCGAAGAAGTTGTCGTTCGTGTTCGAAGAAGGGATGGGGCTGATCTGCGTCCAGGCGCCCGTCGCCGTGTTGAGCTTCCACACGTCGCCGCGCCCGCCGTCGTATGGGCCGCCCTTGTCGCTGTATGCGACGTAGAGAAAACCGTTGACCGTATCGAGCACGCCCTTGTGCGGGAGGAAGCCGGTGGGCTGTCCGGGCACGGCCGTCCACGTCGCGCCGCCGTCGGTGCTTCGGTAGACGCTCGCCCCCAACTCTGCGACGCCGACGTAGATGGTCTGCGTCGCGTTGCCGGCGGTGCCCGTGCGCCTGTCGAACGTGACCCAGTAGACGCCCTGCTTGTCGTTCAGATAACCGTTGGGGTCGGCCGGGTCCTGCACGTAGTTGCCCGCGGCGGGAAAGCTCGTCACCTTCGACCAGGTCACACCCGAGTCCGTGCTCCGCCAGAGGCCGTTGCCGCTCGGCGCGCCGAGGTAGATGACGCTGTTTTTGTTCGGGTCAACCGCGAGCCGCTCGCCCGCGCCGCGCCCGGGCATGTTACCGCCGAGCTTGAAGGGGAGCATCGTCCGCTGCCACGTCGCGCCGCGGTCGGACGAGCGCAGGACGGCCCCGTTCTGAGTCGTCCAGGCGTTGGTGTACGTGCCCACGGCCGCGTAGACGTTGTTCGGGCTCGAAGGGTCTGTCGCGATGGAGATCACGCCCGTCAGATTCCAGTCGTCCCAACTGATGGAGTCGAGCAGAGGCACCCAGCGATTCGTCGCAGGGTCTAAACGGTAGGCGCCGCCGATGTCCGTGCGCGCGTAGACGAGGTCCGGCTCCGTCTGGTTGAAGACGATGCCGGGGATGAAACCCCCTCCGTAAATCTGTACGTTGCGCCAGGTGTACTGCGGCGTCTGCGCACAGGCGACGAACGGCGGCAGGGCCGCGACCAGAATGCCCGCGGCGATGAGTAGCGTCAGGGACGCAAGGCTCCGGAGTGTTTTCGACATGCTCCCCTCCTTTCGAGAGTCCGGGACGGAACAACGCTTGAGGGTGTGGGGCTCTACAACGGTGTTCAGACGGATGCGCGCATCTGTTTTGTTGTATGGGCTGACAAAAGTCTTTCTATACTCGGGCGGGGCGCGTGTCAAGAGTTTTGTGCGGGCGCTTCGGCCCACGCATTTTCCCGCGCCCGGGGCGCCGGGCCTTGTGATATATTCGGGTTTCGTTGAGTGGTGCAACAAAGTCCCGCCTTCGCCTACAGAACGCTTATGAGAACTCTGACGCACAACGTCGATGCGGCGCGCCGGCTCGCGCTCGCGCTCCTCTTCGCGCTTCTCGTCTGCCCCGCCGTCGAGAGTCGCGCGCAGCAGAATTCGACTGTGCCCGCGTCGCGCCTCGCGCGCATGCGGCGCGGCGTGAACCTGAGCCACTGGTTCGCGCAGTCGCGTGACTACTCGGAGAAGCATCTGCGCGAGCACACGACGGCGCGCGACATCGAGTTGATTAAGGGCCTCGGCTTCGACCACGTGCGCTTCACGGTCGAGCCCGCCCCTCTCTTCGACGAGGCGCATCCGTCCGAACTCAAACAGGACTATCTGAAACAGCTCGACGCCGCGCTCGACATGCTGCTCGGCTCCGGGCTCGCCGTCGTCTTCGACCTGCACCCTTCGGACGAGTTCAAGCTGCGGATGCGCGGGGACGACCGCTTCGTCGAAGCCTTCGCGGACTTCTGGCGCGCGCTCGCGCAGCACCTCTCGGCGCGCGACCCGGAGCGACTCTTCCTCGAAGTCGTCAACGAGCCGATGGTCGAAGACCCTTTCCGCTGGATGGGCATCCAGACCAGACTCGCGGCGGCCATCCGCGAGGGCGCGCCGCAACACACCATCATCGCCGCCGGCCCGCGCTGGTCTTCGGTCGATGAGTTGCTGAGGATAGAGCCGCTCGCGGATCGCAACGTCGTCTACACCTTCCACTTCTACGAGCCGCACAACTTCACGCACCAGGGCGCGACGTGGGGCGCGAGCGTCTGGCCGCACCTGAAGGGCGTCCCGTACCCTTCGACTCCCGAACTGGTCGCGCCGCTCCTTCCATCCATCGACGACGACGCGGCGCGCGGGGCTTTGAAGCAGTACGGCGCAGAGCGCTGGGACGCGGCGCACGTCGAGCGCGAGGTCGCGCGGGCCGCGGAGTGGGCGCGCAGGCGCGGCGTGCCTTTAACGTGTAACGAGTTCGGCGTCTACCGCGCCTACACGCCCGCGCCGGATCGCCTGCGCTGGCTGACGGACGTGCGCGCGGCGTTAGAACGTCACGGGATAGGCTGGACGATGTGGGACTACGCGGGCGGCTTCGGCGTGGCAGTGCGCGAGCAGGGCGGGCGCGCCGAACTCGACCCCGACACGGCCGCCGCGCTCGGCCTGAAGAAAAATTAACAGGGATGGACAGGATGGTTAGGATAAAGCAATTGAAGATTTGAAAACTCAAATTTCAAATCTTAAATCCCTATCCCGAACATCCTGTCCATCCCTGTTAATTCATCCTTCCACGACGAGGCCCGTTGTTTCAAAAAACAGACTGGAGGAACTGACCCCTTGAGCAAGAGAGTTTCGAGACGCACATTCGCGAAGGTCGCGGGCGCCGCGGCGCTCGCCTCGGCGGCGGAGCTGCCGGCGCTCTCCAGACCCGTGCAGCCGCAGGGCAACACGGCCGCCGCGCAGCCGGACGCGCTGCGCGCGTTCCCGCCCGGCTTCATCTGGGGCACGGCGACGGCCTCCTATCAGGTGGAGGGCGCCTACAAGGAGGAC
This sequence comes from Pyrinomonadaceae bacterium, assembly GCA_045807865.1. GTDB lineage: Bacteria > Acidobacteriota > Blastocatellia > Pyrinomonadales > Pyrinomonadaceae > QHXN01. Next base: position 23,234 of record JBJMGP010000038.1, read on the forward strand.
GGACGCGGGGTCTCCATCTGGGACACCTTCTCGCACACGCCCGGCAAGACCGTGGAGGGCGCGACCGGCGACGTGGCCGACGACCACTACCACCGCTACAAGCAGGACGTGCAGTTGATGAAGGCGCTCGGGGTCAAGGCGTACCGCTTCTCGGTCGCGTGGCCGCGCGTCTTCCCTAAAGGCGACGGCCCCGCCAACCCGAAGGGGCTCGACTTCTACAAACGGCTCGTGGACGAGCTGCTCGCCAACGGCATACAGCCCTTCGCCACGCTCTACCACTGGGACCTGCCGCAGCCCTTGCAGGATCGCTTCGGCGGCTGGGAGGGGCGCGAGACCTCGAAGGCTTTCGCGGACTACGCCGGCTACGTCGCGCAGCATTTGACCGACCGCGTCAAGCACATCTTCACCATCAACGAGTTCGGCGCCTTCGTCGAGGTCGGCTACCGCATGGGCATCCACGCGCCGGGGCTGAAGTTGACGGGCGCGCGCCTGAACCAGACGCGCCACCACGCTGTGCTCGGCCACGGCCTCGCGGTGCAGGCCATCCGCGCCGCGGCGAAGCCCGACACGCGGGTCGGCATCGCCGAGAACGTCACCATCCCCGCGCCCGTCTACGAGACGCCGGCGCACATCGCCGCGGCCGAGCGCGCCATGCGCGAGATGAACGCGCAGTACATGACCGTGATACAGGAAGGGAAGTACACCGACTGGTACTTGAAGTCGGCCGGGGCGGACGCCCCGAAGTTCACGGCCGAGGACTTGAAGATCATTTCGAGCCCGCTCGACTTCGTCGGCATCAACGTCTACACGCCGCAGTTCGTGCGCGCCTCCGACACGGAGCCGGGCTTCGTGCACGTCCCGCACCCGCCCTCGTTCCCGCACGCGCCTTCGCCGTGGCTCTACATCGGGCCGGAGGCGCTCTACTGGGGGCCGCGTCACGTCGCAAAGCTTTGGGGCGCGAAGGAGATTTACATCACGGAGAACGGCTGCTCCTCTTCGGACGTGCCCGCGGCGGACGGCAAGGTCTACGACACAGACCGCGTGACCTACCTGCGCAGCTACCTGACGCAACTGCGCCGCGCGACGGCCGAGGGCGTGCCCGTGCGCGGCTACTTCCTTTGGAGCCTGATGGACAACTTCGAGTGGGCCGACGGCTACACCAACCGCTTCGGCCTCCACTACGTTGACTACCGGACGCAGAAGCGCACGCCCAAGCTCTCCGCGGACTTCTACCGCGAAGTCATCGCCCGCAACGCCGTCGTCTGAAGACTAACGGGCGGAGTAGCGCGGGAAAATTTAACAGGGATGGACAGGATATTTAGGATAAGACTTTACATCTTTATCCTAAACATCCTGTCCATCCCTGTTAATTCATTCTCACGCGACACGCCCCGCGCGGCGACGGTTCAGACTTGCGCGGGCGCGGGCGCGGCCGGGGGCGCTTCCTCCTCGTCATCATCCGCGCGGCGCGGGGCGCGCTCGACGTGGCTGGCGCTCTCCCAGGCGGCCAGCTCCGCCGGGTTGTCCTTGTAAATGTTAAGCACGATGGCGCCCAGTTCGCGCACGGCAACGAACCCTTTCTCCGCCGCTTCCCCGACGTTGGTCGTAGACGTGATGCGCTCGGACGCCTCTAGTTCCCGGCCGTCTACGGTCTGCCCGATGGCGAGTGCGCGCGTCTTGAGGTCGTCGATGAAGTCGGGGGCCATGCCGCGGCTGACGAACTCGTCGGCGATGGGCTCGGCGGCCTCGGCGAAGTCGCGGGCGGCGGCGCGCCACGTCTGCCCGTCCTTTGTGGAGGGCAGGCTGAACCTCTCCTCTATCCCCGGCATCCGCCGCGACATGGAGCGCGCGGTGCGGCTGACGGCCTCCATCAAGTCACGCAAGGCGTCGTCATCGACATTCTTCTGCGCCGTCTTCTCCTTGGCGGCGTGCGCGTGACCGGCCTGCTCGGTCGAGTGCTTCTCCATATTCTTAATGGAAGTGTCGATGGTCAGGTAGAGGTCGTGGCCGGGTAAACCGGCGGGGAAGGCGGCGATGCGCGCGAGTATCCACTGGCGCACGCGGACCAACATCTCCAAAATGCGTATTTCGGATTTCTTCATAAGGATTCTCCTCTGGTGAAGGCCAAGGAACTTGGCGGACGTACTTGTGGCAGGCCAGTAAGGTTGAGGGGCAGCCGTGACGAGGTACAGCGCGCGCAGTATACTCCTCCCGCGAACCGATGCAAGACTTTTTTTGCCGCGCGGCGTGGAACCCGGAACGCGCGCCGCCTCGCACGCGCTTCGCCCCGCCCGCCTGACGCATCCGCGCAATCAACTTTCACTTCCGCCGAGTCATCTGGCACACCCGCCGATGCATCTGAAACGTCCGCACGATCATCTCTCACATCCGCTAAACGATGTCTCACGTCCGCCCGGTCATCCGTCGCATTCACTCAAACATCTGAAACGTCCGCTCGGTCATCTGAACAAGCTGCCCGGTCATCTGAACAGTTCGCTCGGTCATCTGAACAGCCCGACGGGCCATCTGAACAGCTCGACCTATAAACTAAATTTTGCTCTCAATGACCTATCATAAATGACCAGCCAGTTTTCACGGCCGCTCAGTCAGTTTTCACAGCCGCTCAGTCAATTTTCACGGCTGAAAAGTGAATCTTCAGGCTGAATTTGCCGACTTTCAGGGTGTCGCAGGCGTCGGTGAGCCTTCAGAATCGTGGGGGCGGAGGCGTGCTTTGAAATTTGGAATTGAGCCGGTGAGCAGGATAGGGCAAAATGTCCGGGCGAATGCGGCTCATGTAATGTTTCCAGACGCCTTCACCCAAACCCGGCACGTTACCTTTTAGATTAGCAGTAGTTACGCCCGAGGGGGCGGCGGCGGCTGTCGCACCTCTACGAGGCGAAGATTAAGAACATGGGGAACGCGGGCCGGAACGGCGGCGAGTACTACACGCCGCGCCCGCTCATCCGCGCCATCGTCGAGGTCGTCACGCCGCGCCTCCAAGCTCCCCGCCGCGCCGAAACACTTCTTCTGAAAGTTGGCCTAACATTCAGTTTAGCTATTCGGCAGCCGCTCCCGGTATGAACGTAGGAGACCGGGCGTTACTTCATCAGGCGAAACAAGCCTGTAATGCTCTTCGACTGACCACCTCACGCCTTCAGCCGTGCTCTCGAACTCGAAAAGTGCAATCAGATTCTTACCCATGAACTGCGCGCCGATGGGGCGGCATATTAAGTCGGGGAACTTACTCGCGCAGAGAGCAAAGTCTTGCTCAATCTGAACGATGTTGAGCTTGTCCGAGTGACCCTTCGCTTGAACGGGGAAGATGTAGTGACGACCCTTCTTATCAACGCCGACGTAAATCTCGTCTGTCTCGACTTGACCGATGCCGGCGAGGAAAGTACGGAGATGATTCTGAAGTGAATAACAGGTGATGCCCGTGAAGATGTCAATGAGCCTGTTATATCTGAGCTTCGCCAAAAGCGCCTGCTCATCATCAAGCGAATACATGGCAACTAAGCCCGGCGTCGCGTCGGGAATTTTTGTCTCTGCCTTCATCGCAGTCGGTTTTATGTTCTGTTCATCGACGAGCGCAAAACAGTAACGCGAGCGTCCTGCGGGCCGGATAATCCACTGCCTGCCCTCGGACTCTTTCGCCCTGATCGATTCCGGGAGCACTACGCGATAGCGGAAGCTGTAAACTATGTCCCCGAGGTTCTTCGGCAGATTGATATGAAGCTCTTGCGCGACGCGCTCGATCTCTTTCCGCTCAAAGCAGACTTCAGTCGCCCCCTCGGTGTAATGGTTGAAGAAGATGCGCTCGATAATCTGCGCGTAGCGATTCGCCGTTTTCGCGTTTTCACTCTTCGACATCGTGCCTCTCGCTTCGCCGAAATGTTTGACGGGCGCAAGCACTCTCTTCGTGCTGTCGGGCAGATGCAGCACGACGACCTCTTCGCGGAGTTGCTCTTTCGTAACCGTCGAGAGACGCGCCCGAAACAGGTCAATGTCAACGACCTGATAGCCGAGCGACTTTGCGATGTCAGCGAAAAGCTGACCCGTGCGAATCATCACGCGAAAGTAAGACGCCTGGTCGCCGACGACGTAGGCGAGATATGCGCCCGGCCGAAGTTTCTCCCGTAGCTCTGCGAGATGGCGCGCCATGCCGCCGAAGTAATGCCTTGTCACTTTCGCGTAGAGTCTTTCAAAGCCGCTCGTCTTGCCGAGTTCGACCCGTCTCGCTTCGATTGCCTCAGCTATGCGCTGAATCTCTCCGTGTTCTGCGACCCACTTGTCGTCTTCGTCGCCCTTGTAGACTGTTCGTGTGTTCGAGCGCACAAGCGCACGCTTGAGGGCTTGAAGTTCGGCCCTGTTGTTGACGAAGCCGAGCAAGACCGATTCGAGCCTGGTCGTGCGCGTGTAGTCTTTCTCGTTCGGGTACGGTGGCGAGGTGATTACGGCGTCAATGGAGCGAGCTTCGATGATGTCTTTAAGCTGTCGAGAGTCGGCGTGATGCACTGTCGCCGGCGTCGCTTGAAGCAGGCGAAGCTCGCGCAGGTCGTTGGCCATCGCGCGCACGTTGTCGAGCCACGTCGAGACGACCGCCGCATCGAGCTTCTTCGTCTTGCTGACACCGACCTCGGGGCCAAAATGAAGGTTGCTGACGGAGAAGACAAGTCCTTTTGCGAGTGCGAGCAGTTCGTGTCTTAAGTAACGCTTGTCACTATGCTCTCTCATCGCTTCGAGCAATACCAGCGTTTTGTATAAAGGGAGGGGGCTGATTGAATCGGTCAGCAAGAGCTTTCGGCTCTCTTCCGGAAGTGTACGATAGCTCTTTGCCTTCTTGCCGACAGTGAAGGGCTGCGAGCCGACTCTTTCGTCTACAATCCCTTCAACCTCTAACTTCTGTCGCGCCACGCTCGCGACCGCTTCTGCGTGTTCAATCAGAGCGTCGGGAACAAGGCTCCAATCGGCTTTAACCTGACTCGCAAAGTATGACATCGGATGGGCATCGATGCCGATGCTTTCGATGCCGAGCTTCTTGCACTCGACAAGGGTTGTGCCCGTACCGCAAAAGGGGTCTAGCACGCGGTGCTCGCTGCCGAGACCGAATCGCTGCACGTACTCGCGTACGAGATGAGGTGGATACGACAGGACAAAACGATACCAGTCATGAGCGGCAGCGTCTTCGACATAGACTCGGTTATTTAAACCGTTGAGGATGACCCTCGCGCGAGACATTCAGTGTAATCCTTCGTCCACATTTTCGTTGCCTGTGCACCGTTGTAGATACCACAGGTCGCAACGCGTGCGCCAGAGAGCCCCCGGAGCTTGTGCGTAGAGAGAGAAGCACGGCAAGGCGCTCACCGCCGACGGGGTGGCCGACCTCGGCGGAACGAAAGAGATCAGGAGCGCGTTCACAGGCTTCCAGAAATACCTGTACCAAAGGCAGGCCAGCACTTAAGACCTCTTGCAGTTCCTTCAAGCCCGCTCGGGCACTGAGGCTCCGAGCAAGAATACCAAGCGAGGAAACAACTACAGCGGCGTGCAAACGGGTGCTACCGACCTGTCTCGCCCTGCGTTGGCCGCACTCGACTGCACCACGCTATGGCCGTGAGGTGGCCGGGTAGATTTCATCAATACGAAAGCGCAAACCCTTACTCTTCACGATCCTATGGCGAAAGCCGGGAACGCATATCTTTTGAAAAAGAAAGCGTCGAAAAAGACAAATTGATAGTTCAAAGACGGACAGAAGGCCCTACACGAAAGTGATAGCGTCTGCCGCAGGGAGCACGGAGAACAACCGACGTAGCAGCGAATATAAATTTTGCACCGTTGACGCTTCAGTAGAATGAAACGCTTAATTTTCATTTTCACAGTCCTGCTGTTATTTACCAGTACTCACGTAGCGCAGGATGATCCACAACAAGCAAAGAGGGTTTACCCCGTCAAACTTCCGATAGACATCAGTAGTACGGTAGGCGGAAATTATATCGACAGCTATGTCGTGCATTTGGAGAAGGGTCAGGAACTACACCTTCAGATCGACAACAAAACCGAGAACGCTAAAGTCTATCTCGATGCCGTTCTTGCCGGAACGGAAACAAGGTTTGGGCGCGATTCGTCTGAAAATAGTTGGAGCGGGGTGGCACCCAGGACGGGTGATTACGAAATTCGGCTCATCGCGTTCCCGGCTGCCAGGTACAGACTACTGGCTTACTTAACACGTGACACGTCTCCGCCGACGCCGGCCCGTTATGAGAGGAGACGCCAAGGAAAAGAGTCGGCGCACAGACCAGCCCGCCGAGTGCGGTAACCAGCGCCTATGAGTCATTGTCCAGGAATGAATTTACCGCACTATCGCGGCTAATCAAGTCTTTCAATACAGGGTAAGGAATGATTAGAACGGGCTGCCCCGTCGAATGCGGCCCCACCTGATAGTCGTCGAAAGAAATCATGATGCCTTCAGGAGTAATGTTCCAGTTTTGATAGTTTTCAGCCTTCGGCTCTGTCCCTTTGAACATTAAGGGGTCTGTGTATTTCTCCTTCAACTCGGCACGACAATATCGGGAGAAACCTTCAAGATAATTCGCCTTCGGCTTAAAGACATCTCCTAACTTCAGGAGCTTACCGATTTTAAGATCGTAGTTAACAGGGACAGGATAATCTATCGGGTGCGTCTGCCCGAGGGCCATAACCTCATGGCTAAACTTGATGCTAATCAAGTCTCTGTTGGCAAAGATAATCTCATAGCTCATATCGAGGGATTCCTCGATGGGAGGCCGCCTGCTTTTCTCCTTTCTCATCGCCGCCCTTTCCAGACCTCTGAACTCAGCCACATCGCTCAGCACAAATTTTTCCACCCAACGATTGAATGTCCTGGCATGTTTGCTCTCAAGCCCCTCAATCTGAGGGTACTCCACTTCCATTTTATAGAAATCAGTGACGTGCTCATTGACCGACTTCGACACAAACTTAATTTCACCGGCGAGTAGTTTAGGATTTGACGCGTGCGGAGAAGGTGTCGGTGCCGGGGTACTGCTCGACTGCGGGTTGAGAGTATTTTCAGCCACGACAGATTGTTGTCGGGCACACGCAGACAAGCTAACTGCGAACAGAGTTGAGAGAAGGATGGTCAATAGTTTGATAAGGTTTATCAAATCACCCCCGCTCACCCGGCATGAAGCTGTCTAACGCTCGGCCTCACTCGCCGCCCCGCGCCATTATAAGAGTTTGAAAGCCGTCGTGTCGGCGGTCGGGTGCAGGCCGTTGTTAGGTGTGCGGGTGTGAGCCATGCCCCGTTCCTGAGATCGCAATCAATTCCTCTTCATTATAGCGATTTGCACTTGGATGCGACTGGTGCGGAAGGCGGCAAGTCAGTACCGCCTGCGGGAGCGGGAGGGTCTCGTGCGCGCTACCCGCCCGCTACCGCAGGCGGTACTGACTCATCCGCGGTCGCACTCATGCGCAAGCCGCTATAAGCCATTCTTGATTAAGAATTCACGGATGGAGGTATAAGCTCTCAAGGTTTCTTCGCGATTGAATTCTCCATGTCCGCGTCCCTTGATTGTAATAAGCTGGTTGGGAACGCCCACTTTATCCAGCGCCTGATGGAGCCGTACGGATTGGTTATAAGGGATGACACTATCTTGGTCTCCGTGAATGGTAATTATCGGGGGTAATCCAGGTCGGGCATAAGCAATTGGAGAGACACGTTTGGCAATCTCAACTCTATTAGGCTGGCTACCCAGCCAGCTAATCGCTTGATCGAAGGCGTGAGGGCCATCAATCAGATCAGCTACATCCGAAGGGCCGAACCAATTGATGATAGCAGCCACCTTCAGCTCTTCGCTGCCGGAGCACTGATTATCAAGACCTGCGGATTTGGGCAGCATCCCCGTGGTCAATGCCAAGTGTCCACCCGCGGAGATTCCGCTAAGGATAAGCTTACTGGTATCGAACTTGTATTTTTGCGCATTAGTGATAACCCAGCGCAAGGCACAACGGCAATCCTCAACAGCGGCTGGAGCAAGTGAGACGCGTGCCAAACGATATTCGACATTGACCACCGCCCACCCCATTTCCAAATAAGGCAGAATATAGAGCATCTCCATCTCCTTACTATGGATAGTCCAGCCCCCTCCATGAAACCAAATGAGAGTGGGAGTTTGCTCCTTTGAATTTGCCGGCAAATAAAGGTCAAGTTTTGCGTCCCAATTGTTAGCCGTTACGTAAGTAATATTAGGAATAACTTCATATTGATCTGCGGCTGTAGCAGCCCAAGAACGTGAATCCGAGAGTTGCCCTAAAGCTATATGAGGGAAGAGTAAAAGAGTAAGGATGGTTGCTGGTAAGGAAATATTCTTTCTGAACATTACTCCTCCTCTACTTGTTAACCATACGGGGCGTCCGTTTGCACACCTAACGCTAAGTAGGCGTACTACAAGCCGCTGGCAAAGACGCCCCTTTGGGCGCATCTGTTTTTATTCCTGCCGAACGGGCGCCTAATCACGCAGGGGCGACACTATTACTACTAACCTCAGCAAAACTCAATCTATATTTTGAGCGAGGCATAATTCCACGAAAGGTCTTTTGTAGAATTGCGGCGCACGCCTTCGGCGCGGTTTACGTTCCACGGGCGGCGAGGTGCTTCTCGACGATGTCGGAGAGGTCTTTCTGTTCGGGGCGGCCGCCCACTCACTTCCAGAGGAGCACGGCCGTCTGCCGCGCGCCGAGTGCGAGGGTCGGATTGTTCGGCGTGACGGTTGTACCGCCCCAGAGGGGTTGCGGGGTGAGTCCCGAGGGGCGGCGGAGGCGGCATTGAAGCGGCTCGGCCGTGCCGTTGGTGACGACGGTGACGTAGGAGTTGCCGTTCCGCAGCACGCGCAGGAGGCAGCCGGGCTGCCGGCCTTCGAAGCGGAAGGGCAGGTCGCGCGCGAAGGGCGCGGTCAGTTCTTCGAGGAGTGCCGCGAGCGGCGCGCCGTCGCCGAACCACGCGCCCATGCCGACGGGTGAGGGTATCCAGACGGCCTCGCCGCGGCCTTCGCGTCTGCGCACGGCCGTGACGCGGCCGCCCTGTTGTGCGGCCACGTCGGCCGAGTCGTTCTCGATCTCGCCCAGCCACAGACGGCTCGGGAGCGTGAGCGCGGGGCGCGTCCACGCGACCTGCGCGCCGCCTTCGAGCGTCTGCACCTCCTTCGGCCGCGCGCCGAGCAGTCCCGCGAGCGGCCAGCCCGCGGACGGCAGGAAGCGCGCCTCTTCGTCGTAGAAGCCCGTGAGCCCCGTGACGAGCACGGTGCCGCCGCCGCGGACGAAAGTCTCGACGTTGCGCGCCTGCGCGGCGTCGAGCGCCGTGACGTGCGGGAGGATGACGAGCCGCGGCGTCTGTGTAGTGTCGCGCCAGTCGAAGTCTTCGAAATGTTTGAGGCGCGCGGGCACGCCGAGCTCGGTCAGCGCCTGGTAGACGCCGAGCGCTTCGAGGACGTGCGCGTCGCGGCCCCGCGCGGGCGAATCATTCGCGGCGAAACGGTCTTCGAGCGTCATCGTCTCAAGGCTGAGGATGACGTTGACGTTCGTCTCCAGTGGGCGGGCCTTGCCGAAGAAGGACGCGTTGCGTTCGAGCACGCGCGCGATCTCGGACGCCGCCTCGAAGCGTTCGCTCGCACGCCCCTGAAGGTCGAGCAGAGACCACTCGCCCGCCTCCGACCCCGCGGCGCGCGCGTTGAGCAGCCAGAAGATGACGCGGTCGGCGCCCGCGCCCACGCCCGTCCAGACCCACTGCGCGATGTCTTCGCGCGTCGGGCTCAAAGGGCGGACGGAGCTGTAGAGGTTGGGGCCGCCCTGTAGCTCCGTGATCCAGAAGGGGTGCGGCTCGCTCGCGCCGCCGACGAGGTCGCAGACGTACGAGACGCCGAGCGCGAACTGATCGCGGTTCAAGAGTCCGAAATGCCAGGAAGGGTGGACGGAGGCGCCGAGCGAGTCGAGGAAGCGGCGCCACTCCGGCAGGTCGAAGGAGTTCGACGCGAGGTTGCCGACGAGCGCGTGCGGGTTGACGTGGAGGTGATGCGCCGGGTCGGCCCTCCGCACCTCGCCCGCGATCTCTCCCAGGTACCACGCGAGGTGCGCGCGCCAGAACGTCTGCCAGTCGTTGAAGGCCGCGGGCGCCGTGAAGGCGAAGCCGCCGGCCGTCCAGCGCGGGTCGCTCGGGATCGAGGTGAACGAGGGGAAGTTGGTCATCCACGCCTCGTTCAGCCGCGCCACGGTGCCGTACTTGCGCGTGAGCCAGACCCGATACCTTTGCAGCGCGAGCCGGTCGGGCGCGGGGCGCTGCCCCGGCTCGTTCATCAACATCCAGGAGTCGAGCGCGGGGCTCGATCTGTAACGCGCGACGACGCGCCCGACGTACTCGCGCGCCTCTGCGAGCCGCTCGTCGGTGTCGCTGATGGCGCCGCCCTGCGAGGCGTATGTGTAGCCGCGGTGCGGCGGCCCCCAGTTGGGCGTGAGCGTGGCGACGACGCGGACGTGGTACTTCTCGGCCGCCCGGAAGGCTCGGTCGTAGAGGGAGAAATCCCAGGCGCCCGGCTCGCGCTCGACGTAGTTCCACATCAGGAAGAGGCGCGCGACCGGCATGCGCGCGTCGGCGAGCGTCTTGAACCAGCGCTCCACGTCCTCGGGCTTCTGCCCCGGCTCGATCCAGACCTGCGCGCCGAGCAGCGGACGCGCCTCCTGCGCCCGTGCGTCGGCCGACATCAAGGCGAGCAGGGAGAGGGCGAGCGCGAGAAATTGTTTCAAGTTGAGTCGTCCCCGGTTTAAGGATGTGTGCCCCGGCCGCAAGCAATATACAACACCGCAACGTCGAAACCGGGTCAGTATCAACTATGCATAAATCCGCCGCGTCAGCGGCGTCTGAATTTAGCCCGGCCTTTCAAGGCCGGGGCCGCCGCACGGTTCAAGCGTCGCCGACGCGACGCGGCCCGCTTGCCCGACCACCACCCGGCCTTGAAAGGCCGGGCTAAACTCAAGCGCCGCTGACGCGGCGGATTTATGCACAGCCTTCATTTACTTATATGCCGAAGCGGCCGACCGACGGGGCGTGACCGGCGTCGGTAAACAGTCGAACCGGTCGGGGCGGGCGCGAGAGTTGAAATTCGGTATTGAGCTGTCGGAGAAGTTAGGGCAGAATGTCCGCGCGCGTTTGGCCGAGAGATGCGGTTGCCCGAACGTCTTCACGTAATTTCGCCAGACCGTCTGTCACAGACTCGCCGCGGTAACCTTCCAAGGGGTCAACGCTTCTTCACACACCGGACAAAGGAGTTGACCAGATGAGCCGAGAGCTTTCGCGTCGCACATTCCTGCGTGGGTCTCTGACCGCCGCTGCTGCCGTGGCGGTCGTGGGGTTTGACACCGGGCGCCGCGGCTGGGTGAGCGCGGCACAACTCGCGCGCGGACACTTCGCGCTGGCCGAAAATTTCCCGGCCTTCGACGGCAGCCTTTTGACGGACGCCGCCTCGCTCGCGGCTGCCGCCGACGACTTCGGCCACATCGTCCACCGCCAGCCGACGGCCGTGCTGAAGCCGGGCTCCGTGAACGACGTGGTCGAGATGGTCAGATTCGCGCGGCGTAACGGCATCAAGGTTGCCGCGCGCGGACAGGGACACAGCACGCAGGGGCAATCGCAGGTCGAGGCCGGCGTGGTCGTGGACATGTCAACGCTCGGCGCGATTCAGGAGGTCAACTCTGCGGACGCGCTCGTCGAGGGCGGCGCGCGCTGGATCGACCTGCTACAGCAGACTGTCCCGCTGGGCTTGACCCCTCCGACGCTGGTGGACTTTCTCGAACTGAGCGTCGGGGGCACGCTCTCGCTGGGCGGCATCGGCAGCCAGTCGTTCCACTTCGGGCCGCAGGTCGATAACGTCCTCGAACTGCAAGTGGTCACGGGCGAGGGCGACCTGATGAGCTGTTCGCCCTCGCACAACCGGGCGCTCTTCGACGCGGCGCGTTCGGGCCTCGGCCAGTTCGGCATCATCGTCGGCGCGCGCGTCCGACTCATCCCCGCCCCGCCGTCCGTCAGGCTCTACGAGTCTTTCTACGGCGACCTCGGGGCGTTCCTCTCCGACCTCGAACTGCTGATTGACGACGGGCGCTTCGACACCGTGCAGGGCTTCGCCGTGGCGGACGGCTCGGGCGGCTGGCTCTACCAGTTGGAGACGACGAAGTACTTCGCGCCCGGCGGCGAGCCGGACGACGTGGCGCTGCGCGCGGGCCTCTCCTTCATCCCGGGCACGCAGACCGCGCAGGACATGCCCTACTTCGACTACCTGAACCGCCTCGCGCCGCTCGTGGCGTTCCTGCGGCAGATCGGCGCGTGGTTCGTCCCGCACCCCTGGGTCAACCTGTTCGTGCCGGCTGAGAACGCGCACGCGTTCATCGGCGAGACGCTCGACAACCTTGCGGCTGATGACGTGGGTCAGGGCCCGATTCTCATCTACCCCTTCAACCGCAGCCTGTTCACGGCCCCTTTCTTCCGCGTGCCCGACGCGCGCCACTTCTTCGTCTTCGCGCTGCTGCGCAACGCCCTGCCGCCGACGCCGGAGCGCGTTGCCGGACTCGTCGCCGCCAATCGCGCCCTGTTCGAACGCGCGAGCGAACTCGGCGGAAAGCGTTACCCCTTCGACTCCGTCCCCGTCACGAAGCACGACTGGCAGAAACATTACCAGCCCGCGTGGGGCCAGTTCGTCTCCGCCAGGCAGGCTTATGACCCCGACGGGATTCTGACGCCGGGGCAGGGCATTTTCTAAAGCCGATTTGAACTCCCGGCGGAATAATGTCCGTGCAGCAGGACGGGCCGGGTGCATGCTGCTGTCAGACGGCACCGCCGGGAGAACCCGCACCTCTGCTGAGACATGAGAGTGCTCGTGTCGGCGGTCGGGTGCCGGCGGGTGTTCTGTTGCCCGCCATTGAGAGCGCTCAATACACCTTCGGTATCAGCCGCTTTGTGTGTTTAGAGTACTCTACATACTCACTCCCAAACGCCTCTACCAAAGCACCTTCTTCGACGTGCATTCGATATAAGGCCGCCACTAGAATCGGCGCGAAGATTAACACCAGGCTGAGCCAGTTCGTAAAGGCCAACCCTAAACCCAGCTGCGCCAGTAGAGCGCCTGTGTAAGAAGGGTGCCGGAGATACCTATACAGACCCCGCTGAATAATTCGGTGGTCATCTTTGATCGTGACGGTGCGTGTGAAGTACCTGCCCAGTGTGTAAATAGCCGCCCAACGGATGGCCAGCCCCACGGACATGACAGCGATCCCGCCGAGGGCGAGAAGACTGCTCTCGGTTTCGAGGTGGCCGACATCCGTGTAACCAACCACGACGCCGACGACCCCGATGCAGGTGCCGGCCTCCCAAATTGTTCTGGAGAACTTATCCCGCCCGGTGGATTCGGCCTTATGATTAAGCGAATGTATCCACTCGGCAATCAGCCACAGCCCGCGCATCACGGTGGCGATAATAGGAAGCGTCATTGCAATGTGGACGTTAACTAACCGGCTACGGCAGGCGAAGCAACCTGACGCCCGTCATCACCCGCCGCACCGAGCGGTTTGATGGTAGATGAGAGCCGGCGTGTCGGCGGTCGGGCGACGCTAAGTAGTAGCTATGATAACAGAGGACGGCTTCCCCTTCCGTCTCAGCGCCCGCCGCAGTGCGCCCGCGATAAATTGTTTCAGGTTGCGCCCTCCTTCGTTTAAGATGGGTGCCCGGCCGAAGGTATACACAACACTCGAAAGACGAGTTGGGACGGACGCGGAGGAGGTCTTGCGACGCCGCGTCGCGTGCGTCTCCTGGCGCGGCCCCGCCGTGCGACGTTGAAGGCAGCGACGACCGTGCACAAACCCTTTCTCGAACGACTGCGCGTCGCGCTGTCGCTGCCACGCCTCCCGCGCCGCGTCGTCTCGGCACGAATGCTCGCGGGCGGCGGGCGTGTGAGGTTCGAGGAGACGAACACGGGACTCCTGCTCCGTCTGCCCGAGCGCGGGGCGGACGAATACGACACGGTCGTGATGCTCAAGCTTGGTCGGTAAACAGTTCAGACTCAGAGGAGCCATCGATGCCCATCCGTAAACTGCTGACGGCGGCGTTTGCGCTGCTTGTGCTCTTATCTCTGCCGGCGCCCGCGCGCTCGCAGGGCGTCGTGCCGTTCGACGACGGCTGGCGCTTCCACCGCGGCGGCGCGCAGGGCGCCGAGGCGGCCGACTTCGACGACTCTCGTTGGCGGCGGCTCGACCTGCCGCACGACTGGAGCATCGAAGACCTGCCGGGGAAGGGCTCGCCCTTCGACCCGGAGGCCGTGAGCCAGGTGCAGGGCGGCTTCACCACGGGCGGCACCGGCTGGTATCGCAAGTCCTTTGAAGTGCCCGCGGCGCAGAAGGGCCGGCGGGTCCGTATACAGTTCGACGGCGTCTACATGAACGCGGAGGTCTGGCTCAACGGCCGCCGCCTGGGCGAGCACCCTTACGGCTACACGAGCTTCTGGTTCGACCTGACCGACAAGATCAACTACGGCGGCGCGAACGTCCTCGCCGTCAAGGTCAGGAACGAGGGCGAGAACAGCCGCTGGTACTCCGGCTCGGGCATCTACCGGCACGTCTGGTTGAAGACGCTCGACCCCCTGCACGTCGCGCAGTGGGGCACGTACGTCATGACGCCCGAGGTGGACACGTCCCGGGCCAAAGTCATCATGCGGACGACGGTGCAGAACGAGGGCGACGCGGCGGCGCGCGTCCGTCTGGTGACGCGCCTGCTCGACGCCGCGGGCGCGGAGGTGGCGCGGGCAGAGGACGGGGGCGGCGTCGAGGTCGGAAGCTCCCGCGAGTTCGAGCAGGACGCGGCGATCCGCGCGCCCGCGCTCTGGTCGCCCGACAGCCCGGCGCTCTACACGGCCGTCACGGAGGTCTACCGCGAAGGGCAGTTGACCGACCGCGTCGAGACGAAGTTCGGAGTCCGCACGATCTCCTTCGACGCGACGCGCGGCTTTCTCTTGAACGGCCGGCCGCTCAAACTCAAAGGCGGCTGCCTCCACCACGACAACGGCCCGCTCGGCGCGCGCGCCTACGACCGCGCAGAGGAGCGCCGGGTCGAGTTGTTGAAGGCCGCCGGCTACAACGCGCTGCGCATGGCGCACAACCCGCCGTCGCCCGCCTTCCTCGAAGCCTGCGACCGCCTCGGCATGCTCGTCATCGACGAAGCGTTCGACCACTGGCGCGAGGGGAAGAACCCGCACGACTATCACCTCTTCTTCGACGAGTGGTGGCAGCGCGACATCGAAAGCATGGTCTTCCGCGACCGCAACCACCCCTCGGTCATCATGTGGAGCACGGGCAACGAGATTCCGAGCCGCGCCAAGCCGGAGGTGGTGTCGGTGTCGAAAATGTTGGCCGACCACGTCAGGCGGCTCGACCCGACGCGTCCCGTCACCTCGGCCGTCAACGACATGAGCGAAGACAAAGACCCGTACTTCGCCACGCTCGACGTGGCCGGCTACAACTACATGGTCGGAAAGTACGAGGCCGACCACGCGCGCGTCGGTAAGCGCGTCATGGTCGCCACGGAGTCCTTCCCGCTCGAAGCGTTTGAGTACTGGATGGGCGTCGTCGATCACCCTTACGTCATCGGCGACTTCGTCTGGACGGCCTTCGATTACATCGGCGAGGCGTCCATCGGCTGGCGCGGCTACTGGCAGGAGGGGAACTTCTACCCCTGGAACCTCGCCTACTGCGGCGACATCGACATCTGCGGCTGGAAGCGCCCGCAGAGCTTCTACCGCGACGCGCTGTGGAAGGAGAATCAGCTCTCGCTCTTCGTGCGCGCCCCGCGCCCGACGTTCGAGCCGAACCCGAAGCGGCAGGAGTGGTCGAAGTGGCACTGGCACGACGTGCTGGCCGACTGGAACTGGAAAGGCTTTGAAGGTCGGCCGCTCGACGTTGACGTGTACTCCTCCTGCGAGGAGGTCGAGCTGTTCCTCAACAACAAGTCTCTGGGGCGCAAGGCCACGAACCGCTCGAACCAGTTTACGGCCGCGTGGCAGGTGCCCTACCAGCCGGGCACTCTGAAGGCGGTCGGCTACGGCAAGACGCAGCGGACGGCGGCCGCGACCGCGGAGCTGCGCACGGCCGCCGAGCCCGCGCGCATCAAGCTCACGGCCGACCGCTTGAGGGTGAAAGCCGACGGGCAGGACTTGAGCTACGTCACGGTGGAACTCGTGGACGCGCGCGGCGTCAGACATCCCAAGGCGGAGAACCTCGTCCGGTTTAGCGTCGAAGGCCCCGGCACCATCGCCGGGGTCGGGAACGCGAACCCCGTCAGCACCGAGAGCTACCAGCAGCCGCAGCGTAAGGTCTGGCAGGGGAGGGCGCTGGTCGTCGTCAAGTCGGGCAAGCAGCCGGGGCGCATCACCCTCCGCGCCACGGCGCAGGGTCTGCCCCCGGCGACGGTAGTTATCGACTCGGGCGGACAGTAGTTATACTGGAAGCGAAGGGAGAGGACGTGATGACTAAATTCAGCCGGCGGAAGTTCATCGGGACGGTGGCGGCGGGCGCGGGTGCGGCGCTGGTGGGTGGGGCGGCCTTGCGCGGCGGGGAGAGCGAGGCCGCGACGCTCGGGCCGATTGACCCGAGCGTCAAGAGCCCGACCGACCGCGTCGGGCTCGGGCGGAGCGGCCTGAAAATCTCGCTCGTCGGCATCGGGACGGGCAGCATCGGCTACGCGCGCCGCTCGAACCAGACGCAGCTCGGCCAGCCCGCCTTCACCAAGCTGATGCGCCACGCCTTCGACCGCGGCGTCAACTTCTTCGACCTCGCGGACGCATACGGCTCGCACCCCTACTTCCGCGAGGCGATGCGCGGCGTCGAGCGCTCGCGCTACGTCGTCCAGACTAAGACCGACACACGCGACCCACAGGAGGCGACGGCCGACGTTGACCGTTTCCTCAAGGAGCTGGAGACGGACTACCTCGACTCGCTCATCATCCACTGTGTCACCGACGGCGAGTGGACGACGAACCTGCGCGGCGTGATGGATGTCTTCGCGGAGGCGAAGCGGAAGGGGAAGGTGCGCGCCGTCGGCGTCACCTGCCACAGCTTCGAGGCGCTCGAAGCGGCCGCCGCGAGCGACTGGGTCGAGATCAATCAGGTGCGCTGGAACCCGCGCGCCGCGCACATGGACGCCGGCGTGGACCGGGCGCGTGAGCTCTTCCGAAGGATGCGTGCGCGCGGGCAGGGGATGATCGGGATGAAGGTGGTGGGCCAGGGCGACATCGTGCGCGGCGGCACGCTTAAGCCCGCCGAGTGCTTCCGCTTCCAGATCGAGTCGGGCGTCGTGGACGCCTTCGTCGTCGGCGTCGAGAGCACCGAACAGATCGACGAGCTGCTCGGCGGCACGCAACTCGCGCTCAAAGAACTCGGCTACCGCGCCGCCCCGACCGCTTAAAACGGCTTACTGGTGATCTCCTTTATGAAGAACCTTGCGCGCGTCGTCCTCTACCTTTCACTGATCCTCTCTGCGTCGGCCGCCGCCTCGGCGCAGGAGCAGAAGTTCGCAGACCTCGGGGACTTCAAGCTGGAGAGCGGCGAGGTCTTAAAGGGTTGCCGCATCGGGTACCGCACGTTCGGCACTCTGAACGGTGACAGGTCGAACGCCATCCTCGTCCCCACCTGGGCGTCGGGAACGACCGAGCAGCTGGCGTCGAACTTCGGGCCGGGGCGGCTCGTGGACACGTCGAAGTTCTACGTCGTCGCCGTGGACGCGCTCGGCAACGGCGTCTCCTCCTCGCCCTCGAACAGCGCCGCGCAGCCGCGGATGAAGTTCCCGCGCTTCACCGTCCGCGACATGGTCAACACGCAGCACGAGCTTTTGACGAGGGTGCTCGGCCTCCGACACCTGCGCGCGGTGTTGGGCGTCTCGATGGGCGGGATGCAGACCTTCCAGTGGCTCGTCTCGTATCCGGAGTTCATGGAGAGGGCCGTTCCCATCGTCGGGTCGCCGCGCCTCGCCCCTTACGACCTTCTGCTGTGGCAGGCACAGATCGACGCCATCATGAACGACCCGGGCTGGCGCGGCGGCGAGTACGCCGCAAACCCCGCGCGCGCGGCCGAGTACGAGTTCGGCGCGCTGCTTCTGACCACGCCCGCCGAGTTCAACCGCCGCATGACGCGCGAGAAGCTCTCCACGGAGCTTGAGCACGCGAAGGGCGTGAAGGGCTTCGACGCCAACGACAAGATTCGTCAGGATCAGGCGATGATGGCGCACGACGTGTCGGCGGGGTTCGGCGGCTCTCTGGAGCGCGCGGCGGCGGCGGTCAGGGCGCGCGTGCTGGTCGTCGTCGCCAAACAAGACCACGTCGTCACGCCCGGGCCGGCGACGGACTTCGCGCGCCTGCTCAAGGCGCAACTGCTCACCCTCGAAGGCGACTGCGGCCACCTCGCCCCCGGCTGCGAGTCGCGGCAGCTCAACCCGGCCGTCTCCGAGTTCCTGACGCGTTAACGGAAGATTTTCAACACAGAGACACAGCTTGAAGACTTATCTCTTCAAAGCTGTGCCTCTGTGTCTCACGCCTACTCCGCCGGGTTAAAAATCTCTTCCCCAAAACGAACGTTCGTGCTATATTGCGCGCGATGACGGTTCCGGCTAAATCGACGGCGGAGCGGGCGGCGGCCGGGGCGCGGAGGGCGCACGGCGAGCGCACGCGGCAGGCCATTCTCGAAGCCGCCGTGGACATTGCCTCGGAGGAGGGGCTCGAAGGCTTGACCATCGGGCGGCTGGCCGCGGAGCTGTCGATGAGCAAGAGCGGACTCTTCGCGCACTTCGGCTCGAAGGAGGAGTTGCAGCTCGCCACCGTGGAGGCCGCGCGCGAAGTCTTCGTCCGCGAGGTCGTCCGCCCGGCCTTCGAGGCACCGAAGGGGCTCGGGCGGCTCTGGGGCCTGTGCGACGTGTGGCTCGAATACGTCAGGCGCGAAGTCTTCCGCGGCGGCTGCTTCTTCGCGGCGGCGGCGGCCGAGTTCGACGGGCGCCCCGGCGCCGTGCGCGACCGCGTCGCCGCGATCATGAAGGAGTGGCTGGCGGCGCTCGGCCGCTCGGTTGCGGAGGCGCAAAGGGAGGGGCAGCTCGACCCCTCGGCCGACCCGGCGCAGCTCGCCTTCGAGTTGAACGCACTTGAGATGGGCGCGAACTGGGCCTATCAACTTCACGGCGACCAGCAGGCTTTCAGTCGCGCCCGCGCCGCGGTGCTCGAACGCCTGCGCCGCCTCGCCACGGCCGAAGGGCTGCCGCACTTGCCCTCGCTCGGACAGCAGAAGGGGGCGCGTCGTCCCCCGCGAGGTAGGTTAAAAAGATGATGACGACCGACGTACATCTCCCGCCCATCTTCGTCGAGAAGCGCGGCGCCGCGTGGGGGCCTGTGCGCGTCGAGCATTACCGTCTGCGCGCGGGCGAGCTGCCGGAGCACGAGCACAGAGAGCACCTGCTTCTGCTCTCGTTGAGCGGGTGCAGCGGCGAGATGCGCACGGCCGGAGGCTTCAGCGCGGCGGCGCAGGCGCGCGGCGGCGTCTGCGTCATCCCGTCCGGCGAGCCCTTCTCGACGCGAGTCGGGAGCGACAGCGAGGCGCTCGGCATCTACCTCGACCCCTCGTTGGTCGAGCGCGCGGCGCGCGACGTTGACCCGGCCGGGCGCTTCGAGGTCGTCGCGCGCAGCAACCCGCGCGACCCTCTCGTGAGTCGGGTGGGGATGGCGCTGCTGGCCGAGATGGAGTCGGGGGCGCCGGGCGGCCGTCTCTACGCGGAGTCCCTGGCGAACGTCCTCGCCGTCCACGTGCTGCGCAACTACGCGGCCGCGGGCGCCGGGCCGCATCGCTTCAAGGGCGGGCTCGCGGGCCGGCGCCTGCGGCGCGTGCTCTCCTACATCGAGGAGAACCACGAGCGCGACCTGACGCTTGAAGACCTCGCGTCCGAGGCCGCGATGAGCACCTTCCACTTCGCGCGCGAGTTCAAGCGCGCGACCGGCACGCCGCCGCACCAGCACTTAATCAAGCTCAGGGTCGAGCGCGCCAAGGCCCTGCTCGCCGAAAGCCGCCTGCCGCTCGCGGAGGTCGGACTACGCACCGGCTTCAGCCACCAGAGCCACTTCACGCGCCTCTTCCGGCGGCTGACGGGCACGACGCCGCAGTCGTACCGTCTGATGATGTCGCGCGCCTGAAGCGAGTAGCAAGATTGGGCTAGCCCAGCAATAACAGGAAAGACCCGCCGCCTCTCCAAAGCTTAATCTCGCACCCGTCAGTTAATCCGACGGGGAGGAGATTGAAGTGATGCAGAGGATGTCGAAGAGGCTTTTCCCGGCGCTGCTGTTTCTGACTCTGTGTGGTGCGACCGCCGCGGCGCAGGGGCGCGCGCAGGAGATCATCGCGCGCGGCAACGAGCGCTACGCGCGCGGGGAGTACGGGGCGGCCGTCGAGGAGTACGGGCGCGTGACGCGCACGGAAGGCGAGGCTTACGCGCAGGCGCTCTACAACATCGGCGTCTGCCGCTTCGAGCTGTGGCAGACCGAGGAGGCCGCGCAGGCGTACCGGCAGGCGATTGAAGCGCGCGGCGGCCACTACCCGAAGGCTTCGTACGCGCTCGGCGTGGCGCTCGAAGAGCTGGGGCGCGGGGCGGAGGCGAGAGGGGCTTACGAGCAGGCCGCCTCGAAGGATTACGCGCCGGCGCACTACAAACTCGGGATGCTCGCGGCGCGCGCGGGCGACGAAGAGCAGGCGGCCGCGCACTTTAGAGAGGCCATCCGGCGCTCGAAGGATAGGTTCCCGGCGAGCCACAACAACCTCGGGGTGATGCTGGCGCGCGCGGGCCGCTTGGGTGAGGCCGAGCGTGAGTTCGAGGCCGCCGTGCGGCAGTCGGACGTGCCCTTCGAGGAGGCCGCGAACAACCTCAAGCTCTGCCGCAGGCTGCTGGCGGGGCCGTCGAAGGACGGCGCGTTGGCTTTGAAGGTCGCGGCGGCGGCGGCCGACGGGTTTACCAGATAGAGCAGAGGAGGAGCTGAAGCGCTTGGAGACGAAGCCTTTGGACGTGCTGGCGATCCTGAAGCTGTACGAGCTGAGGGGCGAGGCGCTGATGCGCGAGGCGCGCGCGTGGTTCTTGACGGAGTTCGCGCCGCGGTCGGGCAAGGAGATCGTGCGGCTGTTGTTGAGCGGCCAGAAGCAGAGCGCCTTCTACCGCATGGTCACGTCGCACTGGGACGTGGCGGCCTCGTTCGTCAACAACGGCGGCATCGACGAACGTCTCTTCCTCGAAGGCAACACGGAGCACGTCGTCGTCTACGCCAAGCTCCAGCCCTTCCTCGCGGAGGTGCGCGAGACCATCGGCGAGCCCGACTACCTCTCGAACCTCGAACGACTCGTCTTAAAGATTCCCGACATCGAGACGAAGCTTGAGAACCGCCGCCGCCTGCTCGAACGCTGGTCGCAGGCGGGCGAGTAGAGTGGGCGGAAATTAACAGGGATGGACAGGGTGGGCAGGATAAAGCGATTGAACATTTGAAATCTCAAATCTCAAACTCTTCTTATCCTGAATATCCTGTCCATCCCTGTTAATTGATTCGGTCTTCATTAACGGCGCGTGCGAAGCTCCGGCGCGTGCAGGTGCGGGACGGCGTTGAAGGTGAGGAGCAGCGTCTCCTCTTCACGAAGTTGGAGGACGGTGTAGGAGGTGTTGAGCAGGACGGCCGCCAGGCGCGGGATATGGCCGTTCGAGGCCTCGAACGCGCGCGCCGTCCAGATGGCCGTCGGCACGGCCGAGGTGAAGACCGCGACGTTCGCGCGCGGCTGCGCGTCTCTAACTTCCACACGGCAGGCCGCGACGCGCGCGATGAACTGCTCCCAGGACTCGCCCGAGTACGGGTAGCGCCCGCCGACCCAGGCGTCCATGACCTTCGTGTCCGAAGCGCGCCAGACCCTGTGCACGTCCGCCCCCTGGTCGTCGGCGTGTGCGCTCGCCTCGGCGATCATCTCCTCGTGCTCACGCCGGAACCCTTCGTCGTCCGCGCAGATCAGCGGCGCGATCTCTCTGTAGACGTGATGGAAGTCGAACTCGTCCCAGCCCGCGTCAACCCTGGGCTCGGGAAAGGCGAGTCCGGCCGCGGCGTATCGGGCCGCAACCTCTCCGGCCGTCTGCTGCTGGCGCGCGAGCCCGCCCGCGTAGGCGGCGCCGAACTCTATCCCTTGCCCGACTAAATATTCGCCGAGCAGACGAGCCTGCCGCCGGCCCAGCTCGGACAGAGAGTCGTACTCGGCGCGCGTACCGGCCTGCCCGTGGCGTATGAAATAGACGTTGCTCAAACTCGTTCCTCGACGCTTAAAGTGGAACCGGCCTCCCGACGTTCGGGCGTCATCAGTACGCCGCGCCGCGGGCGGAGTGTGACGCCCGGCTGCGGCTCGATGCGCTGCCCGGGCGCGAGCCGCAGCCGCCAACGCTGCGCGAGCGTCGCGATGACGAGCACGCCCTCCATCCACGCGAAGCCCTCGCCGATGCAGCGGCGCGGGCCGCCGCCGAAGGGGAAGTACGAGAACTGCGGGCGCGCCGCCCTGGCCTCTGGAGTCCAGCGCTCGGGGTCGAAGCGTTCGGGGTCGGGGAAGAAACGCGGGTCGCGGTGCATCACGTAAGGGCTCAGGATGACGAGCGCGCCGCGCGGAATCCGGTGGCCGCCAACCTCGTAGTCTTCGAGCGCGCGCCGGCCGAGTATCCAAGCCGGCGGGTAGAGGCGCATCGACTCGGTGAAGATCATCTCGGTGTAGCGCAGGCGCGGTAGGTCTTCGGCCGCGGGCGGACGCCCCGCCAGGACCTCTTCAAGCTCCCTGTGCAGGCGCGCTTCGGCCTCCGGGTTTTGAGAAAGCAGGTACCAGGTCCACGCGAGCGCGTTGGCCGTGGTCTCGTGGCCGGCGAGGAAGATGGTCATCGCCTCGTCGCGCAGCTGCTCGTCGGTCATCCCCGTCCGGTCGCCCTCCTCGTCCTGCGCGTTGAGGAGCATGGAGAGGAGGTCGCCGCGGTCTTCGCCGCTCGCGCGCCGCTCCTCAATGACGCGGTAGATGATGCGGTCGAGCCGCGCGCGCGACTGCTCGAAGCGCCGGTTGGCGGGGAGGGGCAGGCGGCCGAGCAGCTCCGCAAAAGGCATCATGAAGCGCGCGAACGAGGCCATCGACGCGGAGAGTGCTTCGCGCACCTCCTCGGCCTCGGCTTCTGTCTCCGTCCCGAAGAGCGTGCGGCCGACGATGGCCAGCGTGAGGTGCATCATCTCCTGCGCCGCGTCGAGCGTGCGACCGTCCTGCCAGCGCTCCCGCTCAAGTTTTAAAGCGTAATCGACCATCAGAGAGGCGTAGGCGCCCACGCGCTGCTTGTGAAAGGCGGGCTGCGCCAGTCGGCGCTGGCGGCGGTGGAGCGGCGGCTCGCTCGTCAAGAGACCCTCGCCGAGCAGGCGCTTCGCGCGCTGGAGCCCGCGCCCCTTCATGAAGCTCGCGTTGTGCGTGACGAGCACGTCTTTGACGTAGTCGGGATGGTTGAGCAGGTAGAAGTCGTCCGACATCCCGCCGAAGTAGACCACGTCGCCGTACCGGCGCGCCACGCCCGTCAGGAACCCGAGCGGGTCGCGGGTGAACGAGAGGAACTGCAAGCCGGGCAGAGCCCCCTTCGGCCCCGGCGGGTAGGTTCGAGAAGGCATGCGTCTCTTATATCAGAGATGATAACGACCCGCGCGGACGATTGCGTCGGCGATGCGTCGGCGTGCGGCGACGGTGTTGGGCGGCGGATGGCGTGTGAGCCTGCGCACGCCTTCGAGAAGTTCCGTCGCATCGCCCCCGTCGGAGAGCGCGGCGACGACCTGCTTCGCAGAGTGCTCCATGCGGTCGGCCGCGTCCGCCGCGTAGACGCGCGCGATGTCGAGCTGGACGGACGCAGCCGCCTCCCCGCGCGCGGCGGCGAGTTTCTCCGCGCGCAGCAGTGCGCTCTCAAGCGCGTACGTCTCCGCGGTGATGTCCGCGACGTGGCCGAGGACTTCTTGTTGCTCGGGGAGGCTTTCGCCGTAAGTCTCTTTAGCGAGTCCGAGCGTAAAGACAACTAACCGCTTGGCGCGCGCGAGCAGGTCGCGCTCGGCCGGAAGCGTTGAGGATGAAAGTGTCGCTGTCTGAGCGTCTTCTTCGGCGAGCGCGCGTTGGGCCTCGCCCTCGGCGAAGAGGTGTCGCGCGGCCTCGTGTTTCAACAGTCGTGTGGGGATGATGAGGCGGTTGATCTCGTTCGTCCCCTCGTAGATGCGCGTGATGCGCGCGTCGCGGTAGGCGCGCTCGGCCGGGTACTCCTTCGAGTAGCCGTAGCCGCCGTAGGTCTGCAAGGCCTCGTCCACCACGTATGCCAGCGCCTCGCTCGTCCAGACCTTGTTGATGGAGCACTCGACGGCGAAGCTCTCGATGACCTTGAGCACCTGCTCGGCATCCTCGGCGGGCACGGCTTCGAGCGCGCGGTCGATGTCGCCGAGCGTGCGGTAGACGACCGCGTCGCCGACGTAGCAGCGCACGGCCATCTCGCCGAGCTTCTGCTTGATCATCCCGAACTCACAGATGGCGCGCCCGAACTGCCTCCGCTCGACGGCGTAGTTCGCGGCGCGCGTCAAAGCCTGCTTCGCCCCGCCGATGTTGCGCGTGCCGAGCTTGAGCCGGCCGAGGTTGAGGACGTTGAAGGCAACGCGATGCCCCTCGCCGACCCGGCCCAGAACGTTCTCGACGGGCACGCGGACGTTCTCAAGGATGAGCGCCGTCGTGGACGAGCCGTCGAGGCCGAGCTTCGGCTCCTCGCGCCCGCTCAAGACGCCCATGCCGCGCTCGACGACGAAGGCGGTGAACCTGTCGCCGCCCACCTGCGCGAAGATGGTGAAGAGGTCTGCGAAGCCGCCGTTCGTGATCCACATCTTCTGCCCGTTGAGGAGGTAGTGTGTGCCGTCCTCGCTGAGCGTCGCCTTCGTCCGCGCGGCGCGCGCATCTGACCCCGAGCCCGGCTCGGTCAAAGCGTAGGCCGCGACCCACTCGCCGCTCGCGAGCCGCGGCAGGTAGCGCGCCTTCTGCTCCTCCGTGCCGAAGTAGACGAGCGGCAGCGTCCCGATGCCCGTGTGCGCGCCGAGCGAGCCGGCGAAAGAGGGCACGACGCCGATCTGCTCGCCGACGTAGGCCGAGCTGACCTTGTCGAGCCCCAAGCCCCCGTAAGCCTCGGGGATGTCCACGCGCAGCAGGTCGAGGTCGGCCGCCTTAAGCAACAGCTCGCGCGTCAACGCCCAGTCCTTCGCGTGTATCTCCGCGTCGCGCGGCAGAACTTCCGCGCGCATAAAATCCTCCGCGACGCGGCCGAACATCTGCTGCGCCGGGGTCAGGTCTTCGCGCGTGAACACGTCCGCGGGCGCGGGCGAAGTGGAGAGGAAGGCGGCGCCGGCGCCCGCCGCGCGCACGTCCGTTCGTGTTGACATGGGCCTCCTTTCGGCGGAGTCTCGCGCCCGGAAACGTAGCTGTTGACGCTCCGGCGGGGTTCAAGGTATAACTACCGACCGGACGGTCGGTAACATAACACCCTAGCCTTTCGGCGCACAAGCTCGACCCTGAGACCCGCGCACCTTCAAGCCGATGAGAGCACAGAAAAAGTCTGCCCCGAACAACGAGCGCCTGGCGGAGATCTACCGCACCGCCGCGCAGATCATCCTCCGCAAGGGCTACGACGCGACCTCGGTCAACGACATCGCCAACGCCCTGGGGATGACGAAGGCCGGGCTCTACCACTACATCAACGGCAAGAAGGAGCTGCTCTTCGACATCATGAACTTCGGGCTGTGGGAGCTGGACGAGGAGGTGGCCGCGCCCGCCCGCGCCATCGCCGACCCGGCCGCGCGCCTGCGCTTCCTCGTGGGCGCGCACGCGCGCCTCGTCACGCGCGGCCAGGGCGCCATCACCATCCTCGTGGACGAGGTGACGGCGCTCACGCCCGCGCAGCAGCGCAAGATCACGCAGAGCAAGCGGAAGTATTTCGACTTCCTCCGCGGCACCTTGAACGAGCTGAAGGCCGCGGGGAAGTTGCAGGACGTGGACGCGACGGCCGCCGCCTTCAGCCTGCTCGGAATGATCAACTGGCTCTCGCGCTGGTTCCAGCAGGGCGGCGCGCTCGACGAAGAGCAGGCGGCCGAGCAGATCGTCAGGATCGCGCTGCACGGACTGCTGCGAGTACAGGGAGTCAGGAGTCAGAAGTCAGTAGTCAGAATGGCTCCGCCCCGACCGCGCTGACCCCGACGCCCCGACGGCTCGCCGCCGAATGTATCTCTTCTGACTCCTGACTCCTGACTTCTTCTTTATGAACATCCTCGTCTGTCTCAAGCAGATTCTCGACCCGGAGGTGCCGGCGCGTGACTTCCGCGTGGACGCGGCGCGGCGCGAGGCCGAGCAGGGTTCCGCGAACCTTGTGACGAACATCTTCTGCGAGAACGCGCTGGAGACCGCTCTGCAACTGCGCGAGCGGGCCGGGGGCGGGAAGATCACCGTGCTCTCGTACGGGAGGCAGACCGCGGAGGACTCCCTGCGGAAGGCTCTGGCGATGAAGGCGGATGCCGCGGCGCTCGTCTTGAACGAGAGCGAGGGGACGCCCGACCCGCTCGCGGTGGCGCGCGTGCTGGCGTCGGCGATTCGCAGGCTCGGCACCTTCGACCTCATCATGACCGGGCGCGAGGCCGGCGACTGGGGCGCGGGCCAGACGGGCGGGCTGCTCGCGGAGGAGTTGGGGCTGCCCTGCGTCTCCTTCGTCGATAGCATCGAGGTCGCCGGAGGGGGCTTGCGCCTGAAGCGGCAGACGGACACGGGCTGGGAGGTCTTCGAGGCCGCGCCGCCCGTCGTCGTCACCGTGACCAACGACGAGCAGAACGTCCCGCGCATCCCGAAGGTGCGCGACGTGATGATGTCCTACCGCCAACCGCTCACCAGGCTCACGCTCTCCGACCTGGGGCTCGCGGCCGGCGCCGACGACTACTACGAAGTGGCCGAACTCTCCATCCCGCAGAAGGAGACGCGCTGCGACTTCGTCTCCGGCGACACGCTCGACGAAAAGGTAGAAGCCTTCGCCCGGCGAATAGTCGAAGTGACACGCGGCATGTGAGGAGGAGTCAAGAGAAATTAACATGGATGGACAGGATGTTCAGGATAAAGGCAACTTCAGATTTCAAATGCTTACCCTCCTCTCCTGAACATCCTGTCCATCCATGTTAATTGTTTCTCCCGCGATTCATATCATGAGTGAAGTTTGCATTATTCTTTTCGCATCGGCCGGGTTCGATAAGGGCGCGCAGGGATTGGCGGGCGCGGGGCGGCGTCTCGCGGACGAGTTGGGCGGGGGCCTGCGCGCCTTGGTCCTGGGCGAGGGCGCGGAGGCGGTCGCGAGTGAGGCGGCGCGCGTCGCGGACGCCGTGGTGATCGCCGACCAGGCGGAGCTGCGCGAGTACCAGCCGGAGAGATACCTGGCTGCGCTCGCACAGGTCTGCGGCGAGTCGAGGCCGCGGGCGGTGCTGCTCGGGAACGACACGTACAGCCAGGAGCTCACGCCGCGACTGGCGCACCGTCTGGGCGGGAGCGCGGCGGGCGACGGCGTCGAGGTGCGATTCGAGGGAGGCGCCCTGCGCGTCGGCCGGCAGGTCTACGGCGGCAAGGCGCACGCGGTGCTCAAATTGAAGAGAAGCCCGGCGGTGGTGTGGCTGCGCGCGCGCGCGTTCACGCCCGCGGCGCGGCGCGAGGCGGGGGCCGAGGTGACGCGCGCCGCGCTTAACATACAGGCGGACACGCGCACGCGCTTGGTCGAGCGCAGGCGCGAGGCAGGCGGTGAGTCGCGGCTCGAAGAGGCGCGCGTCATCGTCTCGGGCGGCCGAGGCATCGGCGGCCCCGAGCCTTTCGAGACCGAGCTGCGCCCGCTCGCGGAACTGCTCGGCGCGCAACTCGCGGCCTCGCGCGCGGCGTGTGACGCGGGCTGGGTGCCGCCCACCTGGCAGGTCGGCCAGACCGGCAAGAAGGTGACGCCGGAACTCTACCTCGCCATCGCCATCACCGGCGCCAGCCAGCACATGGCCGGCATCTCCGAGGCCAAAAACATCGCCGCCATCAACACAGACCCCGACGCTCCGATCTTCAAACACTGCCGCTTCGGCATCGTCGAAGACTACCGCAAGGTCGTGCCGTTGCTGCGGGAGACATTAAAAGTACTGAGGACTGAGGACTGAGTAGTAAGAAGCTCTCGTCTTCACTCAGTCCTCAGTCCTTCTTTCTTATGGACGCCACGCGCCAGATTTACTGGAACGTCTCGCACGTGTGGGCGATGTACGCGCTGCTGTTGCCGGCGGCGTTTGTGGCGGGCTACGGCGTCTACAGGCATTGGAGCCGTTGGCGGCGGGGTCGGCCGGCGACGCGTTTCGACCGGCCGTGGGAGCGCGTGCGGCTCCTGCTCAAGCACGCCGTCGCGCAGCGGCGGACGGCGCGCGAGCGTTACGCGGGGCTGTTCCACGCCTTCATCAGCTACGGCTTCGTCGTGCTGACGGTGGCGACGACGGTCGTCGCGCTCGACGCGGACTTCGGCACCGCGTTCATGCGCGGGCGGTTCTATCTCTACTTCCAGTCTTTCGTGGTTGACCTCTTCGGCGCGCTCGTCATGCTGGGCGTGTTGATGGCCGCGGCGCGGCGTTATGTGCAGCGGCCGCGGAAGCTGGTCTACACGGACGAAGCGGCTTTGATCCTGGGGGCCGTCTTCCTGATCTGCCTGCAAGGGTTTCTCGTCGAGGGCTGGCGCATCGCCGTGACGAACGACCCGTGGGGCGCGTGGTCTCCGTTCGGCAACCTTGTGGCGCGCGCGTCGCGGCCGGTGTTGAGCGTCGAGGCGATGCAAGGGGCGCACGCTTTTACGTGGTGGTTCCATCTGGCGTTGAGCTTCGCCTTCCTCGCGTGGCTGCCGTACACGAAGATGGCGCACGTGCTGACCGCGCCGCTCAACATCTACGCGGCCAACCTCGCGCCCATCGGCGCTTCGCTCAAGCAGATCGACTTCGAGCAGACCGAGTCGTTCGGCGTCAACTCGCTCGCCGGCTTCACCTGGAAAGACCTGCTCGACCTCGACGCGTGCACCGAGTGCGGGCGCTGCACGGCCGTCTGCCCCGCGCACACGGTTGGAAAAGAGTTGTCGCCGCGTGACATCATCCTGCAGCTCCGCGACCTGATGCACGAGCGGCCGCGCGAAGCCTTCGGGCTCGTCTCGACGAACGGCGACGCCGCGGGCGTCACGCCTGCGGACGGGGAGCCGACGACGGACGTTGAGGCAAGCAAGCCCCAGCCCATCATCGGCACGGTGCCCGCGACCTCGCCGGTGCCGCTGTGGCAGTGCACGACCTGCGCGGCCTGCGTGGAGGCGTGCCCGGTCTTCATCGAGCAGATGCCGAAGATCGTGGACATGCGCCGCTTCCTCGTGATGGAGGAGGCGGAGTTTCCGGACTCGATGCAGGAGGCCGTGATGTCGCTCGAACGTCGCGGCCACCCCTTCAGCGGCACGCAGGCGACGCGCGTGGACTGGGCCGAGGGCCTGAACGTCAGACACGCGGCGGACGCGAAGGACGCCGAAGTCCTGCTCTGGGTCGGCTGCGGCGGCGCGCTGATCGAACGTAATCAGAAGGTCACGCGCGCGACGGCGCAACTCCTGGAGCAGGCGGGCGTGAAGTTCGCCATCATGGGGCGCGAGGAGAAGTGCTCGGGCGATCCCGCGCGGCGCATCGGCAACGAGTTTCTGTTCGAGCAGCTGGCGCGGGAGAACGTGACGAATCTGAACCGGCATCAGGTCAAGACGGTCGTCACGGCCTGCCCGCACTGCTTCAACACCTTCAGGAACGAGTACCCGCACTACGGGGGCGCGTTCGAGGTCTTTCATCACAGCGAGTATCTGGCCCGGCTCGTCGAGGAAGGGAAGTTGAAGCCACTCGCGGATTCGGGGAAGAAGGTAACCTTCCACGACCCCTGTTACCTCGGCCGGCAGAACGGCGTCTACGACGCGCCGCGTCGGTTGGTGCAAATCTCTACACGCGGCGGCGCGGTCGAGATGGAGCGCACACGCAGCAACAGCTTCTGCTGCGGCGGCGGGGGCGGGATGAGCTTCGTGGACGAGCCGCCCGACCAGCGCGTCAATCAGGAGCGCGCGCGCGAGGCACTTGCGACCGGAGCCGACGTGCTCGCCGTCGGCTGCCCCTTCTGCCTGACGATGATGGAAGACGGCGTCAACGCACGTAAGGGCGACCGGGAGATGCAGGTGTTGGACGTGGCCGAGTTGCTGTGGGAAGCGTCGCAGCCGAAGTCGAATTGAGGGCACCGATGGACTTGAACTTAAACACGAGTGAGCGGGAGTTCCGCGACGAGTTCCGGGCGTGGCTGTCGGCGAACGTGCCGAGGGAGTGGGCGGGCGGCGGCGCCGGCTCGGAAGACCGCGCCGAGTACATCGAGTACCTGCGCGCGTGGCAGCGCAAGCTCTACGACGGCGGGTGGGCCGGCATCTCCTGGCCGAAGGAGTTCGGCGGGCGCGGCGCCAGCCTGATCGAGCAGGCCGTCTTCCAGGAGGAACTGGCGCGCGCGAACGCACCGCAGCTGGTCGGAACCATCGGGCTCTCGCTCGTCGGCCCGACCATCATCGCGCTCGGCACCGAAGAGCAGAAGGCGCGCTACCTGCCGAAGATTCTCTCGGGCGAGGAGATTTGGTGTCAGGGTTTTTCGGAGCCGAACGCCGGCAGCGACCTCGCCGCGCTCGGCACGAAGGCCGCGCGCGACGGCGAGGACTTCCGTATCAACGGCCAGAAAATCTGGACGAGCTTCGCGCAGATGGCCGACTGGTGCCTGCTGCTCGTGCGCACGGACGCGTTGGCGCCGAAGCACAAGGGCCTCACCTGCCTGCTCGCAGACATGCACGCCGAGGGTGTCAACGTGCGGCCTCTGCGGCAGATGTCGGGCGACTCGGGCTTCAACGAGGTCTTCTACTCGAACGTGCGCATCGGCCCCGCGCAAGTCCTCGGCGAAGTCAACAAGGGCTGGACGACGGCCATCACCGCGCTCATGAACGAGCGCGCCAACCTCGGCACGGGGATTCAAGTCGTCTTCAAACGCCAGCTCGAAGCGCTCATCGCGCGCGCTAAAACCATCGAGCGCGACGGGCGGCCCGCGAGTCAAGACCCGCTCGTCCGCCAGAAACTCGCGCAGGCTTATCTCGAACTTGAGATACTGCGGCTCAACACCAACCGCGCCTTAACGTCTTTGAGCAAGGCGTCCGTCCCCGGCGCCGAGGGCTCGATTCAAAAGCTCTACTGGAGCGAGATGAACCAGCGCACGCAGCAGTACGCGCAGGAGATCCTCGGCCCCTACGGCCAGCTCAAAGGTTTCGACAGAGGGGCCTGGGAGTACGCCTACCTCCGCACGCGCGGCAACACCATCGAGGCGGGCACCAGCGAAATTCAACGTAACATCATCGCCGAGCGCGTGCTTGGCCTGCCGAAGAGTTACTGAGGCCGCCTATGGACTTCGACCTGAGTAAGCCGCAGAAGTTGTTGAAGGAGTCGGCGCGGGCGCTGCTCGCGAAGGAGTGCGGGCCGGGGCGCGTGCGCGAGTTGATGGAGACCGAGACGGCGCACGACGAAGGGCTGTGGCAGTCTCTGGCCGGGCAGGGCTGGACGGGGCTCCTGGTGCCGGAAGGTGTGGGCGGGCTCGGGCTCGGGCTGGTCGAGATGGCGGCCGTGGCCGAGGAGATGGGGCGCGCCTGTCTGCCGGGCGCGTTCCTCTCGACGCTCTACGCGGCGGCGCTCGTCGGGCGCGCGGGCTCGGCGGAGCAGCGCGCGAAGTACCTTGAACCCATCGCGGCGGGAGAGCTGAAGGCGACGGTCGCCCTGCTCGAAGAGGGCGCGAGCTGGGATGCCGAGGCCGTGCGACTCGTCGCGTCGCGCGAGGGCGGCCGGTTTACCCTGGAGGGGCGAAAGTTGTTCGTGCCGGACGCGGGCGTCGCGGACTTGATTGTCTGTGTGGCGCGCGACGGCGACTCGCTCGCGCTGCTTCCTCTGGCAAGAGAGGCGGAAGGTCTCACGATCAACCCGATGCCTTCGATGGACGCGACGCGGAAGCTCTATGAGGTCGTGTTCGGGGGCGTGAGCGTCGCCGCAGACGATGTGCTCGGCGCGGGCGGGGACGCGCGGGAGGCTTTGCGCGGCGCGTCGGAGGTGGCGACGGCCGTCCTGTGCGCCGAGATGGTCGGCGGGATGCAGTGGCTCCTGGAGACGACGGTCGAGTACGCGAAGACGCGGCAGCAGTTCGGCCGCCCCATCGGGTCGTTCCAGGCCGTGCAGCACATGTGCGCGGACATGCTCCTGTTGACGGAGAGCGCGCGGTCGGCCGCGTACTACGCCGCCTGGGCTTTGACCGAGGACGACCCGGCCGCGCGCGCGGCCGTCTCCGTCGCCAAGGCTTACTGCTCGGACGCCTACCGCGAGGTCGCCAACCGCGGCGTGCAGGTGCACGGCGGCATCGGGTTCACCTGGGAGCACGACCTGCAACTCTATTACAAGCGCAGCAAGTCTTCCGAGACGCTCTTCGGCGACGCGACGTTCCACCGCGAGCGCATCGCGCGCCTCGTCGTGGACGAGGGTTGAAGATGGCCAGACACGTGAAAGAACTGTTCGACCTGACGGGGCGCGTCGGGATAGTCACGGGCGGCTCGCGCGGTCTGGGCAAGGAGATGGCCGAGGGGCTGGCGGAGGCCGGCGCGTCCCTGATGCTGTGCGCGCGGCGGGAGGAGTGGCTGCGGCCTACGGTCGAGGAGTTCCGCGGGCGCGGCTTCAAGGTCGAAGGCATGCTCTGCGACGTGTTGCGGGAGGAGCAGGTGCAGGCCGTCGTCGATCAGACCAGAGAGGCGTACGGGCAGGTGGACATCCTCGTCAACAACGCGGGCGTGTCGTGGGGCGCGCGCCCCGAGGAGATGCCGCTCGACAAGTGGGAGCGCGTCATCGGCGTCAACCTGACGGGCGCGTTCCTCTTCGCGCGGGCCGCCGGGCGCGAGATGTTGAAGCGTTCGTACGGGCGCATCATCAACGTCTCTTCCGTGTCGGGCTTGCAGTCGTCGGCCGACGGCCCGCACTACGTCGGCTACGCGGCGTCGAAGGCGGGGCTGTTCGGCCTGACGCGCGAGCTGGCCGCGACGTGGGGCCGCGAAGGGATCCGCGTCAACGCCATCGCGCCTGGCTTCTTCCACTCGCGCCTCGCCGACGCCGTCATCGAGCAGGCCGAGGCGTCGATCAAAGCGCGCAGCCCCATCCCGCGCGTCGGCTTGGCGGGCGAGTTGAAGGGCGTCGCCCTCTTCCTCGCCTCCGACGCCTCGAACTACATCACGGGCCAGACGATTGTTGTTGACGGCGGTCGTACCATTGTTTGAGGAGGAAGCATGAGCAAAGCGGAAGCGGGTAAGCAATCAACGTCGCCGTACGCGGCGCGGCCGTGGCAGGAGCGTTACGATTACTGGGTGCGGCCGCACATGAACTATCCGCGGCGCCCTTTGCAGGAGATTCTGCGGCTGGCGGCCGCGGAGGTGCCCGACCGTCCCGCGACGGCCTTCCTCGGCGCGCACATGACCTTCGCGCAGATCAAAGAGCAGTCGGACAAGTTCGCCGCGGCGCTGCGCGCGTCGGGCACCGGGAAGAACGACCGCGTCGGCATCATGCTGCCGAACTGCCCGCAGTACGTCGTCGCGGCCTTCGCCGTGCTGCGGCTCGGCGCCGTGGTCGTCAACGTCAACCCGCTCTACACGCCGCGCGAGGTCGCCGTCGTCGCGAAGGACTCCGGGATGCGCGTACTCCTCACGCTCGACGTGCTCGCGCCGGTGACGTTGGCCGTGAAAGACCAGACCGGCATCGAGCACGTCATCGTCACGTCGGTCATGGAATACTCCGCCGCGGGCGCGGCGTGCCCGGAGGTGTCGGGCACACGGAGGCTCGCAGACCTGCTCGCCTCCGTCGAAGAGCCCGACCTGCCCTCCGTCGAGGTCGAGCCCGAGGACGTGGCCGTCCTGCAATACACCGGCGGGACGACGGGCGTGCCGAAGGGCGCGATGCTGACGCATTACAACATCTTCGCCAACGTCATCCAGACCGGCTGCTGGGCGCACGACGGGATGCGGCGCGGCGAGGAGAGCTACCTGCTCGTCATCCCCTACTTCCACATCTACGGCTTCACGGTCGGCATGATGGAGGGCGTCTGGCGCGGCGCGCAGCAGATTTTAATCCCGAAGTACGACGTGGAGATGCTTCTGAACGCGATCCGCGACTACCGGCCGACCTTCTTCCCGGCCGTCCCGACCATCTACATCTCTCTGCTCAACCACCCGCGGGCGAAGGAGTACGGCCTCGACCGCATCCGCAACTTCAACAGCGGCTCGGCGCCCCTGCCCGTCGAGGTCATCGAGCAGTTCGAGCGCCTGACGGGCGGAACTTTGAAGGAGGGCTACGGCCTTTCGGAGGCTTCGCCCGTCACGCACACGACGCCCGCGCTCGACCGGCGCAAGCCGGGCAGCATCGGCCTGCCTCTGCCCGACACCGACATCAAGATCGTCGACCTGGAGACGGGCGAGCGCGAGGTGCCTGTGGGCGAGGAGGGCGAACTGTGCATCGCCGGCCCGCAGGTGATGAAGGGCTACTGGAATCGCCCCGACGAGACGGCCATCGCGCTCCGCGCGGACGCCGACGGGCGGACGTGGCTCTACACGGGCGACGTGGCGCGCATGGACGAGGACGGCTACACGTACATCGTCCAGCGCAAGAAGGACATGATTATCGTGAGCGGCTTCAACGTCTACCCGTCCGAGGTCGAGGGCGTGCTCTACGAGCACCCGGCCGTGATGGAGGCGGCGGTCGTCGGCATCCCCGACGCCTACCGCGGCGAGGCCGTCAAAGCCTGCGTCGTCCTCAAAGAGGGAGCGACGGCCACGCCCGCCGAATTGACGGAACACTGCACGCGCGGCCTCGCCGAGTTCAAAGTCCCTTCCAAGGTCGAGATACGCGAGAGTCTTCCGAAGACGGCCGTCGGCAAAATCCTCCACCGCGTCCTGCGCGAAGAGGAGCAGCTGAAGAGTTAGAGGCGTGACACCCAAAGGAAGAATTCACATGGATGGACAGGATTAACAGGATGTGAGATTTGAACTTTCAAATCTTCAATCTGTATCCTGTTAATCCTGTCCATCCATGTGAATGTGAATCCCATGACAGACCACGAATCGATCAAGTTCGACATCTGCTGCGCGGCGCGTCTGCTCCACCGGCAGGGGTTGAGCGTCGCCAACGCCGGCCACTTGAGCGTCGCCGTCGGGCCGGACGAGATGCTCGTCAACCACTACGGCCCTTCGTTCGCCACGCTCAGGCCGGAGCAGGTCGTGCGCGTCAACTTCGCCGGCAAAGTCCTGGAAGGCGACGCGTACGTCAACGACACCATACGTCTGCACGGCATCATCCACCGCGAGAACCCGCGCGCGGTCGCGGTCGCGCACACGCACCCCCCGGCGGTCGTCACCTTGAGCGCGCTGCGCGTCGTGCCCGAGGTCTACGACCAGGAGAGTTGTCTGCTGGCCGACGATGTCGGGATGGTCGAAGATGAGTACGAGGGCATCGCCTCGGAAGAAGAGCGCGTGATGCCGGTCGCCGACGCCCTGCGCGAGAGGCCGGTCGTCATCCTGCCGAACCACGGCGCCATCACCACCGGCGACAACATACAGGCCGCCTTCATGCGCATGGTCTTGCTCGAAGGGATGGCGCGGCGCAACCTCTCGGTGGCGCAGGCGGCGCGCGACCTCGGGCGCGAGCCGGTCGCGATTGCGCCGGCGGCGGCGCGGCGCGCGAAGGCCGAGATCGGGCGCATGCCGGTGCTGCCGCTCCTCTGGCAGGACTTCCTCAAGCAGCTGCGCCGGACCGACCCCGACCTGTTCGAAGGACGTGAGAACTAGATGAGCTACACGATCAAACGCGTCGTCGTCATCGGCTCCGGCACGATGGGCGGCGGCATCGCCGCGCACGCGGCCAACGCGGGGCTGCGGGTCTATCTGCTCGACGTGGCGCCGCAAGCGCTGACGCCCGAGGAGGAGAAGAAGGGGCTCAAACTCGAAAGCCCCGCCGTGCGCAACCGCATCGTCAACGCCTCGCTCGAACGTCTGAAGAGGTCGAAGCCCGCGGCCTTCTTCACGAACGAGGCCGCGGAGCTTGTCACCGTCGGCAACCTCGTAGAGAACTTCGAATGGGTCGGAGAGGGCGACTGGATCGTCGAGGCCATCGTCGAACAGCTCGGGCCGAAGCAGGAGCTGTCGGCGCGCATCGAGCGAGCGCGCCAGCCCGGCAGCATCGTCTCTTCCAACACCTCGGGCCTGCCCATCGCCTCCATCGCCGCGGAGACCTCCGACGACTTCAAGGCGCACTTCCTCGGCACGCACTTCTTCAACCCGCCGCGCTACATGAAGCTGCTCGAAGTCATCCCGACCGCCGAGACGTTGCCCGAGGTGGTCGAGTTCATGACGGAGTTCGCCGAGCGGCGTCTGGGCAAGGGCGTGGTCGTCTGCAAGGACACGCCGAACTTCATCGCCAACCGGCTCGGCTCCGTCCTCGGCGCCTCGACGCTCGGGTTCGTCCTGGAGCACGGGTGCACGGTCGAAGAGGCCGACGCGATCCTGAGCCCGCTCATCGGTCGGCCGAAGACGGGGCTCTTTCGTCTGCAAGACCTCGTCGGCCTCGACGTGTCCAGCTCGGTCGGCGATAACCTGTACGGTCTAATCCCCGACGACGAGACGCGCGAGGTTCTGCGCAACCAGAACCTCGGGAGCTTGCGCACGACGCAGATGGAGCGCGGGCGCCTCGGCGACAAGACCGGGCAGGGTTTTTACAAGAAGCCCCCGAAGGGCGGGAAGGGCGACATCCTCTCGCTCGACCTGGAGACCTTCGAGTACCGCGAGCGGCGCGAGCCCGACATCCCTTCCATCAAAGAGGCGCTCCAGATCAAGTCTCTGCCCGAGCGCGTCTGGTTCGTGCTCAAGCAGGACGACAAAGCCGGCGCACTGGCGCGGCACGTTATCTATAACACGTTAGCTTACGCCTCGCGCCGCGTGCCGGAGATCACCGACCGCATCATCGACATCGACCGCGCGATGCGCTGGGGCTACTCGCACGAGCTGGGGCCGTTCGAGCTCTGGGACAAGCTCGGCGTGCGCGAGACGTTGGCGGGGATGGAGCAGGAGGGCGTCACGGCGGCGCCCTGGGTGAAGGAGATGCTCGAAGCAGGGCATCAAACTTTCTACGGGGTGGGCTTCGACGCTCTGTCTTACTACGACCCGGCGCGTCAGGCTTACGTCTCGGAAGAGACTGACGAGTTGAAGATTGAACTCGCGCGGCTGAAGTCCTCGGGGCACGTCGTGCGCGAGAACCGCGGCGCCAGCCTCATCGACATGGGCGACGGCGTGGCCTGCTTCGAGTTCCACACCAAGCTGAACACGCTCGACGCGGACGTGTCCGACCTGCTGCGCGTGGCGGTCGAGGAGGTCGAGGCGGGCGACTGGCGCGGGATGGTCCTCGGGAATGAAGCGCCGGACTTCTCGGTCGGCGCGAACCTCTCGGGCGGAGTCCTTGACACCGGCGAGATTGAACGCGCGGTGAAGCAGATGCAGGACGCGCTGACGGCCGTGCGCTTCTGCTCGAAGCCGTTGGTGACGGCGCCGGCGGGGCGGACGCTCGGCGGCGGCTGCGAGGTCTCGATGGCGGGTGCGCGCGCGGCCGCGGCGGCAGAGACGTACATGGGGCTCGTCGAGGTCGGCGTCGGTTTGATCCCGGGTGCGGGCGGATGCAAAGAGCTTGTGCGCCGCGTCGTCTCGCCCCCGATGCGCGCGGCGGCTAACGCCGACCCGGTGCCTTTCCTGCAAAAGGCTTTACAGACCATCGCCACGGCGAACGTCTCGACGAGCGCCGCGGAGGCACGCGCGTTCGGCTACCTGACCGGCGCCGACCTGATCGTGATGAACCGCGACCATCAACTCGCCGAGGCGAAGCGACTCGTGCTCGAACTCTCGGACGCGGGCTACGCGCCCCCGGCGCGCGGCGCGAAGAGTTGTTACGCGGCCGGGCGCGACGCGCTCGCGGCGCTGAGGGCGGGGCTCTACATCATGCAGCAGGGCGGCTACATGAGCGAGTACGACCTGCACGTGGCGGGGAAGGTGGCGTGGGTCTTGTGCGGGGGTAACGTCTCTTCGGCGCAGTGGGTGGACGAGCAGTACTTTCTCGACCTCGAACGCGAGGCTTTCGTCTCGCTCTGCGGCGAGCCGAAGACCGTCGAGCGCATCACGCACATGCTTTCGACGGGGAAGCCTCTGCGGAATTAGACTGAGGGGAATTGATGACGCGAACGGCCGAAGACGGAAAGCACGAAGGCGGGGCGGAAGAACGCCGTGCCTTGAGCGGGCTCGAATACATGCGCCAGCTCTTGACGGGCGAGCGCGAGCCCTCGGGGATGGCGCGCTTAATGAACATGCGTCTGGTCGAGGTCGAAGAGGGGCGCGCCGTCTTCGCCGTCGAGCCGGACGAGCGCCACTACAACGGCCTCGGCATCGCGCACGGCGGGCTGGCCGCGACGCTGCTCGACTCGGCTTTGGGCTGCGCCATCAACACGGTGATGCCGGCGGGGCGCGTCTTCACGACCTTGGAGATGAAGATCAACTACGTCCGGCCGATGCGGCGCGAGACGGGCGAGGTGCGCTGCGAGGCCGAGGTGCTTCACGCCGGGGGCCGCGTCGCCACCGCCGAGGGGCGCATCCTGGATGCCTCGGGGAAACTCTACGCGCACGGCACGGCGACGTGCATGCTGTTCAGGGCGAAGTAGGCAGCAGGCAGATGGCAACAGGCCGTTGAAAGCGCCGCGGAGCGGCGCTTGAATTTAGCCCGGCCTTTCAAGGCCGGGTGAGCCGAACGTTAACAAGGTGTTCGTCGCGTCAGCGAC
This sequence comes from Pyrinomonadaceae bacterium, assembly GCA_045807865.1. Taxonomy (GTDB): domain Bacteria; phylum Acidobacteriota; class Blastocatellia; order Pyrinomonadales; family Pyrinomonadaceae; genus QHXN01. The sequence continues at coordinate 62,348 of JBJMGP010000038.1, forward strand.
GCTTGAATATGTGCGACGGTTCAGGCGTCGCTGACGCGACGCGGCACTCGTAACCATCGGTTGTCCCGGCCTTGAAAGGCCGGGCTACATTCAGACGCCGCTGACGCGGCTCTGACTGCCTACTGGTTTTCGGAGGAATTGATGAAGGTCGGCGACGTGGTTTCGTGGGAGCGCACGTTCACCGTGGAAGACGTGCGTCGGTTCGCGGAGTACTCGGGCGACGGGGGCGAGCATCACCTGCAACCCGACGAGTCTGGGCGCCTGATGGTGCACGGGCTTTTGACGGCGACGCTGCCGACAAAGATCGGCGGCGACATCAACTTCATCGCGCGCCAGTTGACGTTCCGCTTCCAGCGCCCCGTCTACAGCGGCGACACGGTGCGCTGCGAGGTGACGATTGAAGAACTGAAGGAGGCGGGGCCGTACACGCAGTTGAAGTCCTCCTGGGTCTGCCGCAACCAGCACGGCAAAGAGGTAATGAGCGGCGAGGCCGAGGGCGTCATCAGGATTTGAAATTTCACGTTTGAGATCAGGTTGAATAAGGGAAGGCTGGACATGAGAGAAGCAGTGATCGTGGCGGGAGTGAGGACGGCGGTGGGGAAGGCGCCGCGGGGGAGTCTGCGGACGGTTCGGCCGGACGACATGGCCGCGGCCGTCATCCAGGAGCTTGTACGGCGCGTGCCGGGGCTGGCGCCGGAGGCGATTGACGACGTGATCCTGGGGTGCGCCACCCCCGAGGGCGAGTCGGGGACGAACGTCGCGCGCATCGCCGCCCTGCGCGCGGGGCTGCCGCACGAAGTCCCGGCCGTGACCGTGAACCGCTTCTGCTCCTCGGGGTCGCAGACCATCGCGATGGCCGCGGAGCGCATCATGGCGGGCATGGCCGAGTGCATCGTCGCGGGCGGGACGGAGTCGATGTCGATGCTGCGCGGCAACACGAAGTTCCGGCCCAACCCGTACCTCGTCGAACACCGCCCCGGCGTCTACCTCTCGATGGGTCTGACGGCCGAGAACGTCGCGCGCGACTACCACGTCACGCGCGAGGAGTCGGACGCCTTCTCCTACCGCAGCCACCAGCGCGCGCTCGCCGCCATCAGGGAAGGAAAGTTAAAGGACGACGGCATCGTCCCGCTCGAAGTCGAAGTGCACGAGGTCGGCGAAGGGGGACGGGTGAAGGTTCGGACGGCCACCTTCGAGACGGACGAGGGGCCGCGCCCGGACACGACGCCGGAGGGGCTGGCGAAGCTGCGCCCCGTCTTTCACGTCAAGGGGAGCGTGACGGCCGGCAACTCCAGCCAGACCTCGGACGGCGCGGCCGGCGTGGTCGTCATGTCGAGAGAAAGAGCCGAAGAGTTGGGGCTGAAGCCGCTCATGCGCTTCGTCTCGTACGCGGTGGGCGGCGTGCCGCCGGAGATCATGGGGATGGGGCCGGTCGCGGCCGTGCCGAAGGCTTTGAAGCTCGCGGGGTTGAAGCTCGAAGAGATCGACCTCATCGAACTCAACGAGGCGTTCGCGTGTCAGGCCATCGCGGTGATGAGAGAACTCGGGATGGACGACGAGCGCGTGAACGTCAACGGCGGGGCGGTGGCGCTCGGCCACCCGCTCGGCGCGTCGGGCGCGAAGCTGACCGTGCAGCTCATGGGCGAGATGCGCCGGCGCCGTTCGCGCTACGGCCTCGTGACGATGTGCGTCGGCGGCGGGCAGGGCGCGGCGACCGTCTTCGAGAACCTGCAAACGTAGTTCGCTGAAAATTTAACAGGGGTGGACAGGATGGATAGGATGAGAGAGTTCAAATCAAACTTCTCCAATCCTGACCATCCTGTCCACCCCTGTTAAATTCATCCTCACGCAAAGGAGCTTCGATGAGTGTTGAAGACCCGTACCTCGGCTTTCAGGTCTCGCCGCGCGCGCAGGAGATTTACCGGAGGCTTCATGCGTTCATGGAGGCGCACGTCTATCCGAACGAGGGGAAGTTCCAGGAGCAGATAGAGACGGGCGCGCGCTGGCAGCCCGTCGCGCTGTTGGAGGAGTTGAAGGCGCGTGCGCGCGCCGAGGGGTTGTGGAATCTGTTCCTGCCGGAGAGCAGGTACGGGGCGGGGCTCTCGAACCTTGAGTACGCGCCGATGGCGGAGCTGATGGGGCGCTCCGTCCACTTCGCGCCGGAGGTCTTCAACTGCTCCGCGCCGGACACGGGCAACATGGAGGTGCTGGCGCGCTACGGCTCCGGGGAGCAGCAGGAGCGTTGGCTGCGTCCGCTGCTCGCGGGCGAGATACGTTCGTGCTTCGCGATGACCGAGCCGGAGGTGGCCTCGTCCGACGCGACCAACATCCAGGCCAGTATTGAACGTGACGGGGATGTTTATCTCGTCAACGGCCGCAAGTGGTGGACGAGCGGCGCGGGCGACCCGCGTTGCAAGGTCGCCATCTTCATGGGCAAGACCGACCCCGGCGCGCCGAAGCACAGGCAGCAGTCGATGATCCTCGTCCCGTTGGACGCCGAGGGCGTGCGCGTCAAGCGGATGCTCACGGTTTACGGCTACGACCACGCGCCGCACGGGCATGCCGAGGTGACGTTCGAGAATGTGCGTGTGCCCGCGTCGAACATCCTCCTCGGCGAGGGGCGCGGCTTCGAGATCGCGCAGGGGCGGCTGGGGCCGGGGCGCATACACCACTGCATGCGTTTGATAGGGATGGCCGAGCGCGCGCTCGAACTGATGTGCCGGCGCGTTAACGAGCGGGTCGCCTTCGGCCGGCCCTTGTCGGCGCAGGGCACCGTCCGCGCCGACATCGCGCAGTCGAGGATGGAGATCGAGCAGGCGCGGCTCCTCACTTTGAAGGCCGCGCTGATGATGGACACGGTCGGCAACAAGGCCGCGCGCCGCGAGATCGCGATGATTAAGGTCGTCGCGCCGAACGTCGCGCTCGCCGTCCTCGACCGCGCCGTGCAGGCGCACGGCGGCGCGGGCGTCTCCGGGGACTTCCCGCTCGCCGCGATGTGGGCCAACGCGCGGACGCTGCGACTCGCCGACGGCCCCGACGAAGTCCACACGGAAGCAGTCGCGCGGATGGAGCTGAAGAAGTACGAAGGAGCCGCCCGTGATTGAAATCGAGAGCGTCAAGCGGCTCGGCGAGCTGGTCGGACGTGAGGTCGCGGTGAGCGAGTGGATCGAGGTCTCGCAGGAGAGAATCAACGCGTTCGCGGAGGCGACCGAAGACCGGCAGTGGATACACACCGACCCGGAGCGTGCGGCGCGCGAGTCGCCCTTCAAGGGAACAATCGCGCACGGCTTCCTGACGCTGTCGCTGTTGAGCGAGATGGGGCGGACGGCGATGAAGGTGGGCGGCGTGCGGATGGGCGTCAACTACGGGCTGGATCGCGTGCGTTTCATCTCGCCCATCCCCGCCGGCTCGCGCGTCCGCGGCAGCTTCCGTCTGGCGAAGTTCGTGGAGGCGGAGGGGTGGGCGCAGACCACCTGGTCGGTGACGGTTGACCGCGAGGGCGGCGACCATATGTGTTGTGTCGCGGATTGGCTGGTGCGTTACTACGTCTGAACCTTTAAGGAGTTTATGGGCGAAGGAGAGGACAAAGCGCGGACGCGCACGTTCAGTTGGGAAGACCCGAAGGCTCTGGCCGAGGCGGCGCATGGGCTGTCGGGGCTGGAGTTCTTAAAGAAGGTCGCCTCGGGCGAACTGCCGCGCCCCCCGATTAGCGCGCTCATGAACTTCGGGCTGGCCGAGTTGGAAAAAGGGCGCGCGGTCTTCACGGTCGAGCCGGCCGAGTATCACTACAACCCCATCGGCGTCGTGCACGGCGGATTGGCGGCGACGCTGCTCGACTCGGCGATGGGGTGCGCGGTGCATTCCGTGCTGCCCGCCGGGGCCGGCTACACGACGCTTGAGATCAAGGTCAACTACGTGCGCGCGCTGACGGCCGAGACGGGCGGGGTGCGCTGCGAGGCGCGCGTCATACACGTCGGCGGCCGCACCGCGACGGCCGAGGGCAAGGTGCTCGACGCCGCCAGCAAGCTCTACGCGCACGCCACCACGACCTGCATCATCTTCCGTTAGCAGACAGGAATGGCAGAAGCACCCGACACGAGGCCGGTGCGCGAGAGCGAGCAGCTCGACTGGGAGTCGCTCGAAAATTATTTGCGCGCTCGTCTGCCCGAAGTCTTAGGCGTCGGTTTCGACCCGGCGGGGACTGTAGAGGTCGAGCAGTTCCCGGGCGGCCACTCGAACCTGACTTACCTTTTACGTTTCGGCGGGCGCGAGTTCGTGATGCGCCGGCCGCCCTTCGGCCCCGTGGCGCCGAAGGCGCACGACATGGCGCGCGAGTTTCGCATACTCCAGTCGTTGCATCCGGTCTACAAGCTCGCGCCGCGCCCGTACCTTCTCTGCGAAGAGACCGAAGTCGTCGGCTCGGTCTTCTACCTGATGGAGCGGCGGCGCGGGCTCGTGGTGAGGAGCGACGAGCCGCCCGAGCTTGCGGACAGACCTGACGAACGTCGTCGCGCGAGCGCGGCGCTGGTGGACGCGCTCGCCGAGTTGCACGCGGTGGACATACGCGCGCACGGGCTCGACTCACTGGGGAGGCCCGCGGGGTTCGTCGAGCGGCAGGTGCGCGGCTGGGCCGAGCGCTGGCAACGCTCGCAGACCGGCAGGCTGGCGGAGATGGACGCGCTGGCCGGCTGGCTCTCAGAGCGTCTGCCCACAGACCCCGAGCGCCCGACGCTCGTCCACGGCGACTATAAGCTCGACAACGTGATGCTCGACGCGGGGGACGTCGGAAGCGTCGTCGGCGTCTTCGACTGGGAGATGAGCGCGGTCGGAGACCCCTTGGTTGACCTCGGGATTCTGCTCGGCTACTGGGTGCACACGGCCTCGGAGGCTACGCGGCGCGACACCGTCTCGGCGGTGACGAACCGCGAGGGCTGGTTCACGCGCGAGGAGCTGCTCGAACGCTACGGCGCCCGGACGGGGCAGGAGTTGTCGGGCGTCGGCTTCTACGAGGTCTTCGCCGTCTTCAAGCTGGCGGTCGTCCTGCAACAGATCTACTTCCGCTACCGGCGGGGGCAGACCGACGACCCGCGCTTCGCCGCCCTCGGCGAGCGCGTCGAGTGGCTGGCGCGCATCGCCACGCAACTCGCCGAGAAGGTTTAAGGACTCATTGTCGATGAACATCAATGCGGCCATTTTGTGGGAGCAGGGCGCGCCACTGTCGGTCGAGGCGGCGGAGTTGGGTGGGCCGCGCGCGGGCGAGGTGCTGGTGGAGTTGAAGGCGGCGGGCGTGTGCCACAGCGACCTGCATCCGGCGCGCGGCGAGTGGCCCGTGCGGACGCCGCTCGTGCTCGGGCACGAGGGCGCAGGCGTAGTGCGCGAGGTCGGCGAGGGCGTGAAGGATGTGAGGGCAGGCGACCGCGTCGTCTTCTGCTGGGCGCCGCCGTGCGGTGTGTGTGCGCCTTGTAAAGAGGGACATCCCGTGTTGTGCGACCGTCTGGAGCGGACGACTTACCGGAACCGCCTGCCCGCGGGCGACACCCTGCTGAGCGCGCGCGGGCAGAAGGTGTCGCACTACAACGGCACGGCCTGCTTCGCGGACTTCGCGGTGGTAGCCGAAGAGGGCGTCATCCGCGTCGCGGAGGATGTGCCGTTCGAGGCCCTGGCGACGCTGGGGTGCGCGGTCGTGACGGGCGTCGGCGCTGTTCTGAACGCGGCGCGCCCCGAACCGGGTTCGAAGGTTGCGATCATCGGCGTGGGCGGCGTCGGCCTCAACGTCGTGCAGGGCGCACGTCTCGCGGGGTGCGAGCGGATCATCGCGCTCGACACGCGGGCCGAGCCGCTCCGCCTCGCGCGCGAGTTCGGCGCGACCGACGCGGTCGAAGCGACGGGCGAGAAGGTGACCGAGCAGTTGAAGGGGTTGACCGACGGGCGCGGCGCCGACTACGTCTTCGACACGGTGGGTGCGCCCGCCACGCTCGCGCAGGCGCTCGGGCTCGCGCGTAAGGGAGGGACGGTCGTCTTGACGGGCCTCGCGCGCCTCGACGCGCTCGCCTCGTTCCCGCTCTTCCCCTTCGTCATGCAGGAGAAGCGGCTCGTCGGCTCGCTCTACGGCTCGGGCCAGCCTTCGAGAGACGTGCCGCGCCTCGTCGAACTCTACCGCGAAGGGAAGCTCAAACTCACGGAACTCGCCACGCGCACCTACACCCTCGCTGACATCAACGACGCGCTCGACGCGCTCGCCGGGGGCGAGGGCGCGCGCGGCATCATCCGCTGGTGACTCGGGCCGCACGACGGGAGAATGAATTAACAGGGATGGGCAGGATGCACGGGATAAGGATTTGAACTTTAAAATCCCGAATCTTAAATCCTTAAAGCTTAATCCTGTCTATCCTGTCTATCCTGTCTATCCCTGTTAATTTCCCTCCCTAAACATTCAACCGACGAGTAGAACTTTGCCGCTGCGGCCGGGGCGTTCGGAGTGTGCGACGGCGGCGAGGACTTCGGCGAGCGGGTACTCGGCCTCGACGGGCGGGGCGATCTCGTTCGAAGCCATCGAGCGGAGCATCTCGCCGGTGACGGCCTGCTGGCGTTCGGGCGGGGCCGTGCGCATCCAGTCGCCGAGCCAGAAGCCGCGCACCGTCGAAGAGGTGAAGATCATCCGGCCGCCGTCGAGCGGCATCGGCTTCCCCGAGAGCAGGCCGTAGACGAGCAGCACGCCGCCGCGCCCGAGTGCGTTCACGACGGCGGCGCCGGTCTCGCCGCCGACCGCGTCGATGGCCTTCCGCAAACCCTCCTCGCCCGTGATCTGCCGGACGCGCTCGGGGATCTCCTCCTCGTCGGTGCAGATGACTTCGTCGGCGCCGAGCGCCTTCAACTCCTCGGCCTGCTCGCGTCGGCGCACGACGTTGATGGTCTTGAAGCCGCGCTGCTTCGCGATCTGCAAGACGACGCGGCCGAGGGTGGAGCCGGCGGCCGTTTGCAGGAGCCACTCGCCGGGCTGCAAGGCGAGCTCTTCGACAGTCATGATCCAGGCCGTCAAGGGGTTGACGACGAACTGCGCGGCCGCCTGGTCGCTGACCGCGTCGGGCACGGGGATGAGCTGCGCGGCCGGCGCGACGACGAACTCTTGCCACGTGCCGGCCACGCCGAGCGGTATCACGCGCTGACCCGCGCGGAGGTGCGTGATGCCGTCGCCGAGTTCGGCGACCTCGCCCATGCCTTCGAGCCCGGGCGTCGCGGGCGGCACGGGCAGAGAGCCGTAGAGGCCGCGCACCGTCAGCAGGTCGGACGGGTTGATGGAGCGCGCGCGCATCCTCACTAAGACCTGACCCGCGCCCGGCTCGGGCCTCGGTACGTCCTCCACGCGCAGGACCTCTGCCGGGTCGCCGAACTCGTGAAACCTGACGCTTTGCATCGACTCTCTCCTGTGGGAAGAAGTTAAAACTTCATTGTGCCTCGCCGGTGAGTGCGGCGCGCAGGGCCGGCAGTATCTCGACGGGGCTGCCCTGCTGCATGACGACGACGGTCATCGTGCCTTCGAGGGCGAGCTGCTCCTCGGCGTCGAAGACCTTGTAGTCGTAGCGTATCGAGGTGCGACCCAGCCTGCCGACGGTGAAGAGCAGGCGGAAGGGCGCGTCGAGCGCGAGGATGCGCTTGAACTGACACTCGACGTGGACGCGCGGGAAGTCGTAGGTGCGCTCGCGCAAGTCGAGCGGGCGGCCGAGCCCGCGCAGAAGCTCGCCCTCGGCCTCCTCGACGATCTCGAAGATGCGCGGGAAGTGCAGGCGGCCGGCCGCGTCCGCGTCGGCCCAGCGGAGGCGGCGTCTGAACTCTACCGAAGGCTTGGACATAACAGAACAGTACCGCGAGACGGCCCTCTGACGGAAGCATGAATTAACAGGGATGGGCAGGGTAGACAGGATTAAGCTTTCAAACCCTCATCCTGTCCATCCTGCCCACCCCTGTTAATTCATGCTTACTTAAGCGGCCCGCTCGCGGCACTGTCAAAGGGCTCAGAAGTTGAAGCGGACGCCGAACTGCAACTGGCGCGGGTTGGCGGCCGAGGTGAAGCCGAGCGGTTGGGTCGGCGCGGCGTTGGGGTTGCCCCGCGCGCGCGTCGAGGCGAGCGCGCGCAGCTGGTCTGCGGGCAGGCTCCCCACCACGTTGTTGATGCCGGCGAGGTTCGTGCGGTTGAAGAGGTTGAAGCCCTCGAACGTCAGCTCAAGGAACTTGTCCTCGCCGAAGTGGAAGCGGCGCGCGAGCCGCGTGTCGAAGCTGTAGAAAGGCTCGCCGAGCCCGGTGTTGCGGCCGACGGTGAACGGGCGGTCGGACTGCGAACGGCCGTCGTTATTGGCGTCGATGCCGAGCAAAAGGTTGAACGGGCGGCCCGAGCCCGCGATGAAGATCGGGGAGAAGACCCAGTCGCCGAAGATTTTATCCACGGCCGAGTCGCCTTCGAGCGGGCTCGCGAAGACGCCGCTGAAGACCGCGCGGTGGCGCTGGTCGAAGGCGGAGACCGCGCGGTCGGCGCGCACGTTCAAAGGATTCTCGGCCGACCAGTCGCTGTTGAAGTCCGTCACCTCGTCGATGGACTTCGAGAAGGTGTAGTGCGCGTTGAGGCTGAAGTGGTCGGCGAAGCGGCGCTGCACCGAGACGGTAAACGCGTGGTAGAACGAGTTGGCCGACGACTCGTAGACGTTGTCCTGAAGCCGCAGCGGGTTGATGAAGTCGGACGAAGTGGCCGTCCCCGTGCAGGTCACGGGGTTGGCGCCGAGGCGGAAGAAGCAGGGTTCGTTCGTGCCCGCCACCACCAGCGAAGACTTGAACTGGTTGATGTCGCGGTTGCGCGTCAGGTGCAGGCCGCGCGTGAAGAGGTAGCTCAGCTCTAAAGAGATGCCGCGCCCCACGTCCTGCTGTAGGCCCGCGCTCGCCTGATAGCTGGTCGGCGTCTCGTAGTGCGGCTCGACGCGGAAGCGGACTTCGAGCGGCGCGCCGGGGCGCGGCGTGATGCCGAACTGGGTGAGGTCGGAGGCCTGAATGGCGCGGTGGTCGATGACCCCCTGCGCCAGCAGCGTCTGGTAGATGGTGAACGAAGAGGGCACGCCGAGCGCGGCCGAGGTGGCCGTCGAGAGCACGATGTTGATGGGGTCGCCCTGGATGCCGCTCAGGGTCTTCGTGACGTTGGCGACCGAATAGATGGTGTAGCCGGTGAAGAGTCCCGCGCCGCCGCGGATGACTGTCTTGCCGTTGGCGAAGGGCGACCAGGAGAAGCCCGCGCGCGGCTGGAAGTCGTTCTTGTCGAGCGGCATGTAGAACGGCTCGTCGCTGATCGAGTAGCGCAGGCCGTAGTTGAGCGTCAGGTTCGGCCGCACCTTCCAGGTGTCCTGCCCGTAGAGCGCGTAGCGGTAGGTGAACGAGTTGACCTCCGGCGTGCCGAAGCCCTGCTGGTAGACGATGGGCAGGTTGAGGTTGAAAGCCTGCAAGGCGTTGATCGGCGTGTTCAGGTTGGTGAGGAGCGCCGGGTTGTTCGCCGTCAAAAATGCGCGCAGGGCGGTGAGCGTCGCGGCCGGAACGAGGTTGGCGAGCGGGATGTTGGGGCCGAAGTTGAAGCGGCCGCCGAAGAAGGTCTCGTTGCCGGACGACACGTCCGACGCCTGGAACGAGCCGCCGAACTTCCAGGTGTGGGCGCCCGTGACGTGCGAGACGTTGTCGATGATGTCGTAGTCGCGCTGGAGCGTGTGCGAGGCCAGGAAGATGTCTCGGTTGAAGAAGCCGAAGCCCTCGATGTTGAACTCGGGGCCGATGAGGTCGTTCGGGATCACGTCGAAGTCGAGGTAGCGCCACTGGAGCTTCAGCTCGTTGAAGGTGGCGGGGCCGAACTGGTGGTTCTCGGAGAAGAGCACGCCGCCGTTCAGCGTGTCGAGCGTCCGGCCGCGCGAGACCGCGGTGAGCGCGCCGGCCGCCTGGTTCTCGAAGGTCGAGTCGTTGAGGCTGAAGCGCAGGTACGCCTGGTCGCGGTCGCTGAAGTTGTGGTCGAAGCGCGCGCCGAAGGTGGTCTGCGACGACTCGAAGGGGAACTGCCCCGAGGCGCTCGTAAAGAGGTTGACGGTGCGCGGGTAGGTGGCCGCGGTCGTCGTCAAAGCGGTGCGGAGGGAGGTGGCGAGCGGCGCGAAGGGCGTCCCCGCCAGCCCGTTGAAGAGCTGCTCCTGCGACGCGGTGGTCTGGAAGATGCTGTTCGTGTTGAGGAGGTTGACGAACGAGGTCTCGTCCTGCGTGAAGCGTTCGAGCGAGGTGAAGAAGAAGGTCTTGTCAGACTTGATGGGGCCGCCCAAGGAGCCGCCGTACTGCTGCCGGCTGAAGGGCGACTTGCTGTCGGGGTTGAAGTCGAAGGGGTTGCGCGCGTCGAAGCGCTCGTCGCGGAAGAGGCCGAAGATGCTGCCGTGGTAGCGGTTCGAGCCGGACTTGGAGACGATGTTGACGATGCCGCCGGAGGAGCCGCCGAACTCGGCGTTGTAGGAGTTGCGCAAGACCTGAAACTCCTGCACGCCCTCCTGCGCGATGGTCGCCTCGACGCCGCCCGAGACGGTGTTGGTGCTGCCGCCGTCCACGGCGACGAGGTTGCCGCGGCCGTTGTTACCGCCGAAGGAGAGGCCGGAGTTGGGCGTCTGCGCGACGCGGAAGTCGGAGGCGTCGGCGATGTTGTCGGCGTCCGAGACGCCGGGCGTCAGCAGCGCGTAGTCGAGGTAGTTGCGCCGGCTGATGGGGAGGTTGGTGATCTGGTTGACGCCGATGACGGAGGACTGCTGCGTGCGGTTGGTGTCCACCACCTCGCCGCCGGCCACGACCTCGACGGCCTCCTGGAAGCCCTTGGCGCCGAGCTGCATGGGGATGTTGGCCTGCTGCCCGACCGTCAGCTCGACGCGCGTCGAGCCGGGCGCGAAGCCGCCCGAGGCGGCCGCGACCGTCAGCTCGTAGGAGCTGGGCAGCAGGTTGAGGAAGACGTAGTTGCCCTCGGCGTCGGTGGTGGTCGTGCGGCCGGTGCCCTTCGCGAGGTCTTTGATGGTGACGGTGGCGTTGGGGACGGCGGCGCCCGCCGAGTCGGTGACCTGCCCGCGCAGCTCCGCGGTCGAGCTCGACGCCTGCGAGAAAGCTGGGGAGACTCCGGCGGCGAGCACGAGGAAGGCCGCCAAGCAGAACTGAGTCAGGCTTCTCATAGCAGTTAATCTCCTTGAAGCGAAGTGTTGACGGTCGGGCAGCCGAGACCCCGGGCGCGGGGTGTGCGAGGTGACGAGCCTGAAAGAGACCTGAAGGGAGTTGACCTTGTGCCCGAGACTTGGGCGATTGGCTACCGAACGGTCGGTAAAGTAACACCGGGCCTAATAAACGTCAATGTTTTTGTTGCCGGCGCGCGGGCATGTTTGTTGGCGGCTCGGACAATTGGCGGGGCCGGACCCCGGGTCGCAGAGGTGTGGTGCGTGCCTCGTCAGACGCGCGGGTCGATGAGGGCCTTGACGACGCGCGCCGAGGCGACGGCGGCGAGCGCCTCACCCGCGCGCGCGAGCGTGTACGTTTCGAGTTCGAGCCGCGCCCAGGGGGCGGAGCGCGCCGCGTCGGCCATGAGCCGCGCGCCGCGGTAGAAGTGTGAGAAGTCGGAGCCCCAGCAGCCGCGCACGTCGAGGTGTTTGCGGTTGAGGTCGAGGTGCGGGTTGAAGGCGACCTCGCCGTGATCCGTGTACTGCCCGACGACAACCACGGTGCCTGCGTCGCGCGCGTAGCGCATCGCCTCGACGACCGCGCCGGGCGAGCCCGTCGCCTCGATGCAAACGTCGGCGCCGCGCCCGCCCGTCTCGCCGAGAACCCACGCGGCGCGCTCCTCGGGCGTCTGCTCGGTCACGTCGAGCGTGGCCGCGGCGCCCATGTCGCGCGCGGCCGAAAGCCTTCCGGCCGGGGCGCCGGTGCAGAGGACGCGCGAGGCGCCGCGCAGCAGCGAGAGCGCGACGGCCGAGAGCCCGACCGGGCCGGAGCCGAGGACGAGCACAGTGGAGCCGAAGGGGATGTCCGCGCGCTCGACGGCGTGGAGCGCGGTCGGCAGCGCGCAGCCGCCGGCCATGAAGCGCGCGGCGTCCACGTCCTCAAGCGAGATGCAGCGCGTCCCGGGCTTCAGATAGACCTTCTCGGCCCAGCCGCCGGCCAGCGTGTCCGCGAGCCCGTAGGTGATGCCGTAGACCTTGCGCGAGGGGCAGCGCGTCGAAGCCTTGGCGACAAGGCAGTGCCAGCAGGCGTGGCAGGTGCGGTGCACGTCGAGGAAGGTGACGCGGTCGCCCTCGCGGAACTCGCGCCCTTCGACATCGAAGAGCCGTCCAAGAATCTTTGCGAGCCGCCCGACCGAGACGTGGCCGGGGACGAGCGGGTAGGGCACGCCCGCGAGCCGCCCCTGCTGCAAATGCACGTCCGTCCCGCAGACCTCGCTCAGCTCGACGGCGAGCAGCGCCGAGTCCGGCTCCAACTCCGGCTCCGCGACCTCGCGCAACTCGACCGGCTCGCCCGGCCCCGGTATCGACGCCACCAGCACTCCGCTCATGCGCACATTATTAACACGTGAGGAGGGCGACGTGGAAAAGGGCGCGCGGCACCCGCGGGCGCCGCGCTCGGCTTCGTCTTAATTCGACAGGTCGCGAGCCATCTCGATCTCTAAGGTCCGAGATATCTTGTCGAGGTTCAGACTCCGTGCGGAGGCGTCGAAGATTTCGCGGTAGGTTCCTTCGCGTTCGTAAAGCTCCTCGTGCGTGCCGTGTTCAACGACGCGCCCCTCCTTGAGCACGAAGATGATGTCCGCGTCGATGATCTGCGAGATGCTGTGCGAGATGACGACCGTGGTGCGCTCCTCCTTGATGGCGTCGAGGCTGTTCTTGATCTGTTCCGTGGCGACCGCGTCGAGGCTCGCCGTCGGCTCGTCGAGGAAGATGATGGGCGGGTCTTTCAGGAAGAGGCGCGCGATGGCGATGCGCTGCTGCTGACCGCCGGAGAGCAGGTGCGCCTCGGACTCGTACTTGTGAGGAAGGTTCTCGATCTGCTCGTCCAGATAGGCTTTGCGCGCAGCCTCCACGACCTCCGCGAACGAAGCGCTGATCTTGCCGTAGCGGATGTTCTCCTCAATCGTGCCCTTGAAGATGTGGTTCTTCTGGAGCACCAGCCCGATCTTCCGGCGGAGCAGGTCGGTCTTGTACTGCCCGAGCCCTTTGCCGTCGAGCAGAATCCTGCCGCTCGTGGGCGCGTAGAATCTGGTCAGCAGGTTCAGGAGCGTGGACTTCCCCGCGCCGGAGAGGCCGACGAAGGCGACCGTCTTGCCGTGCGGGATTCTCATGTTGACGTGATGGAGCGCCCGTGTGCTGTTCGGGTAAGTGAAGCTCACGTCTTGCAGCTCGAACGTGCCTTCGAGGTCGGTCACGTCCAACTCGCCGCCGGCCTCGACCTGGTCGCCGGCGTCGAGAATCTGGAAGTAGCCCTCGGCGTAGGTCAGGGCGTCGTTCATCTCGTCGTAGATGCGGTGCAACTGGCGGATCGGCGCGGAGACGTTACCGAAGAGCATGATGTGGAACATGATCGCGCCGATGGACATCTGCCCGCCGAGGACGAGGTAGGCCGTCAGGATGATGATGAGCACGACGCCGATCTGCTCGACGAAAGTCTTCAGCCCGTCGAAGATGAAGTTGGTCTGACGCTGCCTCAACTGTGCGGTGATGAGATTCTGTTGCAGACGGAGCTGCTTCTCCTTCTCGTACTCCTCGCGCACGAAGGACTTGATGACGACGATGGATTCGATGATGTTGTGCAGCCCGTTGTTCTTCTCCTCGCGCAGGGCACGTAGACCTCTGCGCGCGCCCTTGAGCATCGAAGCCTGCCTCTGGCTCAGCAGGAAATAGACCGGCATGATGGCCGCGGCGACCAGGCCGACGTAGACGTTGGCGAGAAACATGAGGACGAGCGCGAGGATGGAGCTGGCGAACAGCGGCAGGATGTCGATGAAGGCGCTCTGCACGAGTTTGGTCAGGCTTTCGGCGCCGCGGTCGATACGCGTCTGGAGGATGCCGGTCTGGTTGTCCGAGTCGGTGTAGAAGGCGAGCCGGTAGGTGAGGATGCGTTCGATGGCGGTCTGCGTCAGGCGGCTCGACACGTTGACCCGAATCCTCTCGCCAAACAGATTCTGCCCGTACCTCAAGCCCGTGTTGACGATCTCTTTGCCGAGCAGGACGGCGCTAATCAGCAGCAACAGCGAGACCCCCTGCGACGCGGTTCGGCCTTCGCGCAGGAGCCCCTCGATGGTGTCCACCGTATACCGCAGGACGAGCGGGTTGATCTGTGCCGCACAGGCCGAGAGGAGGGTCAGCGTCAGCGAGAGGGCGACCCAGCGGCCGTGCGGCCGGATGAAGGGGACTAACCGGCGGATGATCTGCCAGATGCTCATTTGTCAGTGCCGACGCTTTTGACGTTCCCGTGCCGGGGCGATGCAACACGATTGTAAGCGCGTCGTCACGCCCGACGCCAAGAGGCGCGGAGGGGTCGGGCGCTTTTTTAGAACTTTATCGCCGTCGGGTCGTAACTATACCTTGTGCTTCTACATGTGCCGATGTTATATGTAGAAGCCGGAGGTAACGTAGATGACCCAGACGAAGTCCGACCTTCCGCAGGGCACGCTGGACTTGTTGATTCTGAAGGTGGTCGCGCTCGGGCCGGTGCACGGGTACGCGATTGCACAGCGCCTCGACCAGGCGTCGCGCGGCGTGGTGCAGGTGCCGCAGGGCTCGCTCTACCCGGCGCTGCACCGCCTGGAGAACCGCGGGCTGCTGGCGGCCGACTGGAAGGCGACCGAGACCGGGCGCGAGGCCAAGTTCTACCGGCTGACGCGCAAAGGGAAGACGCAGCTCGAAACGGAGGCCGCGGGCTGGGCGCGCCTGTCCGAGGCCGTCACCCTCATCCTCAACCTGTCCGAAGCCTGACCCTCAAACCCCCTGAAGGGAGAAACACCCATGAATTGGTGGCAACGCCTCTTCCGCCGGAGGAAGCTCGACGAGGAACTCGAAAAGGAGCTGAGCTTTCACCTTGAGCAACACACGAGCGACCTGATCGAGCAGGGCTACAGCCCCGTCGAGGCGCGGCGGCGCGCGCGCATCGCCCTCGGCGGCCCCGAGCAGGTGAAGGAGATGTGCCGCGACGCCCGCGGGACGCGCTGGCTGAACGACCTGCTGCGCGACCTGCGCTACGGCGTGCGCATCCTGGCGAAGCAGCCGGGTTTCACGCTGGTCGCGGTGCTGACGCTGGGGCTCGGGATCGGGGTGAACACCGCCATCCTGAGCGCGGTGAACGGCTTCATCCTGCGGCCGCTGTCCGTGGACAAGCCGGAGGAACTCGTCGCCCCTTACTGGGGGCGGAAGACCGACGCGCAGGTCTGGGATCGCTTCTCGTACGCCAACTACCTGGACTTGCGCGAGCAGAACAAGAGCTTCACGGACATCTGCGCGTACACGTGGGCCGCGGCGGGGATGAGTGCCGGCGAGAGCCACAACGCCGCCGGCGGAGAGCGCGCGGATGTCGTCTGGGGCGAGCTGGTCAGCGGCAACTACTTCGAAGTGATGGGCGTCAAGCCGTTGCTCGGCCGCGGCTTCCTGCCCGAAGAAGACCGCACGCCGAACACGCACCCCGTCGTCGTGCTGAGCCACTCGTCTTGGCGGCAGCGCTTTGGCGCAGACCCGTCGATTGTGGGCAAGTCGGTCTTCCTCAACGGCACGGCGTTCACGGTCGTCGGCGTCATGCCCGAGTCGTTCCTCGGCTCGGTCTTCTACTTCCGGCAGGGCTACTGGGTGCCGATGATGATGGCGCAGAAGTTCAGCCGCCGCCCGGATTGGAGGACTGAGCGCGGCTACCAGACGGTCAACCTCTACGGCCGCCTGAAACCCGGCGTGACGATGCAGCAGGCCGAGGCGGACTTGAACCTGTTGGCCGCCGACCTGGCGAAGCTCTACCCGAAGGAGAACGGCGACACCAAAGTCCAGCTCAAGACCGAACTGGACGGGCGGTACGAAGGCGCGACCCGTGTGATGAGGTACGGCGGCATGCTGGCCCTGTGCGTCTCAGGGCTCGTGCTGCTGCTGGCCTGCGCCAACGTGGCGAACCTGATGCTGGCGCGGGCGGCGACGCGCGCGCGGGAGATCGGCATCCGGCTGGCGATAGGCGCGAGCCGCGGGCGCGTCGTGCGGCAACTGCTGACGGAAAGTCTGCTGCTAGCGCTCGTGGGCGGCCTGCTGGGTTGGGCCTTCGCGTACGCGGGGGCGGGGTGGGCGCAGGCTTCATTCCCGCCGGTGCCGTACCCGGCCAACTTCGACCTCGCGCCGGACGGCTACGTCTTGAAGTGGATGCTGGTGGTCTCCACGTTGACGGGCGTGATGTTCGGTCTGGCCCCGGCCCTTCTCTCTTCGCGCAGCGACCTCGTCAGCGTCATCAAGGGCGGCGCGGCGCAGCCGCCGCACGGCCGGCGCCGCTGGAACCTGCGCGGCGTGCTGGTGGTGGCGCAGGTCACCATCTCGCTCGTCGTGCTCATCTGCGCGGGGCTCTTCATCCGCAGCCTCGGGATGGTGCGCCAGACCGACCCCGGCTTCCAGACCGGCAACCTCGTGACGATGATGATCAACCTCGACCTGCTGGCCTACGACCAGCAGACCTCGCTGCGCTTCTTCCCGGAGCTACAGCGACGCATCGAGGCGCTGCCCGGCGTGCGCTCGGCGGCGATGGCCAGCGAGATGCCGCTGATGGACAGCCGGCAGTCGCGCGGCCCCGTCGTGAAGGAGGGCGAGCTCGACCCGCCGCCGAATCAAGGCACCGACTCCGAGTGCAGCCTCGTGACGCCGAAGTATTTCGAGACGCTGCGGATGCCCCTGGTGCGCGGCCGCGACTTCAACGAGCGCGACGACATGAACGCGCCGCGCGTCGTCATCGTCAACCAGGCGTTCGCGCGCCGCTTCTACGGCGGCGATGAGGACGCAATGGGGAAGCGCTTCCGCTTTGCGCAGGGGACGCCGCTGATGGAGATCGTCGGGATCGCACGGGACGGGTACTACGACAGCATGTACAAGGAGCACCAGACGTACATGTTCCTGCCCGTCTACCAGAACCCGCGCCAGCGCATGACGCTGCTCGTCGGCGCACAGACGGCCGGCGACCTGCAGGGGCTGGTCGAGAGGGCGCGCCGCGAGATCGCGCAGATGGACGCGCGGCTGCCCGTCTTCGGGGTGATGCTGGCGGAGGAGAATCTGTCGCTGGCCTACTGGCCGGCGCGCGTGGCGGCGGGGATGGCCTCGACGTTCGGCGTGCTCGCCCTGGTGCTGGCGACGATGGGGCTCTACAGCGTGATGACCTACACCGTCAGCCAGCGCACGCATGAGATCGGCATCCGCATGGCGCTCGGGGCGGCTCTGCGCGACGTGATCAAGCTGGTCGTGGGGCAGGGGATGCGTTTGGCCCTGGTCGGCGTCGCGCTGGGGTTGGCGGGCGCGTTCCTGATGACGCGCGCGCTGGCGAACCTGCTGCTCGGGGTCGAGCCGACCGACTCCGTCACCTACGTCGGCGTATCTTTGTTGCTGCTCGCCGTCGCCCTGTTGGCCTGCTACATCCCCGCGCGGCGCGCGGCCCGCGTCAACCCTCTGGTGGCCCTGCGCCACGAGTGAATAAGGTTGAGGGCCAGTTGTCGCGCCCGGCCTCGTGGCGATGAGGGGGCTGCTCAGTGGTTGGGGACAGTCCCATTGCCGGGCGCGCCGGACGCGGCGGCCGTTCAAGCGGTCGCCGCGTCCTCCCGTACGCCTCTCTCACGCCGGCTCAGACCTCGGTTGCAACTCGTCCGCCGTCGGCGGCTCGAAGACCTGCCACCAGGCGTCGAGCTGCGTCTCCGTGACGGGGAAGGTCTCGGGGGGCGGTTCGGCGCCCGCGCGCCCGGCGAGCCGCGCCGACAACTCCGCGCGGGGCACGTCGAGGAAG
Source organism: Pyrinomonadaceae bacterium (assembly GCA_045807865.1). GTDB lineage: Bacteria > Acidobacteriota > Blastocatellia > Pyrinomonadales > Pyrinomonadaceae > QHXN01. The sequence continues at coordinate 80,372 of JBJMGP010000038.1, forward strand.
TGCACCTCGGAGCCGGCGCCGAGCGCCGCGGCGCGCGCGCGGAACTCGGCGCGCTCGGCGCGCGACCAGAAGCCGAAGTCGAGGACGACGTTGACGCCGAGCCGGAGCGCGCGCGCGGCCACCTCCCACTGCACCGACTCGACGGGGTCGCGGCACCAGTCGAGCGCGGGCAGCGTTAAGCGTTGCCCGAAGAGGCGCGTAATCCACTCGTCGGGCGTCAGGCGCAGTGCGTCGCGCTCGCGCTCGATCCTCTTCGCGAGCGTCGTCTTACCCGAGCCCGGCAGCCCGCACATCAGAAAGAGCGTCGCCATCCTACCTCCCGCTGCTTAAAGAATCGGTGTGCGCGAGAGCTTACCACGCGGCCGAAGAAAACCGCTTTACTTGTGTGCCGCGGGTGGCTGTACAATGGCGGCACAATGAAACTCAGGAAGGGTCTCTTGGCCGGGCTCCTGCTCGTGGCCGCCGCGCTCGTCTGGCCCGCCCGGGCAGTTGCGCGCGCGGGCGAGTCGTTGCCGCTCGCGGGCGTGTGGCGCTTCGGGCTCGACCGCGCCGACGCGGGCGTGCGCGAGCGCTGGTTCGAGCGCGACCTGCCCGAGACGATCAAACTCCCAGGCGTCCTACAGGCACAGGGCTACGGCAACGAGATCAGCACGCGGACGCCCTGGGTGCTCTCGCTCTACGACCACTTCTGGTACCTGCGTGAAGACTACAAGGCGTACACGCTGCCCGGCGCGGTCAAAGTCCCTTTCCTCTCGCAGCCGCCGCGCCACTACGTCGGCGTCGCATGGTATCAGCGCGACATAGACATCCCCGAGTCCTGGCGCGGACGCCGCGTCGTGCTCTTTATGGAGCGGCCGCGCTGGGAGTCTACGGTGTGGGTCGATTCCGCGGCGGTCGGCTCGAACAACAGCCTCGTCGCGCCGCACGAGTTCGACCTCGGTCAGCTCGCGCCGGGACGCCACCGCCTCACGGTGCGCGTGAACTCCTCGATGATTCTGCCCTACCGCCCCGACGCGCACAGCGTCTCGGACTCGCTCGCCGGGAGCTGGAACGGCATCGTCGGCCGCATCGAGCTGAGCACGACGGGCAAGGTCTGGATCGAGGACGCGCGCGTCTTCCCCGACGTGGCGAAGAGGTCTGTGAGGATCGAGGTCTCGGTCGGCGGCCCTGAGTTTGACGAGGGGCATTGGACGGTCTCGGCCGGCGGCGTGAGCGCGCCCGTCGGATGGGTCGGCGTCCCCGGCAACTTCCCCGAGGCGCCCGGGCTCCGCACCCTGGCCCTGCGCGCGACCCTCGACGTGTCGCTAGGGCCAAAGGCCAGGCTCTGGGACGAGTTCAGCCCCAGCCTGCAAAGGCTGACGCTGCGCCTGACGGGCGAAGGCGTTGACGAGAGCCGCGAACTCGTCTTCGGCCTGCGCGAGTTCAAGACCGAGGGCACGGACTTCGTCGTCAACGGCCGCAAGACCTACCTGCGCGGCACGCACCACGGCGGCGACTTTCCGCTCACGGGCTACCCGCCGACGGACGTTGAGTACTGGCGGCGCATCCTTCGCATCAACAAGGAGTGGGGCATTAATCACATCCGCTTCCACTCCTTCTGCCCGCCCGAGGCGGCCTTCACGGCGGCCGACGAGTTGGGCGTCTACCTCCAGCCCGAGCCCGGCATGTGGAACGAGATCAGCCCCGGCACGCCGATGGCGGAGATGCTCTACAAAGAGACCGAGCGGATGATCCGCGCCTACGGCAACCACCCTTCGTTCGTCATGCTCTCGGCGAGCAACGAGCCCAAGGGGCAATGGAAGGCTTCGCTCGCCTCCTGGGCCGCGGGCTTCCGCGGCTACGACGACCGTCGGCTCTACACGACGGGCACGGGCCACACCGACCGCGTGATTCCGTTCCCCGAGGAGGCCGCGGACTACCTCGTCGTCCAGCGGCTCGGCGAGAAGATGCTGCGCGGGCCGTCGGCCTGGTTCGGGCGCGACTACCGCGCCTCACTTAAGGACATCAAGATTCCCGTCCTCTCGCACGAGCTGGGCCAGTGGGTCGCGTATCCGGACTACGACATCATCAAAAAGTTTACCGGCTACATGCGGCCCGGCAACTACGAAATCTTCCGCGACTCGATGCGCGAGCACGGGCTCTTAGAGAAGGACAAGCAGTTCGCCTGGGCGTCGGGCCGCTACCAGCTCGAATGTTACAAGGAGGAGATCGAGGCCAACCTGCGCACGCCGGGGCTGGCCGGCTTCCAGCTCTTAGACCTGCACGACTATGTCGGGCAGGGGACGGCGCTCGTCGGTCTGCTCGACACTTTCTGGGAGCCGAAGGGCTACGCCACCGCGTCGGAGTTCCGCCGCTTCAACTCCGAGACCGTCCCGCTCGCGCGCCTGACCAGACGCGTCTACCACACGGGCGAGAGGCTGGAGGCCGAGGTCGAGGTGGCGCACTACGGCGCGGCGCCTTTAACCAACGCCTCGCCGTCCTGGAAGGTCATCGACACGCGCGGTCGAGTCTTCGCGTCCGGGCGCTGGCCCGCGCGGACGATTCCCCTGGGCAAGAACAGCTCGCTCGGCCGCGTCTCGGTTGACCTCTCGAAGCTCCCCGCGCCGCGACAGTACAGGCTCGTGGTGGGATTGCAGGGCACGGCGGCCGAGAACGACTGGAACTTCTGGCTCTACCCCGCGGACGTGAGGACGGACGCGCCGCGTGATCTCTTGGTCACAAGCTCCTGGGATGAGGCCGAGGCGAAGTTGCAGGAAGGCGGCAAGGCGCTCTACGTCCCGCGGCGCGCCGACCTCGCCTGGACGAGTCCGCCGCTCGACGACGTGCCCGTCTTCTGGAACCGCCTGATGGGGCCGGCGTGGGGCCGCATGCTCGGCCTCCTCACGGACGCGCGCCACCCCGCGCTCTCTTCGTTCCCGACCGAGGCCAACTTCGACTGGCAGTGGTCTGACATCGTGCGCGGCGCGCGCGCCGTCAACCTCGACCGGCTGCCGCGCGCGCTCGAACCTATCGTCTGGGCCATCGACGACTGGAACCGCAACTACAAGCTCGGCCTCCTCTTCGAATGCCGTGTCGGCCACGGACGTTTGTTGGTGAGCGGCGCCGACCTGGAATCTAACCTCGAAGAGAGACCCGCCGCGCGCCAGTTGCGCAGCTCGCTCCTCGCCTACATGAGATCGCCGCGCTTCAGCCCGTCCGTCTCCGTCCCGCCCGAGGAGCTGCGCGGCCTCCTCTTCGACACGCGCGTCATGCACAAGCTCGGGGCCGCAGCGAAGGGTGAGTCGCTCGATACGAACCCGGCCGCGAACGCCATCGACGGCGACCCGAACACCTTCTGGCTCGCGGGCGACTTGAAGAAGGGAGTCAAGCACCCGCACGCGCTCACGGTCAGCTTCCCCACGCCAGTCCGTGCGTCCGGACTCCTCCTCATGTCGCGCCAGAATCACCGCGAGCATGAGGGCGACATCCGCGGCTACGTCGTCGAGGCGAGCGAGGACGGCACCGACTGGCACGAGATCGCGCGCGGCGAACTGGTCTCGACCTTCGAGCCGCAGCACGTGACCTTCCCGCAGACAGTTAACGTGCGCCACCTCAGGCTCATCGCGCTCAACGGGTTCGGCACGGACGTGACGGCCGCGCTCGCCGAGCTGGCCGTCGTCTACGCCGGCCCGAAGCTCCCCGAAGAGGCCGAGGACGCGCCCGAGTACAGGCGCAGCCCCACCGCCACCCCCGACATCGACGAAGCCACCCCCGCCGCCCGTCCGACCCCGAAGCCGACACGCGGACGCCGAAAGCCTTAGCATGAAGATTCAACACAGAGACACAGGGGTGCAGAGACACAGCCCGTCGAGAGCTAAAGGCCCAAAGCCGTGTCTCCGTGCCTCCGTGTCTCTGTGTTTAAGGTTTTTCGGCATTGGCCTCCTGTTCGTGCTCGCGTGCGTGCGGCCGGCGGCGGCTCAAGAGTCGTCCTGGGTGAGAGAGACGGGACACGCGTCCGACTTCGCGCTGATGCGCGCGGGCGGCGCAGCCGACGTGCTCGTCTCGGCCGAAGACTTCAAGGTGGTGCGCATCGCGGCCGACGCCCTGGCGTCCGATGTTGAGCGCGTGACGGGCGTCCGCCCTGCGGTGCGCACGGAGATAAAGGGCCTCTCTCGTCACGCCGTGATCGTCGGGACGCTCGGCAAGAGCGCTTTCATTGATCGTCTCGCGCGCGAAGGGAAGCTTGATGCGAAGAGCCTCGGCGGCAGATGGGAGAGTTTCTTAATAACGACGGTCAGAGACCCTCTGCCCGGCGTGCGGCAGGGGCTCGTCATCGCGGGCAGCGACCGGCGCGGGACGGCCTACGGCGTCTACGAACTGTCGCAGGCCATGGGCGTCTCGCCCTGGTACTGGTGGGCGGACGTTGCCCCCGCACGCAGGGCGGAGCTGTACGTCGCGGCCGGCACACGCCACGAAGGGCCGCCGTCGGTCAGGTACCGCGGCGTCTTCCTCAACGACGAGGACTGGGGGCTGCAACCCTGGGCGGCGAAGACGCACGAGCCCGAGAACGGCAACGTCGGCCCCAAAACCTACGCGCGCCTCTTCGAGCTGATGCTGCGTTTGAAGGCCAACACGGTCTGGCCCGCGATGCACGAGGTGACGAGCGCCTTCAACGCCGACCCGCGCAACGCGGCCCTCGCCGACGACTACGCCATCGTCATGGGCTCCTCGCACGCCGAGCCGATGCTGCGCAACAACGTCTCGGAGTGGAAGGCGAAGCCCGAGGAGTACAACTACCTCACCAACCCCGAGGGCGTGCGCCGATACTGGGAGGAGCGCGTGCGCCAGAACGGCCCGTTCGAGAACCTCTACACGCTCGGCATGCGCGGCATCCACGACAGCGCCATCCAGGGGCCGAAGACCTCCGAGGAGCGCGTCAAGCTTCTTGAGCAGATCTTCGCCGACCAGCGCGCCATGCTCGCCCGCCACGTCAAACCCGACGTGACGCGAGTCCCGCAGGTCTTCATCCCCTACAAAGAAGTGCTCACGGACTACCGGCGGGGCTTGAAGGTTCCGGAGGACGTGACGGTCGTCTACACCGACGACAACTTCGGCTACATACGCTCTTTCCCCGGGACGGAAGAGCGACGGCGTCCGGGCGGCTTCGGCGTCTACTACCACGTCTCCTACCTCGGCCGGCCGCTCTCATACCTCTGGCTTGAGACGACGCCGCCCGCGCTCGTCTGGGAGGAGATGTCGAAGGCTTACGCGAACGGCGCGCGCCGGTTCTGGGTGCTCAACGTCGGCGACCTCAAACCCGCCGAGGCCGTCACCGAGTTCTTCATGCAGATGGCCTGGGACGCCTCGCGCTGGCGGCGCGATAACCTGCCGGATTTCTTAAAGCAGTGGGCGGCGCGCGAGTTCGGGGCGGCGCGCGCCGAAGAGATAGCGTCGTTGATGGACGGGTACTACCGGCTCGGCTTCGCGCGCAAGCCCGAGCACTTGCAGTGGTATTTGCCGGGCGAGCCCTACCGGCCGAGCGACTTCGCGCACTTCGACTACGGCGACGAGGCGCAGGCGCGGATGGATGCGTACGACTCTCTGGCGTCGCGCGCCGCAAACCCCTACCAGAAGATTCCGGCGGAACTGCGCGCGGCCTACTATCAGCTCGTGCTCTACCCCGTCCGCTGCGCCGCGCTCGCCAACCGGCGCGTCTTCGCCGCGGAGAAGGCCCGCCTTTATGGCCTACAGTGGCGCGCAAGCACGATGGAGTGGGCGCAGCGGGCGCTCGACGCCGAGCGCGGCATGGACGCGGAAACCAGTTTCTTTAACGAGAAGCTCTCGGGAGGGAAGTGGCGGCACATCATCTCGCGCGAGATGGGGCCGGGGCAGTGGCCGAGCATGAGGAGCACGCTGCCTCGCATCCCGGCCGGGGAGGTACACGAATTCGGAACGGTGCTCAACGTCGCGGTCGAGGGAGAGGGCGCGGGCATGCGCGACACTCAGACGGCCGGGGACTTGCCGACGCTCGACGTGTACACGCGCGGCACGCGCTTCTTCGACATCTACAACAAGGGGCGCGCGCCGGCCCCCTGGGTGGCGCGCGCGAAAGAGGATTGGATTAAGTTGAGCCGCACGCGCGGCGACCTGCGCGAGGACGCGCGCGTGCTCGTCTCGGTCGATTGGGCGAAGGCTCCGCGGGGCGGGAGATTCGTGGGCACGGTCGAGGTCGAAGGGGCGGGCGTGAAGTACACGGTGCAGGTGCCCGTCTTCAACCCCGCGTCGCCGCGTCCCGAAAGTCTTAAAGGGTTCGTCGAGTCGAACGGCGTCGTCTCCATCGAGGCCGAGCACTTCATGTCGAAGCTCGACCGCGCGGGCGCCGCGTGGCAGGTCATCCCGGGGCTGGGCCGCACGGGCGACTCCGTGGCCGTCTTCCCCGAGGACGCCCCGAGCGTCGAGCCCTCGCGCGCCGCGCAAGCAGCGCCCTCGCTCGAATACCCGTTCTACCTCTTCCACACGGGCGAGATGGAGCTGACCTTCTTCCTCGTCCCGACGCATCCCGTGCGCGGCGCGGGCGGCCTCCGTTTCGCGTACTCTCTGGACGGCGCCGAGCCGCGCGAGCTGGGCGCGAGCGCGGGCGTCGAAGTCACTTCGCCGGAATGGTCGCGAAACGTCCTGAACGCGACGACGAAGGTCAGCGTCCCCCTCAAGCTCGACGCCGCGGGCGCGCACGTCCTCCGTGTCTACATGCTCGACCCCGGCGTCGTGCTCGACAAGATCGTCCTCAACACAGGCGGCCTGCGCCCGAGCTACCTCGGCCCGCCGGAGACGAGAGTGGTGTCGAAGAGATAGTTAAGCCAAACGAGGAAGGTTGAATGATGAGAGTCGTGCTATTACGTCTCGCGCTCGCCGCGTGCGCGGCCTGCGTGTTCGCGCACGCGGCGGCGGCGCAGGTCTTGCCGCGGAGCCGCGTCTCTTTCAACTCGGGCTGGCGGTTTCAGAAGGACGACCCGCCGGGCGCGGAGGGTCGCCTGAGCTACGAGAAGATTAAAGAGAGCGTGACGGCGACGGGCGGCGAGTTCGTCGCGGGCGCTTCGAACTCCTCGAAGGCCGTCGAAGGTCTCGGCGCCGATGTCGCGTACACGCGGCGCGCGTTCGACGACAACGCCTGGCGCCGGCTCGACCTCCCGCACGACTGGGGCATCGAGGGGCCTTTCAAACAGGAGTACCCGGGCGAGACGGGCAAGCTCCCCTGGTGGGGCGTCGGCTGGTACCGCAAGCACTTCGAAGTCCCGGCCGCAGACCGCGGCCAACAGCTCTATCTCGACATCGACGGCGCGATGTCTTACGCGACCGTGTGGCTCAACGGCCGCTTCGTCGGCGGCTGGCCTTACGGCTACGCCTCTTTCCGTCTGGACCTGACGCCCTTCGTCGAGTACGGCGCCGAGAACGTCGTCGCGGTTCGTCTGGACAACCCGCCCGACTCCTCGCGCTGGTACCCGGGCGGCGGCATCTACCGCAACGTCTGGCTCGTCAAGACCGAGCCCGTCCACATCGCGCACTGGGGCACGTACGTTACGACGCCCGAGGTCACGCCGCAGGCCGCGACGGTCAACCTGAAGGTGGCGCTCGACAACGATTCCGGCTCCGAGGTCGTCGTCTACTTGACGACGAGTCTCATCGAAAAAGGCTATGGCAAGTCGAAGAACATGGTAGTCGCGACGACCGAGTCGTTGCGGGTCGTCATTCCCCCGAGGGCGCGCGTGACCGCCGAACGGAGCGCGCATATCCTCAACCCCAAGCTCTGGAGCCCACACAGCCCGAGACTCTACACGGCCATGACTTCGGTCGAGCAGAACTTGCAACGCCTCGATGCCTACCAGACCGACTTCGGCATCCGCACCGTCAAGTTCGACGCGGCGCGCGGCCTGCTGATTAACGGCGAGCCGTTCGAGATCAAGGGCGTCTGCGACCACCACGACCTCGGCGCGCTCGGCGCGGCCGTCAACCGGCGCGCGCTCGAACGTCAGCTGGAGATTTTGAAAGAGATGGGCGTCAACGCCGTCCGCACCAGTCACAACCCGCCCGCGCCGGAGCTGCTCGACCTCGCCGACCGCATGGGCCTCCTCGTGATGGACGAGGCGTTCGACGCCTGGCGGCGCGGGAAGAAGAAGAACGACTACCACCTGCTCTTCGACGACTGGCACGAGAAGGACTTGCGGGCGCAGGTGCGCCGCGACCGCAACCACCCGTCGGTCATCCTCTGGAGCACTGGGAACGAGATCGGCGAGCAGCGCAACGCCGAGGGGCACAAGGTCTCCGAAGAGCTGGCGCGCATCGTGCGCGAGGAAGACCCGACGCGCCCCGTCACCGCGGGCGCCAACTACACGGAGGCCGGCTACAACGGCTTCCAGCAGACCGTGGACGTGTTCGGCTACAACTACAAGCCGGCCGAGTACGGCAAGTTCCGCGAGAAGAACCCGTCCATCCCGCTCTTCGCCAGCGAGACGGCCTCGACGGTCAGCTCGCGCGGCGAATACTTCTTCCCCGTCGAGGAGGACAAGGACAAGGGGAAGGCAGACTTCCAGGTCAGCTCCTACGACCTCTACGCGCCGCGCTGGGCGACGACGCCCGACGCCGAGTTTAAAGGACAGGACGAGTTCCCCTTCGTCGCGGGCGAGTTCGTCTGGACGGGCTTCGACTATCTCGGCGAGCCGACGCCGTACAACGCGGACGTGACGAACCTGCTCAACTTCTCCGACCCGGCGGCGCAGGCGCGCATGAGCGAGGAGCTGAAGTCTCTGGGCAAAATCCTCGTGCCCTCGCGCAGCTCCTACTTCGGCATCGTAGACCTCGCGGGCTTCAAGAAGGATCGCTTCTACATCTACCAGGCGCGCTGGCGGCCCGAGCTGCCGATGGCGCACATCCTGCCGCACTGGAACTGGCCCGGGCGCGAGGGGCAGGTCACGCCCGTCCACGTCTACACCTCGGGCGACGAGGCGGAGCTGTTCCTCAACGGCCGCTCGCTCGGCCGCAAGAAGCGCGGGCCTTTGGAGTACCGCCTGCGCTGGGACGACGTGAAGTACGAGCCGGGCGAGGTGCGCGTCGTCGCTTACCGTGCAGGGAAGCGCTGGGCCGAGGACGTGGTGCGGACGACGGGGCCGGCCGCGAGGTTGTTGATGAAGGCCGACCGCGCCGCGATAGACGCCGACGGCTCAGACCTCTCGTTCGTCACGGTGAGCGTGACAGACCGCGCGGGGTTGACCGTCCCACGCTCGCGGAACCGGATTCACTTCGAAGTCAACGGCCCCGGCGAGATCGTGGCCGTGGACAACGGCGACGCGACGAGCCACGAGTCTTTCCAGTCGAAGGAGCGGGCCGCCTACGACGGCCTCTGTCTCGTCGTCATCCGCTCGAAGGCGGGCGCGCCGGGCGCCGTCAAGCTCCGTGCCTCCTCCGAAGGTCTCAAGCCGGCGGACGTGAACATCAAGAGCCGGCGCGCGCGATGAGGGGTGAAATGTTCGGCACAGAGAGACGGAGACGCAGAGACACGGCTTCACCTTTGGTCTTCGTCAAGCTGTGTCTCTGTGTCTTTGTGTCTCTGTGTTGGCTGGGATTCGCCTTCTCAAGTCATGCGGAGGGTGAGGCCAGCGTCATAGACTTCTCCTACGCGGGTTACGGCGGGGGCGTGCCGCGCCCTCTCATCCGCGTGGCGCTGCGCGCGCGTCCTACGGGCGGCGACGACACGGCGCTCTTGCAGGCCGCGCTCGACCGCATCGCGGCGACGCGCGCGGACAGGGACGGCCTCCGCGGGGCTCTGCTGCTTGAGCCGGGCAGGTACCGCGTCGCGGGCCGTCTGCGGCTGCGCGCGTCGGGCGTCGTCCTGCGCGGGAGCGGGTCGAACTTAACGACCATCGTCGCGACCGGGCATGGCCGCCGCGCGCTCATCGAAGTGGGCGGGGAAGAGGCGCCGGTCGGGGGCGCGCCCGTGCGTGTGACCGACGAGAAGGTGCCGGCCGGCGCCCTCACCCTGACGTTGGAGAGCGTCGAGGGGCTCGCGGCCGGCGACCGCGTCGTCGTCCGCAGGCCGAGCACGAAGGAGTGGATCGAGGCGCTCGGGATGAACAAGGCCGAAGGCGCCTTCGCCGACCAGCGCCTGCACTGGACGCCCGGCTCGCGCGACCTCGTCTGGGACAGAACCGTGACTGCGGTTGATGTGGATACGAAGCGCGTCACCCTCGACGCGCCGATCACGACGGCGTTGGAGCGTCGCTACGGCGGCGGAACTCTGTCGAAGGTCAGAGGGCACGAGCCCGTGCTCAACGTCGGGGTCGAGGGGTTGGTGCTGGAGAGCGAGTTCGACCGCGCGAACCCTTCCGACGAGGAGCACGCGTGGACGGGCGTGGCGCTCGACAACGTCGAGGACGCGTGGGTGAGTCGTGTGACGGCGCGACACTTCGCCGGCTCGGCCGTGCGCGCGGGGCGGCGGGCGCGGCGTGTCAGCGTCGAGGGCTGCCGTTACGAGGCGCCGGTCGCGGAGGCGGGCGGCTACCGCCGGCAGGGCTTCTTCGTCGAGGGGCAGCAGGTCTTAGTCCACAACTGCCACAGCGAGGCGGGCACGAACGACTTCGCCGTGGGCTTCACGGCCGCCGGGCCGAACGTCTTCCTCGAATGTGAGTCGAAGGACTCGCACGGCCCGAGCGGCTCGTTCGAGAGCTGGGCCTCGGGCGTCCTCTACGAGCGCGTGAAGGTCGGCGGCGCGGCCCTGCGGCTCACATACGACATGGCGCGCTCGCAGGGCGGCGGGTGGACGGCCGCCAATTCCGTCGTCTGGAACTGCGAGGCTACAGAGATCGAGGCGCGCGGCCCCGAAGGCGCGCCGAACGTCTTGAGGAGGTCGCCCGAGCCGCTTTATGATGCGCAGCTCGCGCGGCGTCTCGGGCGCCCGGAGACGTGGGAGTTATCGCGGCTGGACGCGGCCGCCTACGAACAGGCCGCGTCGGGCGTTCCCGCGCCGGAGTTCAAATGGAGGAAGACGGGCGCGGCATCGCGGCGCGGTGCGGTGGGAAGTGGCTTGAAGGCCCACGCGCTCGACATCGTGAACGGCCGCTTCGTAGTCGGCGGGCGCGTGCTGTGGGGCGGGATGCTGAACGGCGCCTGGTGGAAGGGGCAGGTCTCGCCCGCGGTCGCGCGTCAGTTGGGCGGCGTCAGCGTCACGCGCTTCGTGCCGGGGCGCGTGGGGCCCGGGCTCACGGAGGACCTGGGGCAGCTCGCCGCGCGGATGGAAGCGGAGGGCACGCCCTTCTTCAACGGCGGCCCCGGCCTCTGGTACGAGCGCCGCCGCGACGCACACATCCTCACGCCTGAGCCGGACGCGAACGTGTGGGCGCCGTTCTACGAGATGCCCTGGGCCAGAAGTGGGAAGGGGAGGGCGTGGGACGGCTTGAGCAAGTACGACCTGACGCGATTCAACCCCTGGTACTTCGCGCGCACGCGCGAGTTCGCGGAGGAGTGTGAACGCAGAGGGCTCGTCTACTACCACAACGTCTACAACACGCATAACCTTCTGGAGACGGCGGCGCACTGGGTTGACTTCCCCTGGCGGCCCGCGAACAACGTCAACGACACGGGACTGCCCGAGCCGCCTCTCGCAGCGGGCAGCGCCGTCCACGTCGCCAACCAGTTCTACGACGCAAGCGACCCGCGCCGGCGCGCGCTCCACCGCGCCTACATCATGCACACGCTCGACGTGCTCGGCGAACGGCCGAACGTCGTGCTCACGCTCGCCTTCCAGTACGCGGGGCCGCTCGCCTTCCAGCAGTTCTTCCTCGACACCGTCGCCGAGTGGCAGCGCGTTCACAGGAGGCGCGTCCGCATCGCTCTCATCACGAGCAAGGAGATCACCGACGCGATACTGGCCGACCCCGTCCGCTCCGAACTCGTCTCCGTCATCGACACGCGCTACTGGCAGTACCGGCCCGACGGCAAGCTCTGGGCGCCGTTGGGCGGGCGCAACCTCGCCTTCCGCGAGATGATTACGGAGGAGTTCAAGCGCTCGGGCGACACGCCGCCCGACACGAGCCCTTCGCAGGTCTACCGGCAGGTGCGCGAGTACCGCGACCGCTTCCCCGGCAAGGCGGTCGTCGCGTGGCACGGCGGCGCCGGCCCCATCCCCGTCCTCATGGCCGGCGGTGCGCAGGCGCTCATGCGCAACCCAGCGGCCGGCCAATCGCAGGGCGAGCAGCCCGACCGCACGAAGCTCGACCCGTTCGTGCGCGAGCATCTGTCAGGGGTGTTGATGAAGATGTCGCCGCGCGACGACCTGTTCGAAGACGCGGCTCACAACTGGTGCCTCTCGGACGCGCGGGGCGACGCCGTGCTCGTCTACACGCTGAACGGCCCGTCCGTCACGCTCGCGCGCGCCCTGCCGCGGCGAGCCTACGCGGCCCGCTGGTTCGACCCGCGCACCGGCGAGACGCGCGCGCTCATCGTGCCGCCGTCGTGGGGGAAGGGTACTACAATCAATAAGCCTTCGAGTGAAGACTGGCTTCTGCTCTTAACGTCAAGATAGGGAGGGAATCATGTTCGGAAGACTTGCATGGTCGTTCATGCTGGCGGGACTAATGGTCACCGCCTTCGGCTCCTTCGACAGCGCGCGGGCGGCCGAGCCGTTCCCGCTGTGGCCGCAAGGGGCGCCGGGGGCTTTGGGCAAAGAGGCCGAGGACGTGCCGACGCTGACGCCGTACCTCGCGCCGAAGGAGAAGGCCACGGGCGCCGCCATCGTCATCTGCCCGGGCGGCGGCTACCAGCACCTCGCGGATCACGAGGGGCGGCCCGTCGCCGAGTGGCTCAACTCCATCGGCGTGACGGCCTTCGTCCTGAAGTACCGTCTGGGGCCGCGCTACCATCACCCGTCCATGTTGCAGGACGCGGCGCGCGCGATACGGACGGTGAGGGCGCGCGCCGCGGAGTGGGGCCTTGACCCCGAGCGCGTCGGCATCCTCGGCTTCTCGGCCGGCGGCCACCTCGCCTCGACCGCAGGCACGCACTTCGACGCGGGGCGTGCCGACGCGACCGACCCCGTCGAGAGAGTCAGTTCGAGGCCGTCCGTGATGATTCTGATCTACCCCGTCATCACGATGAGGGAGCTGACGCACGCCGGCTCGAAGAGGAACCTGCTCGGCGAGAACCCGACGCCGGAGCTGGTCGCGCTGCTCTCGAACGAGGAGCGGGTGACGAAGGAGACGCCGCCCACCTTCCTCGTCCACACGATGAACGACGCGGCCGTCCCCGTCGAGAACACGCTGATGTTCGTCTCCGCCCTACGGAAGGCGGGCGTGCCCTTCGAGCTGCACCTCTACGAACGCGGCCCGCACGGCTTCGGCCTCGGGACGGCAAGGGATAACAAACCGGCAGATCCGATTCTCTCGACCTGGCCCGCCCACGCCGCCGACTGGTTGCGCGTTCACAACTTCGCGGCGAAGTAGTGCCGAAGTAATTAACAGGGATGGACAGGATAAGAAATGATTTGCTCTTATCCTGTCCATCCCTGTTAATTGTCTTTTAGTGTGTGGTCGCTTTCTCCGCCCCGAGGCCGGTGTTGGCGCGGACGACGAGTTCCGTGTACTTGGCTTCGGCGGAGGGCTCGCGCCCGGTGAGCGTGCCGAGGAAGGCGCCGAGGAAGCCGAGGGGGATGCTGAGGATGCCCGGGTTCTCAAGCGGGAAGATCGGCGGCGACTGAATCAGGTGGCGCGCCGCGCCGGTCACGGTCGGCGGGTCTACGGTCATGATGCTCGGGCTTAAAAGTATGAGCACGATGGAGGCGAGCAGCCCCGTGCCCAACCCCGCCACCGCGCCGCGCGTGTTGAAGCGGCGCCAGAAGAGCGAGAGCACGATGACCGGCAGGTTGGCCGACGCCGCCACCGCGAAGGCGAGCGCGACGAGGAAGGCGACGTTCGCCGTCGGCCCCAGAACGATGGCGATGAAGATGGCGATGCCGCCCACGACGAAGGCCGTCACGCGCGCCACCTTGACCTCCTCGCCCGGCGCGCGCTCGGTGCCGCGGTGGATGACGTTCGTCCAGAAGTCGTGCGCGAAGGAGGTCGAGGCCGAGATGGTCAGCCCCGCGACGACGGCGAGGATGGTCGCGAAGGCGATGGCCGAGATAAAGCCGAAGAAGATGTCGCCGCCCATGGCCTGCGCCAGCAGCGGCGCGCTCATGTTCGTCCCGCCGTTCTTCGCGATCACGTCGCGCCCGACGATGGTCGCCGCGCCGAAGCCGAGGAAGGTCGTCAGGATGTAGAAGACGCCGATGATCGCCATCGCCCAGACGACGCTCGTCCGCGCGGTCTTCGCGTCGGGCACGGTGTAGAAGCGGACGAGGATGTGCGGCAGCCCCGCCGTGCCGAAGAGCAGCGCCATCCCGAGCGAGATCAGGTCGAGCGCGCCGTACGGCGGCTTGTAGCGCAGGCCCGGTTGCAGGAAGTCCTGCGTGACGACCTTGCCCGCGGCGTCGTGATAGGTGACGTGCTTGATGGCGTCGAAGAAGGTGGCGAAGCTGAAGCCGAAGTGCGCGAGCACCAGCACGCTCAAGAGGATCGTCCCCGCCATCAGCAGTATCGCCTTGACGATCTGCACCCACGTCGTCGCCAGCATCCCGCCGAAGACGACGTAGACGATCATCAGGATGCCGACGCCGATGACCGCCGACTGGTAGGTCACGCCCGAGTCCTTCAAGAGCAGAGAGACGAGCGCGCCCGCGCCGACCATCTGCGCGATCATGTAGAAGGTCGAAACGGTGAGCGTGCTCAGAGAGGCCATCGCCCGGACCGGGCGCGGGCTCAGGCGGTAGGCGAGCACGTCGGCCATCGTGTACTTGCCGGCGTTGCGCAGGGGCTCGGCCACGACGAGCAGCACCGTCAGGTAGGCGACCAGCCAGCCGACCGAGTACATGAAGCCGTCGTAACCCTGGAAGGCGATGATGCCGGCGATGCCGAGGAAAGAGGCGGCGCTCATGTAGTCGCCAGCGACGGCCACGCCGTTCTGCCAGCCCTTGATCGAGCGGCCGGCGGCGAAGTAGGCGCTCGACCCCGACGACTTCCGCGCCGCCCAGTAGGTGATGACGAGCGTCACGGCGACGAAGAACAGGAACATCAAGAGCGGAGTTGACACGTCTCTACCTCCCCTTCCCGTCGGAGTTCAAACGCTCGATGATGCGGCGCGCCGTCTCGTCCCAGCCGCCGGCGGCGCGCACGTAGAGGGCGGCCACGGCCCACGCCATGAAGAACTGCGAGAGCGCGAAGAGGTAGGCGAGGTTGACGCCGAGCACGCGCGTGTCCATCAGGCCCGGCGCATAGCCGACCAGCACCGGCAGTGCGAAGTAGTAGACGACAAAGAAGACCGTGGCCGGCACGATGAAGCGGCGCTTCGAGGCGAGGAGTTCCTTGAACTCACCCTCGGCCGCCACGCGGTCCCAGTCCAACGCGTCCGCCTCCTCGTCGGCCGTCAGCTCGTGCGCAGGCTTTGCGTGGTCGCGCCCCAGCGGCGCCACGTCGGTCGCCGACCCGACCTCGGGCGTCTGGTCGCCCGGCTCCGGCTCCATGTGCATCTTTGGCGGCATCAATCTCTCCTCAGGGAATCTGCTTCAAGAGCCTCTTCATCTCCTGCACGGTCTTCGCGTAGGCCGGGTCTTCAGCGAGGTTCTTGAGTTCGTGAGGGTCTTTGGTCTCGTCGAAGAGCATCGCGCCGGCGCGGCCTTCGTCCCACTCGGCGTAGCGGAAGCGCTCGGTGCGGACGGCGCGGCCGAGCTTGTTCTGGAAGAGCGTGACGGTGGAGGCCGTGTTGTTGTCCCAGCGCGCGCGCGGGTTTTTAAGGAGCGGCGCGAGGCTGCGGCCGCGGATGTTCGACGGCGGGCGCGGCAGCCCACATAAATTCGCGAGCGTGGGGTAGAGGTCTTGCAACTCGACGTTGCGCGAGGTCGCCTGCGCGCGTCCGCCGGGGACGGCGATGATGAGCGGGACGCGCGTGCCGACCTCGAAGAGCGAATAAGCCTTCGACCACTTGCCCTTCTCGCCGAGGTGGTAGCCGTGGTCGCCCCAGAAGACGACGATGGTGTTCTCCCGCAAGCCCAGACGTTCGAGCGTGTCGAGCACGCGGCCGACCTGCGCGTCCATGAAGCTGGTCGAGGCCCAGTAGGCGCGGGTCATCTCGCGCGCCTGTTCGGGGCTCGCGTCGCGGCCGATGAAGAGGTCTGCGTTGCGGCGCGGCACCGAAAGCTCCGGGAAGCCGGGCGGAGGCTGAGGGCGCGGCGCGAAGTCTACGGGGAGCGGGACGCGCGCCACGTCGTAGAGGTCGAAGAGCTTGCGCGGCGCGGTCGGCGGGCTGTGCGGCTTGACGAAGCCGACGGCGAGGAAGAAGGTCTTGTCTTTGTAGCGCTCCAGATATTCAATCGCGCGCGTGGCCGTCTTGTAGTCGCCGTGCGACTCGCCGTCGCCTTCGAGCACGACGATGCGGTCGGAGGCCATGCGCCGCCGCTCGCCTTCGCTGGCCGCCTGCACGGGCGGGTCGCCCTCCGTCTCGTCGGGGTCGCGTTCGACGCGCGGGCGCGGCGGCGCTTGCGCGGGCCGCGCGTTGTTCGTCCCGCGGTTGACGATGGCCGGGTCTACGGGCTCGCCGCCTTCAGTCCAGGAGACCTGGTCGTCGATGCCGCCGTGGAAAATCTTCCCCGTGCGGAGCGTCGCGTAGCCGTTGTTCTTGAAGTACTGCGGCAGCGTGACCCAGTCGGGGTGCTCCGCGCGGAAGTACTTGTTGTTGTCCATCACGCCCGTCTCGGTCGGGTAACGCCCGGTGAGGAGGGACGTGCGCGAGGGGTTGCAGAGCGGGTACTGCGCGTAGGCGCGGTCGAAGCGCGTGCCGCGCGCGGCGAGGCGGTCGATGTTCGGCGTCTTGATTTGCGGGGTCCCGTACGTGCCCAGTTCCGGCCGCAGGTCGTCGGCGATGAGGAAGAGCACGTTGAGCTTCTTCCCGGGCGCGGGGCGCCGTCCGCGCGTCTTGGCGCCCGCGGGCTGGATGAACTGAAGCAGCAGTGCGAGCGCACAGAGCGCGGCGCGTAGTCTCAACGTGTGCCTCCCAGGAAAGTAGGCAGTGGGCAGTTAGAAGAGAGCCGAGCGTGATTTCGCCGCGGGGCGGCGAGTTGAATTTAGCCCGGCCTTTCAAGGCCGGGACACGTTGAGCCGAATGACGCCGCGTCGCGTCAGCGACGCCTGAATGGTTCAAGCGTCGCTGACGCGACGCGCGTTGTCTGATACGACGCTGACCCGGCCTTGAAAGGCCGGGCTAAATTCGGGCGCCGCTGACGCGGCCACCGCTTGCTGACCTGATTACGCTGAAAGATTTGTTCTGCATTAAACTACACGGGCACGGAGGGGGACAAGCGACAAATGAGATTCGGCGTGAACGGGCGAACGCGCAGGCGGCTCGGCCTGACCGTTGTGTGCGCGACGCTGCTGGCGTGTGCCGCGCCGGCGGGCGGGGTCGGCGCGCAGGTGCGGCGCGGGCAGATGCAACGCAGGCCGCCGAACATTGTGCTCATCGTGGCCGACGACCTCGGCCGCGGCGACCTCGGCGCATACGGCCAGAGGTACATACGCACACCGAACCTCGACCGCATGGCGCGCGAAGGCAAGTTCTTCACAGACGCCTACGCGGCGAGCCCTGTCTGTGCCCCGTCGCGCGCGAGCTTCATGACGGGGCTCCATCAGGGGCACGCGCGCATCCGCGGCAACATGAACCGCAACAACGAGCGCGTGTCGCTCAGGCCCGAGGACGTGACCGTCGCGGAGGTCTTGAAGGGCGCGGGTTATCGCACGGGTATCGTCGGCAAGTGGGGTTTGGGCGAGCCCGGGACGACGGGCGTGCCGGGCCGCAAGGGCTTCGACTACTTCTTCGGCTACCTCAACCAGAACCACGCGCACGACTACTACCCCGAATACCTCTGGCGCAACGACGAGCGCGTCACGCTTCCGAAAGGCACGTACTCGCACGACCTCTTCACGCGCGAGGCGCTCGACTTCATCCGCCGTGAAGCGTCGTCGCGCTTCTTTCTCTACCTCGCCTACACCCTGCCGCACGCGAACAACGAGCTGACGCGCGAGACCGGCAACGGGATGGAGGTGCCTTCGGACGCGCCCTACTCGCGCGAGACGTGGTCGCCGCAGCAGCGCAACTACGCGGCGATGGTCACGCGCCTCGATGCGGACGTGGGGAAGGTTCTGGCGCTCTTGAAGGAGCTGGGGATTGACGACAACACGTTCGTCGTCTTCACGAGCGACAACGGGCCGCAGGACAAGTCGGAGGGCGGCTACGACCAGGCGCTCTTCGACAGCAACGGCCCTTTCCGCGGGCTCAAGCGCGAACTCTACGAGGGCGGCATCCGCGTCCCGCTCATCGTGCGCTGGCCGGGGCACTTCTACGCGGGGCTGCCGAGCGTGTGGCCGGTGACGCTCTGCGACCTCATGCCGACATTCGCGGCGCTCGCGGGCGTGAGCGCGCCGACGGCGACAGACGGCGTCTCCTGGCTGCCCCTCCTCGGCGGCGGCGGACACCCGCCGCGCCGCGACTGGGTCCTCTACTGGGAGTTCCACGAGGGAGGCTTCGCACAGGCCGTGCGCCTCGGACGTTGGAAGGCCGTGCGGCACGGCGCGGGGGGCAAGGTCGAGCTTTATGATCTGGTACACGACCCCGGCGAGACGCGCGACATTGCGGCGCGCCAGCCGGAACTCGTCCGGCGCGCCGAAGAGATTATGCGGCGCGAGCATGTGGAGTCGGAGGACTGGCCCGTCTCCCCGGCAAACGCTTCGAAGTGAAGTGTCGATGCTGACAAAGATTCTGAACAGACTCTTCCCCTTGCTGTCATGCGCGCTCGCTTTGGTCGCGGCGCAGGGTTGTCGCGGTGATGGCGCGGGGGCCGCTCCGTCGAGTGCGGGCGCGGACGTGCGCGCCGAGCGGGACGGGATGGTGTTCATTAAAGGCGGGGCGTTCCGCATGGGCTCCGACGAAGAGATGCCGGACGAGGCGCCGGCGCACGAGGTCGGGGTCGAGTCTTTCTGGATGGACGCGCGCGAGGTGTCTGTCGCGGAGTTCGCGCGCTTCGTCGAGGCCACGGGCTACAAGACCGACGCCGAGCAGTTCGGCTGGTCGGGCGTCTTCGACCGCGGGACCGGCGACTGGAAGAGGGTTGACGGGGCCGACTGGCGCCACCCGGAAGGCCCCGCGTTGCAGGCCGCCTCGAACGAGCCGGTCTGTCAAATCTCCTGGCGCGACGCGTCGGAGTACGCGCGCTGGGCGGGGAAGCGTCTGCCGACCGAGGCCGAGTGGGAGTACGCCGCGCGCGGCGGGCTTTCGGGCAAGCGCTATGCGTGGGGCGACGAGCTGAGGCCGCAAGGGAAGCCCGTGGCGAACTGGTGGCAGGGCGAGTTTCCCGCGCGCGACACGGGCGAGGACGGCTTTCGTGGGCGGGCGCCGGTGGGGAGCTTCGCGGCGAACGATTACGGGCTCTACGACGTGGCGGGGAACGTCTGGGAGTGGTGCGCTGACTGGTACGCGGGGGACTACTACGACGCGTCGCCGCGCGCGAACCCGCCGGGGCCGTCCGCGGGCGGGGAGCGCGTCATCCGCGGCGGCTCCTGGATGTGCGCCGAGAACTTTTGCAGCAACTACCGCGTCGCCGCGCGCAGCCACGCCACCCCCGACACCGGTCTCGACAACCTCGGCTTCCGCTGCGCACGCGATGCGAAGGAGCCGTAGGCAGTCGCGTTCGGGCTTGGGTGGAGATATAATTCGCGGCCGTAAGGACAACGGCCGGCGTCACCTCCGAGCCGCCGGCAGCATCCTCTCTTGATTCGAGTCCCACTTCTTCTGAGGTGTCTGGATGAAGAGTACACTCACACGATTGCTCACGATTCTGCTGACCTCTTTGCTCGCGCAAGCGCCGGTCGCCGCCCGTCAACAGCCGCAGACACAGGCGCCGGCCCAGCCCGCGCCGAAGCAGACGCCGACGCCCGACGCCGTGCCGGACTGGTTGAGGAACCTACCGTCGGGGACTGCGCCCCCGCAGAGGTCGGTGCAGATCGTGCCGCCGGGGATGCCCCAGACCGTCGAGCACGACGAGGACGACGTGGTGCGCATCACCTCGAACCTCGTGCAGATCGACGCCGTCGTGACGGACAAGCAGGGGCGTCAGGTGACAGACCTGAAGGCCGATGAGTTCCAGATCCTCGCCGACGGCAGGCCGCAGCAGATCACGAACTTCTCTTACGTCCAGAACGTCCCCGACACCGAGCCGACGCCCGCGCCCCTCGCCGATAAAAGGCCGGACGTGCCGGCGCCGCCGCCCGCGCGCCTGCGCCCCGAGCAGGTCAGGCGCACCGTCGCCTTCGTCTTCAACGACCTGGAGATGTCCTGGGAGAGCGTCTACTACGCGCGCAGGGCCATCAAGAAGTTCATCGACGAGCAGATGCAGCCGGGCGACTTCGTCGCCATCCTCCCCGCCAGCGGCGGCAGCGGCGCCCTCCAACAGTTCACCAACGACAAGCGTCTGCTGAGCGCCGCCGTCAAGAACCTGCGCTGGCAGCCGCAGTTCGGCACCAGCATCCGCCCCTTCGAGGCGCCGGACTGGGCGCATACCGCCTACGACGAGACGCAGGCCGAGAGCGAATACTACTCGCAGCGTCGCGAGCGCTTCAGCGTCGGGACGCTCAACGCGCTCGACGCTGTCGTCGGCGCCTTGAGCGACCTGCCCGGGCGCAAGTCGCTCGTGCTGCTCTCGGACGGCATCCCCATGCCCCCGCCCGAGGACGACCAGAGCCGCGTGCTGGCCGGCATCAGCCGCGTCATCGAGAGCGCCAACCGCGCCTCGGTCATCATCTACACCGTGGACGTGCGCGGCCTCCAGACCCTCAGCCTCTTCGACGCCGCGTCGTCCGGCGCCCCGGACGCGTCGCAGATGTCCACGCTCATGTTGTCGCGGAGCCGCGAGCTGTCCGACTCGCAGCAGGGCATGCGCGCTTTGGCCGAGGAGACGGGCGGCGTCGCCTACGTCAACTCGAACGACATCGGCGGCGGCGTCCGCCGCGCGCTCGAAGACCAGAGGGGCTACTATCTCATCGGCTACCGCCCCGACGAGAGCACGTTCGACCCCGCCACGGGGCGGATGCGTTACCACAAGCTGACGCTCAACGTCATGCGCCCGGGGCTGAAGGTGCGGACGCGCCGCGGCTTCTTCGGCTTCGAGGGCAAGACGCTGACGCCGGCCAACGTGCCGCGCACGCGCTCGGAGCAGATCCGTGCCGCGCTCGTCTCGCCCTTCCCGGCGGGCGGCGTGAGCCTGCGCCTCACCTCCCTGTTCGGCCGCGACCTCAAGCAGGGCGCCTTCGTCCGCTCGCTCCTGCACATCGACAGCCACGACCTCACCTTCAGGAAGCAGCCGGACGGCACCTACAAGTCTGTCATCGACGTGGTCGCGCTGACCTTCGGCGCCAAGGGGCAGGTCGTCGGCGAGGTCAACGTGACACACACGGTGGATGCGAACGAGCGGCTCTACAAACAGATTCAAGAGGCCGGGCTGCTCTACAACCTCGTCGTCCCGGCGAAGAAGCCGGGCGCCTACCAGCTCCGCGTCGCCGTGCGCGACACGGCCACCGAGCGGACGGGCTCGGCCAGTCAATACGTCGAGGTGCCCGACGTGAAGAAGGGGCGGCTCGCGCTCTCGGGCATCGTCATTAAGTCCGCGGCCAACACGTTCGGGAGTCAGCCCGCGGCCAACGTGCCGAAGCCGAAGCCGTCGGCCCCGGCCGAGCCCGAGACGGCGGCCCCGGCCGAGAACGTGCCGCCGCCTGCAAACGTCTCGGCGCCGGAAGAGAAGTCTGAGGAAGGTTCCGCCCGGCCGCTCGCAGACCCGCAGGGCAGCCCGGCCGTGCGACGCTTCCGCCGCGGCGCGGTCATCGACTACGGCTTCTACATCTACAACGCGAAGCCCGACCGCGCCGACGGCCGGCCGAAGCTTCAGACGCAGATGCGTCTGTTCCGCGACGGGGAGCTCGTCTACGAGGGGAAGGTGCTGCCCTTCGACGCGCAGCCGCTCAACGGCTCGGGCGACATCGGCGCCGGCGGCATGCTACAGCTCGGGAAGGAGATGACGCCCGGCGAGTACGCCCTCCAGATGATCGTCACCGACCCGCTCGCCAAGGAGAAGCAGCGCGTCGCGGCGCAGTGGATCGACTTCGAGATCGTCGAATAGTTTTTCGTCCCGCGCCTTCGCCGCCCGTCCGGCGCGCGGCCCGACCCCTCCGTCTCCCCGGGGTCAGTGCCGCGCGCCAAGCGGGCGGCGATTCTATTGACACGCGCGGGCCGCGGCGTTATAAGCCTTCCTGTCCGTCACCACCTGAGGCCGCGCCGAGGCGCAAGCCTTTCTCCACTTCCGCCCGGCTCAACGACCCTGCCCCGAGCCGGCCGCCTCTGAGCCCGAACGAAGGCCGCTACCACCTATGCGCGAGATAATCCAGCAGACCGCCTCTTTCAACAACGCGCGGCCGAGGTGCCCGGAGTGGCGCGCCGCCTCGCAGCCCGACGGCGGGGGGGCGCGCCGTCCCCGCGTCTTCATCAGCTACAAGCGCAACGCGCCGACCGACGAGAAGGTCGCCGCCGCGCTCTTCGAGGCGTTCGGCCGGCGACACGAGGTCTTCATCGACAAGGCCATCCTGCCCGGCACCGACTGGGCCTCTTGCATCGAGACGAAGCTCGGCGAGGCGGACTTCCTCGTCCCCCTGCTCTCGGCGCAGTCGGTCAACAGCGAGATGGTCAAGGGCGAAATTGAGAAGGCGCACGTCTTCGGCAAGGAGTCGGGGCGCCCCGCCATCCTCCCCGTGCGCGTCGCCTACAGCGAGCCGTTCCCGTATTCGCTCAGCCCCTACCTCAACCCTTTGCAGTGGGCCTGCTGGGAGAGCGACGAAGACACGCCGCGGCTGATCCGCGAGCTGCTGGCGGCGATCTCCGGCGGCGAGCTGGCCGGCGGCGAGCTGCCGCCCCCCACGCCCCCGGAGGCGGGCGCCATCCCTCTGCCGCTCCCGGCCGCCTCGCTCCGCCCGCTCGACCTGCCCGAGGGGACGATGGATCCCGAGTCCGAGTTCTACATCGCGCGTGACGAAGACGCCCTCGCCCTCGACGCCATCCGCACCGACACCACCCGGCAGAAGGGCGTCACCATCCCGATCAAGGGGCCGCGCCAGATGGGGAAGAGCTCTCTGCTGCTGCGCGTGATGGAGGCGGCCGTCGAGGTGGGCAAGCAGGTCGTCCTGCTCGACTTTCAACTCTTCGACCACACCGCGCTCGGCTCGGCCGACAACTTCTACCGGCAGTTCTGCGTCTGGCTGACGAGCGAGCTGGGTTTGCAGAACCGCGTGGAGGAGTACTGGGATCCCGACCTCGGCAACAACCAGCGCTGCACCTTCTACATGAGCAAGTACCTTCTGCGCGAGGTGGGCGGCCCGCTCGTCATCGCGATGGACGAGGTGGAGCGCATCTTCGACACGACGTTCCGCGACGACTTCTTCAGCATGCTCCGGAGCTGGCACAACAAGCGCGCGCTGGAGAAGGTCTGGAAGCAGTGCGACCTCGTGCTCGTGACCTCGACCGAGCCCTACCAGCTCATCAAGGACTTGAACCAGTCGCCCTTCAACGTCGGCGTCGTCGTCAACCTCGAAGACTTCACGCCCGAAGAGGTGGCGCGCCTCAACGCCCTGCACGGCCGCCCCTTCGCGGGCGAGGACGAGGCGCGCCTGGTGCGACTGCTGAACGGCCACCCCTACCTGACCCGCCGCGCGCTCTACCTCGTGGCGAAGGGGAACGTCTCGGCCCAAGGGCTCTTCGAGCAGGCGCGCGACGACCGCGGCCCCTTCGGCGACCACCTGCGCTACCACCTCTTCCGCATGCACGACCAGGCCGACCTCGTCGCCGGCATGAAGGAGGTTATCGGGCGGCAGACGTGCGCCGACGACCGCATCTTCTTCCGCCTGCGCGGGGCCGGCCTGGTGCGCAAGGAGGGGACGACCGTGCTGCCCCGCTGCCAGCTCTACGCGAGCTATTTCGGGGAACACCTGAGGTAAGGTCCTTATGCCCGAGCAGAAAATCTTCAGCGTCGAGGGCGGCTCCGTCCAGGCCAACGACGGCCTCTACATCCACCGGGGGGCGGACGAGGAGTTGCTGGAGCTGTGCCGCGCCGGGGCCTTCACCTACGTCCTGACGCCGCGCCAGATGGGCAAATCCTCCCTGATGGTGCGCACCGCCGAGCGACTCTCCGACGAGGGCTTCACGTCGATCATCATCGACCTCCAGGAGCTCGGCGTCGAGCTGACGGCCGAGCAGTGGTACTACGGATTGGTCGCCAAGATCGACGAGCGGAGTTCGCTGCGGACGAACGCCAAGCAGTGGTGGAAGGAGCACGAGGCGCTCGGCTTCGGGCAGCGCCTCGTGCTCTTCCTCAAGGACGTGCTGATGGCCGAGGCCGGCCCCGAAGAGCGGGTCGTCATCTTTGTCGATGAGATCGACACGACGCTGAGCCTGAAGTTCAGCGACGACTTCTTCACCGCCGTCCGCGCCATCTACGGCTCGCGCGCCTCCGACCCGCGCTTCCGCCGACTCTCCTTCGTCCTCATCGGCGTCGCCACGCCGTCCGACCTCATCAGCGACCCCAAGCGCACGCCCTTCAACATCGGCCAGCGCGTAGACCTCACGGACTTCACCAACGAAGAGGCGCTGCCGCTCGCGCGGGGGCTCGGGCTGCCCCCTGCGGAGGCGCGCGACGTGCTCGGCTGGGCGTTGGCGTGGACGGGCGGGCACCCGTTCCTGACGCAGCAGCTCTGCGCCGCCATCGAGGGCCGGGGCAAGTCCGGGTGGACGCGTGCGGACGTGGACGCGGTCGTGGCCGAGCATTTCCTCGGCGAGGACTTTGCTAAAAACTCGAATCTGCTCTTCGTGCGCGACATGCTCACGAAGCGCGCGCCCGACCGCGAGTCCGTCCTCAACACCTACGACGCGGTGCTGCGCGGCAATCCCCCCGTTTCGGACGAGGGGCAGTCGGTGCCGAAGGCGCACCTCAAGCTCTCGGGCGTGGTCTGCGCCGAGGACGGGACTTTGCGCGTGCGCAACCCGATCTACCGCGGGGTCTTCGACGAGCGCTGGGTCAGGAAGCACAACCCGCCCAACTGGACGAAGCGCCTCACGCGCGTGGCCGCCGCCCTCGTCGCCGCCGTCCTGTTCCTGATGCTCCCCGTCGGCGTCTTCGCGCTCTACCAGTGGCGGCAGGCCGTCCACCAGGCCGAGTTTGCTCAGCAGCAGACTGACATCGCTCTGCATCAGAGCATGGTGGCCGAAGCGGCGCGCAAGGACGCAGAGGAGCAGCGGGGCATCGCCGAGGCGCGGAGGGTCGAGGCCGACAAGCAGCGGGCGCTCGCGGAGGAGGCGCGCGCCGAGGCCGAAGCTTCGGCCGGCCTGGAGAAGAAGGCGAAGACAGAGGTCGAGGCCGAGCGCAACAAGGCCCTCGCCGCCGCGGCCGAGGCCCAGCGGCAGCGGCAGAACGCCGAGCGCGAGAGAGCCATCGCCGACCAACTCCGGCAGGAGGCCGTGGCGCAGACGCACGTCGTCGAGAAGCAGAAGAAGACGGCCGAGCAGGCGCAGCTCATCTCGCAATCGCTGTCGGCCCAGAGGGCGGGCGACTACCAGCACGCCGTCCTGCTCGCGCGCGAGGCGCTGCGGCGCGACCGTTTCGACATCTTCTCGGTGGACGCCTACCAGGCGCTCGGCCAGGGGCTCTCGCTGCTCCCGCGCCCCGTCTCGAAGTACGAGGGGCTCTCCTCCGACGCGGCGCTCAGCGAAGACGGGCAGTACTTGCTGTCGGCGCTACGCGAACACTGGCCGGTCCGAACGCAGGAGGCCTACGCGCTGGCGCCCAGGGCGAGGCGCGACATGCTGGCGGTCTACGACGCGCAGAACAGGGAGACCGACAGCAAAGCGGTCGCCGGCCTGAGCACGGTAGTCTTTAGCCCCGACAAGAAGTACCTTCTGACCTCGGACGCAAACACACGCGGCCTCTCCTACGGCAACGTGCCCCTCAACTCAAACTTCCCCTTCAACTCTGAAGCCAACAACGCCGGCAACGTCAACAGCAACGTCTCGACCAATGCCAACCGTTCCTCCAGCAACAACGGCCCCGCAGCGGCGAACAGACCCTTCACGGCTAAGGTCTGGGAGTGGAACGGGGGGAGCCTGAAGGAGTCGGCCGGTGGCCTCGTGCTCGGCATCAGGGTGGAGACCGTCGCGCTCGGCCCCGGGGGGAAATTGATTGCGCTGGCGAGGCGTCCGCCGGTAGCACTGGCGCGGGGGCGCGCGGCGTTCATCTACAGACCGGCCAGTTTTCTTCTCGGCGGCGCGCGCGCGGCCTCATCCCAGCAGCAGCGGCAGGAGGTGAATGCGCCCGTCATAGAGTTGAGGAAGGTTGACGAACCGGCGGCTCGGCCCGAGGTGCTCGTGGCGCCTTTGCGGCTCGGCCCGAGTCCCGTCGCCGGCCTGGCCTTCAGCGGGGACGGGCGCCGGCTCGCGTTGGCGCAGGAGGACGGCACATGGGTCGTCTGGGCGGACGACGACGGGAAGGGCTTCCGCCCTCTCACCCACGGCACGCAGGACGACCCCGTCACCGCCCTCGCCATCAGCCCCGACGGGAAGAGGCTGGCGACCGCGGGCCGTGACAACGCCGTGCGTGTGTGGGGGCTGTCCAGCGCCTCCGGATGGGATTCGCACGCGGAGTTCAGACGCTCGGGCTTCGCCGACGTAGTCTTTGCGGGGATGTACGCCGACCTCGAAGAGAAAACCGGGCAGGAAGGCCCTTTCAGCGTCATCAGGGGGCACACCTCCACCGTCAACGCCCTCGCCTTCGCCCCCGACGCCGAGTACCTCGCGACCGCCGGCGAGGACGGCACGGCGCGGCTCTGGCGGGTCACGGACAAAGCCGAAGAGGTGGAGGTGGCGCGCATCTCGCACGAGGGGCCGGTGGAGGGCGTGAGCTTCGGCGCGGGCGGGTCGAGGCTAGTGACGGCGAGCGCAGACGGCACCGTCCGCGTGTGGGAGGTGCCCGGGGCGGC
The DNA here is from genome assembly GCA_045807865.1 of Pyrinomonadaceae bacterium. Classification (GTDB taxonomy): domain Bacteria; phylum Acidobacteriota; class Blastocatellia; order Pyrinomonadales; family Pyrinomonadaceae; genus QHXN01. Next base: position 107,539 of record JBJMGP010000038.1, read on the forward strand.
CGGGAGTCTGGGCGAGGTCGTCTTCGCCGGCGCCAACGTCGAGACGATGAGCCCGAACCGAAAGTTCATCCTCCTCTCCGACCAGAAGGAGTTCCGCGTCTGGGACGTGGCCGAAGGTAAGTTCGCCTACCGTGTGGACGGCAAGTCCGGCGTGGGTCGGCTCCTGCTGGCGGCCGTGAGCGCGCCGTCGTTGCGCGAGCCGACCGTGTTCCTCGGTGACGACGGTCGCCACCTCATCGCTTTCACGACCGACGGTGAGGCCAAGCCGCCGGCTGTACAGCCGAGCACCGGTTGGTGGATGCGTCTCCTCGACCTGGCCGAAAACCGCGAGGTGTGGAAGAAGGAGGGCGAGGTGCCCGGGTTTGTAGGCGTGACCTTCAGCCCGAACGGGAAGTATCTGTCCCTCTCCCCTTCGGGCGGGGCCGACGGCACCACTGTCATTCTCGACCTGAGAGACGGTAAGCAGGTCTTGTCGCTGGACGCGCAGGAGAGGGAGGAGTTCAACTTCGAGTGCTTCACCTCCGACGGAGATCATGTGGTTCTGGGCAGGCGTGACGAGAATGAGAAGGGGATAGCGGTTCGCGTCCTTGAGGTCAGGGGTGGCCGCAAGGTCGGCGAGTGGCGTGCGGAGAGTCAACCGGTGCTCCCACTCGTGTCCGGCGGGGGCGCGGTTAAAGGGGGGTATGTGGGCGGGGTGGACGGCAAAGGCGTCGTGACCGTGTGGGAGGCTTTCAGCGGGCACGTCGTCAACAGGATGGAGTTAGCCCGGGCCGATATCTATTCGGAGCTGCTGTTCAGCCCCGACGGCGAGCACTTCGCGGTTCCCAGCCGCTTCGGTGTGAGTGTGTGGAAGGTGGGGGGGGCTGGCGAGCGCCCGTTGGCCAATATTCTCTCTGACTCACCGAACGTCGCGGCGGGCTCCGCCGGCTTCTTCTTCAACACGACCGGGGAACTCCTCTCCAGATACTCATCCGGCGGGACAACCGTGTGGAACGCCTTGACCGGCTGCGAAGTCGCGCGCATCGAGGCGGCTGGCAACGCTTACGTCAACGCGGGCGGGGCGCGCGTTCTCACCGTGGACTCGGAGAGAAGTGGGGCCGTGTGGCGTAAGTTCGGGCTCAACGATCTACTGGCCGAAGTCTGCACACACGTCACGCGCAACCTCACACTCTCCGAGTGGCGCAACGACTACAGGCTCTCGGCCGACGCTCCGCCCTTGAAGTGCGAGAACATCAAGCAGGACGAGAAGGAGGAGGCCGCCGTGAGCGAGCAGGTCAATAGCTGCGACCTGTCCGGCATGCGCTGAGGGCGCGCGTCTTCACTTCCTGGAGACTGCGGGGCTCTCGACGTTGACGGCGTTCGTCAGCTTCAAGGGCTCACCCTTGGTTGTCCTGACGCGCACGCCCTCCATCTTCCAGTCGCGGGCATGCTCGACGTAGCCGGTCTCTTCGCCTTCGGCCGTGACGTTCGAGAAGGTGACGCCGACGATGGGTTTCTCCGGCAGTCCCGTGGCCGTGAAGACGCGCTTGGCCCCCGTGACCTCCACGTTCTCAATCCGTATGTTGCTGAACTCGCAGTAGCCGCGCTCGACGGGCAGCACCGGCCTGTTCATCACGACCCAGTGCGGCGGCGGGTTCGTGATCTCCTTCGGGATGGTCGCGTACGAGTAGCTCGGGTTCCAGTTCAGAGTAAAGGTGAAGGGGAGCGGCACGTTCTCCATCTTGATATCTTTGATGAGCACGTCCGTAATGTATCCGCCGCGCGTCTTCGCCGACTTGAACCGGAGTCCCTCGCTCGTCCCCACCCCCCGGTTGCGGTAGGCGACGACGTGTCGGATGCCGCCCGAGGTCTCGCTGCCGAAGGAGAGCACGCCGCCGCCGTGGCGCGTCAGGTTGTCGCGCACGACGACGTATTCGGTCGGTCTCGCCACGCGTAAGCCGTCGTAGTCGCGCCCCGCCTTCAGACAGATGTCGTCGTCGTTGTTGTCGATGTCGCAATGCTCGACGAGAACATGCGATGAAGAGTCGATGTCCACGCCGTCCGTGCTCGGGCCGCCGTTCTCGCTGATCTTAATCCCGTCCACCGTGACGTGGTCGGAGTAGACGACCTGCACCGTCCAGAAGCCGGAACGTTTCAGGCTCAAATTCTCGACCGACACGTCCGTAGACTTCCAGACGACGAGGAGGCGTACGCGCTCGGCGTCGTAGTCCGAGGCCCAGCGCAGGCCGCGCGGCTCGTAGTCGTTGCGTCGCAGGTTCCAGTAGCGATCCCACCACTTCTTGCCGCGCCCGTCGATGGTGCCGCCGCCCGAGAGGCTGACGTTCTTCTGTTCGTTGACGTTGATGAGGGCCGCCGGCCACTTCATCTCGATGCCGGCGACGCGCGTGAAGATGGAGGGGTAGTCCGCGTCCTCCTGACTCCCGAGCAGCGTGACGCCCTCGCCCACGACGAAGTTGACGCCCGACTTGATGAAGAGCGCGCCCGTCACGTACTGGCCCGGTTTGAACCGGACGATCCCGCCTCCCGCCTTCGCGCAGGCGTCGATGGCCTTCTGTATCGCCTTCGTCGAGTTGGTCTCGCCGTCGCCGACCGCGCCGTACTCGTCGGCCGTATAAATTTTCTTCCTGGTCGGCTTCCGACGCGCCCCCACCGTCTTCACCCACGCGGGCAGCCCCGCCTCCAAGCCCTTCGCCGCCGTCTGTGCGGATACCTCCGCGCAGAAAGCCGCGGATAAGATGAAGAACAGCGCCGCAACTCTCTTGAACATCAATCCGCCTCTCTCTAAAACCTCTTCGACTCCGTCCGCTCGACGCGCGTGTCGGGGACGGGGCGTGAGTTGCGGACGTTGAAGTCTTCGACGTTCTTTAAGACGAAGGTCGGCACGTCCGCGACCTTCTGCGCAGAGACGCCGAGGAAGTTCGCTCCGCGCACGTCTTCCAGTTGGAAGGCGGGCCGCAAATCTTCCGTCATAAAGCCGACCTCGACGTTCGACAGCTCGACGCCGCGCGCGTGTCGGATGTAGAAGCCGTAGGCCGGCAACTCTCCGAACATGGAGGGCTCCGGGTAGTTCGTCTCGCGCTCGGGCGGCTCAAGATTGCCCTGTGCGCGTGTGCCACCGCCCTTGTAGAGGATGCGTATGTCGCTCAGTCGCACGTCTTCGACGGGATGGCCCGGCAGACCCGCGATGATGGAGGCGTAACGCGGGTCTGCGTTGTAGACGACGACGTTGCTGATCTGTATGCGGCGCAAGACGCCCGCGGGCGCGCCCGCAGGCCCGCGCATCCTCGCGCCGAGGCGCAGAAAGATCGGCGCCGTCACCACGTCGCGCATCGTGATGTTCGAGACCGTCACGTCTTCGAGCGGCCCGCCGTCAACGGTTTCGAGTGCGAGGCCGCGGCAGTGGTCGAAGACGACGTTTGAGATGGTGATGTTCTTAAAGCCGCCGTTCGACTCCGTCCCGAACTTGACGCGCCCCGTCGGGCCGTCTTTGTCGGGCGCCTCCGTGACGTTGCGCTTGTAGGTGGCGTCTAAGAGCGAGCCGATGTCGTAGCCGCTCACGAAGCAGTTCGTGATGGTCACGTTCTCTGTCGCGCGCGCGAATCCGAGCCCGTAGGAGCTTTTCAAGACGATGGCGTCGTCGTTGGGTGAGTTGACAGAGCAGTTCGAGATGCGCACGTTGCGGCAAGAGTCGATGTCGAAGCCGTCGCGGTTGGTGTCCACCTTCAAGTTGTCGATGGTCAGGTTGTCTACCCCCGTGGCGAGCAGAGCGAAGTGGCCGCCGTTCAGAATCGAGAAGTCGCGCAGCGTGACGTTGCGCGAGAGTTTCAGAGAGATGGCCTTGTTGCCGAGGCCCGCCATCGCGTTGTGCGGCAAGTCCTCGCCGAGCGGCGAGACGGGGCGCGCGGCCTGCGCTCCGCCGAGGGTGGTCGGGGTGTCGCCGGACTGCAAAGGGCGACGCGGGCGCGGGCTGCGGCGCGTGAGCCCGCGCCCATCGATGCGGCCCGGGCCGTCGATGGAGACGTTCTCGACGCCCTCGCCCCAGATGAGGCTGTTATGCCAGTGCGTGTGGCCGAAGTCCTGGTACATGTCCCACTCGTTCGGCTCGGGCTGGTCGTAGCTGCCTCTGTCCTTCTCCGGGTCGGCGGCGAGGATGGTCGCGCCGGCGTCGAGGTGGAGAGAGACGTTGCTCTTCAAACGAATCGAGAAGCAGAGGTACGTACCCGCGGGGAAGCGGACGGTGCCGCCGCCCATCGCCGCCGCGGCCTCGATAGCGCGGTTGACTGACGGGGTGTCCACCGTTTTCCCGTCGCCCCGCGCGCCGTAAGCGCGAACGCTGTAGACGAGGGCGTCGTTGGGCTGACTGCCCGCCGTCTTTCTTTGCGCGGAAGCCTCGTCCGGGGTGCCGCCGCCAAGCAACGAACAGGCGGACAGGGCGAACGCGACGGCGGTGACAAGTCTGAGCCGATATTTCTTCTTCATCAACATCTCCCCGCCGCGGAGCGGCGCTTGAATTTAGCCCGGCCTTTCAAGGCCGGGTGCGCGGCGATGTCAAAACATGGCGTGGCGTCAGCGACGCATGAACACGACGACCTGCGTGCGGAATTATTCAGGCGTCGCGACGCGACGCGGCGTCTTATTTACCGTTGGCTTCCCCAGCCTTGAAAGGCCGGGCTAAATTCAGACGCCGCTCACGCGGCGGCCGGTTCGGCGCGTTGACACTCCTTAACGCAGCAGCGCCGTCGCCGTCCAGAGGATCGGGGCCTGGCCGTGGAGGTCGCCGGTCTTGCGCGGGCGCGCGCGGTAGAACTTGAGCTGCGTGTCGAGGTCGGGGCCGACCTCCTGAAAAGCCTTGTTCGTGCCGATGCAGACCTCGCTCACGTTGGACTCGGCGTCCAGATGCTTGACGAGCCCGAGCCATGCCTTGCGCGCCGCCGGCCCGTACGTCTTTTTGTCGAGCCAGCCCTCTTTAACGCCCGTCACCATCGCGAAGGCGAACATCCCCGTGCCCGAGGTCTCGGCCCACACGTCGGGTCGGTCTACGAGCTGTCGCCAGAGCCCGTCTTCGGCCTGATATTTCAAGAGCGCCGCCATCATTGTCTTGTAGCCCTGCATGATGCGCGCGCGCCGCGGGTGTTTCTTCGGTAAGGAGCGGAGTAACTCGGCCATGCCGGCCGCATACCAGCCGTTGCCGCGCCCCCAGTAGAAGGGCGAGTCGGCGGCGTGGAAGAAGAGGCCGTTCGGCTGTTGCAGCTTGTCGAGGTAGGTCGCCGTCGCCAGCGAAGCGCGGTCTAAGTACTTGAGGTCGCCGGTCGCGCGGTAAGCCTCGGCCTGTAGGACGTTCATCATGTACATGTCGTCCACCCAGTAGCGCGCCTCGGTGGTGATGCCGTCCGGGGTGGTCTTGTCCCACTGCCGGTCTGCGAAGCCGCGCCCGAAGTCGAGGTAGCGTCTCTCCTTCGTCTGGATGTAAAGCTCAAGCGGGACGGTGCCGAAGACGCTGTAGTCAACGTGCGACTGACGCGAGACGTGCTTGTCGCCGTCGGGCGTGAAGAACTGTTCGAACTCTTTCGTCAGTCTCGCCGAAAGGTCTCGGTCTTTCGTGAGTTGCGCGACCGTGAGCGCGCCGTACCAGGCGCAAATCTCGGGATAGATGACGAACTGCCTCCTAGGCTTCGACGCGCCGTCGGTCGTGACCATCTGCTCGAACTCGAACGAGCGCGCGACCCAGTTCTCGGCGACGCGCTTGCCGATTTCTCTCGGGGAGGCGCCGGCGGGCCAGTCCTTAAACGGGTCGGCGGCGCGCGCCGCGGGCGCGAGGCTCAGGAGTGCCAGCGCGGCGAGCGCGATTGCCTTCGATTGTCTGCGCATCTTTTAGACTCTCTCCTCAACGGTTCGTCCGTCTGCTGCCGAGGTTGAAGGCCGTTCGGGGGACGGCCTCGACGCCGACCGTGCCGGGCGCGAGACCCGCGGCGGTCGCCGTCACGTCGATGCGGCCGCGGGCCGCGTCGGCTTTTATTAAAGCGAAGCAGCGCCCTTGATAGGCACGCCGCTCCGACGCTTGAAAAGGCTCGTGGCTCGTCACGTCGCCGCTGTCCACTGCGACGACGCGGCCCGCGCCTGTGGCCTTGAAGGTGATGAGGTCGGAAGCGTCCGGGACGACGGTGCCATGTGCGTCCAGGACCGTCGCCTCGACGTACACGACATCGTCCCAGGTGGGCGCGATGGTCGATTTGTCTGTCGAGAGGAGGACGCGCGCGGGCCTGCCCGCGGTCTTCAACTCGTGCTTGGCGACTACACGGCCGCCGTTCGAGCCGACGGCGCGGAGCGTGCCCGGCTCGAACGGCACCTGCCAGTTGCGCGGCGCGTCGTCCGAGGGCCGCGCCTTCGAGCCGAGCGAGCGGCCGTTTAAAAACAGCTCGACCTGCTCGGCGTTGCTGTAGACCTCGACGTTCTCTTCGTGCGGCTTCATCTCTTTCGGCGTCCAGTCGCCGAAGAGGACTGTCGGCCGTCGGTCGTTGCCGTAGCCGGGGTCGGTCGGCGCGAGCGGCGTCGGCGCGACGCGGCGGACGGCGTAGACGGTCGGCACTTCGCCCCACCAGCTCAGTCTTTGAAAGGCGAGGGGCCGCGGCGTGGCCGTGCGGTCGAGGAGCCCGAAGTTGAAGGAGACGTACGGCCAGCCGGGCGACTCGCCGAGGTAGTCGATGCCCGTCCAGAGGAACTGACCCGCGTACGGCGGGTTGTCGCGCAGGGCGAGCCACTGCTCGCGGACGTGCGTGTTCTCCGTCCCGAGAATCTTGCGCGTCGGCTTCTGTCGGTACGCGGCGAGAATCTCTTTCTCGCGGTAGTTCTGCCCGACCACGTCGAGCATATCCGCCAGCCCGTTGTCGTAATCGTGGCTCACGTTCGGGCGGAAGAGAGCCTGCGTCACGGGGCGCGTCGGGTCTTCACGGTGGAAGACTTCGACGAGGCCGCCGAGGATGCGCTTGGCGAGGTCGGCCTGCGGCGTGTCGTGGATTTCGTTCCCGGTGCTGTAGATGACGATGGAGGGGTGGTTGCGGTCGCGCCGCACCATGTCGCGCGTGTCGGTCTTCGACCACTCGTTGAAATAGAGGTGATAATCGAAGGGGCGCTTGGCGACCGTCCACACGTCGAAGTTCTCGTCCATGACGAGGAAGCCCATGCGGTCTGCGAGGTCGAGGAACTCGGGCGCGGGCGGGTTGTGCGCGGTGCGGATGGCGTTGGCGCCGAAGCGGCGGAGGACTTCGAGCCGCCGCTCCCACACGCGCAGAGGCACGGCCGCGCCGAAGGCGCCCCCGTCGTGGTGGAGGCAGACGCCCTTCAGCTTGAAGTTGCGGCCGTTGAGCCAGAAGCCGGTCGCCGGCTCGAACTTGAACTCGCGGATGCCGAACGTGACGGTCTCGTCGTCGGTGAGCTTGTTCCCGTCCTTGAGGACGCGGGCGACGGCCGTGTAGAGCGCGGGATTGTTAATGTCCCACCGGCGCGGGCGCTTGACCTCAATCTCTTTGACGAAGGTGAAGGTCTGCCCGGGTTCAATCGTTTGCAGGTACGCGTAGACGGCCTGAAGAGGGCGGCCGTCCGGCCCCGCGAGCGCGAACTGGACTGCGACGACCTGCGGCTTGCCTGACTGGTTGACCACCTCGCAGGCGACGCGGACAGTCGCGCTCTCTTTCGAGACGCGGGGCGTGGTGACGAACGTGCCCCAGTGTTCGACGTGGACGGGGCCGGTCGTGACGAGGCGGACGTGTCGGTAGATGCCCGCCCCCGTGTACCAGCGCGACGCCGGTTGCCCCGAGTTGTCGGCGCGGACGGCGATGACGTTCGACCTGCCGAAGTTCAGTTGGTCGGTCAGTTCGTACTGGAAGCCGATGTAACCGTACGGCCGCTTGCCGAGGTGGTGGCCGTTGACCCACACGTCGCTGTTGGCCATCACGCCGTCGAACTCGACGAAGACGCGGCGGCCCGCGTCTCCGGCCGGCACGTCGAAGTGCTTGCGGTACCAGCCGACGCCCGCGGGCAAATACGCGCCGTCTTTGCCGGTCGGGTTCTTCTCGTCGAAAGGCCCCTCGATGCTCCAGTCGTGCGGCACGTCAAGGCGGCGCCAAGCGGCGTCGTCAAACTCCGCCCGCTCGGCGCCCTGCGCGTCGCCCTTGAAGAAGCGCCAGTCCGCGTCAAAAGGCGTCGTGACGCGCGCCTGTGCCTGCGCGAGCGTCGGCAGAAACACGAGCACCGTTAAGAGCAACAGGCGAGAGTTCATGATTCTCAGTCGTCCCTGCATCTCTAAAACCTCACCGGCTCGATTGGCGTCAGCGACAAGGGGCCGAGCAGGCCGGAGTCGCGCGGCGCGAGCTTCGTCGCGTCGAAGAGTCCGTCGGCGCCGCGATCCTCGGGGCGGCGCGCGGGGAAGTTCGTGTTGTAGAACTTCTTGTACTTCACGCCGCGCCGCTCCATGTCGATGACGCGGTTGATGGCGAGGTTTGTGACCTCGACTTCGAGCGTGTTCTGGTCGCGTAAGAGCGCGGCCGGGACTCTCACGCGGAAGGGCTGCGTGATGAGCGTGCCCAACTCTTTGCCGTTCAGCCTCACGCGCGCCGTCTCGGCCACGCGGCCGAGATCGAGGAGCCAGTCTGTGCTTGCCCCCTGCGGCCGCCCGAAGTTGAGCGTGTAACGGGCCGTGCCGGAGAAGACTTTGTAAGCGTCGCCGTCGAGCCGCGTCCACGAACTAAGATCGTTCAAGCGCAGCGCGGGCGGGAGCGCCGGCCCGCCTTCCGTGAACTGCACAGACCATTCGCCGCCGAGCGGTTGCGACGTTCCCGCGAACTTGAAGTAGGGGAACGACTGCCCGCGCTGCGCCGCGTCGAACGTCTTCACGACGCACGACTCGCCCGGCGCGAGTTGTAGATAAATCTCCTGACCGCCTGTCGCGGGGCGCGACTGTGTCAATCCCGCCTCGCCCGTCAACGGGTCGAAGATGGCGGCCGAGCGACCGCTCGAAGCAAGCGGCACCCAGCCCTCGAACGGCGCGTCGCCGCGGTTGAGAATGAAGTAGAGCGTGCCGCCCGGGTACGCGCGGCGCGTGAAGCGCAGGCCCCTGTCAACCATCGTCTCACGGCGCGTGCTCGCGTTGGCGAGCAGCATCCGCACGTCTTTATCCAACAGGAATCGCCCCGCGCCGACATGAGCGACGCGGAGGGTGGGCGCCTCGGTCTCCCTGAAGTCGAGCTGGGAGATGAGCCGCTTGAAGAGCGCGCGGTTCGCGTCCACGTTCGAGAGGCCGGGCACGTCCTTCGGCAGGCTCCTGAGGACGACGACGTTCGCGCCGGCGCGCGCCAGCTCGACGAGGTGCGCGAGCGTCGCGGCCGGGACGTAGCGTGTCTCCGGCAGCATGATGACTTTGTACTTGAGCCCGCCCGCGCGGAGCGAGCCGTTCGTGTAGGTCACGTTTGCAAGCTGCCGGTCGGAGACGAGGTCGAAGGCGTAGCCCGCGTCGAGCAACGCCTGCGCGTCCGTCTGCGTGATGCCTACGTCGTGGCCGCCGCCGACGTGAATCAGGCGCCCCTCCTTGCCCTGCTCCATCCACATGTCGTGGACGGGGTAGTAGAGCAGCACGTCGTTGTCGGCATGGCCCTGCTGCATGAACGACTGCACGCGCGCGATGTAGCGGTTGAGCGCGGGGAAGTCTTTCCAGTCGGGCGACTGCGGGCCGAAGTGGACGGCGGCGTAGAAGAGCCAGCCGGGCCAGGAGTCTGCGGGCGGCGAGAAGGCGAGGCCGTGATAGACGACGTGGTTGATGCCGCCGAGGAAGTTGAGGTCAACGGCGCGCTTCACGTCGCCGAGCGTAGAGACGAAGTGCTCGTCGAGCCACGTCACGGTCTCGGCCGAGGCCAGATTCTTCCCCGTCACGTTGGCGGCCGACGAGGCGAACTTCATGCGGACGATGTCTGTGCCTTCGGTCTCGGGGATGTCGCTCTCGGCGTAGAGGTCGAGGATGTTGGCGGGCGAGCCGTGCGACTGGTTGCGGACGACGGCCCCCCTCTTGTGTGCCCACTCGCGCCACGTCGCGGTGAAGCGGTCGCGCAGCAGGTCGGAGACGGTCTCGCGGAAGTCGTGGAGCACGCGGGCGTGCCTCTCTGCGTCGCCCTCCCCGAGCAGCGCCGGCAGCTCCTGTTTCAAGTCGTAACCGCGACGCGCGCGGAACTCTTCGAGGAACTTCGGCGTCCAGTCGGACTGACCCTCTGCGTCGTCAACCTCGTAAGAGTCGTTGAAGAAGGCGCGCAAGGATCGCACGTTGCGGCCGGCGAAAGCCCTGTCGAAGTTGGCGAGGTAGTGGCCGAGCGCCTCGGCCGAGAAGTGATCGACGACGTTGCCCTCGCCGCCGGGCGCGGCACGCTCGACCTGCTTCCCGTGCCAGCCCTGGAAGACCGCGTAGAGCTTCCACCTGCCGGGAGGCGCGACCCAGTCGAGCGTGCCGTCCGCCGCCACGCGCGCGGTGAGGTCGAGCGTCTCGCCCTTGTCCGAAGAGGCCACCAGCGCTTGCAAGGGGAGCGGCTTCTCGAAGCGCACCTGGTCGAGCGCAAGCTCTTGCAGGTTCGGGTTCGAGCTGATGGGCTCGCGCAGGTCTTTGATATCAGGCCGGCGCCCGACCGCGCGCACTAGAGGCTTCTGCACCATGCGCACGGGCTCGCCGAGGCGCGCGCCGCCGCGCAGCTCCCACGTCTTCGAGACCAAGTCTTTGGCCGCATCCTCCGCGTTAATCGAGGGGCCGCCGAAGGGCCAGCCCGTCCCCGTCGCCATGTCCACGCCGAGGCCGAGCCGGTTCGCCTCCTTCAGAGTGTGTTCGAGCATCCCGACCCACTCGGGCGAGAGGAAGTTGATGAACTTCGACTCCTCGCCGCGCACGCCGTAGATGGGCGTCAGCTCAAGGCCGCCGAGTCCGGCCTTCTCGTACTGCGCCAGCGCGGTCGAGAGGTCGGGCCGGTTGACAGCGCTGCCCATCCACCACCAGCGCGTCCAGGGCTTCGACTGGCTCGTCAGGCGCGGCCACGCGAGCGCCGCCGGCGCCTGCGCCCCGCGCGCCGCGCCGCGCCGCGGCACTTGCGCGTAGACGCCCAGAGGCGCGAGCATCTGTACGACGAGCAACAGCGAGATGAAGATACTCGCCTTCGTGGCTTGGTTCGGCTTCGTCACGTTGCAGACTCCTCCTCGGTCTCACCTCGCGGCCGGCAGTACGCCGCTCCGCGGCGGCCCGCCTTCGCGGCCTACGTCTTACTTCTTTGCGCGCACTTCAACGATGTTCGGGCGCGGCGGCCGCTTCATCCCTTCGCCGACGAAGAAGCTCGTGTGCGGCGGCTGGTTGTAGGCGACGTTCTGCCACGCCACGCTCAGGCGGTACTGCGGGTCGTGCATGAAGGTGTAGAAGCGCTCCGCGGTCGGGATGGTCGTCGTGTAGACGCGCAGTTCCGTGTTGTCCGCCGTGCGCCAGACGACCTCCTCGCGCCAGTCGCCGAAGAGGTCCGCGGAGAGTGCGGGCGTCGCCTTCGTCCCGTTGTTCGAGACGCACCCGTCGGCCGTGAGCAGGACGGTCTCGGTCGAGTCAGCCCAGTTCCATTTCGAGATGTAGTTGCGGTCGAGCAGCTCGCTCAAGGTGTCGCCGTCCCAGTAGACGCCGAAGTTGCACGAGCGCGGCGTCGTCTTAGAGATAAGCTCGCCGTGCGCGTCGAAGAGGCCGAAGATGTCCGCGCCGCGCACCCAGCACTCGAAGCCCGGGCGGCGCGGGTCTATGTCCAGGCAGAGTCCGCGCCCCGGCCCCTCGCCGTCCTCGCCCGCCTTGACCGAAGGCTTCTTCCACAGAATCTTCCCCGTGCGCGCGTCGCGGAAGTGCGCGCCCGCGTCGTCGAAGCGCTCCTGTATGTCGAAGACTTCGAGCCCCGGCCGGTTCGGGTCGAGGTCCGAGAGGTGGAGCGCATCGCCGTGGCCGAGCCCGGTCGAGTAGAGCCCCTTCCCGTCGTCGTCGATGACCATCGCGCCGTAGACGATCTCGTCGCGGCCGTCGCCGTCCACGTCGCCGACCGAAAGGTTGTGGTTGCCCTGACCGCCGAAAGCCTTGTTGCCCGGCGTGCCGTCCTCGCTGTCGAACGTCCAGACATGCGTGAGCTGACCCTCACGCCAGTTCCAGGCGGTCAGGACGGTGCGCGTGTAGTAGCCGCGCGCCATGACGAGGCTCGGGCGCTTGCCGTCGAGATAGGCGACGCAGGCGAGGAAGCGATCCACGCGGTTGCCGTAACCGTCGCCCCAGACGGCGGCCAACTCCTCGTTCGTCGGCTCAAGCTTTGTCGGGTGGCGCGGCGGGATGAAGTTCGACGTGGCGAGGGCCGCGCCCGTCAGCCCGTCGAAGACCGTGAGGAACTCCGGCCCCTTCAAGATGTAGCCGTCGAGGGCGTGCCGCCCGTTGCGGAACGATGCGAAAGAGCCCTCGGGGCTGCGCCAGTCTGCGTTCGGATCGCCGATGACACGGCCTTTGCCGTCCACGGTGCCGTCGGCGGTCTTGCACGCGACCTCGGCGCGGCCGTCGCCGTCGAGGTCGTAGACCATGAACTGCGTGTAGTGCGCGCCCTCGCGGATGTTCTTGCCGAGGTTGATCGTCCAGAGCAGCCGACCGTCCAGCTTATAAGCCTGAAGGATCGGCTCGGTCGTGAAGCCCGCGCTCCCGTTGTCGCGCCCGCGGCCGACCATGTGGACGACCAGCTCATACTCGCCGTCGCCGTCGAGGTCGCCGGCCGAGGCGTCGTTCGGCGCGTAGCCCTTCGGCGTCTGCAAGGGGATGGAAAGATACTGTCGCGCGGGCGCGTTGGCCGGGAGCGTGAACGCGGCGCTCGGCGCACCCTCCTTGCCCTTCAAGACGGGACGGACGAAGTAAGAGTTCGACTGTGAGGCTTCGGCCTGCACGTCGATGAAGTTGGTCGGGCCTGCGAGCGGCCTGTCGTTGAGCTTGACGGCGCGCGCACCGCCGTTCGAGCGGTAGAGGTTGAAGGCGAGCGCGTCCGGGTCTGTGCCCAGCAGTCGCCAGCCGACCCACACGCGCCCGTCCGCCTGTCGGACTGCGACCACGCCGCGGCCGAGCGCCTCCATCTGCCTCTGCGCGTGTGCCGCCGAAGGGAAGAGGGACAGGGTGACGGCGGCGACCACGCACGTCCGTATGCTCAAACGAAATCGCGACACGGCTGCCTCCGTCATCTCACTTCGACTTCGCGGGCTTGTAGGCGCCGACCTCTTTGGCCTTCGCCGAAAAATATTTCTTGAGCGGGTCGCCTTTGATCGCCTTGAGGCCGGCGACGACCGACGCCGCGTTCAGCTCAGCCCCGGCGCGGCTCGTGTGCGTGTGCTCGTCGGCGAAGAGCGGCTCGACCTTCTCCGGCCCCAGCTCCTCGTAACGGCGCGCGATGATCTCGTTGAGGTCTACGAACGCGACCTTCTCCTTCTTTGCCACCTCGGCGGCCCAGCCGGCGTAAGAGTCCGTGTTGCGCGCGACGCGCCCGTCCTTCCAAATCTTCCGCGGCACGAGCGAGCAGACAATCGGGGTCGCGCCCTTCGCGCGCGCGTCGGCGATGAACTTGCGCAGGTACCAGCCGTAGGTGTGGACTGTCTCGTGCTGTTTGGTCAGTTGGTTCTCGACCTCTTCCGACTCTTCGCCCGTGCCGCGGATGGTGCCGCGCGCGCGCGAAGTATCGTTGAGCGGGCCGGCGTCGTTGTGGCCGAACTGCATGAGAACGAAGTCGCCGGGCTTGAGCATCGCGAGCACGCGCTCCCAGTGGCCGCCGGTCAGGTACGTGCGGCTGCTCAGCCCGCCGACCGCGCGGTTGACGACGTTGATCTTTGAGGCATCGAAGAAGTCAACCAGGGGCTCGCCCCAGCCCCACTGGCCCCCGCCGCCGTCGCCCTGCCCGTTGCGGACGGTCGAGTCGCCGATGAGGAAGAGCGTCGGGAGTTTCGGGTCGCGCGGCTCGGGCAGGGGCCGCCGCGTGCGCGGCGTGACGTTCGCGTCCGCGCCCGGCGTGATGGCCTTGCCGGCCTCGGAGAGGTAAGGGCAGAGCGGGCAGCCCTTCAAACGCTTCAACCCTTCGACGACCGAGGCGGCGTTGAACTCGGCGCCGGCCGGGCTCGTGTGCGTGTGGTCGGGGCCGAAGAGCGGCTTGACCTTCTCCTCGCCGAGCGCGTCGTACTTGTCGGCGACGATCTTCGTCACGTCAACGAACTCGACGCCCGCGGCGCGCGCGATCTCCTCGGCCCACTGCCGGAACTGGCCGGAGCCGCGCTCGACCTTGCCGTCCTTCCAGATGTTGCGCACGGTGAGCGAGAGGACGATGGGCGTCGCGCCCTTCGCCTTCACGTCCGCGATGAACTTGCGGTTGTACCAGCCGAAGGTGTGGACGACCTCCTTATGACCGTCCGGCATCGTGACCTCTTGCGTCTCTTCGCCGAGGCCCGGCAAAGAGCCGCGCGCGCGGCCCGTGTCGAGCGGGCCGCCGTCGTTGTGGCCGAACTGGATGAGGACGAAGTCGCCCGCCTTCAAGTCCTGCAAGACCTTGTCCCAGAGACCCTCGGTCAAAAACGTCCGGCTGCTCCGTCCGGCGCGCGCGCGGTTGAGGACGTTGATCTTCGAGGTGTCGAAGAAGGAGACGAACGGGTCGGCCCAGCCGTACGCGCCGCCCCCACTGCTGTTGGCCGTCGAGTCGCCGACGACGAAGAGCGTCGGGAGCTTCGGGTCGGCCGGGCGCTGGATGGGCGGCGTCGGCAAAGGGGCCTGCTCGCCCGTCTGCGCTGAACAGATGAAAGACGACAGGCAGACGCCGAGTAAGGTAAACGTGATAGCCGTTAAGTTCTTCTTCAGTTGACGCATGTGCTTTCTCAAATTTCGGAACTCTTCAACGCTGGCCGGCGGTCGGGTCGGGCCAGTCGTCCGTGCGGAAGGGCGCGGCGGGCAGGCCCGTCTCGTTCGTCAGGTTCGGGTGGCGCGGGTTGTTGTTGAAGGCGTAGCGCGCGGCGACGGGTCGCGGCACGTCCGCAGACCAGACTTCGACTTTGTCCTTGCCGACGATGCGCGCCTCGGCCCAGTGCCACTTGCGGTCTACACCCGCGACGGCGAACTCTTGCAGCCTGTCTCCGTCGCGGATTTTTAATCCAGTTCCCACGTCATCGAACGTGAGGACGAGCTTCGACCCGGCGACTTTCATCCTGTCGAACATCGGCCCCGTGGCCGTCATCCGTCGTCCATAGACTTCGGCCAGAGCCCAGCGCGCCATGCGGCGCCCCACGTCGAGCTTGTTCTTCGGGTGGATGTCGTGCGCCTCGCCCACGTCGATGGTGACGACGAGCCCTGTGTTCTTCGTCGCACGGGCCGTAAGGCGCTGCGCCTCACGGATGTGGCTCCAGGCCTCGTCCGCGGGTTCGGGCTTCGGGTCGCGGTAGTTGGGAAGCTGGACGATGCCGAAGGGGAAGTCGCCCTGACCCCAGCGCTCGCGCCAAGCGCGGATCATCGTCGGCAGGAGAATTTTGTACTGCTCGGCGCGCGCCTCGTTCGACTCGCCCTGGTACCAGAAGGCGCCGCGGACGGGGAAGGGGATGAGCGGCTCGATCATGCCGTCGTAGATGGAGGAGGCGATGCGGTACTCGCGCAGTGCGTCGGGCACGGCAGGTGAGGGCGAGGGGCGCGCCCCCGCGGCCTTGGCCTTGTCTGACTCCACGCGCCAGCGCTTGAGCTGCTCCTCGTACTCGACCTTCACGCGCGGACGCTCCTCGTCCCAGGTCTTCGTGCGCTCGACCGTGGCCTTGAGTTCCGGATTGGCGACGAGGTACTCGACCGGCGTCCACGCTTCGGCCTGCGAGCCTCCGTAGGAGGAGTTGATGACGCCGACGGGGACGCCCAACTCCTTCTGCAACTCGACGGCGAAGTAGTAGCCGGCCGCCGAGAACTCTTTGACCGACTCGGGCGTGCTCGCCTGCCAGGTGGCGAGCGGCGGCGGCTTGTGCTTGAAGGCGACCTGGCGGCTGACGTTGAAGAGTCTGATGTTCGGGTGGCTCGCGGCGGCGATGGCCTCTTTCGCCTCCTTCGTCTCGGCCAGCGTGAACTGCATGTTCGACTGGCCGGAGACGAGCCAGACCTCGCCGACGAGCACGTCCCGCACCTCGACCTTGTTCTTGCCGTTGACGGTTAGCAACGCGGGCGTGGCGTTCGCACGCAGAGGGTCGAGCCACACGCGCCAGCGCCCGTCGGCACCGGCCGTCGTTCTTTTAGTCTGACCCGCGAAGCTGACCGTGACGGCCTCGCCCGGTGAGGCCGTGCCCCAGACGGGCACGCGCACACCGCGCTGCAAGACCATCGAGTCGGAGAGCACGTCGGGCAGCGAGACCTCCGCGCGCACGGCCGAAGCCGAGACGAGCAGGAGCGCCAGGAGGGCGGCGGTCGTGTACGAGCTTCTCTTCCAGGCACAGGAGAGCATGCGGACAGTTCTCCTCAAGATTTTCACTGGTAAAGCGGTTTTCCGGGCGCATACACTGCGGGGGCCGAAGGGGTCTGACTCGCCCGACAGTTCTGCGCAGGCTATTACTCTGGGGGTTCCGATTCTAAACCGAGTCGGGCCTTAATGCGAAACGCACCGGGCGCGTCTGCCGCCCGTGAGGACTTTCAACGCGCCAGCGTCGCGGCCATCAGCCCGACCAAGACCTCGTTGGCCAGCGTGCGGACGGTGAGCGACTTTAACTCTCTGTCCGCGCGCAGCGGCAGGTCGAGCACGGTGGCCGCGCCGCCCTTGACCCTGCCGCCTTTGCCTTTGAACCCGGACGGTTCGAGCAGACGCACCTGCCCGCTCTGTAGATCGACCCGCGGCGGGATCGGCTCGGGGCGGCGGAACGCGTAGTCGTCGATAAAGTAGTCCTGGTCAATCGGCCACCAGTTGGTGGGGTTATGCAGCGCCAGGCGCTCGAACGTGCCGTCCGCGTAGGCGAGGACGACCTCGCCGTTGTCGAAGCGGCTCTGCATCCAGTTCGTTGAGCCGGCCATGAGCAGGTAGAGGTGCGACGCGCGCCCGCCGAGCGGGACGGAGACCTCGACCGGGTAGTTCTCCCAGCGCGAAGTGAAGGCGATGTTCTTCGCGTCGCGCTCGCCCGGTGTTCGGAACGGGACGCCCTGCGGCAGCAATATGCGCCCGCCGCCATGCCGCGCCGCCGCGCGCAGGCCCGAGTCGTCAACCTCGAACTTCTCGTCCCAATGAACCCAACTGCCGACGCCCTGCTTCGGGATGGCCAGCGAGACGTAGGGCGAGCGCGGGCGCAGGTACTCGTTCTCGAAGACGCGCGTCAGACGTTCGTTGAACGACGCCGACAAGTCCAAAGGCTCCCAACTCGCCGTCCGGCTTGCGGCAATCTTCCAGTTCGTGACTACGCCTTCGACCGAACGGCCGCCGCCCAACTCCACGTAGACCTTGTTCGAGCCGGGCAGCAACCCCGTCGCATCGAGCACGACCTCGCACGCTTCGCCGAAGGAAGTAGACGCGAGACGCGCGTCCGTCGAGCGCCCGCCCGCGCGGACGCTTACCTCGCCCCCAAACGGTCTGTGTGTGTTGTTACGCACGCTGAAGCGTAGATGCCCTGTGTCCTGACTCTCGGCTTGAATGATCTCGAAGGGCGGTCGAATCTCGAAGGCGACCGGCGACCACCAGGTCATGCTGCCCTGCCGGACTTTCGCGAAGACCGTGCGGTGACCCAACGTCCCGGCGGCCGTCGCGCGGAAGGAGTCGGGCCCGCGCCTCAGACGCCCGAGGGCGCCTTGCGGGTCTGCGACTTTGAGGAGTCTGGCCGCGCCGAACCCCGCGCGGAATTCAACGTCTCGTGCTACGACCTTTGGTGCGACCGCCTCGGACGGCTTCGCGCCTTCCCAGGTAATGACGATCTCTTGGCGCGACGCCGGCGGGCTCTCGATCTCGACGCGCGGTCGCCCGATTGAGTCTTCGACCACTCGCCAGCGCGCCGCCCGGCCGTTCACCGTCACGCGGGCAACGCCATCGCGCAAAGCGGCCGCCCGGAGCCGGAGGCGCATCGGCTGCTTGAAGCGCGGCTCGAACGTGTAGGTCTCAGTTAGACCCGCGCGGCGGAAGGCGAGGCGGAAGTCGGCGTGGCGCAACTCCGCGCGCTCCCAGCCGGCGGGGAGGCCGGGACGGATGAGCACCTCGCCTCCGAGCGCGTCGGGCCGCACGCCGAAGAGCCCTTCGACCAGCGCGCGCGACATGACGCCGACGGCGTCGGCGAAGTCGCGCTGCGACTCGCCGCGGGCCATGTCGAAGTGTGTAGTCATGCCGACGTTGCCGGGGCACAGTCCCATGTACATGCTGTCGAGGACTGCGCCCTTGAAGAGCCGGAACGCCTCGTCGCCCCGCCCGGCCTGCCAGTAGGCGAGCGAGGTGTGGAGCGCCTCGGCCATCACGACGTTGTTGGTTGACCACGTGTAGGGCATCCAGCTCGTCGTCGGCAGCGTGTAGTAAGTGCCCGCGGGGACTCCCGCGCCGCGGACGGGGATGTGCGCGATCTGCGTGTCCACGAAGCGGGACATCTGCCACGCCTCGAACGGCGTCGGCACCTCCGAGTCGGTCGCATGGTAGAAGCTCCACAGCGCCGCGTTCGGATGCGCGAGCCGGAGGCCGAGCAGGTCTCTCCACTCGGCGAACCAGCCCAGGTCTGAGAGCCAAAGGTCGCGCCGCATCGCCTTCAGGATGAGTTCGGCCTCGCGCTCGTAGGGCGCGGCATCCTTGCCGAGCAGCCTGGCCAGACGCGCCGCCATCCGGTTGTGGAAGTAGTTGTAGGCGGAGGAGTGCGTCGCGCCGCCCCCGTTGTACTCCAAGTCGTCGCTGGCCCAGATGGCGGCGTAAGCCTCGTAGAGCGGCAGTCCGTCGGGGCCGGACGGACGGCGGAACAGGCGGCGCTCCCAGGCCAGGTGGCGCTCGATGACGGGCCACATCTCGCGCGCGAATTCGAGGTCTCCCGTCCACATCAGATGCCGGAACAGCTCGTCTATGTAGACGAGGTTCATGTCGTAGTGCGAGTTCGAGAGGTCGCCGTTGGTGTGGAGCATCGGCTCGTTGCGCCCGAAGTTAACGGCCGAGTCTTGTGGGAACGGCGGGACGGGCGCGGGGCCTGTGTTCTGCCGCCCGGCCCAGTAGGAGAGGTGCCGGCGCGCGCGTTCGTGCCAGCCGAGCGCGTCGCCCGCGTAAGGGCCGCGCCAGCCGAGCAGCTTCGAGCGCCACGCGACCGCGCCGTGCATGAACGCGCCCTGCGGCTCGTCCCACACGCCGTCGGCCGCAACAGCAAGCGCGGCCGCGGCCGCGTTGACGAACGGGTCGGGCGTCTCTACCAGAATCTTCTCAGCCACCTCGCGCCGGCGTTGCTCGGCCGCTTCAAACACCGCCGGCAAGTCTTCGACCTTGAAGACGGGCGGGCCTTCCGATTCAGTTTGCGTTACCCGCTGCAAGCCGAGGTATGAGGGCTGACCGGGCAGCAACCTCGACTCAACCGCCACCACGGGAAACTCGGCCGGCCTCCCCGCCGACGTGAGGAGGTCGTTCAAAGAGTTCCACTTCGTCGCGTCGGCCACCGCCTGCTTCGAGCCCCGCGGGGCGAGTCCCGCAATCGTGGCCGACTTGCTCCGCAACTTGAACGTGTTCGCCTCGATTGAGAAAGAGTTGTCCCGGCAGTGCTCGGGCTTGAGCTGGAAGAACTGGCTGACGGGTACTTCCTCCGTGCCGATGTCCCCGCCACGCCGGCCGCGCTCGCCGTTCGCGCCGCCGTAGGCCCAGACCAGCTCCAACGGCGCAGACGTGTCGCGCAACTCCGCGCGTAGCACGAGCCCCTCGGCGTCGCCCAACGGCAGCGCCGTCAGATGCAGCGCGCCGCCGCCGAGCAGCGGGTCGCGTATCTCGTAGAGCATCGAGCCAGGGCGGTAAAGGGCTAAGACATTCTCCGCCTCGAAGAGCCACTTCGCGCCCGCGGCGGTCTTCAGCCCGAGGCGTAGGACGCCGCCCCGGCCGGGCAGGTAGAGCGAGAACTCGGGGCGGTCGCCCGCGTCCACGCGGAAGGCCGTGTGTGTCCCGTAGAGCGGACGGTTGAAGAACTCCGCGCCGTTCTCGATGCGAAAGTCGGTGCCTTCGGGTTGGTAGCGCAGCGGGCGCTCGGTGCGCCCGACGAAGTTGCCCCCTGCGCTGTCCGAGGCCGAAGCCGAGAGCAGCACAAGCAGGCAGGCGAGCAGTCCCCTCAACAGTCTCACAGTCTTTGCAACGTTCTCAATTGCCTAAAGGCTTCGTCTCCGTCGCGAGCGGGCTCGGGGGGATTTTGAAGGACGAGATGGGGTCGGGGTGCGCGGGGTCGAAGGGTCGCAGGTCATCAGTTAAATACTTGACGAGGGCGAGGCGGTTCGACTTGATGCCTTCGACGACGGCGCGCGCGAGCTGGTAGCTGCCGTAGTTGTTGTGGTGCGTGCCGTCGCCCGGCGCGAAAGCCTTCTTCGACTCCACGGGGCCGAGCGCTTCGTAGAAGGGCGTGCTCATCGCGTGGAGGTCGATGAGAGGCGCGTTCAGCTCCTTCGCGGCCTGCCGGACGGCGTCGTCGTAGTCGCCGTGCGAGTCTGTGATCTTGCCCGCGGCGTCGAAGGTGCGGCGCTGCATCGGCGTGACGAGGACGACGGTCGCGCCGCGCTTGCGCCCCTCCTCGACGTAGCGCTTAAGCGAAGCCTTGTAGGTCGTGAACGGGCCGACGCCCTCGCCCTTCTCCTTCTCGTCGTTGTGGCCGAACTGTACGAAGAGGTAGTCGCCCGGCTTGATTAAACTTAAGACCTTGTCGAGGCGGCGCGCGCCCGTAGAGCTGCGCAGGGACTCGCCCGACTCGGCGTGGTTGGCGACGGCGAGGCCGGGTTTGAAGAAGCGCGTGAGCATCTGGCCCCAACTGTTGTAGGGCTCGCGCGGCTGGTCGCAGACGGTCGAGTCGCCGAGGAGAAAGAGCGTCGGGGCGCGTTCGTTCCGCTTGATCTCGATGGCGGCGACGGCCGGTCGCGCGTTGTTGAATTCGAGCGTGAGCTTCTCGTCCCAGGCCCAGACTTCGGTCGTGCGCTCGCGGTCTTTGAGCTTGACCTCGCCGCCGGTCGGAATCTGCGGCGCGCGGACGTTGACCGTGAACGTCCGCGTCTCGAAGCGACCTTTGGCGGTGCGCACCTCTTCGAGCATGAGGCGGCGCAGCTCTGCCTTGACGGTCGTGACGGTCTCGCCCGCGCGGTCGCCGAAGGTGACGGTCACGTCGTAGTTGCCCTCGGGCAGCGCGACCGAGAAGTAGAAGGGAGTGGCGGCCGTGCAGAAGTCTCCACGCAGTGCGTCGCCGCCACGGTCTTCGCACGTCACCTGCGCGCCGGGCTCGAAGCCGTAGCCAAGCTCTCTGGTGTAGACGGTCGTCGGGAGCACCTGCCGATAACCGTCCTTGACCCGGCCGGGGCCGAAGTCGAACTTAAGAGTCGGCGGGTCTGTCCGTCCCGCCGAGCCCTGCGCGTGCACGCCTGCGGCGCAGGTGGAGAGCACGCAGGCGAACGCGAAAAGCAGGCTCGCGCACCTGAGAAATCTGGTCGGCATGGTTCGACTCCTGTGGCCCGGGATGCGCCGGCAAGGTTAAGGCTTCGTTAAATCTTCTGTCCAGAAGTGTCGCACATGCGAAAGCATAGAGTAAATCGGTTAAATCCGTGCTAGACTTTGTAAGTATTTGTCTTAACGCAATTTATGGGCGAATAAAAAGTTCTTATCAAGTCGCCCGGGGTTGGTTTGAGCAGGCCCGGACGGCTGAGGGGTAGTCTTTTTTCAAATGTCCGGGCGGCCTCGCGGCCGGGGTGTGACGAGCCAGGAAGGGTGAAAGATTCGTGCCGACTTTAAGAGACGTGGCGGTGCTGGCGGGGGTTTCGACGGCGACCGTCTCGCACGTCATCAACCAGACGCGACGCACCACGCGGGAGACGCGCGAGCGTGTGGAACTGGCCATCAGGCAGTTGGGCTTCGTGCCGAACGCGGCCGGGCGTGCGCTCGCGATGCGCAAGACCGGCGTCGAGGCGGCGCACGAGTTCAAGGGCGGGAACGGCAACGGAGGCGCGGCCGTCGCCGAGTTGGAAGAGGCGCCTGTGCCGGCTCAGGCGCAGACGGCGACCGCGGCGGTCGGCGCATCGCGCATGATCCTGCGGCTGGTGCGCGCGGCGCAGCCCATCCCGCGCGTCGAGATCGCGCGACGGCTCGGCGTTAACCGGAGCACGGTGACGGAGGTCGTCAAGCCGCTCCTCGCCGAGGGCGTGCTGCAAGAGGAGCAGGAGGTTCTGCCCCCGGGCGCCACGCGCACGTCGGGGCGTCCGCCGGTCGCCCTCTCGTTCGGAGACCTGAAGGAGTTCTTCGTCGGCGTGAGCGTCGGCGTGCGCCACACGACGGTGGGGATTGCGACGCTGGCCGGCGAGAGGTTCGGCGAGGAGGAGTTCGAGACGCCGCCCGAGCCGCAGGAGGCTCTGGCGCTGATGCGCGCGTCGGTGAAGCGCCTGTGCGCGAAGGTGCCGGGGCGCCGGTTGAGAGTCATCGGCGTGAGCGTGCCGGGGCCGACCGACGCGGAGCGCAGGCGGATGGTCTACGCGCCGCACCTCGGCTGGCGCGGCGTGGACGTGGCGCAGGCTTTGAGCGTGAGGCCGTGCGGGGACGGCGGGGCTCTCGTGCCGGTCGTCGTCGAGAATGACGCGACGGCGGCGGCGATGTACGAGGCGAGGCTGCGGCTGCGCGACGCGGCGGAGGCGCCGCCGTCGAACTTCGCGCTGGTGAGGAGCGGGACGGGGATCGGCGTCGGGCTCGTGTTGGGCGGAGAGGTCTACCGCGGGACGGGCGGGGGCGAGGGGCTGGCCGGCGAGTTCGGGCACATGACCATCGTCGCGGGTGGAAAGCAGTGCCGGTGCGGGAACCGCGGGTGCTGGGAGATGTACGCGTCGGCGTCGGCGGCCTCATCTCTGTACGTGGGCGACCGCGTGCAGTTGGGCGGGCAGACGCCGCCGCGGTTCGTCGAGATCGTGGCGAGGGCCGAGGGCGGCGAGCTGCGCGCGCGCCGGACGTTGGAGCGTTTGGGCGAGTACCTCGGGATAGGGATTGCGAACGTCATCACGGGGCTCGGCGTGTCGCGTGTGATCGTGAGCGGGCGGCTGGTCTACGGGTGGAAGTTCATCAAAGGGCCTTTGCGGGAGGCGGTGGGGCAGAGCATGGCCGGCCGCATCTCGGGCTGGTCGGTCGAGCCCGGCGAGCCGACGGGCGCCGGGCTCGGCGGCGCGGTCGAGGTCGCGGCGGACGAGTTCCTCGCGCGCGTCGTCGGGCGTTAGAATAAGCTTAAAACGATGAGGTATGAACGCTCAAGGGTGGACTAAAAGCCGGTCGCCTTCAGTCCACCCTTGAGCGTTCATAGTTCATACTTCCCATCTTTCTTCCTCACGGGGCGCCCGCCTGCTTGCAAAATGGCCGGAGTTACAGTAGAAGGCACGTATCAAGAGTTACAGTTTTCTGTTTGACAGTCCCCCGCGGCGGACTTCACGTGCCTCTGCTGAAGGGCGTTTTGTCTGCGCGTGCCTGTTAACCGCTTCCCTCCGAGAGAAAAGTCGATGAAGAAAGAACTCGGCACCTTTCTGCTGCTCGTACTGCTCTGCGCCCTCGTGCCCGTCGTCGAACGGATTCTCGGCCAGGAGCCGCGCTTCCTCTCGGTGACGAACTTGCAGAACATGGCACGCCTGATCGGGATGTACGGCATCTTCAGCATCGGCCTGGGCCTGGTCATCATCACGGGCGGCATCGACCTCTCGGTCGGCTCGGTCTTCGCGCTCCTCGGCGTGCTGCTCTCGATGATGCTGACGGAGTGGGGCTGGCCCTCGGCGCTGGCGGTGCTCGCCACCATCGGCATCGGCACGGGGCTGGGCGCGCTCCACGGCCTGCTCATCACGAAGGTGCGCGTACAGCCGTTCATCGTCACGCTGTGCGGGCTGCTCTTCTACCGCGGCCTCGCCCGCTTCATCTCGAACGACGAGACGAAGGGCTTCGGGGCGGCCGCGGGGTTCGAGACGCTGCGCAACGTGGCGACTGGGAGTCTGTTCGGGGTGCCGACGCCGTTCGTGCTGCTCATCATCGTCAGCGTCGTGATGTGGGTGATACTCCACCGCTCGGTCTACGGGCGCTACCTGTACGCGGTGGGGCGGAACGAGACGGCGGCCAGATACTCGGGCATCAACTCGCAGAGGATCGTGTCGAGCGCCTACATCATCCTCGGCGCGCTCGTCGGGATCGCCGGCATCGTCTTCGCCTTCTACACGAACTCGATCTCGCCCTCTTCGCACGGGAACTCCTTCGAGCTGTACGGCATCGCGGCGGCGGTCCTGGGCGGCTGTAGTTTAAGAGGCGGCGAGGGTTCGATCATCGGCATCCTCATCGGGTCGGCGCTCTTGCAGGTCTTGCAGAATCTCGTCAACCTGCTCGGCATCCCCAGCTCTTTGAACTTCGCCGTGTTGGGCGCGGTCATCCTCATCGGCGTCATCGCCGACCAGATATTCCAGCGTCGCCCGGCGCGCGTGAAGCCGGCGTGATGGCGCAAGTGGTTTTTTGAAATCATTCATCCGGGGAGTTCTGACTATGCTCTTGAAGAGGACGGCGGCGCTGCTCCTGCTCTGCTCGGTCGTTTCGCTCGGGCTCGCGCCCGCGGCGGTGGGGAGGAGCGTGCCGAAGAGGGAGAGCTTCGGGCGGACGAGGGACGGGCAGGCCGTGGACATCTACACGCTGAAGAACGCGCACGGTGCCGAGGCGCGCATCACGACCTACGGCGGCGCGGTCGTCTCGCTCAAGGTGCCCGACCGCGCCGGCAAATTCGACGACGTGGTGCTCGGCTTCGACGACATCGAGGGCTACCAGAAGACGACCACCTACGTCGGCTCGCTCGTCGGCCGCTATGCCAACCGCATCGCGAAGGGGCGGTTCACCCTCGACGGCAAGGAGTACACGCTCGCCACGAACAACGGCGAGAACCACCTGCACGGCGGCGTGCGCGGCTTCGACAAGGTGGTCTGGAAGGCGCGCCCGCTCGCCGCGCGCGGCGGCTCGGCGCTCGAACTCACCTACCTGAGCAAGGACGGCGAGGAGGGCTACCCGGGCAACCTCTCGGTGCGGGTCGTCTACACGCTCACCGACGCGAACGAGTTGAAGATCGACTACTCCGCGACGACGGACAAGGACACCGTCGTCAACCTGACGAACCACAACTACTACAACCTCGCCGGGCAGGGCAGCGGCGACATCCTCGGCCATCTCCTGACGGTTAACGCCAGCCGCTTCACGCCGACCGACGCCGGCGCCATCCCCACGGGCGAGCTGCGCCCCGTGAAGGGGACGCCCTTCGACTTCACGCGGCCGACGGCCATCGGCGCGCGCATCGAGCAGGACGAAGAGCAGTTGAAGCTCGGCAAGGGCTACGACCACAACTTCGTCGTCAACGGCCGGGCCGGCGTGCTCCGCCTCGCGGCGCGCGTCACGGAGCCGACGACGGGGCGCGCGATGGAGGTCTGGACGACCGAGCCGGGCGTGCAGCTCTACACGGGGAACTACCTGGACGGGAGCGACGTGGGCAAGGGCGGCAAGCCCTACCGCTATCGCTACGGCTTCTGTCTGGAGACGCAGCACTTTCCGGACTCGCCCAACCACCCCGAGTTCCCCTCGACCGTGCTGCGCAAGGGCGGGCGCTTCCGCTCGACGACGGTTTATAAGTTCAGCGCGCGTTGATGGGAGAGCAAGTCAGTACCACCTGCGGTAGCGGGTGGGTCCGTCTTAAGCGTCAAAGCCCCTTGATGTAACCTGACCCACCCGCTACCGCAGGTGGTACTGACCGTTATGCTGACGCAGTCATAAAATTCGGATAATGAGGAGAAGCGAGATGACACTGAAGAAGATGATGCTCCTGTGCTCCTGCCTGTTGTTGGCCGCGGCCGCCTGCACGCAGCAGGGCACCGGGGGCGGCACCAACGCCACCGGCGGCAGTAACACCTCCAACGGGGGCGGCGCCGCGGGCGGCGCCAAGCGGCTCGCCTTCGTCACCAACAACGCCTCGGACTTCTGGACTATCGCGCGCAAGGGCGTCGAGAAGGCCGACGCGGAGCTGCCCGACGTGACGACCGAGTTCAAGATTCCCTCGGACGGGACGGCCGCCGAGCAGAAGCGCATCGTGGACGACCTGCTCGCCAAGGGCATCGAAGGCATCGCCATCAGCCCCGTCGATCCGGACAACCAGACCGGCCTCATCAACGAGGTCTCGCAGAAGACGCTCGTCTTCACGCAGGACTCGGATGCGCCCAACAGCAGCCGCGCCTGCTACGTCGGCACCGACAACGTCGCGGCCGGCCGCCAGGCGGGCGACCTCATCAAGGAGGCGCTGCCGCAGGGCGGCAAGATCATGGTCTTCGTCGGCAAGCTCGACGCGCGCAACGCGGCCGAGCGCTTGCAGGGCATTAAGGAGAGGCTCGCCGGCTCGAACGTCCAGATCATCGACACGCGCACCGACGACACCGACCGCGTCCGCGCCAAGTCGAACGTCTCGGACACGCTGGTCAAGTACCCGGACGTGGCGGGGCTCGTCGGCCTCTGGAGCTACAACGGCCCGGCCATCGTGGGCGCCGTGCGCGACGCGGGGAAGACCGGCCAGGTCAAGATCATCGCCTTCGACGAGGAGGACGAGACGCTCGCGGGCATCAAGGACGGCTCGATCTACGGCACCATCGTCCAACAGCCCTTCGAGTTCGGCTACCAGGCGATCAAGATGATGGCGCAGGTGCTCTCCGGCGACCGCTCGAAGATACCGGCCAACAAGCAGCTCTTCGTCGAGACGAAGGTCATCAAGAAGGACGCCGTCGAGGATTTCACCAAGCAGATTAACCAGCTTCGCGGAAGGGGATAAGGGAAGTAGACAGTAGTCAGTAGGCAGGAGTCAGTAGGAAACTGTCTTACTCAGCCCGGTTGATTCTTAATGGTCGCCTGCGCGGCGCGGAGCGCTACCGTCTACTGACTACTGCCTACTGAAATCATGCCTCCCATCCTACAGATGCGGAAGATTGAGAAGCGCTTCCCGGGCGTGCACGCGCTGAAGGGCGTGGACTTCGAGCTGGGCGCGGGCGAGGTCGTGGCGCTGCTCGGCGAGAACGGGGCGGGGAAGTCCACCCTGATGAAGGTGCTCGGGGGCGTGCACCAGCCGGACTCGGGCGAGATCATCATCGACGGCGCGCCCGCGCGCATCGCCGGCGTGTCGGACGCGACGAAGGACGGCATCGCCTTCATCCATCAGGAGCTGAACGTCCTCGACAACCTCGACGTGGCCGCCAACGTCTACCTCGGGCGCGAGCCCGTGCGCGGCGGCCTCTTGCGCCTCATCGACCGCGGGCGGATGGAGGAGGAGACGAAGAAGCACCTCGCGCGGCTCGGCCTCGACATCGCGCCCGACACGCCGCTCGCCCGCCTCTCCATCGCGCAGCAGCAGTTGGTCGAGATCGCGAAGGCGCTCTCGCTGGACGCGCGCATCCTCATCATGGACGAGCCGACCTCCTCGCTCACGCTCTCGGAGACGGAGCGCCTGCTCGGAGTCGTGAAGGACTTGCGCGAGCACGGCGTCGCCGTCATCTACATCTCGCACCGGCTCGGCGAGGTGAAGGAGATCGCCGACCGCGCGGTCGTCCTGCGCGACGGCGCGAACGCGGGCGAGCTGCGGCGCGAGGAGATCACGCACGACCAGATGGTGCGGCTCATGGTCGGCCGCGACATCGACTCCTTCTACCAACAGCCCGTCGGCGAGAAGCGGCCCCGTTACTTCGAGGTCGAAAGCCTGCGCACGGCGCGCTACCCCGACAAGCAGGTCAAGTTCGACGTGGGGCTCGGCGAGATTCTGGGACTCGCGGGCCTGGTCGGCGCCGGCCGGAGCGAGGCCGCGCAGGCCATCTTCGGCGTCGACCCGGCGGTCGAGTCGCGCCTCCTGCTCGACTCGAAGCCCCTGCGCATCCGCTCGCCGCAGGACGCGATCAAGTACGGCGTCTACCTCGTCCCCGAAGACCGCCGCACGGCCGGCCTCATCGTGGACATGCCGATCCGCGAGAACGTGACGCTGCCCGCGCTCGAACGCTACGCGCCCGCGGGACTCATCTCTTTTGATAAAGAGAAGGAGGGCTCGAAGGAGGTCTGCAAGCGTCTCAACGTCAAGGCGCCGTCGGTCGAGGTGCGCGCGGCGAACCTCTCGGGCGGCAACCAGCAGAAGGTCGTGCTCGCCAAGTGGCTCGCGCTCGAACCCAAAGTCCTCATCTTCGACGAGCCGACGCGCGGCATCGACGTGGGCGCCAAGGCCGAGATTTATGAGTTGATGAGGAAGCTCGCCGAGTCGGGCGTCGCCATCATCATGATCTCCTCTGACATGGAGGAGGTCATCAACGTCAGCGACCGCGTCGCCGTCATGCACGAGGGGCGCGTCACCGGCGTCCTCGGGCGCGAGGAGACGACCGAGGAGAACATCATGCGCCTGGCCGTCGGCGGCCGGGGCTGACGCCCCCTTGTCAAACCTCCACCCCTTTTAAAAGTCCGCCCGCGTCCGGCCGGGCGCGGGCGGACTTTTAAAAAGTACCCGACCGAAGTATCATTCGGGCTGGCTCGCTTCGTCCCCCGCGTCGAGAGCGCCCCCAATTCCGGGAGGCCGCGTACGGAGCGAGAACTGCCGGGCGACTAAACCTGATGAGAGAAGAACATCGCAGACAGGTGATCGAACACCCACCCCTCCCCCCCTTCAAGACATCCCGCATCAAGGACGTGGCCCGCGAGGCCGGCGTCTCGACCGCGACCGTCTCGCACGTCATCAACGGCACCAAGTACGTCACCGACGACACGCGCAAGCGCGTGCAGGAGGCCATCGAGCGCTGCGAGTATCACCCCAACGCGCACGCGCGCTCGCTCGCCTCGGGGCGCAGCAACATGCTGGGCCTGCTCATCTCCGACATCTCGAACCCGTTCTTCCCCGAGGTGGTCAAGTCGATTGAGTCGTCGGCCTTCGAGCACGGCTACAACGTCATCCTGCTCAACACCAACTACGACCCCGAGCGCGCCGCCGACTACGTGCGCCGCCTCTCGGAGTTGAAGATGGCGGGCGTGGCCTTGATGACCTCGGAGCTGGACTCGGAGCTGTTCCACGAGATCACGCGCCGGCAGGTCTCGGTCGTCTTCGACAGCCACGACGTGGCGAGCGAGCGCATGAGCAACATCTGCGTGGACTACGCCGCCGGCATCGAGGAGGCCGTCCGCCACCTCGTAAGCTTGGGCCACCGGCGCATCGCGCACATCGCCGGCGCCTCCCGCATCCCCTCGGGCGTCATCCGCCGCGACGCCTTCCTCGACTTCATGGCGCGCTACCTGCCCGACGAGCCCCCGCCCGCCGTCTACGAGGGCGACTTCCGCCTCGACGGGGGACGCAGGGCCGCCAGCGAAATCCTAGCCGCGAAGGAACTGCCGACGGCCGTCATCGCCGCCAACGACATGATGGCGCTCGGCGCCATGCGCGAGTTCCGCAAGGCGGGGCTCTCCATCCCGCGGGACATCTCGTTGGTCGGCTTCGACGACATCGCGTTCGCGGCGCTCTCGGAGCCGCCGCTGACGACCGTCTGCTCGCCGCGCGCGGAGATCGGCCGCCGCGTCGTCGAGGCGCTCGTCGCTTTGATCGAGCACCCCGAGCAGCAGGCGTTGGAGCTGCGCATCCCGACGCACCTCATCGCGCGCGACTCGACCGCCCCGCCGCGCAAGTGAGGGCGGGTGCGCCCGGGGCGCGTGAATAGTGTTTGGCAAATCGGCCCCCGTGCGAGTAGAATTCCGCCTACCCCGTTAGCAGCAAGACCTGAAAGCCTGAGCAATCTCTTTTGAGCCCGGGCGCGTGCCCCCGCGACGTGGCGACTTCGGTACTTGTTCGGCCCCGTAGAGTTAACCGCTTGACCGCCGCCCGAGACGGGCGGGCTGGAGTCTGAAACCGCAGGAGGGTCTATGAGCAGCCAACGCGAAAAGAAATCTTTCGAGTACGTGAAGTATCTCTGGCAGGACGAGGTCGCGGATCAACTCTCGGGGCTCGACCGCCTCGTCTACCGCTCGAACAAGCTGGGCGAAGACCTGACGCTGACGAACACGGGCGGCGGCAACACCTCCTCGAAGCTCATCGAGCGCGACCCTTTGACGGGGCAGGAGGTCGAGGTGCTCTGGGTCAAGGGCTCGGGCGGCGACCTGCGCACGGCCAGGCGCGACGGCTTCGCCTCGTTCTACCTCGACAAGATACGCGCGATGAAGCCGATCTACCTCAACCACCCGGAGAACGGGCCGAAGACCGAGATCGAAGACGCGATGTACCCGATGTACAGCCACTGCGTCTACAACCTCAACCCGCGCGCCGGCTCCATCGACACGCCGCTCCACACGCTCGTCCCGTACCAGCACGTAGACCACCTCCACCCGAACGCCGTCATCGCCATCGCCGCGTCCGTCAACCAGGAGCGGCTGACCAAAGAGATTTACGGCGACGAGATGATCTACATCCCCTGGCAACGCCCCGGCTTCGACATCGGTCTGAAGATCGAGCAGTTGATTCAGGAGAACCCGCAGGCCAAAGGCATCCTGCTCGGCCACCACGGCATGAGCGGTTGGAGCAACGACGACAAGACCTGCTACGAGACGGCGCTCGAAATCATCGACCGCGCCGCGCGCTACATCGAGTCGAAGGACAGGGGCGCGGAGACCTTCGGCGGGCAGAAGCACCGGCCTTTGCCTGAGGCCGACCGCCGCCGCCTCATCGCCGAGGTCATCCCCTTCGTCCGCGGTCAGGTCTCGGCCTCCAGGCGCTTCGTCGGCACGGTGCAGGACGACGAGCGGATGCTCCGCTTCGTCAACAGCCACGACGCGCCGCGCCTCGCCGCGCTCGGCACCTCCTGCCCCGACCACTTCCTGCGCACCAAGATCAAACCCTTCTTCGTCGATTGGGAGCCCGCGTCGGGCGACATCGAGTCGCTCAAGAAGGCGATTGCCGAAGGCATCGTCGAGTATCGCGAGGACTACGCCGCCTACTACGAGCGCTGCAAGCACCCGGACTCGCCCGCGATGCGCGACCCGAACCCGACGGTCGTCCTCATCCCGGGCCTCGGCATGCTCGCGTGGGGCAAGAACAAGAGCGAGTCGAGGGTGACGGCGGAGTTCTACAACTGCGCCATCGAGGTCATGCGCGGCGCCGAGGCCATCGACGAGTACGAGGCGATGGATCAGCAGGAGGCCTTCGACATCGAGTACTGGCTGCTCGAAGAGGCCAAGCTCCGCCGCATGCCGCCCGAGAAGGAGCTCGACCGCCAGATCATCGTCGTCATCGGCGCCGGCGCCGGCATCGGCAAGGAGACCGCGCACCGCTTAGTCCGCGAGGGCGCGCACATCGTCTGCGTTGACCTCAACGCGGAGTCGGCGCAGGAGACCGCGCAGGAGATCATCGCGCAGTACGGCCCGGGCATCGGCGTCGCGGGCACGGGGATCAGCAACTGCGGCCCGGCCATCGGCCTCGCCTGCGACATCACGAACCGCGAGAGCGTCCGCCGGATGTTCGAGGACGCGATGCTCGCCTACGGCGGCATCGACGCGGTCGTCGTCACGGCCGGCGTCTTCGTCCCGCCCGACAAGTCCGGCCGCGTCGAAGACCGCCACTGGGCCCTGACCTTCGGCATCAACGTCACCGGCGCCTACGTCGTCGCCGACGAGGCTTATCAAATCTTCAAGAAGCAGGGGCTGACCGGCAACGTCGTCCTGACGACGAGCGCCAACGCCGTCGTCGCCAAGAAGGGGAGCCTCGCCTACGACACGAGCAAGGCCGCGGCCAACCACCTCGTGCGCGAACTGGCCGTCGAGTTCGCGCCGCTCGTCCGCGTCAACGCCGTCGCGCCCGCGACCGTGGTCAAGGGCAGCACGATGTTCCCGCGCGACCGCGTCATCGCTTCCCTGACCAAGTACAACATCGACTTCGACGAGTCCGAAGAGACCGAAGCCCTGCGCGACAAGCTGGCGCAGTTCTACGCCAAGCGCTCGCTCACCCAGACGCCCATCGAGCCCTCCGACCAGGCCGAGGGCATCTTCCTCCTCGTCTCGAAACGTTTGGCCAAGACGACCGGCCACGTCATCCCCGTGGACGGCGGCTTACAGGACGGCTTCCTCAGGTAGGAGAGAACACCATGGCGACTCACTTCGAGATTGGCGACGACTTCATCGCGGAGCAGAACAGGGCGGCGGGCGCGTGGGTCGAGGAGGACTACGAGCACCTCGGCAAGCAGCTGCGCCGGCGCGGGCGGGACATCGAGGAGCTGACGGCGAAGGCGCAAGCCTTCCGCGTGGCCGTGCCTTCGTGGGGCGTGGGCACGGGCGGGACGCGGTTCGCACGCTTCCCCGGCGTGGGCGAGCCCCGCGGCATCTTCGAGAAGCTGGAGGACTGCGCGACCATCAACAGGCTCGTCCGCTCGACGCCCGGCGTCTCGCTCCACATCCCCTGGGACAAGCCGGAAGACCCGGACGCGCTCGTCGAGTTCGCGCGCGCGCGCGGCCTGCACTTCGACGCGATGAACTCGAACACGTTCCAGGATCAGGTCAACCAGCCGCAGTCCTACAAGTACGGCTCGCTCACACACCCGGACGCGGCCGTCCGCAGGCAGGCCGTCGAGCACAACGTCGAGTGCATCGAGCTGGGGCAAAAAATCGGCTCGAAGGCCCACACGGTCTGGATCGGCGACGGCGGAAACTTCCCCGGCCAGCAGCACTTCCGCCGCGTGCTTGAGCTGTACCTCGACAGCATGCGCGACATCTACAAGGCCCTGCCAACGGACTGGCGGCTCTTCATCGAGCACAAGTTCTACGAGCCGGCCTTCTACTCGACGGTCATCAACGACTGGGGCGTGAGCTATCACTGCGCGCGCGAGCTGGGGCCGCAGGCGTTCTGCCTGGTTGACCTC
This sequence comes from Pyrinomonadaceae bacterium, assembly GCA_045807865.1. Taxonomy (GTDB): domain Bacteria; phylum Acidobacteriota; class Blastocatellia; order Pyrinomonadales; family Pyrinomonadaceae; genus QHXN01. Next base: position 140,657 of record JBJMGP010000038.1, read on the forward strand.
GGCCACCACGCGCCGAACGTCAACATCGAGATGATCGTCGCGCGCCTCATCCAGTTCGGCAAGCTGGCCGGCTTCCACTTCAACGACTCGAAGTACGGCGACGACGACCTCGACGCGGGCTCGATCAAGCCCTTCCAGCTCTTCCTCATCTTTAACGAGCTGGTGGACGCCGAACTCTCCAAGGTCGAGAAGTTCGACCCGGCCTACATGCTCGACCAGTCGCACAACGTCACCGACCCGGTCGAGTCTCTGATGTCGAGCGCCGTGGAACTCTCGCGCGCATACGTGCAGGCGCACCTCGTAGACCGTAACGCGCTCACCGAAGCGCAGACGAACTGCGACCCCTTGATGGCGCTCGCCACGCTCAAGCAGGCGTTCACGACCGACGTCTCCCCGATTCTCGCCCGCGCCCGCGAGCGCGAGGGCGGGGCCATCGACCCCATCGCCGCCTACCGCGCCAGCGGCTACCGCCAGCGTAAGGCCGAAGAGCGCCCCGCGCAGAAGGGCGCGGCCGCTTCAGGAATTGTTTAAGGAGAGTGGGCGGCTGCCTGGTCCTTCCTGATGAGCGACTCGCTTTATATAGCGGTTGACCTCGGCGCGGGCAGCGGGCGCGTCTTCCTGTGCGGCGTGGCCGAGAGCGAGCTTCTGCTCGAAGAGGTGCGGCGTTTTAAGTACCCGCCGCGGGAGGAGGGCGGGCGGCTGCGCTGGCCGTTCGCGGAGATTCTTGGAGAGATAAAAGAAGGGTTGGGGGAGGCGGGCGCTCGCGCGCGGCAGTCGGGGCGCGCGGTGCGGAGCATCGGCGTTGACAGTTGGGGAGTCGATTACGGTCTGGTCGATGCCGAGGGCGCGTTAATCGAGAACCCCGTCTGCTACCGCGACGCGCGGACGCGCGGTGTGATGGAAGAGGTCTTTCGAGTCGTCCCGCGCGCAGAGCTCTTCGGGCACACGGGGATTCAATTCCTCGAACTGAACACGCTCTACCAGCTCCGCGCGCACGCGCGCGAGGGCTTGCCCGCGGACGCCGCGCGGCTGCTCCTGATTCCAGACCTCGTCAACTTCATGCTCACGGGCCGCGCCGCGTGCGAGTACACGAACGCGACGACGACGCAGCTGGTCGGCGCGCACACGGGGCGCTGGGATGACGAGTTGATAGAGCGTCTGGAACTGCCCCGACATCTGCTGGCGGAGATAGTTCCGGCGGGCACAGACCTCGGCCCGCTCGCGCCGGAGATTGGTGCAGAGTTAGGGCTCGAAGGCGTGCGCGTCGTCGCGCCGGCGACGCACGACACGGGGAGCGCGGTGGCGGGCGCGCCGCTTAAAGAAGGCTGGGCTTACATCTCCTCGGGCACTTGGTCGCTCGTCGGCGTGGAGCGCGGCGCGCCGCTCGTCTCGGCCGAGGTGGCGCGCCACAACTTCACGAACGAGGGCGGGGCCTTCGGCACCGTCCGCTTCCTGAAGAACGTGATGGGGCTCTGGGTCTTCGAGTCGTGCCGCGCCGAGTGGGCCGCGCGCGGCGCGGGCGTGGAGTACGAAGAGCTACTCGGGCAGGTTGAAAACATGGACGGCCATCCCGGCTTCATCTTCCCCGACGACCCGCGGCTCTTCAGCCCCCCGTCGATGCTCGAAGCGGTCGCGGCGCAGCTCAAAGAGACCCGACAGCAGGTCACGACGGAAAACCCCGCGGCGCTGACGCAGGTGATCCTCGACTCGCTCGCCTTCCGCTACGCGTCGGTGCTGCGCACGATTGAGGAGTTGACGGGGACGAAGGTCGAGGGCGTGCAGATCGTCGGCGGCGGGAGCCGCAACGACTATCTCAATCAGGCGACCGCGGACGCGTGCGCTCGGCCCGTGCTCGCCGGGCCGGTCGAGGCGACCGTGACGGGCAACGTGCTCGTGCAGGCCACGGCCGCCGGCCGCTTCGCGTCGCTCGCCGAAGCACGGCGCCACGTCTCGGAGAACGTCTCCCTGCGCCGTTTCGAGCCACGCTCAAACGAAAAGACCGAAGAGGCCGCGCGGCGCTACGCCGAGGTCGAGGCGCGTTATCTGGAAGCCGCCGCCGCGGCCTGAAGGGCACACAGTTTTGAAGGGCAAGTGGGACGTTTGAGATGAGCAGACTTTCAAAGTATCTCCACCCGCGCGACGAGATCATGCAGACGATGGAGCGCATCTATCGTTACCGCATGACGACGACCTCGGGCGGCAACCTCTCCATCCGCGAGCCGGACGGCACGGTCTGGGTCACGCCCGCGCGCGTGGACAAGGGCGGCCTGCGCCGCGAAGACATCGTCCGCGTCAACCCCGACGGCACTAATGAAGGACTGCACCCGCCTTCGTCGGAACTGCCCTTCCACCAGATGATCTACGCGGCGCGGCCCGACGTGCGCGGCGTCGTCCACGCGCACGCCGTCGCCCTCGTCGCCTTCAGCATCACGGGGCAGGCGCCCGACACGCGCCTCTTCCACCAGTCGCGCCACGTCTGCGGCCCGGTCGGCTTCGCGCCCTACGCGCTGCCCGGCAGCGAAGATTTGGGGAAGAGCATCGCGGACACGTTCGCCGGAGGCTTCGACTGCGTCGTGTTGGAGAACCACGGCGTCGCCATCGGCGGCGAGAGTTTGCAGAGCGCGTTTCAAAAGTTCGAGACCCTGGAGTTCACGGCGAAGACCTTTCTCAAGGCGAAGCTGCTCGGGGATGTCCGTTACCTGAACGATGAGGAGCTTGAGCTGCGCAACCAGGTGCCGCCGCTCGAAGAGTTCGAGCCCGAACAGCCTTCGAGCCGCGAGCGCGAGCTGCGCCGGCAACTGGTGGACTTCACGCGCCGCGGCTACCAGCAGCGCCTCTTCATCAGCACGGGCGGCAGCTTCTCGGCGCGCGTGGACGGAGACTCTTTCCTCATCATCCCTTCGCAGGTAGACCGCCACGCGCTCGACGTTGCAGACCTCGTGCTCGTGCGCGGCGGCCGGGCCGAGGCGGGCAAGCGCGCGAGCCGCGCCGCGCGCAACCACCGGGCCATCTACGGGCGCCACCCGAACGTGGGGGCCGTGCTCAACGCCTCGCCGGTGAACGTGACGGCCTTCAGTGTGACGCGTGCCCCTCTGGATTCGCGCACCATCCCCGAGAGCTACCTGCTCCTGCGCGACGTGGGGCGCGTCCCCTACGGCGTGCAGTTCCGTGATCCAGAGGAACTCGCGCGGCAGGTCTCTCTGCGCGCGCCCATCGCTCTGCTTGAGAACGACGGCGTGCTCGTCGTCGGCGCCGACGTGCTCGAAGCGTTCGACCGTCTGGAAGTGCTTGAGTCAACCTCCGAGGCCCTCGTCAACAGCCGCCTCATCGGCGAGGTCGCGCCGATGTCGGACGAGGTCATCGACGACTTGAAACGCGCCTTCGCGTCGATGCTCGCCTAGGGCCGCAGGTCAAGGATGAAAGTCTCGCTCTTCGTCACGTGTCTGGTCGATCAGCTCTGGCCCTCGGTCGGGGCGAGCGCGGTCGAAGTCCTGCGGCGCGCGGGCTGCGAGGTCGTCTTCGACGAGCGGCAGACGTGCTGCGGCCAGCCGGCCTTCAACACGGGTTACCGCGCGGAGGCGCGACGGCTCGCGCGCCGCTTCATCGAGATCTTTGAAGAGGGCGGGGCCGATTACGTCGTCAGCCCCTCGGGCTCTTGCACGGCGATGGCGCACCACTTTCACGAGCTGTTCGCCGACGAAGAGGGATGGCGACGCCGCGCCGAAGCGCTCGCCGCGCGCACGCACGAGTTCGGCGGGTTCCTCGTCAACGTGCTCAAGGTCGAGGAGGTGGGCGCCAGCTTCAAAGGGCGCGTCACCTGGCACGACGCCTGCCACGGCCTGCGCGACCTGGGGCTGCGCGAGGAGCCGCGCCGCCTGATTCGCGGCGTGCGCGGCGCGGAGTTCGTCGAGCTGCCGAACGCCGACGCCTGCTGCGGCTTCGGCGGCACCTTCTCCGTCAAGTACCCGGAGATATCGGTCGCCATCCTCGACCACAAGATCGACGCGATTGAGAAGGCCGGCGTCCGCGCCGTCGTCTCCGGCGACGCGAGCTGCCTGATGCAGATCGGCGGCAGGCTGACGCGCAACAACTCTGCGGTCAAGACGATGCACCTGGCCGAGCTGCTCGCGTCTCGCGAATGAATGAATTAACAGGGATGGACAGGATAGACCGGATAAGAGATTAAAGTTTCAAAACGTTAATTGCATTATCCTGTTCATCTTGTCTATCCATGTGAATGCCTGGCTTAGCTTAAATGGCTCATCCGACTTCAGAGACTTTCGACCGGAACGCGCGCGAGGCGCTGGCGGACGTGCAGTTGCGCGGGGCGCTCAGGAACCTCGCGACGACGTTCGGCGGGCGTCGCAAGGAGGCCATCTCGACGGTCGAGGACTGGGAGGGCCTGCGCGACCGCGCGCGGGCGGCGAAGGACGAGACGCTCGCGCACCTCGATCAGTACCTGGAGCAGTTCGCCGGCAACGCCGAGCGCGCGGGCGCGCAGATTCACTGGGCGAGGGACGGGGCGGAGGCTTGCCGCATCGTTCTCGGGTTGATACGCGCGAAGGGCGCTTCGCGGGTCGTGAAGTCGAAGAGCATGGCGACCGAGGAGATACACCTCAACGCCGCGCTCGAAGCCGAGGGGCTCGCGCCGGTCGAGACGGACTTGGGCGAGTGGATCATTCAGCTCGCGCACGAGACGCCTTCGCACATCGTCGTGCCGGCGATTCACAAGTCGAAGCGGCAGATCGCCGAGCTGTTCGTCGAGAAGGTCGGCATCGAGCCGACGGACGACGTGGCCGTCCTCACCGGCGCCGCGCGGCGTATCCTGCGGCAGAGCTTCGCGGAGGCAGAGGTCGGCATCAGCGGCGTCAACTTCGGCGTGGCCGAGACGGGCACGATTCTCATTCTTGAGAACGAAGGCAACGCGCGCCTGACGACGAGCCTGCCGCGGACGCACATCGCCGTGATGGGCGTCGAGAAGGTCATCCCGAAGTTCACCGACCTGGATGTCTTCCTCAAACTGTTGCCGCGCTCGGGCACGGGTCAGCGTCTGACGGCCTACCAGTCTTTAATCACGGGGACGAAGCGGCGGCCCGAGGACGAGGGGCCGGAGGAACTGCACCTCGTTCTGATGGACAACGGCCGCTCGCGGATGCTCTCGCACCCCGTGACGCGGCAGTCGCTCGCGTGCATACGCTGCGGCGCGTGCCTGAACGCGTGCCCGGTCTACCAGCAGGTCGGCGGCCACGCCTACGGGTCGGTCTACCCCGGCCCCATCGGCGCGGTCATCACGCCGCAGCTCTCGGGACTCAAACAGTCGGCGCAACTCCCTTACGCTTCGAGCCTCTGCGGCGCGTGCCGCGAGGTCTGCCCCGTCAAGATAGACATCCCGGAGCTGCTCCTGCACCTGCGCGCGGAGGTGACGGAGGGGACGGCTGCGGGCACGGCCGACCAGAAGGGGCCGGTGAAGAGTAGACCTTTGGAGCGTTTCGCCTTCAAGCTCTACGCGCGCGCGTGGTCTAGTCCCACTCTGTACCTTTGGGGGGCGCGCGTCGCTCGCGCGTTGCAGGGCGCGGTCGTACGCAAAGGCCGCATCGGCAAGGTCGGTGGACTGTTGGCAAAGCTCGCGCCGCCGCTCGCCGCCTGGACGGAGTGGCGCGACGCGCCGCCGCTCGCCCCGCGCACGTTCCGCGAGCAGTGGCGCGAGGAGCATAAGAAGTAACCTTGTCCGAGCAGAGCCGAAACGAAGAGGCGCGGCGCGAGATGTTTGCCGCCATCCGCAAGCACCTCGCGGCGAGCGCGCCGCACGACGCCGTGAGGGCCGCGCATCATGCCGCTGCGGCGCACGGCGTAGACGTGTCCGCGCGCGACGGGCAGAGCGCGACCGTCATGTTCGAGGGGACGGCCGTCGAGCGTTTCCGACAGGCGTTGGAAGCGGTGGCGGGCCGTTGCTTCGTCGTGAAGGATGAGGCGGAGGCGGCCGACATCGTGCGGCAGATAGCCGTGCAGAGGAACTCGCGTCGGGTCGCCGTGTCGGACTCGCCGCTGGTGGGTCGTGTGATGGGCCGTGCGGCGCTGCCAATGGAGGTGCTTGAGCACGCCGACGCCGAACTCCTCTTCGACAGTGACCTCGGCGTGACGGGCGCGCAGTGGGGCGTGGCCGAGACGGGGACGCTCGTGCTTGAGTCGGACGCCGAGCGCCACCGTCTGGCCTCGCTCGTCCCTTCGGCGCACGTCGCGATCATCGAGGCGGGTCAGGTTAGACAGACTCTGGGCGAGGTACTGCGCGCCATCAACGAGAGGGGAGAGGAAGGGTTGAGCAGGGCGATAACTTTCATCACCGGCCCCTCGCGCACTTCAGACATCGAGCTGACGCTGGCCATCGGCGTCCACGGCCCGGCCGAACTCTACGTCGTCATCATCGGGGGTGAAGGCAATGGCTGAAGTCCCGCTGCTGCGGGCGACCGACATCACGAAGTCCTACGCGGGCGTGCAGGCTTTGAAGAGCGCCTCGCTGGAACTGCGCGCGGGCGAGGTGCACGCGCTCATCGGCGAGAACGGCGCGGGCAAGTCCACGCTGATTAAGATCATCACCGGCGCGGTCGAGCCCGACGGCGGCGAGCTTCAGATAGAAGGCCGGACGGTCGCCAACAACTCGCCGCGCGTGGCGAAGGAGCTGGGCGTCGCCGCCATCTACCAGCAGCCCGCGCTCTTCCCCGAGCTGACCGTCGCCGAGAACATCGCCCTCGGCGTCGAGCAGTCCGGCATGGGCGGCCGCGTGGACTGGGGCGCCCGCCAGCGGCGCGCGGCCGAGCTACTCGCGCAGGTGGGCGCGCGCATCGACGCGGACGCGGACGCGGGCGACCTCACGATGCCGCAGCAGCAGTTGGTCGAGATCGCGCGCGCCCTCGGCGCCGACGCGAAGGTCTTGATCCTGGACGAGCCGACCGCCTCGCTCTCCGAGGAGGACACGCAGAACCTCTTCAACGTCATCCGCTCTTTGCGCGAGCGCGGCGTCGGGATGGTCTACATCTCGCACCGCCTGGAAGAGCTGCCCGTCATCGCCGACCGCGTGACGGTGCTGCGCGACGGGCGCACCATCGACACGCGCCCCATGTCTGAGGTCAACCGGCAGCAGCTCATCCAGATGATGGTCGGGCGCGAGCTGTCGGCCGTCTTCCCCAAACGCGAAGTTCAATTGGGGGACGTGGTGCTTGAGCTGCGCGACCTCGGCTGCGCCGAGTCGGGGATAAAAGGCGTCAACCTCTCTGTGCGCGCGGGCGAGATCGTCGGACTCGCAGGACTGGTCGGCGCGGGGCGGACGGAACTCGCCCGCGCGGTCTTCGGCCTCACCCCAATCGATGAGGGACAGATACTTCTGCGCGGCGAGCCCGTCCGCATCGGCAGCCCCGCCGCGGCCATCCGGCGCGGCATCGCCTACCTGCCCGAAGACCGGCGCCGCCACGGCGTCATCCTCGACATGCAGATCGGCGCCAACATCACGCTCGCCTCGCTCGACCGCATCTCGCGCCGCGGCGTGCTCGACTTCAAACGGGAGAAGGAGCTGGCCGGCGACTACGCGCGCCGCCTCGGCGTCAAGACGCTGGCCATCTACGTCCCCGTCGCGACGCTCTCGGGCGGCAACCAGCAGAAGGTCGCGCTCTCGCGCTGGCTCCTGACGAAGCCCTCGGTGCTCATCCTCGACGAGCCGACGCAGGGGATCGACGTGGGCGCCAAGTCGGAGATACACGCGCTGATGACCGACCTCGCCGCCGAGGGCGTCGCCGTCCTCATGATCTCTTCGGAGCTTCCCGAAATCTTGGGGATGAGCGACCGCGTCGCCGTCATGTACGGCGGCCGCCTCGTCGAAATCCTCGACCGCGCCGACGCGACCCAGGAGAAAGTCCTCGCGCTCGCGCTCGGCCACAGTCCCGACGAAGTGGTGCCCGCCGCGTAGCGGCCTCAAGGCGCGGCTGAGAAGCAGATGAACTTCAGTCGATACAAGCGTGAACTCTCGGCGGCGCTGGCGTACGTGGCGCTGTTGGTGGCGGTGGGGGCGGCCGCGCCGACCTTCTTCGGGGCGGGGAATTTGCGCGACCTGGCGTTGAATAACGCGCCGGTGCTGCTGGTGGCGGTGGGGATGACGCTCGTCATCCTCGTCGGGGAGATAGACATCTCGGTCGGATCGCAGTTCGCCGTGTGCAGCGTGGCCGCCGGGTGGCTGGCGAAGGAGGGCGTGCCCGTCGCGCTACTGCTGCCGTCCGTTCTATTACTCGGCGCGCTGATGGGGGCTTTGAACGGGGCGCTGGTCGGCTACCTGCGTCTGCCTTCGATCATCGTGACGCTGGCGATGCTCGTCGCGTGGCGCGACGCTCTGCGTTGGGTGACGCAGGGCGAGTGGGTGCAGAACCTCCCGCCGAACTTCCAGTGGTTCGGGCTCGGGCAGACGTTGGCGCAGTGGCTCATCGTCGGGGTCGCGCTGGGGGTTTTGGTCGCGTTCAGTTGGATGTTGAGGAACCTGGGCGCGGGGCGCGCGGTCTACGCCACGGGGTCGGACGCGGAGGCGGCGCGGCTCGCAGGCATTGAGCCGCGCCGCGTCGTCTTCGGCGTCTTCGTGTTGATGGGCGCGTTGACCGGGCTGGCGGCGCTTCTGAACGCGGTGAGGTTTTCGGCCGTGCCGAGTAACGCCGGCATCGGGCTGGAGCTGAAGGCCGTGGCCGCGGTCGTCGTCGGCGGGGCGGCGATTACGGGCGGGCGCGGGACTCTGGTGGGGACGCTCGTCGGCGTGGCGCTGTTGGGGACGATAGGAACGGCTCTGACCTTCGTCGGCATCAATCCTTTCTGGGAGAAGGCGATTCAGGGCGCGATCATCCTGGCGGCCCTGGTGTCGGACGTTGCACTCGGCCACTTCGAGCGAATGCGTGTGGGCGGGCTGACGTTGAAGACTGCGAGGGCCGCCAAATGAGCGAAGCCTTACCGCAGACGGAAGCGCGCACGCTGAAGCTCACGGCGCCCTGGCGCGAGCGCGCCTTCCCGAATAACGAGTGGGTGCTGCTCGTCGTCATCCTCGCCGAGTGCGCCGTCTTCACCGTGACGGGCAGCAACTTCCTCGGGAGCGGGAACGCATTTGAGATCACGCGCCTCGCCGTCGAGATCGGCCTGCTGGCCCTCGCCTTAACTCCCATCATCATCACGGGCGGCATCGACCTTTCGGTCGGCTCGATGATGGGGCTGGCGGCGGTCGTGCTCGGGGCGCTGTGGCGCGACGCGGGGCTGCCGATGCCCGTGGCCATCGCGCTCACGCTCTGCGTCGGCGCGCTGGGCGGTCTGCTGAACGCGCTCATCATCACGCGCCTGAACTTCCCGCCGCTCATCGTGACGCTCGGCACCTTCTCGCTCTTCCGCGGCGTGGCGGAAGGCTTGACGCGCGGCGTCGAGAACTACTCGGGCTTCTCGCAGGGGTTCCTCTTTCTCGGACAGGGCTACGTCGGCGGGCTCGTGCCGACGCAGCTCTTCATCCTGGCGGCGGCGGCCGTCGGCGTCTGGTGGTGGCTGCAACGCACGGCGTACGGGCGGAGCCTCTACGCCATCGGCTTCTCGGCCGAGGGGGCGCGCTACGCGGGCATCCCGGTGCGCGCGCGCCTGACGCTCATCTACGTGCTGTCGGGGTTGGCTTCGAGCCTCGCGGCGGTCGTGTACGTCGCGCACCTGGGCCAGGCGAAGTCGGACGCGGGGACGGGCTACGAGCTGATGGCGATCACGGCCGTGGTGCTCGGCGGGGCGTCCATCTTCGGCGGGCGCGGGACGGTTCTGGGGACGCTACTCGGGCTGTTCGGCATCGTCATCCTCCAGAACGGCCTGCGGCTCTCGGCGCAGCCGGCGGAGCTGGCGGGCATCCTGACGGGCGTGCTGCTCGTCGTGACGATTCTGCTTGACCGACTTTCGACGCGCGCGCGCACAAGGCCGGCGCGCGCCGTCAATCCAGCGGAGGACGAAGAGGTGAGAAACTCGCAAGTCGCAGTCCTGAGCGCCGTCATACTGCTCGGCGCGCTCGTCGTGGCCGGCAGCAACTGGATGCTCGTGCGCTCCGTGAGGGAGAACGCGGGGGCGGGCGCGGGCGTAGTCGGCGTGGGCACGCAGGGCTCGAACCCGGCGAAGCCGGGCGGCGGTAAGAAGGCCGTCGTCGCGTTGATGCCGAAGGCGAAGGGCGACCCGTACTTCGTCAGCTGCAAGGCCGGGGCGGATGAGGCGGCGAAGGAGTTAGGCGTCGAACTGCTGTGGGACGGGCCGACCGACCTCGACCCCGCGAAGCAGAACGAGGTGGTCGAAGCCTGGATCACGCGCGGCGTGGACACCATCGCCGTCAGCGTCGAGAACAAGGTCGGCATCTCGACCGTTCTGCGCAAGGCGAAGGAGAAGGGCATCAAGGTCGTCACGTGGGACGCCGACGCCGAGAAGGACGCTCGCGACTTCTTCATCAACCAGGCGACGCCGCAGGGCATCGGCTACACCCTGACCGACGAGGCCGCGCGCATCACGGGCGGCAAGGGCGACTTCGCCATCATCACCGCCTCTCTGAGCGCCGCCAACCAGAACGAGTGGATCAAGTACATCAAGGAGCGCTTGGCCGAGAAGTATCCAGACCTGCACCTCGTCGCCATCCAGCCCTCGGAGGGCGACCGCGACCGCGCGTTCGCGGAGACGCAGACCGTCCTAAAGGTCTACCCGCAGGTGAAGCTCATCATGGCCATCGCCGCGCCCGCCGTGCCCGGCGCCGCCGAGGCCGTCAAGCAGTCGGGCCGGACGGACGTGAAGGTGACGGGCCTCTCGCTCCCGAACATGTGCCGCCCGTACATCAAGGAGGGCGTCATCGATTCCATCGTGCTCTGGAACACGGTTGACCTCGGCTACCTCACGGTCTACGTCTCGAACGCGCTCGCCAACGACCAGCTCAAGGCAGGCGACACGAGCATCACCGCCGGGCGGCTCGGCAAGATCGACGTGGCCGGCGACGAGGTGCGCCTCGGCGCGCCCTTCATCTTCAACAAGGAGAACATCGACCGCTTCAACTTCTGAGCGGCGCTGTCCCGGTTAATCATCAGGCAGGCTCGGACTAACCTACGCGGGCGGAGGGGGACAGGGATGGCAGTCGGAAGACGTGAATTCGTGGGCGGTGCTCTGGCCGCGGGGGCGTTGGCGCTAGTCGCGCCGCGCGGCGCGCAGGGGGCGGAGGCGAAGATCGAGGTGCTTCTCAACGAGCCGGTCGGCACCATCTCGCCGAACATCTACAGCCACTTCGTCGAGCACCTCGGCGGCGTCGTCTACGACGGCATCTGGGTCGGCGAGAACTCCAAGGTGCCGAACGTGGGCGGCATCCGCCGCGCCCTCGTCGAGCACGTCAAGCGCATCAAGCCGGGAGTGATGCGCTGGCCCGGCGGCTGCTTCGCCGACCAGTACGACTGGCGCGACGGCATCGGCCCCCGCGACAAGCGGCCGCGCCGCGTCAACTTCTGGGCCGACACCAACTACAAGGCGACCGACGCCTATAAGAATTTGAAGTCCGGCCCGCAGAAGTACGAGCCGAACTGGTTCGGCACCGGCGAGTTCATGCAGTTCTGCCGGCTGACCGGCTCGCAGCCCTACTTCGCCGCCAACGTGCGCAGCCGCGACGTGCGCACCTTTCTCGAATGGCTCGAATACTGCAACGCGCCCGCGGGGCTCACCACCCTCTCCGACCTGCGCGCCGCCAACGGCGACCGCGACCCATACAACGTCGCCTACTGGGGCATCGGCAACGAGTCCTGGGGCTGCGGCGGCGACATGACGCCCGAGGAGTACGCGACCGAGTTCCGAAAGTTCACCGCCTGGGTGCCGACCTACCAGACGGTCAAGTACAACTTCATCGCCACGGGGCCGAACGGCGCCGACGTGGGCTGGACGCGGCGGTTCTTCACGAAGCTCATGGAGAAGGGGCCGCGCATGGCCGAGAGGGTCTTCGGCTTCGGGCTGCACTACTACTCCGGGACGACGGGGAAGGGCGACCCCACGGTCTACACGGACGACGAGTGGTACGAACTCATCCACCGCGCCGACCGGATGGAGTCGCTCATCACTTCGCACTGGGCGGTGCTCGGCGAGAACGACCCGCAGCGCAACGTCCGCCTCGCCGTGGACGAGTGGGGCGCGTGGCACAACACGCAGGATCCCCAGATGCCGGCCGGTTACCTCTACGCCTACCAGAGCACTCTGCGCGACGCGCTCATCTCGGCCGTCAACCTCGACACCTTCCAGCGTCACGCGGACAAGGTCGCGATGGCCAACCCGGCGCAGCTCGTCAACACCATCCACTCGCTCTTCCTGGCCTACGAGGACAACTTCATCGTCACGCCGAACTTCCACGTCTTCGAGATGTACACGCCGCACCAGGGCGCGCAATCCCTGCGCACCGAGTTCATCGCCCCGCGCGTCTCCTACATGCGCGGCGGGAGCAGCCCCGGTCGCCAGGAGTTCTGGGGGCTGGCGGGCTCCGCCTCTTTAAACGGCAAGGTGCTGACGCTCACGGCCGTCAACCCCGACGCGAAGAGCGCGCGCGAGACCGAGATCGACATCGTCGGCGGGCGCGTCGCCTCCGCGCAGGCGCGCGTGCTCAACTCGACGGACATCCACGCGCACAACAGCTTCCAGAATCCGCGGGGCCTGGAGCCGCGCGACGAGGCGGTGGGCGTCGGCGCCGGCGGCCGCCTCGTCTACCGCTTCGCGCCCGCCTCCGTCACGCGCCTGACACTAACATTGTCATGATTCGCAAAGCGTTCCTGATGAAGTTGAAGCCGGGTCGGCGCGAAGAGTACGAGCGGCGGCACAATCCCGTGTGGCCGGAGATGGAGGAGTTGCTGCGTGCGCACGGCGTGCACAACTACTCCATCTTTTACAAGCCCGGGACGGAGAGGCTTTTCGCGTACGCCGAGGTCGAGTCGGAGGAACTGTGGCGTCAGATCGCCGAGACAGAGGTCTGTCGCCGCTGGTGGGCGTACATGAAGGAACTGATGCTGACGAACCCGGACGACAGCCCCGTGTCCGAAAATCTGGACGAGGTCTTTCACCTCGATTGAAAGGGCTCGCTTTCGACGCGTGCGTGAGTTCTGGCGGAGCTTTTCCGGCGGCGCGCTTTTGTTGGAGCGGTGAAAAATCGAACCTAAATGCTTGCCAAAGGTGAGAATGATGTTACAATGCGCGCAAAACAAAAGACAGTTAAGGCGGTTGCACCGGGATTGCTTTTTTTGGATTTCTTCTGGATTTCGGATGAGGTAAGCCTTTAACTTCCCCCCGATACGGCTTAATTCCTGACAATTTCAAGGCGTTCCCCTCGAACAGAGCGGGGAATAATATTTGCCTGAGTTAAACGCTCAACCGCTGCGTCCTGCTCAGGCTCGGCCGCAGGCGACTACATCATAAACGCCCTAAAAGTATCAGTCTCGCTTCTTTAATCGTCATATTCCCCCGGCGGGCAACAGTATTTCGAGGTAACCGCTTTACCGGGGAGTTTTGGAGTAATTCGACCCGCAGGATCTTCAATTCGGTTTGAAAATCGGTTCACGAAGGCGCGCCGCGCAGGGCACGCCTTGAGCGCATC